>NZ_CAMLHX010000039.1 GCF_946479965.1 uncultured Mucilaginibacter sp. | reverse complement strand
AATGGCTTTAACATCTGGTAAAAATAGTCTTTACCCTGCCTGTCATAATAGTTATGGAAAACCTCATCCTCAATTGAGTTGGTTTTATAGTCGTCCAACAACATTCTTAAAACATTGGTAGCACGTTTGGCAGGAATTTTTATAACCCTATCGCCGGCACGGCCAACGCCATCGCCAACAACACCGCCACCCAGCATAACCTGCATTGATGGTAATACTTTAGGCCCCGCCTTTAATGAGCTGCCATGGAAACCGATATGTGCCATGCTATGCTGACCGCATGAATTCATGCAACCGCTTATTTTTATTTTTATATCGCGATTATAGATCAGGTCCTCATATTCATTGTAGATCAAATCTTCCAATACACGCGCAAACGTCATACTGTTTGATATACCTAAATTACAAGTGTCAGTCCCTGGGCAGGTAGTAACGTCAGCAACGCTATCAAAGCCAGGTGCAGCCAATCCTAATTCGGCTAAGCCATTATATAAAGTAGGGAATGCTTCCTTACGTACATACTTTAACAGCAAACCTTGGTTTGCGGTGATGCGTATTTCATCTCCGGCTAACGGCTGTAATAAAGCCACCAATTTACGTGCCTGCTCTGTTGGAATATCGCCGGTAAGTACCTTTATAAACACCCCATAAAAACCTTCTTGCTTTTGTTGAAATATGTTGGTTGCCAGCCATTGCTCATAACCCAGCGGATTGCTTATAACTACATCGCCAAATTCAATTGCCTGCGGCAAAGCAGGTACAGGTACGTTATTGGTGTCTATTTTATATGATTTTACCTTGTTGGCGATACGCTCTAATTTGATTAGCTCTAAAACCTCGTCGATGCCAAGCTTTTGTATAACATATTTAAACCTGGCCTTGTTACGGTTGGTACGTTCGCCATAGCGGTCAAATACACGCAGGGTTGATTCTATATATGGAACCAGCTGATCTTCGGGTAAAAACTCATCAACAATAAATGCTAGAATGGGTTGGGCGCCTAAGCCACCGCCTAGCATTACTTTAAAACCACGTTCGCCGTTGCTGTTTACCTTTGGGATGAAACCAAGATCATGAGCGAATGAAAATGCTGTATCTTCCTCAGAAGCTGAAAAAGCGATCTTGAATTTACGCGGCATATCCTGGTTTACAGGGTTACGCAGTAAATATTCAAAAACCCCTTGAGCGTAAGGCGATACGTCAAAAAGCTCTTTTGGATCTATCCCCGCTGTAGGAGAGGCGGTAACGTTACGTACAGTATTACCGCATGCTTCGCGTAAGGTAACATCATCTCTTTCCAGATCAGCCCAAAGCTGAGGCGTTCTGTCTAAGCTCACATAGTGTATTTGTATATCCTGACGGGTGGTTAAGTGCAAATTTTTGCTTGCGTACTCATCAGATACATCAGCTATGCGTAGCAACTGTTTAAAGGTTACTTTTCCGAATGGTAGTTTAATACGCACCATTTGTACGCCGGGTTGGCGCTGGCCGTAAACACCACGGGCCAGGCGCAGGCTCCTGAACTTTTCATCGTGTATTTTACCTTCCCTAAAAGCACGTATCTTCTTTTCAAGGTCGATTATATCCTTCTCAACAATCGGATTCTCCAGTTCTGTTCTGAAGCTTTGCATATGGCGTTATAAATTTATGTATTCAAAAAAACCTCTGCAATAAATTAACAAGAGGCATATTATCTATCCTTGTAACCGAAATATAGCTTTTTATCGGTTAATAAACCAGCAGTTCTGTCGCTTTATTTATTACCCAAAGATATACATACTATACGGAAGTAGTAGAATTTACGTTAAAAAACTTAGCCTTGTTACTTAAAAATGAGATTTAAATTATAAGATGACCTTCCCGGGCAATCACGTCAGCTATGCTGGTCTCGGTAAGTATTTTAAGTGTAGCGTCTCTAACTTCTATAAAAACATCACGTATACCGCAGCTTGTTTCCTGGTGGCATTCGTCGCACCGGTGATAGAAATTAAGGCTGGCACAGGGCACCATGGCGATAGGGCCATCGGTAATGCGCATAATGCTGACAAGGTAAATATCTTTTGGATCTTTGTTTAATGCATAGCCGCCGCCAGCACCTTTTTTGCTGTATAAAAAGCCGGCGTTGCGCATATCAAGTAGTATCTGCTCCAAAAATTTCTTAGGGATCTTTTCAAGCTCTGCTATCTTTGAGATCTGCATTGGGGGCTGATCCATATTTTTCCCAAGAATAATTAATGCCTTAATGGCATATTTCGTCTTTTTAGATAGCATTTTTTACAGTTAATGAAGACAAATATAGTAAAGAATTGTAAATCAATAAAAAATACCTATTTACTATACTTTGTCGGGCTGATTGTCTGAGTGCCCTAAACTTTTCCCAGGGTGCACTATATCGCGTACCAACTGCTTTAATTCTTTTATCTCCGGAAATCTTCCTTCCCGCTTTCTATCGAAGAGAACTGTATTATTTATACTTATAGTATATCTTCCGGATACTTCGCTGGGTGTCAAAGTGATACCTTGCAAGTCATCCTCAAAGGTTGTTAACAGTTCCTGGGCCATATAAGCAGCCCGTAACAGCCAGCGACATTTTGGGCAATATTCAATTGTTATAAGTGGTTTCATGGTTCTTAAATAATAAAGCGTTCTTCTGTGTGCCGCGATAAAACATTTATTTCATCGCCAACAGAAATAAAACCGTTTCCTAAGTGAATTAAATTCTGACCAAAATATATCTTTTTATTCTTTAACCGATATCGGGCCATGGTTTTTGAAGGCTCTTTTCCTGCTTTGGCTGTTTGCTGATCGATGGTAGGTATATTACAACGTGCACACAGCTTAACACCAAAAAAACTTATACCGTTGATTGTGACTTCGTCCATAGTGTCCTCTTCATAGGGTTGCCCCCCGGTTATTACAATGTTCGGCCTGAATCTGTCCATTGGCAAATCGACATCTAAACGACTATTAAGATCATCAAGCGATGCCTGGCCGATCAGTAAAAATGGATAAGCGTCAGCAAATGATGTGACGGATCCGTCAGGAGCGTAGCGTGCGTCGGTAGGTCTCAATGCCTCGTCAGGCATGTAAACCAACCGGCAATTTATGCCCAAAATATCGGTGAACCATCTATCTGCATCTTCGTTTACCAATTGCGCCAGGCATTCATCGTCCCAAATAGCTACTTTTATAAGTTCCTTTTTTTCAGTAGAATATCTAACTTTAAGTGAAGTGTCATTAAATATAACCCTAATACCATCATCCTCAATTTTCGGCTTTAATAAAGCCATTTTTGCAACTTCGCGCTGCGAAATAAAACGGTTATTTTCGTCGATGAGCATCCAGCGGCGGTCATTCTTAAAGCCACGGTCCGTCACTTCGGCGTGGTTCACTTTTATGCCTCCTAATGATTTTATGGGATAGATGTATAATTCGCTTACTTTAAGCATGGTGATGTTGTGAACTAAAAAGTTTCTAATACAAATAAAAACATCTCTGATGGAAAACTCAGTTTTTATTTTGAATCAAATTCATCAAATAAAAATCGGGTCTGCCGCTTACATTTAGCAATTTTGCCGTTTTAACTTTATATTGATGAATTAGGGACAACAACTATCTTTATGCAATCAAATTCCGACCATGACTACCTTGCATTTGCTTGATATTTTCCTAACCATCTGCCACGCTATAATTATTGGCTTCAACCTTTTGGGGTGGATATGGAAAAAAACCCGCATGGCGAATTTTGTAGTTATAATGATCACAGCTTCATGCTGGTTTATTCTCGGAATTTGGTACGGCATAGGCTATTGCCCAATTACAGATTGGCAGTGGCAGGTTAAGGAAAAATTGGGCGAACGTAATCTGCCCAATTCTTTTATTAAATACTGGGCCGACAAATTAACCGGTACCGATGCGAATACGCAGTTTATCGATATTTTAATTGCCGTATGCTTTGCTATCGCCCTAATAGCGTCGGTTTATCTCAATTTTTTTGCGAAACGAAAGCACCGAACAGATAATAACGCTTAATTATGTGCCTTTACTTCCTCCTCAATGCGCAAACTTTCTTTGTGGATAGCATTCATCAACTCGGTAACAAATTCTGCCGACAGGCCCATTTGCTTGCCAAGCGCAATGTTTTTCTCCAATATCTGCTGAAAGCGAGCTGCCTGTAAAGCAGGAACGTTGTTTTTTGCTTTGTATATCCCTACCTCTTTCACTATTTGCTCCCTTAAGCCAATTATTTTTAATAATTGATTGTCCAGACTGTCAATTTTTTGGCGTTGAAACTTTAAAGCTGCATCAACAGCAGGAGCGGGTGCACTTTGGCTGTAGGCGACTCCGGCACCTCTTAGTAAAATTCCAAAAAGAACCGATACGAAACTGGTTTTCATAAGATAGATAAAAGGTAAGATTTAGTAATTTACTTTATATAATAGTCTCAGCAGGTGTTACAGATATTTTACTTAATCGTATTTTTTTAAATTGATAGACCACTCCTAAAATAAATAATAAAAATAAAGTGAGCAGACCTGTCTTTATAATTACATCGTCAGGACTTGCAGCTATAGGATGGCTTATTGGTAGGCGGGTTAATGTTTCAACAATAGCTGGAACGAATGACAAAAATAGCGTAGTAGACATAATCGCCACCTGAAAATATTGGCCGGACTTCCCAAAAACCTTTATGTAATTTGCATACATACCCAATGGCAATAAAACCAAAACAAGAATGCCCAAGCCGTGTGCTTGGGTAAATTGGCCAGTTTTCATTATAGGGAAACCGGTTAAACACGTTACAGTGGTAAGTACTATGTACATTTTTCCACGATCGCTAGATGGTAGGATGCGCCCATCTTTAAAAAGACAATAAAATGCTACAAATAGAGCTAAAATGCTGATTGCGGTGTGAATGATGCCCAAGGGAGAAAGGTGGTTCGGCATGACGGTAAATGTTTAGAAGTGAAAGGATTACTAAAAATAATAAAAATACTTAAACTTAAAAAACACAATGCCTGTTTTTGAAACAATTAAGGCAGGTGTCAAACTAGATATTATACCGCTCCAATTGCTCTGCTATGCTATGCAATATGTCGGATTCAAGCACGCCGGCATCCTTGCATATATGTAGATGGCGATGGACATCCGGTTCAAAACTGCCGATAAACTGACCGTTCTCAAATACTTCATATTTACAACTTTCCCCATTATGGTGCATATAGTCCTTAATTTCAAAGTGACGGGGCCCTTTTGAGGTTTTAATTGATATTTCAAATTTTTCCATTAGCAGATCAAAAACTCCTGTTATTAAAACCATTATCACGTCATATTGTTGTTGCATGGAACAATTATATGGACTGATAGTATTTCGTTAAACGACAAGTGCCGCTATAATTTTTATTATTTTATTAAGAGCAAACCAATTAAGTGACCGAACACTCCTCTAATATTACAAGCGAAGATTCAATAAAGGCTGATGTGATAACCGTTGGTGATATCCCGATGATCGGTACTTTGCTTGAAGTGATCTGCAACACAACAGGGATGGGTTTTTCTGCCGTCGCCCGAGTAACCGAAGACAAATGGGTGGCCTGCGCAGTACGCGACGAAATTAACTTTGGCTTAAAACCAGGTGGCGAACTGGATTTGAAGTCTACCATCTGTAATGAAATACGCCAAACCGGCGAATTGGTAGTTTTTAATAACACTGATGAAGACGAGAAATATTGCCTACACCATACACCCGCGCTATATGGCTTAAAAAGTTATATCTCCGTTCCCATATACCGTAAAAACGGTAGTTTCTTTGGAACCCTGTGCGCCATAGACACTAAGCCAGCAAACATTAGCAACCCTACTACATTGGGTATGTTTAAATTGTTTGCGGATCTGATTTCAGGCCATTTAAGTGCATTTGATGAGCTTACGGAGGCTAATACCGGGCTTAAGCAACAAAAAGCTTTAACGAAGGAGCAGGGTGATGCCAATGTTCAATTAAGCTCAGCTAATAACAAACTTGAAGAAATTAACCGGGAGTTAGCCGATACACAAAAAGATCTGCAAAACTATGTGACTCAGCTTAGTTCGACTAACTCCAAGTTACAACAGGCTATTGAAGCAGGAAAAATGGGTACCTGGAGCGTTGACCCTGTTACATTAGAAGTAAGCCTTTCAAATTATATCACAGAGATCTATGGCTTTCCGGCCGATGATCATGTTAGCATTGAGAAAATAATAGGAATTATTCACCCTGAATATAAGCAAGCTGTTGCTGATGTATTGAAAAGTGCAATTGAAAAGCGCCAGCCAAGTGATATTGAATATCCTTTTACCAACTTGCTTACCGGAGAACAGAAGTGGGTGCGTGCTACGGGTAAGCTATTCTATAATAGTAAGGGTGAGCTCTCTGAGTATTCAGGGATATTAATGGATATAACCGAGCAAAAGGAGGATGACGAAAAGGAGGCGTGGTTAGCTGCGATAATTGAGTCGTCAGAAGACGCGATTGTTAGTAAAACCTTAGACGGTATCATAACAAGTTGGAATCAGGCTGCCGAGAAAATGTTTGGTTATACTTCGGCAGAAGCGGTTGGAAGGCACATATCGCTTATAATACCGGAAGACAGGATACAAGAGGAATATGTTATTATTAACAAGGTGAAAAGCCGGGAACGGGCAGATCACTTTGAAACAATAAGGAGAAGGAAGTCAGGCGAGGAAATACCAATTTCGCTAACGGTGTCGCCAATAAAAGATGAAAATGGCAAGGTTATCGGCGCATCTAAAATAGCCCGCGATATAAGTTTGCAAAAAGAAGCCGAAGCCAAACTACAAAGTTATGCTGAGCGCCTTGAGGTGTTGGATTCTATTGGACTAACCATATCAGCCGACCTTGATGTAAAAAGCATACTGCAGAAAGTAACCGATGCCACAACGCAGTTAACGGGGGCCGCTTTTGGCGCTTTTTTCCATAATAAAACAGACGAGAATGGTGAATCTTATATGTTGTTCACATTGTCCGGGGCACCGCGTGAGGCCTTTGAAAAATTGGGGATGCCACGTAATACCGATGTTTTTCAACATACTTTTGGTGGTGTAGGCATTGTAAGGGTAGACGATATTACCAAAGACCCGCGTTACGGAAAAAATGCGCCACACTACGGAATGCCTGAAGGACATTTGCCTGTAGTAAGCTATTTAGCAGTGCCTGTCGTTGCTAAATCAGGCGAAGTAATAGGAGGGCTGTTTTTTGGCCATCCCGAACCCGGTGTCTTCAAAAAGGAGCATGAACAGCTAATTGCAGGCGTGGCTGCCCAGGCTTCTGTGGCCCTGGACAACGCCAAACTATATGAAGAAATCAAGGTTCTTAATGCCAAAAAAGACGAATTTATCGGCATGGCGAGCCACGAGTTGAAGACACCACTTACCAGCATAAACGGCTACTTGCAAATACTGGAAAGGAGTTTTTCAGAGGAAAATCGGAGCAAAGCAATATTAAAAAAAGCGTTACAACAGGTGGGGAAACTCACGGTGTTGATCTCTGACCTGTTGGATGTATCAAAGATCCAGACGGGAAAATTACCTTTTTCCTACACAGATTTTGATATTGTAGAGGTACTGAAAGATGTTACTGAAATGCTACAGCAAAATAATACCAGTCATAATATTATGCTTAATGGTGTCGGAGAGCCTATTATCTTGCATGCGGATCAACAGCGTTTGGAGCAGGTAGTTATCAATTTAGTAACCAATGCTATTAAATACTCGCCCAAAGCTAACGAAGTAATTATAACAGTTCGCAGATTTAATAACAACGTCCAAATATCTGTGCAGGACTTTGGTATCGGTATTTCTAAAGACCAGCATGAAAGGATCTTTTCGAGGTTTTACCGCGTAGAGAACCTTGCCTCGCATATGTCTGGCCTCGGAATTGGATTATATATAACCCACGAGATTGTAACCCGCCATAAGGGAAAAATTTGGGTTGAAAGCGAAATTGACAAAGGGTCAACTTTTTACTTTGAACTGCCCGTCAATCGTGATTAGCCCATGCATAGGTTAATTCGCCTTCCATTCGTTGTTTCGCAAATCTACATCCGGCAGTTCGCCGTTGGGGTCAATAAGTATGCTTTTTACGGGTAGCTTTGATGGAAATTTAAAAGTCCACACGCCACCTCTCTGCCAAACGTTTACAGGTAGCTGTATAGTTTCGGATCTGCCGTTGATAAGGGTGATTTTCAAATCCACAGGCATCGCCATTTTTCCTTTATTGATAACAGTTATCAATGCGCCCTTTGTTGAATCATCATCTTCGTATTTAACGCTCTCAATTGCCTGATCTAATTTCCATGTAGTAAAGAACCACTCTTTCCAAAACCAATTAAGGTCTTCGCCGGCGGCGTTATTCATCGCTCTGAAGAAATCATATGGCGTAGGATGTTTCATTGCCCAGGTTTTTATGTATTGATTAAAGGCATAATCAAACCTGTCGGTACCGAGCACTACGTTTCGCAGTATTTTTAGGCCCAGCGCGGTTTTAATGTAATATTGACTATAGTCATTCAGGCCAATTGCTTCGGGAGGAGTCATTAACGGGTCTTTGCTACCTTTATACTGTTGCAAAATACTCTGTGCATCCAACTCTTTAGAATCGAAATATTCCCCATTATTAAATTCCTTTGCAGCAAAATCATTGATAAAGGTATTAAAACCCTCATCCTGCCACATGTACTTACGCTCATTTGAGCCCACAATCATTGGGAACCAGTTGTGGCCTATCTCATGGGTAACATCACCCCATAATTTGCCATTTTTATAGTTGCTTAAGCAAAATATAATGCCGGGATATTCCATTCCCAAAGCAACACCCGATACGTTCACCGCTGAATTCCACGGGTATTCAAAATATTTTTTGGAATAGATCTCCATACTGTTTTTCAGATATTCGGTTGAGCGGCTCCAGGCATCATTCCCTGCGCTTTCTTTTGGATAGGCCGACATGGCAATAGCTTTACGCCCCGAGGGAAGATTTACCCTGGCGGCATCCCAGATAAATGCTTTTGATGATGCCCAGGCAACATCGCGGCTGTTTTCCATTTTAAAGTGCCAGGTAAGGGTTTCTTTACCCAAACGGGTAGAGCGATCACCAACTTCCCTTTCTGTTATCAGCATTACAGTCTTGTCGCTGTTCTTAGCTTCGGTAAGGCGTTTTAATTGAAGCGGGGTAAGTACTTCGGTGGCGTTTTGCAGATCACCGGAGCCCACTACTATCATATCGCCGGGTGCTGTAATGTAATAGTCAAAATCGCCATATTCGCAGTAAAACTCACCTAGACCCATGTATGGAAGCGTATTCCATCCTTCAACGTCATCATATACGCACATACGGGGATACCATTGCGCTATTTCGTAAACATAGCCTTGGTTGAATTTTTTACGACCCATGCGATCCGCTCCATATAGGGGGATGGAAAAGTTATAATCCACCTTTATCTGTATTTTATCGCCTTTGGCACCAAGTGCCTTATTAAGGCGCAACTGCATACGCGCATCTGTAATTACCGGGTTTACCGAATAGGTTTGTCCTTTATAGCTAATATTTACCGAGGTTATGCGGATGCCGCCACGGTCAAATCCTTTTACATCAAAACGATCACCGGTTACGGGCGTAGTAGCGGCGCCGCGGGAATCGGGTCTGAACAAATTTTGATCCAGTTGTAACCAAAGATATTCCAGTTCATCAGGGCTATTATTAGTGTAGCTTATGGTAGTTTCGCCGTTGATGGTGGTATCTTGTTGGCCCTCGTAAAGCGTAGCGCGTATCTGGTAATCCGCGCGGTTTTGCCAGTAGTGTTCAGAGGGCTTGCCGCTTGCAGTCCGGGTTTCTCCCGGTGCCGGCCAGTTTATCGGGCCAAAAAGCTCCTGGTGATTATACTCAGTATCGGTAGCAGATTGTGCATAAGATAAAGAGACAGCAAGGGAAAGTGCTGCCATAAAGGATATTCTAAAAAGATACATTCAGTTTAATCAATATTAATTATGCAAATTAAGCGAAAAATTATCGACAGAGCAACGTTGATTATCAGGCTGTTGAGGGTGATGGTTAGCTAAACCAATCAAACAGATCATTTTGGGTTAGCCTGGCTTTAGCATCAGGATCATTGTCTTTTATTACCCGCCCTTCGGCCATTTGGATAATGCGGTTGCCGTAGTTAAAGGCATCCTTCAGATTATGGGTAACCAATATGGTTGTTAATTTAAACTCGGCACTCAATTTATCGGCGGTGCGCATTACAACTTCGGCAGAGCGCGGATCAAGCGCAGCAGTCGGCTCATCAAGCAACAATATTTTGCATTCATCCATAACGCTCATCAGTAGGGTTAAGGCTTGTCGTTGACCGCCTGACAGCGTACCCATGGGCTGTTCTATCTTGTTTTCCAGACCCATGCCCAGTGTGGCCACTTTGCTTCGTACCAGGTCTTTAAAAGCCTTATTAACGCCAATGGTTAAGCCTTTTGCCTTGGTGCGTATGGCTGCCAGGCGAAAATTATCTAAAATGCTTAACTCAGATGCAGTACCACTCAGGGGATTTTGAAAAACCCTTGCTATCCATTTGCTTCGCTCGTAATCGGCCAGTTTAGTAACGTCTGAATTGCCTATACTGATGCTGCCGGACGTAGGAGAGATGCTGCCCGAGATAAGGTTAAGCAGCGTTGTTTTACCTGAGCCATTTGATCCTACAATAACAACAAACTCGCCGCTCTTAATATCCAGACTAACATCTTTAACTGCATCTACCTGGGTAGGTTTGCCGTGGTTAAAGGTCTTGAAAACGCCGGTGAGCTTGATAGCTGTTTGCATATTGCAATTAAGCAAAAATAGCGGTGGGTTCAAACCTCAAAGTGGTAGAAAAATCAAGACGCAGCGTTTCACAAAAATATGAAACATAGTGAAACGCATGAAACGCTTTTTTTTGCTATAGTTCTTGTTATCAGTTGGTTAATAGTTCGTGGTGAAACAAAATGAAACTACTTATAAGTCAGTAAGCTTAGCTGTAAAATTAAGTTAATCTATTGTTAGTCAATGCATTGAAAAACAGAGCGTTTTGCGTTTCATGGTGAAACGCTTTTGGCAGCTATTTTCAGACTACTGACAAAACAGTGTCACCATTTATCCAAACTATGCCTCGTACCTTGCATAAAAACAAAATTATGGATCATAGATACGCCGCACTTTACCCATCGCGACCAGCTGAAATAGAGCTGATACGCGACATGGCCCGGGGAGCCTTAACCTCCAAACAAAAGAAAAAATTAACCGAGGAGTGCTATACGCCGCCGCCCAACACTAAGGACGCTTTTATTATCAGGCCGGCTGCCGATTGGGTTTCCGTTGGTGCAGACACCCGAACGCCCGATAAGCTGTTTGGCGATTTTTGGTACCGGGGAGAGCTCTGCATATTATTTGCCGATACCAACGTGGGCAAATCTATCCTGGCTGTGCAAATTGGCAACGCCTTGAGCAGCGGCGAAACCATACCCGTGTTAGGCGCGGAGTTGCCCGCCGAACCCGTGTTGTATTTTGATTTTGAATTGAGCGCCGCGCAGTTTGAGGGCCGGTACAGCAGCAGCATGCAGGGCCGTTACCCGTTTAACCCTAATTTTTACCGCGTGGTGCTTAACCCCGACGCGCAGGGTATGCAGAAGTTTAAAAATTACGCCGATTATATGAACAACGCGCTCGAAAATATTATAATAACCACAAAGGCCCGCACACTGATTTTGGATAACATTACCTGCCTGCGCAGTGGTACACAAGCCGCCGATGGTGCCATAAGCCTGATGCGGAATTTGCAGGCCATAAAAAACAGGTACAACTTGTCGATATTGGTGCTGGCGCATACGCCCAAACGTAACCCGGCAAAACCCATTACCCGCAACGATCTGCAGGGCAGTAAAATGCTGATCAATTTTGCCGACAGCGCCTTTGCCCTGGGCGAAAGTAAAACTACCAGCGGTCTGCGCTACATTAAGCAAATAAAGCAACGCAGCGGCAACGAATATTACGGCGCAGCTAACGTATGCCTGTGCCGAATAACAAAGCCTGGCAATTTTCTGCAATTTGAGGTGGAGGGTTTTGACAACGAAGCTGCCCACCTGCAGCATTACTCCGAAGATCAGCGGCGCTATACAGAGGAAATGGTGGCGCGAATGCATAAACAGGGTGTGAGTTTCCGTAGCATAGCCGAGCAAACGAAGGTTTCGCTGGCTACGGTGTTTAGGATGGTTAAGCGGTTGGAGAAGGGGGAGAGGAGGGGCGCTGAGCACACGGTTGTATTGTAGTTGCAAACTACAGGCATAGTCGTCCGAAGTTATAAACTTCGGACAGCGGGGTGACCGTACTGTAGTTGCAAACCCGCCAATTCAAGCGTCTACGCTTGAATTAACAACAATGTAAGCGTCCACGCTTACATTATCACTTTCAAAGGGCTTTCCGGATTTGCGCTGCTATACCAAAACTCGTGCGCTGAACCAACAAAACCGGCCTTCACCGGATTCTCATGAATGTAATCTATCTTTTGATCTACTACCGCAGGCGAATAAAGTAAAACAGGGTAATTGCCGTTTTGCCAAAATTGATGATTTTTATTGAGCGGGTTCTTGACACCGGCATTTTCAAAAGCCCTTAACATCCAGTCCGACCGACTCTCAGTATTATTAGATCTTATCAATTTTACAAGCTCTTTTGAAGTATATGTTTTAAAATCCCGCAATACGTCACCTAATGCCCCCTCAGTTACGTTAGCTACCATGTGTATATGGTTGGTCATAATTACATATGCATAAATATTAAGATTTTTATTTTGTTGACACCATGATAAATTGTCAATAAGAAAATCGTTATAAATTCTGCGTGTAAATACATCTATCCAGTCAGTTACCGTGAGGGTAACAAAATATAATTCGTCTGTTGAAGCATTGCGAGCCATGGTATAAATTTAATGTTTAGGTATTAAATAGCAAGCAAGCGTGGACGCTTGCAATTAATTGGTTCAAGCGTGGACACTTGAACCGGCGGGTGGTATAGGTAATTTGAAAAAGACTTGTAACAATCCTACCTTTAAGGTGCCTAACTGTAAAACTGCGCCAATCCCGTTTTGTGCCGCATACATACAAATTGCCTATCAAGACTTTATTAATAATGCCAGATTAAATGTAGCAAATGAAGCGACTTTATTATTTAGATAACCTTATGGTATTCTTATCTGTTCTGGTTGTACTCCATCATGTTAGTATTGGCTATGGCACAATGGGCGGCTGGTGCTATGTTACATCAGAAAAATTGACTGGCGCAATTCAAATTTTCCTTTCGGCATTAACCGGAATCGAGGCATCATTTTCAATGAGCCTTTTCTTTTTCATTTCCGCTTTTTTAACAATCCATTCATTAGAGAAAAAAGGCGTATCCAAATTTATTAAAGCAAGATTAATACGCCTGGTGGTACCGTTGTTATTTGTAATGATTATTCTTGCCCCAAGTATTTTATATTATATCGAAATCCATAATAGCACAACTCAATTGTCGTGGTTTAGTTATGTATTACAACAGAATGCTAAACCATATACCTCTCATGCGTGGTTTATTATGGTGTTGATAATTTTTGAGTTAGTATATATTTGCTATTGGAAATTTATAAAACCTCATTTTTCTATTTCAAAATGTCTATCTAATAATATCCCTACACATGTAAATATATTGACGATTATTGTTCTATGTAGTGGTATTACAATACTAGTGCGACAATTTTTTCCACTTGGACAAAATTTTATCGGCATAGAGTTTTCCAATATCACTCCTTACATTTTCATGTATGCAATCGGATTATTAGTATACAGAAAGCAGTGGCTTGATGATCTTTCCAGAAAGGTGGCAATAACATGGTTTCCTATCTCACTTATTTCAGCCACTTACTTTAGTGTGATTATTTATCTTCTTACAAGTCATCCGTCTCTGGTTAATAAATTTATGGGCCTTAGCTGGCAATCTGTTTCTCTTTCGTTTGCTCAAGTCTTTTTGTGTATTGGTTTCTCCGGCTTTTTTCTTCATCTTTTTAAGAAAAAACTCAACTTCACAAATTTTATATTATCAATAATGAGAGAAAATAGATATGGCGTTTATATTTTCCATTCTGCAGTTGTAGTTGGTGTTACTATTATGCTGGAATATTTAACACTTAACCCAACTATCAAATATATTATAGCCTGCATTTTAAGTATTGTATTTTCGTACATGCTTGTTGGGCTAATTCGTAAAATTCCTTTAATGCAGCGAATAATTTGACTATGTAATTAAGGTACTACGGCACAACAAAAGGCCTGCCGCAAGGCTGGCGGACGGAATAACAATCGGAGTGTTATTTTCATGTTATCCGTTATGCTGCCGGCTGAAATTCGAAAGGTAATAATTCGCCAACTCGTTCTATCCCAAAAGTGCCATCCGACTGCAGGCCCTCATCATGGTAGCCATTGCTGTCAATAATAACCCCATCCATTCCACTTTTCTGCTGCATAAATGAGTGAAAGACTCGCGTGTCAGTGCTGTAAATGATATATGCTCCATCCTTGTCAAACTTTGCTTCATCTACTTCGGCTTTACCCAGTAATACAAACTTTTTCCCTTCAACATTTTCTATTATCCGGTTATATGAAAGGGCATTGAGCTCAGATTGTGTATAGGTGTGATCGTAGTTAATAAAACCCTTCAATTTTGCATATATCGAAAAGTTGTTTTTTTCTAATTCATTTGCCCACAAAGCACGTATAAAATGCATTCTCGAACCATAATAAGCCTTATCCCTTGCCTGCATTATTTGTTTAACTTTTTTAGCTGATAGCCGGGCGGTATCCTCTGAAAAAAAGTAGTTGCCTTTATAAGTGGTTTGCGTGGGCGTGCGTCTAAAATCATTTAAAAAGTAAGTAACCGTATAGCCCAGCATTTTATTGTTTATCAGCAAAGGCTTATCGGCACCGGCAATAAGGCGGTCTTTCTTTTTATTGTAATGAAAATATATATCATCGGGATTATTGATCACGCAATTGCTATAACCAATAAATTCGTCTAAAAATATCCGCATGGCCCTGGCGCGGCTTATATAATCATCGGGCTCAATAACTACTTCTTTTAATGCTATTGCTTTACGCTTTAAAGCAGTTTTTATAGCTTCATTGGTATAGTCGCTAATTCTTTGCTCTTGATAGCCCACATAACTTATAATAATTGCGGCACTGGTTTTTAAAGTATTGTTTAATATAAAATTTCCCAGGCTATCAGTTGTTGTTCCCTGGTAAGTGCCATTTAAGTAAACATTAACATTCTCCAACGGTTTACCTGTTATCTCATCGGTAACCCTGCCCTTAATCACCTGCGCAAACAAATGCACGGGCAGCAAAAGCGCGAGTAATGCAATTTTGTAAAGTACTTTAGCTAACATTGGTAAGCATAAATTGGTTATTAACCCGCTGTCCGAAGTTTATAAATCGGACGACTATGCAGTTAGTCTTCAGACTACAGTCTAAAAATACAAAAAACAATCCATCTCAATTATCTATCAATATCCCTATAGTTTGATAAGCATGGCCAACTAGTATAAATAATACTAATATTTTTAGCATTTCTTAAAATGTTTTTATATTTGTGTTATGAATGCCTGGATAAAACGAAAGAATGGACCCGACGAGGTAGTAAGTGTTATTCACGATACCCAATGCGACGATGCGGCCTTGGTATACAATTTATATACGGCTTTTGAAGCCGACTCTTTAGGGCGTATTTTGTTTGATGAACAAGGTTACTGGATCTATGACGGGGATAATTTAACGGTTGTGGAGCAGGAACAATTGGGCAAGTTTATTCAGCATAATATGGAGGTTTTATGGAGCAGTTGAGTTTTTTCGCGGAGGCGGGTCAGAGCAAGGGATTACCGGAAGAGCTATTGGAGTATCATGCGGGTTTTATTGATGAGCAGACGAGTAACGAGTTGCTGCAAAAGTTTATTAATGAAATGCCGTGGAAGCAAAGCATCCAAAAAATGTGGGACAAGGAGTATTTAACGCCAAGATTAACTTCGTGGCACGGCGATTTTGGTACCGATTATTCTGTACCGGGTACTATTTCAACACCAAACCCATGGACGCCGGAATTATTATATATAAAATCACTGGTTGAACCTTTAGCGGGTATCAAATTTAATAGTGTATTATTAAATTATTATAGGGATGGCAATGATTCGGTAGCCTGGCACAGCGATAGAGAAAGCGTATTAGGCAAAAACCCGATCATCGCGTCGGTAAGTTTCGGGCAGGTGCGCAGTTTTGATATTCGTAATAAATCTGACCATAACGAGCATTATTCCGTAAGACTGGAGCATGGTTCATTCTTATTAATGAAAGCAGGTTTGCAGGAACATTGGGAACATCGCATCGCCAAATCCAACAAACCCATGAAAGCGAGGATCAATCTAACTTTTCGGGTTGTTTTGTAAGCTTGTCGATAAGATGGGCATATATCTTCCAACTCAATATATTAAATCTTTTAATTAGGTTTACTTTAAAAAGCAAACAAATGCAGGCACAAAAAATTGTCGATTTTATAAAAAAAGGACGAACTGATTTTGTCTTTGAATTATTAAAACTACCTAATTGGAAAGATCTGCTTGCTGAAAAAGGACTTTTGCCTTTGTTTATTTATTATAACGACACTACGGCTTTGAGAGCTGTTTTAGAAGCGGGTGGTAATCTTGACAGCATCGATTTGGATGGAGCTTTAGGTAATGCCGCTTTCTTTGGTCATTGGAAAGTTTGCGACTTTCTACTCAATCAAGGTGCAGACGTAAATGCTTATGTAGATAAAACCAATGAAACCTGTTTGCATTATGCTATCACAAAAGCCGGGAGACCTTACTATTTCTACACTATCAAGTTACTCGTGGATAAGGGAGCAGATGTTAATGCTAAAACAATTCCTAACCTGCCGACGGTATCGTATATGCGTGATGTAAGAACAAAAGGGGAGACACCCTTACACAGAGCGGCAGCTTACGCCGACGAGAAAACAATTGCTTATTTACTCAGTCACGGTGCTAATAAAAAAGCAAAAGATGCAAATGGCGACTCGCCGTTAAGCTGGGCAAGCGAGCATTTAAGGCCGGGAGCTATCCTGTCACTTTTAGCTTATGATGACCATGTAATTACGGATGCCTATAAAATTAAAAACACCAGTGACCACGGACAAGGCTGGGGCAATGGCATGGACTGGAATTTATTAGGGGATTATTTGCCTGAATGATTATATCTGCTGACGCTTGAACCGGCGGCGCACTACCGACTACCGTCATCAAAGAGGGACTTTACCCAATTAAAGAGTTAGCCCAAACTTTTTAAAAATTATCCCTAATTTGCACTACCCGATTACCAAACACTGCAAATCATTTATGAAGAAGTTTATCTGCGCGTTAGTTTTAACTGCAAGTGTTGGCTACAGCTTTGCTCAAAATGTAAAACTCGTTTTTGATAAAGCCTCTCCGCAGGCTACTTATGCTGCGGGGCGTTTACAAAAAATCCTTACTGCCAAAAAGTATGTGACAGGATCAGGTGGATATACCGTTTCCATCAATTTAAACAGCCAATTGGGTAAAGAAGGGTATAGCGTTACCCCGCAAGGCAAAACTATAAGCATTGCCGGTGGCGATGGAACGGGTGTTGTGTATGGAGCGTTATCGGTTGCAGAGGATCTGGCTAACGGGGTTAAACTTCAGGCAATAAAAGCAAGTAAAGGCACACCCCAAATGCAGCTTAGGGCGGTTAAGTTTGATATGCCATGGGATACTTACAGACATCATTTATCGCTTGATCAGCATTACGAAACCTGTCGCGATATAAAATATTGGGAAGCTTTTTTGGATATGATGGCCGACAACCGGTTGAACGCTTTGAGCTTATGGAATCTGCATCCATTCACTTATATGATCCGGCCAAAAAATTATCCATTGGCAACGCCTTTAAATGATAAAGAACTAAAAGAATGGGAAACGCTTTTTAAGGGGATCTTCAAGATGGCTAAAGAGCGGGGAATTGATACCTATTTGGTGCCGTTCAATATTTTCTTTAGTCCCGAGTTTGCAAAGAACTATCCGGTTAAAAAGCCTAATCTGGAGCATGATTTTTTTGTGGATGGCGATACTTCTGCCATCGTAAAAAAATATACCCGTGAATGTGTTACACAGGTTCTGCGGGAATATCCTGATCTGGACGGCATAGGCTTTACCTTAGGCGAAGGCATGGGCGGCATGACGCCGGAACAGCGCGAGGACTGGATGACCGAAACCTATATTGCCGGTATGCGCGATGCCGGTAGACCGGTAAAGCTGATCCACCGCATACCGTTCTCAAGTACCACAGGATCCTTGGGTGTGACTTCAATTCAAACAGAAGTTATGACCCGTAAAACCATTGAGGAACAGAATGATATGCCTTTTATTAAAGGACCTATCTGGGCGGATTTGAAGTATAACTGGTCGCATCCGTTCTCTACCACAAAATTGATAAAGGTACACGGTGGTAAACTGTACGATACCTATTTTAAGCCACCCGCCAAATTTAAAGTTACCTGGACCACTCGTAATGAAGACGTTTTTTGCCTGCGCTGGGGTGTGCCGCAATTTATACGTGAGCATGTTAAAGCCAATAGTCAGCCCTACACGGGTGGTTATTTTATAGGATCAGAAAGTTATATACCCGCAAAGGATTATTTTACCAATCCATCCATCAAGGTAAACTGGAAATACGCTTTTCAACGCCAGTGGCTGTATTATAAAATGTGGGGCAGATTGTTGTATGATCCTAATACGCCCGATAAAGTATTTAGCGATGAGTTTGTACGCAGATACGGAGCGGCTGGTAAAACTCTGTTAGAGGCCTCTTCATTGGCAGGAAAAACATTACTGGCAACGGGCAAGTTTTTTGATTCCACCTATGACCTTACGCTTTATGGCGAAGGTATGATGGGTCAGTTCGGCCGAAACAAGGATATGCGCTATATTGATGTGGACAACCAGATAAAACGGGCGGTGCTTGATTCTACTGCTGCCATATCTATTGCTGATTATGTTAAGGCCATAAACAGCGGCAAACAGGTTGATAAAAAGCTAGTTACTCCCTTAATGATCGCCGATTCGTTAGAAATGGATTGCAAAAGAGCATTGGCATTGATTGAGAATATCAACACAAGCACCAACACGGCTTTAATGTTTGAAGTCGCAGATATTAAAACCTGGGCCAATATGGGCCTTAACATGGCAGAGCGAATGCGGGGCGGAGTTGCATTGCAATTGTACCGTACCAAAGGCGGTGAGGATAACAAGCAGAAAGCAATTGCCCACTTAGAAAAGGCCCTTGCTTACTGGAAAAATGTGGCAGCCATTACGCGCCCTATTTACAATGATATGCCACTAACGCACCTAATGGAAGACGGCGGCAAAACCTGGAAGCAAAATTATAATGAGAAGTTCCATTGGGCCAAGCTTACGCCGCAGGTAGCTGCTGATGTGGAGGTTGCCAAAAATGCCGTGGCCGGTAAGTAATTATGCATATCCTCATCGCCCCCAATGCTTTTAAAAATAGTGCTACCGCGACGGAGGTGGCGCAAGCTATACAACAAGGCTTGCAAAACAGTCCCCTTGATTGCACTATGGAGTGTTTTCCTATAGCAGATGGTGGTGATGGTACCGCAGAACTTATCATTAAAAAGTGCAATGGCGTTTGGGTAGATGTTGAGCTAAACGACCCGCTTGGTCGGCCAATTAACTCCACTTTTGGTTTGATTGATGGCGGCAGAACCGCGGTAGTTGAAATGGCCAATGCATCGGGATTACGTTTGTTAAAGGCCGATGAGTTGGCACCCATGCAAGCTTCGTCTTTCGGCACCGGGCAAATGATGAAGATAGCGCTGGACAGAGGCGTTAACAAAATTATTTTGGCCATGGGCGGCTCGGCAACGGTTGACGGTGGCTGCGGAATTCTGAATGCTTTAGGTGTAAATTTTTTGGATGCTGATAGCAAAGTTTTAAAACCCATCCCCCAAGAACTGCTGCGTATGACCACTGTTGATAGAAGTGGTTTGGACAACCGGATAAAAGATTGCGAAATAATTGTGGTTTGCGATGTGGACAATAAGCTTTTAGGCGAAAACGGAGCGGCGGCAGTATTCGGTCCGCAGAAAGGAGCGGGGCCCGAGCAGGTAAAATTGTTAGATGACTTTCTTTCAAATTTTGCAGCAGTTACCCTCAATCAAACGGGCGTCAACATCGCCGAAATTAAATATGGCGGCGCGGCAGGCGGCGCGACTGCAGGCATACACGCTTATTTAAATGCCCGATTGGTAAATGGCATTGAATATTTCCTGCAACTTACCGGCTTTGATCATTCCTTACAAAAAGCTGATATAGTAATAACAGGCGAGGGGAGCATTGACAATCAAACCCTACAAGGCAAAGGTCCGTTTGGTGTTGCTGTAATGGCTAAGAGATACAATTTGCCGGTAATTGGTGTGGCGGGTAAAGTGCCTCTTGACGATGATAAAGATCTCCGCAAATATTTCGATGTGCTACAAGCTATCGGTAATGGCCCTGCGGATATGTCGACTGCCATACAAGATACCCTGGCTAACTTAGTTCGTATGGGGACAGAAATCGGGCATATGCTGGCAGTATCGCCTAAAAAGTAATATAGATTCTGTTTCGTCACCGTTGTATCAAATAAATGCTACTTACTTGCATTTAACATTAAGGTGCCTAATATTGTACTATGGAAAACAAAGAAATCTCACAACCCATAAAACAGATCATTCAGTTTTGGGAAAGCAATAACCAACAGATCACCCAGCTTTTTAATAAATATCCCGACCAAGTCTACGCCGGCAAAGTAGCGCCGGGCCGTAACAGCGGCTTGTACCTGTTAGCCCATTTGGTGGCCGTGTCTGATGGTTTATTTACCATTTTAGGTTTAGGCGATAAAAAGTTCCCGGAGCTGGAGCCCTTTATTGGCGAAAGCGAGACTAAAATTAACTACCAGGTGGATATTAACGAGCTAAGGGCAAAATGGGATGCCATCAATGCCAAACTAACCGCTGAGTTTGCCACTAAAGACAACGATTGGTGGTTAGACCGCCACATGAGTGTTTCTCCCGAAGACTTTGCTAAAGAGCCGCACCGCAACAAGCTGAACGTGTTGCTAAGCCGTGCCAGTCATGAAAATTACCACCGCGGGCAATTGGTGTTTTTGACTGAGGAGGTGATTGCGCAATAAATCGAAATATTAATAATACTAATTAAAAGGCTCGGAATTTACTGAATTTCGGGCCTTTTAATTTCTATATATATATTGATTCCCGTTCTTTACCATCAAGGTGTTTTAAGCCCATATTAATCTGATAAAGAACGACAAAGCGCATAAGCGGCGGAACAAAAGTGACGAAATGCATAATATAAAGATAACCATCAGGTTGTCGCTCAAGATAAACCAATATTAATGGCATTACCATTGGAAGTAGAATAACTATTATCAAACTTAAAAAAAATACAAAATAAGCAATGGCCAGCGGACGATAGGTGATTTTTAAAGAGATAATAGTGAGATAACAAATGTTTATGAACAATAATATACCCAAAACAGCAAATGCGACACCCCATCTCGTTTTTATTAAACTGGGATTGTGAGGCATTAAAAAAGGTAAGGCTGCTGTAACAGCAATAAAAAGTCCAAATCCAACGAATCGTTTTTTATTGTCGAAATATTTAAAGGCAAATAGCAGGTAAAGCAAGATATACAACGTTGTAATTGCGGAGACATAAGAGAGTGTTTTGTATATGATGTCACTTACAATTATAGCGCTTCTGTTAGCTGCGGTAGTTATTATTGTGATAATAATACTCAACGCATTTAGTAAAATAACTGTGTAAGTATGTTTAGGAGTTATTTTCATTAATATTAAGGTTGGTTGCTGAAATGAAGATACAAAAAAGCCCGAAATCCTAACAATCTCGGGCCTTTTATCTTTCAGCTTTTACCTTTCGCCTCTATTCAAAATATTCCTTCATCCGTTCAAAGAAACTTTTCTCGTTCTTGCCCGGGTTGGGTTTAAAGTTTGGTGAGTTTTGTAATTTCTCTAACAAGGCACGTTCTTCATTACTAAGCGCCTTAGGCGTCCATATGTTTATGTGGATCAGTTGGTCACCGCGGTGATAAGAGTTAACCTCGGGTACGCCTTTGCCCTTTAAACGGAGGATCCTGCCACCCTGTGTTCCGGGATCAATCTTTATCTTAGCTTTTCCGTCTATTGTTGGTATTTCAATACTTGTACCCAAAGCAGCGTCAATAAAGGTGATGTGCAGATCATAGATCACGTTGCTGCCATCGCGCTTTAAAGTTTCGTGCGGTATCTCTTCAATCAGGATGATCAGATCGCCGGGTACACCGCCGCGTGGCGCTGCGTTACCTTTGCCGCTCATGCTTAACTGCATGCCTTCGCTAACACCTGCCGGTACGTTTAATGTAATGGTTTCTTCGCCACGTACAACACCATCGCCGTGGCATACATTACATTTTGAAGTAATAACAGATCCTTCGCCATTACAGGTAGGGCAGGTGCTGGTAGTTTGCATCTGGCCCAATATGGTATTGGTCACCCTGCGCACCGCGCCCTGGCCACCACAGGTTTTACAGGTTTGAAATGATGATTTATCTTTTGCACCCGTACCATCACAAGTATTGCAATGTACCTGTTTGTTTACTTTTATCTTCTTTTCGGTGCCGTTGGCTATTTCTTCTAAGCTTAAACGCACTTTAATACGCAGGTTGCTGCCCCGTGCCACTCTACGGCCACCACGTTGTTGTCCGCCTCCACCAAAAAAGCCATCAAACGGACTGCCGCCGCCAAAAATATCGCCAAACTGACTGAATATGTCTTCCATATTCATGCCGCCACCGCCGTAACCGCCGCCACTGGCAGATTGCGCGTTGGCCGCATGGCCAAACTGGTTGTAGCGTTGGCGCTTTTCGGGGTTACTTAAAACCTCATAAGCTTCGGCAGCTTCTTTAAATTTTTCTTCGGCGGCTTTATCACCCTCGTTTTTATCCGGGTGATATTTAATAGCCATTTTACGATAGGCTTTTTTTATCTCTTCCGCGTCGGCACCCTTTGAAACGCCAAGTATATCGTAATAATCTCTTTTAGACATGTTTTTTTTATTTCGAATTTCGAATTTTCAATTTCGAATTTTTAACTCTTTATTCGGTCGGACATTCAAAACAAATTCGAAGTTGAACATCCGAAATCCGACATTAACTAAGCTCCTACAATTACCTTGGCAAAGCGTATAACTTTGTCGTTAAGATAATAACCTTTTTCCATTTCATCAATTACCTTCCCCTTCATATCATCAGTAGGAGCAGGTATGTTGGTTATAGCTTCGTGGATGTCGGCATCAAACTCGGTGCCTATTGATTCCATGGGCACAAGACCCTTCTGGGTAAGCGCATTTTTTAGCTTGTTTTGTATCAGCATAACACCTTCTCTAACCGGTGCTACATCGGTAGCGTTTTCGGTAGCCTTTAAGGCACGTTCAAAATCGTCCAATACCGGTAATAAAGCGGTTATTACATCTTTGCCTTCGGTTTTACGTGCTTCTTCGCGTTCCTTTACGGTACGGCGCCTAAAGTTGTCAAACTCGGCAAATAAGCGCAGGTATTTGTCGTTGGCTAGTGCCAGTTCTTCTTTCAGAACTTCCTCGGCAGATTGTGCATTCTCGTCTGCCTGTTGTTCAGTCTCAACTGCATTATTGTCAATACCCTCTTGGGTAACTTCAGGCGATGCCGGGTTATCTGTCTTCTTTTTCTTCAACATGTCGTTAAAATTCATAGCTAATAGTGCCAAACAAGTACCTTGCCATTAGTTAAAAACCGACAAGGTGACAGGAGGAAGTTGACAGTAGCGGTATACAGTTGGCAGTGTGAATGCAGTCTCCAATAAACAATAGCGATGGGTTTTAAACCCATCGCTATTGTTTATTGGTTGTAAGAACAAACTAAACCTGCGCCAATTGCACATCCTCCAACACTTTACCAGCTTCGCATTTAATTATGCGCGATGGGAACGTGCGGATAATATGATAATCGTGCGTAGCAATTACTACTGCGGTGCCCGATTGGCTGATCTGTTTCAATAGTAAAACTATTTCTTCTGATGTTTCAGGATCAAGGTTGCCCGTAGGTTCATCAGCCAAAATAATTTCAGGATCATTAAGCAAGGCGCGTGCTATAACAACGCGCTGCTGCTCGCCGCCAGATAGCTCGTGCGGCATTTTTTTCAATTTAGAGCGCAGGCCAACCTTCTCCAAAACGTCAAGGGTGCGGTCGGTAATTAATTTTGCATCTGTCCAACCGGTAGCACGCATTACAAATTGCAGGTTTTGCTCAACAGAACGGTCAGTCAGCAACTGAAAATCCTGGAAAACGATACCCAGTTTGCGGCGCAGAAAAGGAATATCTCTTTCGGCCAGTTTAAATAAACTATAGCCACATGCATGGCCTTCGCCGGCTATTAGCGGTAGATCTCCGTATATTACTTTAAGCAAACTGCTTTTGCCTGATCCGGTTTGGCCTATCAACCAAACAAAATCGCCTTTGTCAATATGCAGGTTTACTTTAGAGAGTACTTTGTTTTTCTGCTGAAAAATATCAACATTGTTTAATTTGATAATTGATGTTCCTATCATGATGTTTTAGAAATCTAATTTTAAGATCTGCCCGAAAGGCAACTCCTTTATTACATTCATTATATATTCAGCCTTATGCGTCAACCCCACTTTATCTAATGATTTTTCGGGCCTGTCAACCCTAAAATAAGCCAGCAGCGTAAACTCATCGTCGCGTAGCTGCACATAGTCGGGTATTTTGGCAACGCCTTTTACTTTTATTATATACATTTTGAGCTGAAAGCTGAAAGCATAAAGCTAAAAGCTTTTTTTTGTTTTCAAATTTATCTTTTTTAACTGAAAGCTTTGCCCAAATTTATAACATGCTTTCAGCTTTAGTCTTTTTGCTTTTCGCTTAATCCCACCAAGAATTCCATTGTATCTACACCATCGGCATAATCCCATAGTTGTGGTTGCTGGCTTTGGCCGGGGTTAACCACCTGGCTGTTCAGTTTTAGCGGCGAAATGCAAACTACACATTGTATTTTTTCGCTGTTTGCATTCACAACAGCTTCGGCATCTGCCAAAGTATCATAATACTCATAATATAAAACGGCCAGGGGTGATGCCAGTCCATCGCTCTCTTTCAGCAATAAAAAGCCATTATCATAATGTTTTTCGCTGTTTACCAGGTATATAGATTTGTTGTAATCGTAGTTGTTGTTGTATTTGTGGTGATTTATAATGGGTTGATAAGTTTCTATCGGCCTGAAAAATGTACCGATATCATAACCTCTAGGTAGCAACAGTTTTGAAACGTTACGGCACCCCAGCCCAAAATAATCAAAAATATCATGCCCCAAAAGGTTCAATTCTTCAATCGTTTCATCGCCTGTTAGTACCGCTATACTATTTCGGTTTTTGCGGATGATGTGTGGTACTTTACCAAAGTAGTATTCAAAGTACCGCGATGAATTATCGCTGCCGGTAGCAATAACAGCGTCAAAATCTTTAAGCCTGTCAACAAAACTATACTTATCCGAAAAACGAGGATCAATTGTGGCCAACATATTTAATACATGCCTTACCAATCTTGCATCTTGTGCTGATGCTTTAATTAACGCATGATGCCCGCTGGCCAGCACACAAAGCACATCATGAAAACCCACCAGGGGAATGTTACCGGCCAATATGAGCCCCACTTTTTTTTCATCCTGCGTTTTGCTCAGATCGTAATTGATTAGCCATTGCTCAATTTTATCGGCTTTTAGCATTTGCCCTATTGATAAAATGGCCCGTTCAACGTTAGCAGGGGTAAACCATGCGTTGTGAAATTGTTCCTGTTGAATAAGCATTTGCAGCTGCTCATTGGGTTTTTGCAGTTGGGTGCCCAGTTCAGAAAAGATATTTACCAGATCGGCCGGGTGTATTTTTGACATATATATGTTAGTATTGAAACTCTCCAATTCTTTTTTTGTTTATATTTGCGACTTATTTAGCTACAAAGGTAAATTAGAATTTAAGATTTTTTTTAAATATGGCGATTATAATCACCGATGAATGTATAAACTGCGGAGCCTGCGAACCGGAATGCCCAAATAACGCGATATATGACGCGGGTGCTGCCTGGCGTTTTTCGGATGGTACCGGTTTAAGGGGAGTTATTGATTTTGGCGATGGTGTTACACTTAATGCCGAAGAAACACAGGCTGCCCTGTCTGACGATATTTATTATATAGTTCCGGATAAGTGCACGGAGTGTGTAGGTTTTCATGATGAGCCCCAGTGTGCCGCGGTTTGCCCGGTTGATTGCTGTGTAGACGACGAGAACGTACGCGAAACGCGCGAAGAACTTTTGGCCAAAAAGGATTGGCTGCATATGAATGAATAATATTAACGATATTTAATTGTTATTAAAGGGAATGCATTATGTGTTCCCTTTTTTTTGTGTTGAAACATTTATTTGAAGTTAACGTACAAGCAAACTAATTTAACCCTGCCTGATTCTTTTTGCTATGGAATACGGAATTTGCAATTTAGCGGTAATACCTATGCGTGCCCAAGCTGATGAGCGTAGTGAGCAGGTATCGCAGTTGCTATTTGGTGAAGCCTTTGAGATATTGGAATGGAAAGAGAACTGGGTGCGCATCATATCGGCGTATGATGGTTACGAAGGTTGGATAGCACGCCTGCAGTTTGCAATGCTTGGGCACATGGCTTATCAGCAATTAAGTAGTAATCCTCCAAAATTAACTTACCGCCCCATAACACAAGCATGGAAAATTAAGGATAATAGCGTGCTTTATTTACCCGCCGGCAGTTCGTTGGCGTTTTTAAACGGTACTACCTGTTACATGGATAGGGAAAAATTTGAAATAATAGGCCAAATAGGAGAGAACGAAAATATAGATGTATTAGCCAAAACCTATATAAATACCCCTTATTTGTGGGGTGGCCGAACGCATTTTGGCATAGATTGCTCTGGTTTAACTCAAATTGTTTTCCGGATGAAAGGTATAGCGCTAAAACGCGATGCAAGTTTACAGGCTCAGCAAGGGCAGCAGGTTAATTCACTTGCCGAATCACGAATGGGTGATCTGGCTTTTTTCAATAATACAGCAGGAAAAATAGTGCACGTGGGTATTCTGCTTAATAAAGATTGCATCATCCACGCATCAGGAAAAGTAAAAACGGAAAATATTGACGATACAGGTATTTACTCTGATGAGTTAAAACGTTATACGCATCAACTGGCATCAATACGGCGCTATTTTTAGTTGTTTATTTTTTCTTCAAAATCCAGATGGTCAATGCTTTTACCTACAATGGGCTTTTGATTCATGGCTGAGTAATACATAGTCTTTTTGCCTTTATCAATTCCCGGGAAAACTGTGGGTAGTTGTTGCTTAACCTGTTCGTTTTCCTTTTTCAGCGCTGCGCTATCCGTTAATTTTAACGAAGTAAGATAGTATATGTATTGAGTAACCCCTTCCTCCTTTGAGTTACTGGAGATAGAAAATATTGCCGGCCTCGATTTAATATTAGCAAGCACTATTGGGTAAGTTATTTTTGAATTTGCTTCATCAATAATTTTTTGCGCAAAATCTTTTATTTCTTTAGCATTAGTTGCTTTTAGATAGGCGCTTCCTGATAAGCAGTTTGTTGCAAGTATAATATTATTGATAGCGTTAACCAAATAGCCCTGAGCATAATCATTTTTTGCAATTCCAAACAACTCGGTGGCGGTTTTGCCCTGCTGTGTATAGTAGCCTATAGCTATGTTGTTTATTTTCCAGCCAATGTTGTATTTGGCATAGACCAAGGTTAGCATTACTTTATTTTTTGTTTGTTTGGGGATAAAAAACGCCAGGTACATTTCCTTTGCCAGCGGTACGTAGTTAATATCAGGATTATCTATTGGTGTAAGACCATCTTCAGAAATGCCTTTGTTAACAATGTAGTAGTCTTTTAACAAGGTATATTCGTTTTCATTGCGCAACTTTTTAACGTGATCCAGCTGTACCCTTATATTTTTCTGCTCCAGTAGCTCTTTGGAACAAAGCAGCTCTGCATCGTCCCTATCTGTTTTTATTGCCTTGAACAAGTCGGTATTCAATTGACGAAGTTGTTCCGCCTTATCTGCGGGGATTTCCTTGTTCTTCCACACACCTGTTTTAACGGGTACTGACTCGCAGCCCATTAAAAAGATTAGTGTAATAACCAGACTGTATCTGAGGTTTTTGTAAATTGTAAATGGCATTTGGCAAGGTTTATTTCACTAAGTTAAATAAACTTAATATATCTCCCAAACATTTAGTTAGTTATTAACTAAATTCTACTTGCCAAACAATAATTCGCTTATCGTCACTCAACGAGATAAGTTCATTACCGTTCCATGCTATTTTATTGATGGACAATTGGTGAGATGCATAACCTTTTTCGCGACTGATGATCTTATACGATTTAAAGTCGTCTGATCCCCAGATCTTGATGGTTTTATCCATGCTGGCCGTTGCAAAGTAGGGTTGGGTAGGGTGGAAGGCGATATGGTTTACTGCGAATAAGTGAGCGGCAATATTTTCCTTCAGTTCCAGCGCGTGGGTATCCCAGATCTTTACCTGTGCATCGCGGCTGCCCGATACCAAATGATCTCCAAGAGGGGAGTATTGCAAAGAAAAAACAGCCATTGTATGGCTGCTGAGTGTTTTTATCTGTGTATAATCTTCAAGGTCGTAAATGTTTATATTGCTGTCGCGGCAGCCAAACGCAACTTGCTTTTCATTTGGCGATATGCTGATACAGCGAACCGTATCATGCGATACTTTGATGGTATGCACCAAATCAAGCGTTTCAAGGCTCCATATAGATACTGTCCCATCCTCGGATGCTATCAGCAACTCTTTTTTGCTGTTTACCGACTTAATATCAAACACAGGCTTAAGGTGATGGTTTAACGATTTAATTACCTTTTGCTGAATGAAATCAAACACTAAAACCTGGCCACTGCGCAAACCCGCTATCAGGTAGGGAAAGTTTTCGGGGCAATGAATGGAATAAACCGACGCTGCCACCGGGAACATTACTTTTATAAATGAGTTGGTTTTTAAGCTCCACTCCACCACGCCCTTATCATTACCGCCCGAGAACAATATCCCCGGCTTTTGCGAGAGCGCCAAAGCAAAAATAGGATTGCTGTGCCCGGTAAGTTCGGCTATTTTTTCTACGGTCATGTGTTGGTTCATGGTTCATAGTTTATGGTTCATAGAAAGATTTCCCATGATCTATGAACCATCAACCATGAACTTATTTATGTCTTCCCTCTAAATTTTTTGCTATAGTTTCAAGCGACACACCCTTTTCGCGGAGCAAAACCAGCAGATGGAAAACCAGATCTGACGCTTCGTTAATAAGGTCGGTCTCGGTTTCAGCTAAAGCCGCAATAACGGTCTCAACGCCCTCCTCGCCAACTTTTTGAGCTATTTTGTTAAGTCCCTTACCGCGCAATTTATTAATGTAAGAGCCTTCCTGCGGATTTTCGTATCTGTCCGCTATTATCTGCTCTAACTGCATTATAAAATTCTGATTGTAATCCGTCTTAAAACAGCTGCGATCACCGGTGTGGCAGGTTGGCCCATCGGGTGATGCTTTTATAAGGATGGTATCATTATCGCAATCTATATGTATGCTTTTTACATGCAGAAAATTGTTGCTGGTTTCGCCTTTTGTCCAAAGACGATTTTTTGAACGTGAGAAAAAGGTAACGATGTTTTCCTTAACGGTTTTATCGTACGCTTCCTGGTTCATATAACCCAGCATCAGCACTTCAAGCGTTTTATCATCCTGAATTACCACAGGCACCAGGCCATCAGTTTTATTGAAATTTATGTTCATTGTCTATATCTATGTTATTGCGAAGTACGAAGCAATAACAAGTTCTCAAATTTATCTTACTTCAATGCCTTTACCCCTTAAAATACCCTTCAAATCAGGTATCAGTATTTCGCCGTAATGAAATACCGATGCAGCCAAGGCAGCATCTACATTAGTTTGCTCAAACACATCCACAAAATGCTGCACTGACCCGGCGCCGCCCGAAGCAATTACCGGGATGTTTACGGCATTATTAACCTGCTTTAAAAAAGCATTATCAAATCCGCCCTTTGTACCGTCGTGATCCATGGAGGTCAACAATATTTCGCCCGCTCCGCGGCTCTCGGCTTCCAGTATCCAGTTAAGTGTTTCTTTTTCGGTTGGGATGCGGCCACCGTTCAAATGTACAATGTTTTTACCATCCATGCTGCGGGTATCAACAGCAACTATAACAAACTGCACGCCGAAGGCTTTGGCCAGTTCATCAATTAAAGCCGGATTACGGACCGCTGCTGAGTTGATGGATATTTTATCTGCACCTGCATTCAAAAGCGCGTCAGCGTCAGCAATTTCGTTAATACCACCACCAATTGTAAATGGAATGTTTATTTGCCGTGCGACAGATTTTACCAGTTCAACCATTGTTTTACGGCGTTCATGTGTAGCTGTGATATCTAAAAACACGAGTTCGTCAGCTCCCTGGTTAGAGTAGTTCCAGGCCAGCTCAACCGGATCGCCGGCATCACGCAGATCAACAAAGTTCACACCTTTTACAGTGCGACCATCTTTTACATCAAGGCAAGGAATGATTCTTTTACTCAGCATGAGCGGTGGGTGTGTGCGTCATTGCGAGGAACGAAGCAATCTCTGCACACGCTAATCATTATGCAAAATGACTGTCTGTTGTAGAGATGCTTCGTTCCTCGCAATGACGACTTTGTTAGGACTTCGCGGATTAGATAGACATTAGTGATTCCAAATTCCAGTTTTTTACATCCTCAATACTAATGCGATCTTCGTAAATAGCTTTACCCACCACACATGATTCTACCTTTAAACGGCTCAGGTCTTCAACGTCTTGCATTGAACTTACGCCGCCTGATGCTATCAATTTAATAAATGGAGAATGGTCAAGCAGCTTAGCGTAGAGCTCAACCCCCGCACCGCCAAGTTTGCCATCTTTACCAATATCGGTACACAAAAATCTGAAAAAACCTAAAGCCAGGCATTTATCAACGTAATCCATCAGTTTGATTGGGGAACTTTCCATCCAACCTGAGTATTTTATTACCTCGTCTAATACATCAATAGCTATAACAACCTGATGCGAACATTTGTCTCTACCACAGATTGCCTTGCTCAACTCATCCAAAAACATCGGATTGGTGATAGCCTGAGTACCAACAATTACGCGGTGCACGCCTGCATCTATTAGCTCTTTAACCTTATCAATACTACGTATACCGCCGCCATATTGTACCAGCATATCGGTTTTTTTGATAACGTCAAAAAGGTACTGTTGATTAGAGAAATCGTTTTTTGCACCGTTAAGATCAACCACATGGATCAAATTGGTGCCGTTGGATTGATATTTCTCTATCATTTCTTCCAGAGTTACATCATATTCCGTAACCTGGTTATAGTCGCCCTCGCGCAGGCGGACAACTTTTTTATTTAAAATATCAATAGCGGGGATGATATACATGTCTCTTATAATTTTGAAAAATTTGATAATAATGTTTCGCCGTACACGCCCGACTTTTCGGGGTGAAATTGCACGCCATAAAAGTTATCCCGCCAAATTGATGCCGAAAACTTTGTGCTGTAATCTGTTGCGGCTAAAGTAAATACGCTATCATACTCAATAAAGTATGAATGTACAAAGTAAAAGTGTGAACCGTAGGGAATATTTTCAAAAAGTGGATTTTGCTTTTCAGAGAAGACCCTGTTCCATCCCGTGTGCGGCACCTTGTGCTCTGCGTCACTGGTGAACTTAACAGTTTTCATCGGAAACAGGCTTAGCATTTCCACGTCGCCCTCTTCAGAATGAGACGAAAGTAGTTGCATGCCTACACAGATACCCAATGTTGGCCTATTAAGTGCCTTTATCTTAGGTATTAACCCTGTATGTTGTAATTTTTGCATAGCAGCGCCTGCATGTCCTACACCCGGAATGATAAAACGGTTGTATTTGGCCAGATCAGCCTCGGTATATACCATGCCATATTCCACCCCCAACCTGTCTAAAGCTGCTGTGAGCGAAAATATATTACCGGCTCCGTATCTTATTATTCCGATCATTTTTTTGTAAGTAGCAGTTGCAGTTAAAGGTAGCAGTGACAACAAGTGCTACTGCTACTCTTAACTGCAACTATAACAATCCTTTAGTACTCGGTAAAACCATTTTATTTACATCCCTTTTAACCGCCATTTTTATGGCTTTGGCAAAGGCTTTAAATATTGCTTCTATTTTATGGTGCTCGTTTTGACCTTCTGCTTTAATATTCAGATTGCACTTTGCGGCATCGCTGAATGATTTAAAAAAGTGACAAAACATTTCAGTTGGCATATCGCCAACCTTTTCGCGTTTAAAATCAGCTTCCCAAACCAGCCATGCACGCCCACCAAAATCAATAGCTGCCTGCGCAAGGCAATCATCCATTGGTAAACAAAAACCGTAACGCTCAATGCCCTTTTTGTCGCCTAAAGCCGCAGCAAAAACCTCGCCTAAAGCAATGCCGGTATCTTCAATAGTGTGGTGCTCATCAATATGCAGATCGCCTTTGGCTGTAATTTCCAGATCCATGCTGCCATGGCGCGCTATCTGATCTAACATGTGATCAAAAAAGTGCAAGCCCGTTGATATTTTAGCTTCGCCGGTACCGTCCAGGTTGATTTTAACTGATATATCGGTCTCTTTGGTAGTGCGCCTATTTTCAAAAACGCGTTCGCCGAGCTTTAAAAACTCGTAAATGGCTTTCCAGTCAGTCGTTTCCAACGCAATAACGTCCGCCAATCCGGCATCCTGATCGGGTGTAAATTCACTGCCACCCAGATTGGCTTTGTTATTAAGCCAAATAGCTTTCGCGCCAAGGTTTTTTGCTAAAATCACATCATTCCGGCGGTCGCCTATAGTGAACGACTTTTTAAGATCGTATTTTTCAGTATTTAAATATTCAGTGAGTAATGCTGTGCCGGGTTTGCGGGTAGGGGCATTGTCAGCAGCAAAGGTTCTGTCAATAATAAAGTCAGAAAACGTTACTCCTTCATTCTCAAAAGTTTTAAGAATAAAATTGTGCACCGGCCAAAATGTATCTTCCGGATAAGAAGGGGTGCCCAAACCGTCCTGATTAGTAACCATTACCAGTTGATAATCCAATTCGGCGGCTATTTTTGGTAAATATTGTAAGGCACCAGGATAAAACTCCAGTTTGGCAAACGAGTCTATCTGTTCGTCAGCAGGCTCAGTTATAAGCGTACCATCGCGGTCAACAAAAAGTATTTTCTTCAGGTTGCTCATTTATAGTCCTGTAAGTTTTTTATCAAAATGCTATTTTCGTTAGGGGTGCCCACTGTTACGCGCAATGAACCTTCGCAAAGTTCAACTTTCGACCGGTCGCGCACAATAATTCCGCGTTGAACAAGGAAATTGTAAATAGCTTTGGGATCAGTTGTTTTTACGAGGATAAAGTTAGCATCTGACGGGTATATATCCAGCACAAAATCAAAGTTTTTAAGCTGAAGTACTAAATTGTCCCGTTCTTTCAGTGTTTCTTTTATCCATTCGTTAACCTGATCGACGTTTTCCAACGCTTTTAGCGCTAATTGCTGCGAGGCCTCGTTAATGTTGTAAGGCGGTTTAACCTTGTTCATTACTTCAATAATTTCCTCGCTAGCGAACGCCATACCCACACGTAAACCCGCCAGGCCCCATGCTTTTGATAGCGTTTGAAGCACCACCAAATTGGCATACTCAGTAAGTTCCTGTATGAAAGTTTTTTGGCGGCTGAAGTTGATATAAGCTTCGTCAACCACTATCAATCCACTAAAATTGGCTAACAGCGTTTCCACATCATCGCGGTTAATAGAATTACCGGTTGGATTATTAGGCGAGCAGATAAATATAAGTTTGGTATGCTCGTCTATCGCCTCTGCAATGCCTTCTAAGTTGAGTTGATATTCAGTAGTAAGTGGTACTCTGCGGAGCGCGACGTCGTTAATATTGGCTGATACCTGATACATGCCGTAGGTGGGGGGCACTATTATTACATTGTCTAAACCCGGGTTGCAGAAGGCACGAAAGAGAATATCTATCGCCTCGTCGCTGCCATTGCCCAAAAATATATTACGGATAGGCACGCCTTTAATTTCGCTCAACCGTTTTTTTACATTGTATTGCAGCGGATCAGGATAGCGGTTGTATTGCTCCTCTAAAGGAGAGCCATAAGCGTTCTCATTGGCATCCAGATACACGCTGGCCTCGCCCTGAAACTCGTCCCGTGCGGAGGAGTAAGGGGTGAGGTTTTTTATGTTTTCTCTTAATATTTTATTTAAATGGAACATTGCTTTAGTATTATGTCTTTGCGAGCGCAACAATCGCGAACTTTGCATCCTTGCGATTGCTTCGTACCTCGCAATGACAGTTATTTCTTCATTCTAACTGACACAGCATTTTTATGCGCATGCAGTCCTTCCAATTCGGCGAGTATCTCAACAGAAGGTCCTATATTGCTAATGCCTTCCGGCGTAATATGCTGAAACGTTATTTTCTTTACAAACGAATCAACAGAAACACCGGAATATGCTCTTGCGTAACTGCTGGTTGGCAGTGTGTGGTTAGTGCCTGATGCATAGTCGCCCACACTTTCCGGTGTTAAATTACCAAGGAAAACAGAGCCTGCATTTATGATGTTGGCCGTTAACTGCTGCCAGTTATCCGTTGCCAGTATCAAGTGTTCTGGTGCATATTGATTGCTGAAATCCATAGCTTGATCCAGTGTATCCGTAATAACCACATACGAATTATCTAACGCCTGTTTAACAATCTCCGCTCGTGGAAGTACTTCAGTTTGCCTTTCTACCTCGGCTAAAGTTGCTTCTGCAATTTGTGCCGATGTAGTAACTAATATGGCCTCGCTATCAATACCATGCTCAGCTTGCGCCAACAGGTCGGCCGCTATAAATTCCGGTCTGGCAGTCTCATCTGCAATCACTAATACTTCTGACGGCCCTGCAGGCATGTCAATAGCAGTGGTTGTTGTAGACTGGATTATGGTTTTAGCTTTGGTTACAAACTGATTGCCGGGGCCAAAAATCTTATCCACCTTAACAATGCTATCTGTTCCGTATGCCATTGCGCCAATAGCCTGTGCACCACCGGCAAGATAAATTTTATCTATGTTAAGCAATTGTGCTACATAAGCTATAAAAGCATTCACTTTGCCGTTTTTTTGCGGCGGCGAGCAAACTACAATTTCTTTGCAGCCGGCTATACGGGCGGGTATCCCCAGCATTAAAAAGGTGCTTGGTAAAACAGCCGACCCACCTGGAATGTACAGCCCAACTTTTTCAATGGCCCGTAACTCGCGCCAGCAGGTAACACCGGGCATGGTCTCTACCTTGTCCTCGGTTTTTATCTGTGTTTGGTGAAACTTGTAGATGTTATTATATGCGATTTGTAAAGCCGCTTTTTGGTCAGCAGAGATAGCCTCTGCTATTTCGGCCAGTTCTTCTTTACCAAGATATAGCTTATTGAGTTCTACCTTATCAAATTTTTGCGCGTAATCAATCAATGCTCGGTCGCCGTGCTGCTTAACATTAGCTAAAACTTCTTCTACAATAGCGCGGATCTCATTAGCCGGGTCAACGTTACGTTGCACCAGCGTGGTGATATCAGATGATGAAAGTTCGGAATAATTGTAAAGTCTCATAAGCCTCCAAACCCCCTAAAGGGGAGTTATATCCTAATTTAAACCATAATTGCCGCCCTATCCGGTACTCTCCTTTAGGGGCCCGGGGGGCAAACTATAAAATAATCTTCTCAATTGGCATTACGACAATGCCTTGTGCGCCGGCCTGCTTAAGCTGACTTATGCGGCTCCAAAAATCGCGCTCAGGTATTACAGTATGTACAGCTACCCAACCTTCTTCGGCCAGTGGCAGTACCGATGGACTTTTAACACCCGGCAGTAACTTCAATATATCAGGCAAGTTTGCTCTTTCTACGTTAAGCACTACGTACTTAGTCTCCTTGGCGCGTAGTACGGATTGTATACGTTGGATCAGCTCCTGTATCAAATCGTCGTTCTCACTGCCTTTTGAACCTATCAATACCGCTTCTGATGCCATTACATCGGCAAAAGGTTTTAAACCATTGCTTTTTAATGTGCCACCTGTTGATACAAGGTCGCATATAGCATCGCTTAAGCCCAGACCGGGAGATATTTCAACCGAACCAGAAATAGTACGTATATCAGCGTCGATGTTTTGTTTTGCCAAAAATTTACCCAAGATAACCGGGTAAGTAGTGGCTATTGATTTGCCATTTAGTCCTTGTATATCAGTAATATCACTGTTGTTGGTAATAGCTATTTTAAGCGAGCATTTACCAAAGCCTAAACGTTGCAGATAGCTTACCGCTACTTCGGTTTCTTCTATCACATTTTCGCCAACTATACCCAAATCGGCAATGCCGTCCTGTACATATTCCGGGATATCATCATCGCGAAGGAAAAGTATTTCGAGCGGAAAGTTAGAAACTGGAGATATAAGCGAACTTTTATAGTTTTCAAAACTAAGGCCGCAATTTTTTAATAATTCAACAGATTTTTCGTTGAGTCGACCCGATTTCTGGATCGCTATTTTAAGTGTTTTCACAAAAAAGGTAATTAAGTAATATAATAAAAATATAAACCGGGGTTGTTATTTCGCGTAGAAACATACATTATCTATTCATCACCAGGCGGTGATGATGCATTTGCAGATGATGTAGGTTGTATGCTCCCATTTTTATTATTACGAGTAGTAAAATTATAGCCGTATCAGTTAACGGATATGCGATGCAAATATAGGCAGTTATTTAAAAAAACAAAATATTGACTGCGATTTATAGGATTAGGAGATTGTTGGATGCCGTAGCCGCAGGCCATTTTATAG
>NZ_CAMLHX010000038.1 GCF_946479965.1 uncultured Mucilaginibacter sp. | reverse complement strand
AGCCCACCGATATTGGCGTTTCTGATTGCATCAGAAGGAATACCTATCCCGCTAAAGCTTGAACCTTCGTTATGTCCTCTTTCTGCGGTGAATACACCTGTAGCTGTAATGTTGTGTTTACCAAAAGTATTGGCATAGGTTAAATTATGCTCCTGCGCCACACGGTATGATGTGTTGTTACTGGTGCTTGCTGATGTTGAAGCAATGTTTACTATACCAACGCCATTAATACCACTATAATTGTTTCCGGTTGATTGACCGTAGTTATAATTGATAGTATACCTGTAAGTTAAATGGTCAACAGGCTTAAGTTCAGCGTAAACAATATTATCGCTTTGCCAGCCCCTGTCGTAATTATAATAAGCACTAGGTAATGATGAACGCAACAAAGGGTTGGCAGTTGCCGCATCTAATTGCCCCTCAATCGGCCTTAAATTAAGCGTACCGTCCGGGTTATAAACATAGGCAAGGGGGCTCATCCATTGGGCATTACCCATTTCATTACCACCAGAGTTATTGTTCATATTCAAGGTATTACGGGTTTGAACACCAAACTTAATATATTTATTTACCTGGTGGTCAATGTTGATGTTCATGGTAACACGTCCGTTTTTGTTACCGGGTTGCAAACTACCGTTTTGAGTGGTACGATAACCTAATTGTGTGTTAAACTGGGTCTTTTCCGTTCCGCTTGAAATGCGCAACGTTTGATCAAAAATCACCTGTTGTTTCACTATCTCGTTCACCCAATCCACATTTTTACCATCGGCCAAAGCTTGTGTTTCAATTGGAGTTAAACCATAAGATTGAGCGTTACCATTGGCTTGAAGAATGGAACCTTCTAACGCGTCAGCTTTAAGCTGAACATATCCTTTAGCATCAAGCGTTTTAAGTTTTCCCTCTAATCTTGATAAACCTACATAAGCATCATAAGCTGTTTGGGTTCTGCCCACACGCCCTCTGTTGGTAGTGATCAAAATTACACCACCTGAACCACGAGAACCGTAGATAGCAGTTGATGACGCACCTTTCAATACGTCTACTGACTTAATATCATTAGGGTTAATGTCACCAAGGCCACCATAGTACGGTACACCGTCTACTACAATCAGCGGTCCGTCAGCACCAGGGTTACCTATTGTACGGGTACCACGTATTCTGATTGCACCACCAACAACATCTAAACCCGCAACGCGGCCCTGTAATTGGTTAACAACACTTGATGAAGGTATTTCCTGTAATGTTTTAGCGTCAACGCTTGTTACAGTACCCGTTACATCAGTTCTTTTAGCGGTACCGTAACCAATAACCACAACTTCGTTTAAGTCGCGCGAATTGGCTGCTAATGTTATAGTACCAAGGTTAGGATTAGCAGAAGAAACCGGTTTTACAGCGTCTACGTATCCGATAAAGGTTACAGTTACAGTTGCTGTACCAGTCGGCACCGTAAGTGAAAAGTTACCACTAGCATCAGCAGTAACGGCATTCTGTGTGCCCGTGGCTTTAATTGTTGCGCCAACAAGCGGTTCGCCTTTGTCGTCCATAACACGGCCTTTAACCGTGATACCTTGCGCAAAAGCAGCAGCAGAAACCAAGCTGATCATTGCGATCAGGCATATTGTTTTCCACCACCTTACATTATTAAAAAGTTGAAGTTTGCTCATATAATTAGTTTTACTATTTAAGATTCATTATAATTTAAAATCGCCACCTGTCCTGGACACGCGACTAATTAGCAGGTTATTATGTCTCTTTTTTTGTCATTTAGTTGGTTACTGGGTTTAATTTATATTTAGGTTACTAATAATTTAATTATAACAACTCTGTTTTATTTCAATACCGTAAAACATATCGTGGCTACACAGCAGCTTGCATATGCAGCGCATTAGCTTTAAGCAACGTATTCGAAATGAGATAAAAATTAAAATATCACAGAGTGATTTATTGGTCTATAATTTATAGTGATAATCCGCTTAAATTACCGTCGCTAATTTGCGGCGGATGCTTCGCTTGCACTATCACATATCACCAAAATTATATCACAAATGTTTAAAGAGGCGTCCGAAGTGGCTTAAATATTTACGCAAACGATATAGAAAATTTACGCAAACGAAATAGTTAAAAAGTTGAAAAGAAGGAATTTTTACGCAAACGAAATAGTTGACCACCAATTGGTTACGCCATTTTACAAACTAATTTCTTAGTGTTGTTTTACTACAGATTTACAATTTGTCAATTCGTATGCATTGCATACCGGCACGGTCTGCAGCTTCTTCTCCGGCAGCACCATCTTCAAAAACCAGGCAGTCTTGGGGGGATATATTTAACTTGTTAGCAGCAGCTAAAAAAGGATCTGGATGAGGCTTACCTTTTTCGGTTTCGCCGGCACATACTATAACGTCAATCAGATCAATTATTCCCAACACCTGCAACGTTTTTTCAACAGCCTGGCGGCCACTGCCTGACACCACTCCTATCTTAACCTTACCTGCGTGAGCTTTCAAATGTTCTGCAACAAATTCTATTGGCTTGGTAAGTGCTACATACTCGTTTAGGAAGAGTTGATATTTCAGATCCTTAAATTCAACAGCGTCAAAATCAGTTCCGAATCTGACGTTCATTTCGTTTATAACGTCTATAACCGGCCAGCCGGCTAATTCATCAACAATATCGCCACTGATAACATGGCCCTTACTTAATGCTACTTTTAGATAGGTTTCTTTGTGGGCGGGCATATTATCTGCCAGTGTACCATCACAGTCATACAGAAATGCTTTATAGCCTTTGCTTAGTTGAGTTAAGCGTTTCAGTTTATCAAGAGTAGTGGCAGTCATTCGTATCAATTTTCCGCCGAATATAGTTATGTAGAATCAGAAAAAAATTCTTTAAAACAAAAAAGCAGACCGGCTAACCGGTCTGCTGATTAATTATTAAGCGAAATACTATTTATTTAGCTACGCTAAATTTATAAATGCTTGTGGTTTTATAAGTTTGACCAGGATTTAAAGTTGTTGATGCAAACTCAGGTTTGTTAGGTGCATCCGGAAAATGCTGTGTTTCTAAACACAATGCCGAGCGCAGCGGATAAGCTACTTTGCCTTTACCATCTTTAGCACGGCCATCTAAAAAGTTACCGCTATAAAACTGCAGACCGGGCTCTTCGGTATAAACATCCATAACAATACCGGTTACAGGGCTTTTAACGGTTGCTACCACATCCTTTAAAGTGTGTTTGTTAAGCACAAAATTGTGGTCATAACCTTTACCGAATTTAAGTTGCTCTTCTGCGGCATTAATATCCTTACCAATGGTTTTTGACGTAGTAAAATCAAACGCCGTTCCTTTTACCGGAGTTATCTTTCCTGTTGGTATCAACGTATTATCTACCGGTGTAATAGCATCGGCAGCTATACGTAGCTCATTATTAAGAATAGTTGAATCGCCGGCACCGTTTAAGTTAAAGTAAGCGTGATTGGTTAAGTTAACTACTGTGGTTTTATCAGTTGTAGCAGTATAGTCAATTTGAACAGCGTTGTCATCAGTTAAAGTATAAACAACCTTAACATTTAGGGTTCCCGGATAACCGGCTTCGCCATCTTTAGAAACGTAAGTAAGCTCAAGTTTTTGATTGCCTACCTGCTTTGCATCCCAAACCTGCATCCAATAGCCGTGGGCACCGCCATGCAATGTATTTTTGCCATCATTTAACTCAAGGGTATACTCTTTACCGTTCAGCGTAAATTTACCGTTGCCAATGCGATTACCGTAACGGCCTATCAGCGCGCCAAAGTAAGGCTCGCCGCGTTTTTGGTAGGTTTTTACATCATCATATCCTAACACAACATCTTTAAAACCGCCGGTTTTATCTTTAACATTTAAACTAACAATGCGGCCACCATAGTTAGTAATAGCTACTGTCATGCCGTTTTTGTTAGATAAGGTATAAAGGTGGGTATCTTTACCATTCACCTTACCTGTAAAATTACTGCTATCGGGTAGTGCAGTACTTGTTTGCTCCATAGTATTCTCTGTTGTTGTTTCTTCCTTTGTTGGGGGCGTGCACGCGTAGTTGCCTAAAGCCGCAACCGCCATTAAAGCTGCCATGAAAAATTTTGATTGTGTTCTCATTATTCTAATTGGTTTATTGGTTTACTTTAATTCAAGCGATACAACTGAATGTGCCGGCAATTTAACAGATATACTGCTTCCATCCTTTTTCGCATCATTAAACGCTACAAGTTTAATATTATTGGGGTTAGCAAAGGTATTAATATTGGTAACATTTGTACCTGTAAGTATTTGCCCGCTAACAGTACTCCAGTTAACATTTCCCAGATCAGCTTTAAAGTCAATTGCTTTGTGGTTGTCAATGTTAACTATAGTAAGATGGATCTTTCCGCTGGCGTCTTTTGATGCTGATACGTTTACAGCAGGAAGTTTCTTTCCGTCAAATTCGTATTCCGGAACGTCAAGTTTTATTGGCAATAATTTAGCATCCTGATGCACTTTAAACATATCAAAAACATGGTAAGTTGGCGTAAGGATGATCTTTTCTTTTTGCGTTAATATAACTGCCTGCAACACATTAATGGTTTGGGCCAGGTTAGCCATTTTTACCCTATCAGCGTGATTGTTAAAAATGTTTAATGTTGAAGCCGCTACCAAAGCATCGCGCAAGCTGTTTTGCTGAAACAAAAAGCCAGGATTAGTGCCCGGTTCAGAATCCGTCCAAACACCCCACTCATCAACTACCAGCGCAACTTTCTTATCCGGATCGTATTTATCCATAATGGCCGAGTGTTTAGTAACAAACTCTTCCATTTTAAGGCAATTTTTAAGTGTATTGAAGTAAGCATCCTCGGCAAATTTTGTGGCTGATCCTTTGCTGCCGGTCCAACTTCCGGTTGGCAGGGTATAATAATGCAATGCAATACCCCACATGTCTTTTTTAACATTTTTCATTACAACCTCTGTCCAGTTGTAATTATCACCGGCAGGACCTGTGGCAATTTTCTTGAGTTGGTTGCTGCCGTAATCTTTAGCAAAAGTAGCATATCGTTTAAACTCATCAGCATAGTACTCCGGCGTCATGGTACCACCGCAACCCCAGCTCTCATTACCCACTCCCCAAAAAGTTACGTTAAACGGTTTTGGATGTCCATTTTTTGCACGCAGATCGGTCAGCGGGCTTTTGCCGTCAAAGTTAAGGTACTCTACCCAGTTTGACATTTCCTGAACGGTGCCGCTACCTACGTTACCTGTTATATAAGGTTCGGTGTTTAATAATTTACAAAGTGCTAAAAACTCATGCGTGCCAAAGCTGTTATCCTCTGTTACGCCGCCCCAGTTAGTATTTACCATCTTCGGACGGTTAGTGCGCACGCCAATACCATCGCGCCAGTGGTATTCGTCGGCAAAACAACCGCCCGGCCAGCGTAGGTTTGGTATCTTTATCTTCTTCAGGGCTTCCACAATATCCAGCCTAATTCTATCCTGCTTTTTAACGGGCATTTTGGCATCAACCCAAAACCCATCATAAATACCGCGACCCAGGTGCTCGGCAAACTGGCCGTATATATGACGGCTTATAACCATATCGGTTTCTTTACCAATTGTGGCTTTTGCACTTTGAGCGAAAACCGATGAAGCGCCAAGGGCCCATATTGCCAGTGTGCTTACAGAAAACAAAGTTTTTTTCATGTATAAATTTATATAGTATCTAATTACTCAACTTTAACTACCGGGTTGCCGGTTTTAATTCCACTCTCGTTAAAAGCATCAACAGTAAAGTAGTAGCTTTCAGCTTTGTTAAGGCTTCTAATGGTTACCTTCTCCGTTCCCATAACCTGGTAGGTATGGTACAACTTATCAGGCGCTGTGCCATAACGAACGTTATATCCAACAGCATTAGGCGCTTTTATCCATGATATATCAGCCACACAAGGGTCTGTTTTAGACCGGCTAACAAATATGTCGTTCTTTTGGGTCATTACACCATCGGTACCTTTTCCAAACACCCTCAGGTCAGCTATCGCGAATTTTCCTGATGGCACTTTGTAATTGGTTAATCTGATGTAACGCGCTTTAATGGGTGCGCTCAGTTCTAAATAATCATGAGGGGCGTCTATTTTATTAGTGCGTTTATCGGCAAGGGTTTTCCATGTCTTCTTATCGGTTGAATACTGCAGCAGGTACTGGTAATAATCATTGTCGCTGCGGCCAAAAGAAGTGGCCTCGTTCTCTGCATAATTTATCTGCACCGCATTTACTGTCGAAACTTTCTTAAGGTCCATGGTTAACCATTCACCTTTATCGCCGGTAGCCGCACTCCAGTACGTACGTATCTCTTCATCAGAAGCATTTTCTTTTGGATATTTTTCTTGAGATGATGAAACCTCAACAGGTTTTTTATAAGACAACAGCATCCATTTCGGCTTTAGCTCTGCAGGGCCCGATAGCTGTTTTTTTGGCAACACCAACGGAAAATCACCAAAATCTGTATAGGTATGGAATATGCCGTCTTTATCAAAAAACAACGGGAACAGGCTAAGGCGGCGTTCAAACATGTGTTTTACAGAAATAACATCCGTTGATATGCGCCAGTAATTGCCATAATTATCTTTAAATGTTCCGCTGTGCCCTGCACCTCCTACAAACCCTTCAGGCCTCATTGATCCGGGATTATTCGGCATTAATGTAAATGGCCCCATTGGTTTATCAGATACATAAACACCGTCGTTATAACTTTTAAACTCGGTACCGGGCGCAGAATATTGCCAGTAGTATTTGCCGTTATGCTTGGTTACCCAGCTTCCTTCTATCCAGGGGCGCCCGTCAACCGTTTGGTAATCGCCGCGGCGCTCCCAGCCATGGCTTTCCTTATCGCTGTTAAAAAAAACAGTAGGCTGCCCTAACGGAAGCATAGTTTTAGGGTCAAGCTCAACTGCATACAGTGGGTTGACGTTTGAACATCCGTAATAAAAATAAACCCTGTCATCATCATCAGCAAATAAAAACGGATCTATCATAGTTATCGGGAACTTGTCTGTAACTACGGTCCATTTGCCCGTTTTAGGATCTGCGGTTTTATAAATTTTAAGTGGATTGTTGCCTGATGCCATAAAGTAGACCTCGCCCCTGTAAACCATTGCGGTTGGCGCATAGTCTTCTAACGGAAGATCGTTAGTTTTGATCAGATTCCAGTTTATCAAATCGGTAGAGTGAAAATAACCACCTGATTTGGATGCGAACAGATAATACTCCCCTCTAAAATTGATCATCGCCGGATCGGCAGCCTCACGGCGCGACGTCCCATCTAACGCGTAACGATAGCTAAGGTTAACCGGATTGATGATAGTTGTTTGCTTGCTTTTTGGCAGCACAAGCTGCGCTTTAGCTGTCTGACCGGCAATGATTAAGCAACATGCCAGAATAATGTTTCTCATATATTTAGTTGGTTTGATATTAACTCCTTTTTTATCAGACACTTAATAGTTGACGATACCGTTCAAAAACATTACAGTGCTGATAGTTATATAAAGAAAATTGGTTTATAAATGTTTACAATACTCGCGATAAAGAAGCTATAACCTCATCGGTTTTTCTTTCGCTAATGTATAAAACCATTTTTAATTGTTATAAATACACTTGAAAATAAATTGGTGTTAACCTTACATACGATAAACTATTAGTATTACACAAAAAAACCCGGGCTTTCGCCCGGGTTTTTTTATAGATTATACTGTTTACTAATTATCATGGTTTGTCCCAGAACAAACGTTGAGTTACGTCATCACCGCCCATACTGGCAGCAGCGGCCTGGTAGCCTGATGGGTTAACTGAACGCTCATTAAGTGGATAAGGTACACGGCGCGCAAAACCACCGGTTGCCGCAGGCAGCGGTGTGCCAAACGAGTTAGGTGTTAATGCAGGGAAGCCGGATCTTCTAAAATTAGCGAAACTTTCTGCCTGATTACCTAAAGACGCTATCCAGTACTGGGTATTGATCTTTTGCAGCTCATTACCACCTGTAAAGGCAATAGCAGGTTGACGCATATAACTATCATAGTTAAGTGCAGGTATAGCAGCACCGCCAGGATAAAGCGCGTACTCGTCCATAGATGCCCTAACTCCATTATTATAATAAGTTGCTGCCGAACCTGAAGCCCAACCTCTGAATGCAGCCTCAGCCAACAACAAGGATGTTTGCGCATAAGTACAAACAAATATAGGTGCTGTAGTGCTACCAAATACGTTGTAGTTTAGCTGGCTGTATCTGAAACCTTGATTATTATTCTGAGCAGGACCCTTATAATCAGGTTTAGTAACAATTGTTATTTGGTTATAGCCCACAGGGAAGCCAAATTGATTTGCTAACACAGTATCTTGCGGAGTGCCATTTATGACATTCGGGTTTTGATAGTACGCAACGATATATTTACCTCTTGGATCTTTAGTATTCTTAAGCTGGTTAACAAAAGGTTCGTACAAATAATAGTTGAACGGATTGGTACCTCTGGGGCCGGCGTTTAACGGATTATTATCTGTACTGTTAAACGGTATAACGGCGTTATCGGCATTAGAGGTCATTACACCCGGCCCAGCTAATGCGTCTGCTACTATTGCCTGAGCTTTAGCAGCGTCAGATTTTGAGTAGCGCATACCTAAACGCAGCATCAAACTTCCTGCAAAACGTTGCCATCTAGGTATTTGTACTACCGGAAGAGTAGAAGTGTAGCCTGTTCCGTAAAAAATATCAAAAGGCACGGCATAAAGCAGATTATCTGCACTGCTACCGCTACCGGCTATTAAAGCCGCACGTGCTTCTTTCAACTCCTTGTACAGATCAGCATAAATATCAGCAGCCTTATCATATTTAGGTGTAATATTAAGTGTTGAAGAGTACGCTTTGTTAGCTTCACTGTAAGGCACATCACCATACGTATCAACCACTATCATATAGTTCATGGCGCGTAATATCCTGAGCATCTGAATCAGGTTATTCCTTAAAGGTGTTTCAGCCCTTGCCAAATCAAGCGCACGGTCTAAAATTCTAACAGTACCAACATTTCCGCCGCCACCATAGATCTGGTTCCATCTAGTCTGGTTATATTGGTCAGCACCTCCTACGGAGTTAAATTGAAAACCCGCAGTCGCTCCCGCGTCATAGGCGTTAACAAATTGTTGTACAATGGTTGATTCAACTTCCCAGCTTCCGGTACTTACCCTACGCTCAGCTGTACTTAATAATATCGCCGGATCAATGCTGGTTTGCTGATACGGGCTTTGATTTTTTTCGACAAAACCTTTATCACAACTTCCCAATCCTAAAACGGTGATAGTTGCTAATAAAAATTTAATGCTATTTATTTTTTTCATGATGTTCAATTTTAGAATTTAACATTTAAGTTAAGGCCCCATGTACGGGTTGTTGGCAGCGCGCTTTGCTCATAACCCAACCTTGAATCGCCTGTGGAAGCCATCGACTCAGGGTCAACATCAGGGATGGCTTTGTGCAGTATTGCAACGTTACGGCAGGAAGCAGATAATGTCAATCCTTTAATAGCTTTAACGTTTCTAACCAAATCAGAGAAATCATAGCTTAAAGTAATGTTTCTTAATTTAACAAAGTCGCTGGCAAATACAAATGGATCGGCAATTTGTAAGCCACGGTAGTCCGTGTAGAATACAGAAGGTGCAACACCAACGGCTCTGTCGGCATTATTTGCACCGGTACCTTGTATTAAGGCTGGGAATTTAACACCGCCTTCACGACCTACTAACGAAGCCTGAGTTAAACCTTGTCTTAAACCGTTAAGCGCGGTTGATGAAAACACTTTACCACCAAATTTATAATCAATATGAACCAATAAGCTGACTTTTTTGTAACGGAAGGTGTTATTCCAACCACCGGTCCATTTTGGATCAGCTTGTCCAAAAGTATGGTCTACAGCAACGTTTTTACTATCTACTTCCGCTAATAACCTACCATCAGCGCCAACAAGAATGTTTCCGTTAGCATCTCTGCGGTAAGTTGGTGATTGTAACTGGTTCATGGCCATACCAACCCTATAGCTTAACTTACCTAAAAACTCATTACCATTGGCATTGAAGGCATTAACCACCTGCTCAGTTGCGCCTGCGGCTAACTGTAAAACGCGGCTTTCATTATACGCGCTGTTCACTGAAGTTGTCCAGGTAAAGGCTGAAGTTTTTATTGGCGTACCTTCCACTAACAACTCAATACCTTTATTTTGTAATCTACCCAGATTTATGGGCCTTGAGGTAAAGCCGGTAGAGCTTGAAAGCGGCGCGTTCAATATCTGATTGTCGGTGCCTTTGTGGTACACAGCGATGTCAAAATTCAATCGGCTGTTTAAGGTCCTAACTTCTAAACCGATCTCCTTTTCAACTACGTCAAATGGTGTAACAAATGGATTTGGAAAATTAGTGCTGTAGTTACCAAGCGTATAGCTATATCCGTTTGCAGTAAATGGATTAGCGTCAAGGCTGTAGGTAAGCTGACCGGCAAAATTGTTTATACCTGCGGCACTACCGGTGCGCGCATAACTGGCCCTGATCTTACCGTAATTTAACCATTTTACATTTGGTAATAATTCAGAGAACACAAAGCTACCACTCACTGAAGGATAATTTACCCTATTGTTTGGATTAGCCAGTATGAATGTAGGAGGTGTTAAAACTGAGAACCAGTCGACACGATCTGTAATGGTTAAATATAAAAAGTTTTTGTAACCAAAATCGGCAACGCCGTACAGAGAGTTTACCTGTTGCCTGTTAAAATCGTAATTGACGTTCTTTTGAACGCCATTCTCAATAGAATACAGGTCCTTTACGATCAAACCGTTATTGGTTGAAGCCCTTACACCGCTGCCGCGGTCATCACGAATGTTTCCACCCAAGGTTAACTCAGCGCTAAAATCGCCAAATTTTTGGTTGTTGGTGCCTAACAGGAAGTCGTAGTTCATGTTACGCTGCCAGTTTGTGCCAACGTTATAGCCACCACCATAAGCAGGGCCGGTACCACCTTGCAACAAGTTAGACGCGCCCACACCATGCGGGTTATTACCCTCATTTAATGCACTGTTATAATCAAATGCTACACGGCCTTGTAAGTATAAAAACTTAAAGAAATCATATCTGGCAGTGGTTGTAGAAAGAAAACGGTCGGCTTTTCTAACTAAAAACTGGCGGGGATTTGAAAAGTAGGGGTTAAGCAAAGTTGTTTGGAAAGCTGATGTAACACGCTCACTACCGGTATTAGGGTCAACCGCGCTATCTCTAAACAACCTGTTTGGTATGGCGGGGCTCATACGGTAATAGAAGTTAGGAGCACCTGCACCCTGGAAACCTACCTGTGGAGGATTGTTATTTACCTCGTTAGTGTAGTTCAGGTTGAAGGTCAGGGTTAACTTATCAGTGATCTTGCTATTTAACCCAAGGTTAGCAATTTTTTTATGGTAATCGTTAACGGGAGAAATACCATTAGCATCCTGGTTAGAATAAGAAAGCCTGAAACTGGTAGTTGCATTACCGCCCGAAAGTGCTACAGTATTGGTAAATGATGTACCGGTTCTGTAATATTCAGTAATACGATGCGGGTTGGGTGAATATGGTCCTTTGCTGCCGTCAAAAAACGTAACCTCTGAACCATCATATTTAGCACCCCAGGTTTGCCCACCATATGTAATAGACTCACCCTGGTTAAGCGGTTTTCTTCCGCTTAATTTTGTGGCATCCCAAACACCATTACCGTACTCCATTTGAAAACGGTTATAATCTAATACCTGATCAGCGCCAAAGTTTGAAGTGAACTCTACACCGAATTTTGTATTCTTAGCGCCGCTTTTGGTAGTGATGATAACAGCGCCGTTAGCCGCTCTTGATCCGTATAATGCAGCAGCTGTAGAACCTTTAAGTACGGTAAACGTCTCAATGTCGTCCTGGTTAATTTGTTGCAAAGCATCGCCCCTGTCTGTTGTGTTGCCAGGGTTAACACTTTGTTCGCCCTGATCCATTGGCAAACCGTTTACTACAATTAACGGAGAGTTAGTAGCACCGTTAAACGCAGCCTGGCCACGTAAACGTATCCTGGTACTTGAACCCGGCCCTGCAGCAGGAGGCGAAATATTTAAACCGGCTACCTTACCTTCTAATGAAGACATTACGTTGGTTGTACGGTTTTGAGATATCTCGTCAACTTTTACAGTGGTTGCGGCATAACCTAATTTTTTAGATTCGCGTTTGATACCCAATGCCGTTACAACAACTTCCTCAAGCGCGCTGCTTCTGGTTGCCATTGTTACATTTATTGCTGTACGTGCGCCTACTGTCTGGCTTTGTGTTTCATAACCTAAATAGGCAAACACTAAAACTGAATTATCGCCTGCTACTGATATACTGTATTTACCGTTAGCATCAGTGGTAGTAGCATTTTGGGTGCCTTGCTCGGTTATGGTTACCCCTACAAGGGTCTCGCCTTTGTCGTCTTTAACTGTACCGGTTATTGTTTTAGCAGGTAAAACGTTTAAGGGAGTTAGATTGGCTGCCTTGTTTATAAAGCTCGCCTTGTTATTGGTTTCGTGGCTACCTGCCTGAGCGGCTGATGCACACAAAAGTAATGCGAAAACACTTGTGACAATACGATTGCACGAAGGTGTCCCTCTTCTTTTTTTCATAATTTTGGTTTAAAATCAATGACTATATTTTTTGATTAGTGCCTTTATCAAAATCTGACCATTTTGATAGGGACTTTTATGGTTGCGTGGATTACGCTACCCGGAGTTTAATGTACCTTTCTCTTCATATCTGATTGGTTTGGTTACTAATTAATTTATTTAACTTATTTTAACTGAGTCTACCCTTTAATTTACAATCACACACACCTATCTGCGCTGTCCAACCTAATCGACAGAAACATTGCATTTTGTATCGTATATTCAAAAAAACACACAATACCCGGCAGCTGTATTAAGATGCCCTTTATTCAATAAAAAAGAAAAATGCTTCGGTTATAATTTTCTTAAAATCATTTCAAACATCTCAATAAAAAAATAATGTTGCAACATTTATTTTGATGAAAGATGTTATTCAATAAAAAAAATTTAACGCTTTAGTTTAATTATAATTGTATTGTTACAAATAATGATAAAATAAAGAGTTTAGGCTACTAAATAAAACCAGCGGTGATTTTTACACAAAAAATACTAGCTATTTCGTTTGAGTGAAACCCTAGTGCCGCGGAGCGATTTATTATATTATTATTTACTGGTGTGAAAGATTTAAATTCTACTAACACATTAGTTGATATTTTATCGAAAACGCAAAGCAGCACCTGCTATTTTATATTTTGTAAATTAGAAATAGTGTCAAATTCCGCTCCTATTTTTTCAATTAGGCTTTCAAACACCGCAAAATATTGCATATATATAGCATTATCGTTGCCGTTTGGCAGAAATGTTTGGTTCAATTTTATCGTATTTGCCGCCTCGCGCAGATTTTTGTACATCCCCATTTCGGTAGCGCTTAATAAAAATGCACCTACTCCTATAGTATCGCCCTGGTTTATTGTACTAACCGGTTTGTTAAAAATATCAGCTATTATCTGTGTACAAAACGGTATAGAGGCAAAGCTTCCGTTAACAGACAGGCTGCTTATGCTGCGATGATTCTCAAGTGTTTTGCCAATGCTGTACATTTCATATAATATACCTTCTATAGTAGCTCTTATAAAGTGCCTGCGCTCATGCCTTATATTTATACCAAAATAACATCCCTTGGCATTAGCATTCCATATAGGTGCCCGCTCGCCCAATAAATAAGGTAAAAACAGAAGCCCGTCTGAACCAACGGCCACGTCTGATGCTTCCCTTATCAGGTTGCCCATTGAATAATCTATATCAAAAGCCTTTTTAAAATCGCCAAAGCGTTTGGTAAACCATTCAAAAACAACGCCGCCGCTATTGGTTGGCCCCCCACTTACTATATGCTCTTTGGTAAGCACGTAGTTAAATATCTGTTTATTATGATCCTTAATTATCTTATCGCCAATTACCCTGAAAGCGCCGCTGTCTTCAATAGTAATAGTTGCTTTACCTTCTTCCCAAACCCCTGCCCCAAGCGTTGCCAAACATCCGTCGCTTGATCCGATAATGATCTTTACCTCCGGCGACAGGCGCAGCGCTTTCTGAAATTCTTTTTTAAGTTTCGCCTCTGAATAAAACACAGGTACAAGCTGCGGTAATTTCTGGGCAGTTATGCCCGCAAAACCAAGCGCGTCATCATCCCAGGCCAGTTTGTGTATATTCATTAATCCCATTGCCGAAGCAATACTATAATCCACTAAACATGCGCCCGTAAGCTGCTGAACGATGTAACTTTTAACAGGCAGGTATTTATGGGTTTTTTTAAACCGCTCGGGGTCATTATTTCTCAACCACGCAATTTTAACCATTGATGACATAGGGTGAATAGGCGTACCTGTTGCCTCATATATCTTTCGCCCCAATTCAGACTCCTTTAACTCTACGGCCTCTTCCTTTCCGCGATTATCAGCCCAGGTCATTATATTACCAAGCGGAACGCCGTCTTTATCTACCGAGAGCAGGCTGTGCATTGAAGCGCTGAAGCATATGCAGCCAACAACATACTTTTGCGGATAAAGCGTCTCGTTCAATAAATTCTTCAAAACATAGAGCATGGTTATAAAAACCTGTTCAGGGTCTTGCTCGCTATTATCCGGCCCGTCATGAAAAGTGGGGTAATGCCCCTTTGCAAAGCCGATGATATTGCCCATCAGGTCAAAGGCAAAGATCCGCACCGCGTTGGTTCCCAATTCAATGGCTACTATACTATTCATGATTGTAGGTTGTTAGTTTGAATATTGTTCTTTCTGAACTCGCTTGGCGTATATCCCGTAAGTTTTTTAAACGTTGTTGAAAAATGCTGCGACGAGTAAAACCCTATGGCAAGCGCTATATCAGTAACGTTTACCTCATTTCGCTTTAATAATTTAATAGCTTCGGTTATGCGTAAATTGATAAGATAGTTAAGCGGCGAAAAGCCCGAGTAATTTTTTACTTTTTCGGTAAAAGCGGTGGTACCCATACCCGCAAAGGCCGCCATTTCTTCCACCGTCCATTGCCTGGCCAGGTTTTGACGCAAATTTTGTTCAAGCCGTAAAAAAGTGGTCGGGAAATCTCGCCTCGAGTGATTTTGACGGATAAGCTGCCGACATATAATAATAAACAAATGATCAAGCAATTGCGAAACGCGTGTGCAAAAGCCAACCTCGCCGTTCTGCAATTCATACTTCAGGTCAAAAAGCAAAGCCTGGGCCTCTTTTATATTAAGTACCAGCAGATCTTTATTTACTGAGAGGATCTGCTCAAGCGAGTGCCGTTCCTTTTTACTTAACTGGCTCCAGTCCCCTATCATTTGTTTGTGGTTTAGCACGTTCAGCTTAACCCACATTAATGATCCTATATTTAATATATTGTTTTTCCCGCCAAAGTTCTCGCCGGGTAATATAACCGCAATATCCCCAGGATAAAGGGTATGCTCAGTAGCGCCTATAACCCAGTTGTGCTTACCCTCCAATACATAATATATACCTACACAATCCATCACCCCCACATTAAATGAATTGAGCTGGATGGTAGTATTCTTTTTATAAGCAAACTCCTTAATATGCGGAAAGTCTGTTAATTCTTTCGATGCTTCCTGCTGAAGTAACAACTGATTCATTCTGGTTTACTATGTTGGCTACAATAATTGGTTATAAAAGCAACAGAATTGGCGGCTAATAATGTAACAAATATATAGCACTAAAGTAAGAATTTTGTGTAAAAATCAACAATGGTTAAAAATGGTAGATAGTTTTTATTACCATATTTACCTTAATTTATTAAATTAAAAACCAAATTTTATAAACCTTAAGACTGAAAAACATCACATGAAAGTTTATGGCATTAAGAATGTTCATAAACGCAAATCCTGCGTAACCAGGTGGTCACCCCGCCTCAAAGGGTAAATTATCCAAACCTATTTTCAAAACTTATTATTATTTACGTGTTATGAAGAAGTTAAAATTAAAACTCGCAAGTAAAGAAATGCTTACCAAAGACGAAATGAGGAAAATCAGTGGAGGCTATGGCAATTGCATGGATGATTGTGAAACCCAATCCAATTGGTATTGCTGCAATTCCTTTGGCTCAGAAATGTCAATTGGATTGACAGATTGTTGTTCCGCTGCGGCTTATTGCTATTTCTACGACGGATACAGAATTACTAACTCTGAAAATGGCTGCATGTAGGGCCTAACTGCGAATGCGATATTGATGTATAATATCGCATTCTTTATCACAAGTTTATATGTATTTCAGAATATATAACAATTAGTAATCCCAGCTAATTATCCATTACTTTCAAGAAAATCCTTTTTCGCGGAAAGTCTGCAATCCCCATACGGATTTAATAATTCGATCTACAATAATTGGTTATAAAAGCAACAGAATTGGCGGCTAATAATGTAACAAATATATAGCACTAAAGTAAGAATTTTGTGTAAAAATCAACAATGGTTAAAAATGGTAGTTTATTTTTTGCTGTTTCTTATTCTTTGCCCAACCGTTGTATTACCTATAACAAACAAAATAGTTTTATCCTAAAAATTTTACGTAACCTAAAAACATAGGTGAAAAATATTTCTGTAGCTTAGAGCCCATAATTATAATAACCAATTATTATTTTATATAACCATAATGAAGACGAACCTAAAAATAGTTGCCCTTGCTTTGTTGCTTGGTGTTTCTGTTAAAGTTTCAGCTCAAGTTGTTGCACAAGCTCCTGCCGGCCCGCCGCCGATTAATCAAGCCGACAGGGATGAACTAATTTACCTCACCCCTTCGTGGAAGGGTGAGCGTTTTCCTGACGGAAGACCAAAAGTGGCCGACGATATTATCCAACGTATGAAAGCGGTAAGTATTGAAGAAGCATGGGCTACGATGGGTCAGTCAAGATTCAATTATCAAATTGCTGAAGATTGGCCAATCCAAATAAACCCGGACAGTGTTCTTTGTGGCCGTGCTTTTACTACTCAATTTGTGCCTTATCGCCCTGATATGTGGAAAGTGATAGACGACAGAGGTAAAAAAGAAGGTCGCCGCGCACAAAACGTTTGGGGTGTTGAGCAATTGCAAAAAGGTGATGTTTATGTGGCAGATCAGTTTGGCTTGCACAAAAACGGCCCAACCATTGGCGACCGTGTAGCTGCTGATATTTATAAAAGAACCGGAACCGGTATTGTGTATAACGGTGCCGTAAGGGACCTTGAAGGTTTAAAAGAAATGGGCGGCTTCACATCATATATTGATAGCTATACCCCATCTTTCCACAACCCGGGCAGCGATCAAAACACCATGATCCTGAGCTTTAACAAACCTACCCGTATCCGCCAGGTTACTGTTATGCCGGGCGATATAGTTCTGGGCAAACAAGGAGTTGTTATTTTCATTCCGCCGCATTTGGCAGAACAAGTTGTTAAAGCTTCAGAAAGGACTCGCCTGGAAGATATGTTCGCTCATATACGTACTGCTGAAGGCAAATATACCGCCGGGCAAATGGACGCCGGCTGGCCACCTGCTATCAGGGCTGATTATTTGGCATGGTTAAAGGCAGCCGCTAAAGACAAAAAAATAAAATTACCTGTTGCAAAAGCTCAGGTTGACGAAATAATTGCTGCCAGTGAAGTAGCTAACGTACACTAAATTGTAACCAACAAACACTAATTAAAATAAATTAATCATGTCAACACAACAAAATAGGCGTTCATTCTTAACTAAAGCCGGTGTAGGTGCCGCTGCTTTAGCCTCAACGCCATTGATCCAAACTTTTGGAAAAGGCTTAGAGGACGCCAAAGAAAGAACCTCTATGATGTCAGCACCTTCTGACCTTAGAATAACCGCAGTTAAAGTTGCTTACACCAGAATGGGCGGTATGTTCGTAAAATTAGAAACTAACCAGGGCATTGTAGGCTGGGGCGAATCTGTAGATGCCAGCGCAGGCAGCTATTATTTGCTAAAACGTATGGCCGGTAGCTTAACCAGAACTCAAAACCCGTTAAGACCAAATGTAATTTTCGAACAAATTCGTAAAGGTGGTGTTTTTGGTGGTGCCCAAGCCGGTACTTATGTTGCTACTTTAACAGCACTTGAATGTGCTTTGTGGGATTTAACAGGTAAAGCTTTAGGTTTACCTATATGGCAATTAATGGGTGGTAAATTCCGCGATAAAGTGCGCGTTTACTGCGATACCGAGTTTTATGCAGTAGGTGGCAAAACGCCTGAGTCTTTTGCTAAAGCAGCACAAGATGTGGTTAATCGTGGTTACACCGCTATTAAATTTGACCTTGATGAGGCCAATGACCCCAATAAATGGGACCGTACTAACTGGACCGCCAGCCAAATGGAAATTGATAGAATGGTTAACTCTGTAGCTGCTGCCAGGAAACAAGTAGGTAATAAAATTGATATTTGCTGCGATATGCACGGCCGTTATGATGCGCCTACCGCGCGTAAAGCTGCTAAAGCGTTAGAGCCTTACAACCTGATGTGGTTAGAAGAACCTATCCCTGCAGATAACCCTGAAGTATATAAAACCATCAGCAACGAAACCAGTACTCCTATTTGCTGTGGCGAGAACGTTTACCTTACTTATGGCTTTACACGTTTGCTATCTGAAGCTATGGTTGATATTATTATGCCCGACCTGCAAAAATGCGGTGGCTTAGGCGAAGGTCAGCGTATTGCTGCTTTAGCTAACGCTTACTATACACCATTCTCTCCGCACATGGTGGGTACCATGGTTGGTGCTATGGCTTCTGCACATGTTTGTGCTGCCGTGCCTAACTTCCAGATATTAGAGTGGCAAACAAAAAGCGATACTGATCAAGAATGGAAAGACATGGTTATTTACGACAAACCATTCATTGAAAAAGGCTTCATGACTGTATCTGACAAACCGGGTATTGGTGTTGATGTTAATCAAGAAGGAATGAAAAAATACGCTGTTCAAGGCGTGCCTTACTTTGAATAATATACCTGTTAACACGTTATTGTGTTAACCAATAATAAAAGGGCCGATCTGAGTAAAATCAGGTTGGCCCTTTTTGTTTTAATGCAATTATGTTTCGATAGAACATCGCAGCAAATAACAACTACGCATCAAACCACAATTAGCCACGCCAACTAATAAAAAGGATAGTGTTTCCTTTTTTGAACCATTATTTGTATAATTGATTACCAATTTTAAATTCGATCTATGGACTCTCGCAGAAATTTCTTACAGAAGCTTGGCCTGTCGGCCCTTGCTATAAATTTAGCCCCCGTAACCGGTTGGGCAAAAGGCAAACCCGAAATAAGCAATACGCCTTATGATGGCCCGGTTTTACGCGTAGCGATAATGGGCATAGGTGTCTACGGCAATATTGTTGCCCGTGCGCTTGTAACAAGCACAAAGGCCAAACTGGTTGGTGTTATCAGCGGTTCGCCGGCCAAGGTTAAAGACTGGCAAACCAAATATGGTATACCTGATAAGAACGTTTACAATTATGAGAATTTTGAAGATATAAAGAACAACCCCGATATAGATTGCATATACGTAATTGTGCCTAACTTTTTGCATAAACCTTATGTACTAAGGGCAGCAAAAACCGGCAAGCATATAATTAGCGAAAAGCCACTTGGCCTGAACGGCAAAGAAGCACAGGAAATAGTTGATGGCTGCAAAAAAGCCGGTGTTAAATTGCTGGTAGGTTACCGCATGCACTTTGAACCAAAAAACCTGGAAATAATTGCCATGCGCAATGCAGGCGACTTTGGTAAAATAAAATACTTTACCGGCAATGGTGGTTTCAAATCAGGCGACCCTAACCAATGGCGTTTAGATCCGGTCAAATCAGGCGGTGGTTCAATGATGGATATTGGAATTTACGCGGTAAACGGCGCACGTTATATGGTGGGCGAAGAACCGATATGGGTTACCGCGCAGGAAGTAAAGACCGATCCGGTTAAATTTAAACCGGGAATTGACGAATCTATAATGTTCCAAATGGGTTTCCCGAGCGGTGCTATTGCATCATGTCTTTCAACCTATGCTATGAATAATGTTGACCGCTTTTTGCTGATAGGCGAAAGAGGCTACGCGGAATTACAGCCTGCAAATGGCTACGGCCCGTTAAAAGGTAAAACAAGCAAAGGCGAATTAAAAGCCGTATCGCCACCTATGCAACAAACCGTACAGATGGACGAAATGGCCGGTATATTTTTAGAAGGTAAAACCCCAATTGTACCTGTTGACGGCGAAGAAGCGGTAAAAGACGCTAAAATAATTGATGCGGTTTACGAAGCGGTTAAAACAGGAAAGAAAGTTATGTTGAAGCTGGTTTAAATCAATATTATACAGATATAAATAAAGAGCGATGGGTTTGACAATCCATCGCTCTTTTGTTAAATCTATTTGTCATTGCGAGGTACGAAGCAATCGCAAGTATGCAAATCGGCCATGCGAAGTCCGCGATTGCTTCGTACCTCGCAATGACAACTTTTACCTTTCAGCTTTTACCTTTCACCATCCTCCCCATCATCCTGCTAAAAAACTCAGGTGTAACGCCTATATAGGATGCAATATCCTTTTTAGGGAGATTATTTATCAATGTTGGATAACGTTTGCAAAAATTATTGTACCGTTCTTCGGCAGGTAAACTCAAATTATCCATCAGTCGCTGCTGATATGCAACCAACGAATTTTCTGTTATGATCCTGAAAAAACGTTCAAATTTGGGTATTTCATGGAAGAGCAGGTCTTGCTTTATTTTAGATAGCAATAACACCTCAGATGGTTCCGGTGCCTCAATATATAAAGTGCCCGGCCGCTGACTTATCAGGCTGTACATATCAGCTATCCACCAGCCTACCGGGGCAAAGTTTAAAACGTGTTCCTGCCCATGCTCGTCAAGAGTATAACCCCGCAAACAACCGCCTATTACAAAAGCCGAATACTTGCAAACTTCGCCCTCTTTTAGTAAAAATTGCTTGCGGTTTAACTGCTTTGGATGCAGTAAACTGATGAAATAGGCCTGCTCCTCGTCAGTAAGGTTGATGTGCCTGCCAATGCTTTTTAAAATGATATCGGTTAACATTAATGCTATATGGTTAAAGAAGCAATATAGCTATTAGCGGGCAGTTGTAATAAAGGGCAATCAAAGTAGAGCTTTTAATCAAAAAAGTGTTGCAAAACATGCAACACTTTTTTTTCAATTTCCAATTAATTGATAATTAAATATTTATGTCTGATTTACAGCTAATTTTTCTCACGAATAAGTCTGTTGCAAAGTGTTGCAGGCAAAACAGTAATAGTTTATAAATCAGCTATTTACATAAAACAACTGTTGCAAGTGTTGCATCTGTTGCTATATTTTTCTGCAACACCTGCTTTTTAATTAAACACCAATTCCGTTGCCAATTCTATCTCATCCGGCGATATGCTGTGGGGCTTACCGGGATAAACCTGCAATGTAACCTCAGCACCCAAGCTCTTCAATATCTCAGCTGATTCTTCTACCCTGTTTAGCGGCACATGCGGGTCGTGGTCGCCGGTGGTTATTAATATAGGGGTACCGCTAAAATCACCCTGGTAGCGTGTTGTGATCAGCTCCTGCCCTATCAGTCCCCCGGTAAAAGCAACCGCGCCACCGTAACGCTTAGCGTTTCTGCCAACATACTCCAGCGTTAAACACGCCCCCTGCGAGAAGCCCAGGAAGTAGATCCTATCAGCACTTATCCCATCCGCTTCAATCTGCTTAACCAAATGGTCAATACTCTGCAACGCCGAATCAAGAGCAGGTTGGTTTTGCTCTTCGGGTACCATAAAGCTGTATGGGTACCAGCTGCTATTGGTTGCCTGCGGCGCGTAAATAGCTGCATCGGTTAAATTAAACAGCTTTGCCAACCTGATGATATCAGCGGCGCTGCCGCCCCTGCCATGCAGCATAACAAGGGCGACTTTAGCTTGCTGCGCCGGCGTACCGGCGCTTATGTATTTATTATCGTGTGTGTACATCTCAATCTAATTTTGGTAATACGGCTTCAATCTCATCCCTGCGCGACTCGTATTGTGCAGGCAGTTTCAAATGGCTGCCTAACTCGGCAACAGGCTCATCCACGTCAAAGCCGGGGTTGTCGGTAGCTATCTCAAACAACACACCGCCCGGTTCGCGGAAGTACAGTGAATAGAAGTAGTTACGGTCTATCTTCTCTGTAATGTGCAAACCCAAAGCTACTATCTTATCCCTAAACTGCATTAATACTTCCTCATTCTCAACCCTAAAGGCTACGTGGTGTACACTACCTCCCGCAACATGCCCGGCAACTTCGCCGGCTACCTCAACCAGATCTACAATGTTGGCAGTATCAATCGCATCGGTTATAAACCTGTAGCGGTTAACATTTTGCTCCAACAAGCGGTAACCGAAAACCTTGGTTAAAATATCGGCAGTAGGCTGTATTTTATTGGTAGTTATGGTGATATTGTAAAACCCTTTCAAAGCATGCTCTGCCTTGATCTCGTCGGTTTCCCAACCTTTGCGGTTGTCATCGGTCTTAGCTTCGATCAACTCTAACTTTAAACCATCCGGATCTAAAAAAGTAAGATATTTCTCGCCAAACTTCTCGGCTACCTTGTTATAGATCACGTTGTGGGTCTCAAACCGCTGTTGCCAAAAATCGAGGCTGCCGGTGGGTACAGCGTAACCAATCTCGGTTGCCTGCCTTGCGCCGCGCCTGCCCTGCATAATATTGGCCCAGGGGAAGAATGTAAGTATTGTGCCTGGGGTACCATACTCGTCGCCGTAGTAAAAGTGGTAGGTTTCAGGGTCATCAAAGTTCACGGTTTTTTTAACCATGCGTAAACCTAAAACCTTGGTGTAGAAATCAAAATTACGTTTGGCATTGCCAGCAATAGCAGTTATGTGGTGAATGCCGTTTATAGTATTTTTCATGATGTTTTTATTTTATGGTGATTGTTCTTTAATTATTACACCACAAATTTACCTTGCATTTTAAAGGTAGCACTTGATGTAGGTTAAGAAATAAAAACACAGCTAATTTTAATATATTTGCCCCTGATTGCTCCCGTAGTTCAACGGATAGAATTATGGTTTCCGGTACCATCGATATGAGTTCGAATCTCGTCGGGAGCACAAAAAAAGCCGCTAAGCGCGGCTTTTTTTATTTATCATTTCCGCCAAAACCTAATCTGCCAAAATCTGTTCTTATTAAAAACATAAACGTTATGAACATTATAAAATTAGCCTTGGTAGGCGCGGCAGTAGTATATGGTGTTAATTATATCACCAAAAAAAGAGAAGACGGGACAAGCATTTTAGATGACCTTACCAATAACGCTCCCGATTGGATGAATGAAGCCAAACAGTTTGCAACCCAAACAGTAGATAATTTAAAGCAAAACTTTACCGAGAACCAGGCACGATGAATAACTTCTTTAGAGGTATAATTGCAGCCTGGGGCGCTAAAAAGTTGGGGGGCGGATGCCTCTCAACTATCGTGATATTTATTATAATCTATACCTTACTGGGCAAATGTGGTAATGATTCGAAAGCGGGCAACACACAAAGCACGGCTGCGAAAGCTACGGTTGCTATTTGTACCACAAAATAAATGGCTTAGGTTGCTTTTCCTTTATTTTCCCAGTGATCCTTAAACATCCCGTTAGGCAACGTTTTTAAAGTGCGTGCAAAGCGTTCGCCCTTTACGTTCCCGTTTTCATCCTTACGACCTACAAACAACAACACGGGCCTACCCTCTCCATCCGTTTTAAATACAACATCGGTTCTATCCAACTGAAATTCAAGTTTTGTATCAGGCGGATATACCTTGTCTAATAACCGCTGTAATCTTGCCCCAATTTTCATAACCTTTGTTTTCTTAAATAACAAAACCAATCAAAAAAGGGTTTCAAGCAAAACAACATTTTATTCTTTATTATACTGCAATAACACAACACCGCTATTAAATTGCTGCACTTTAGCAAGCTGCATAGCAGCTGGCTCCTTCATCTTACCAAACAGCGATTTGCCTGTTCCTAAGATCACGGGATGTACCCACAGTATATACTCATCTATGACACCTAATTTAATAAGGCCGCCAATCAGCTTGCTGCTACCATAAATGATGATGTCATTCCCTTCCGATTTTTTTAGCCTATATATTTCACTACCTAAATTACCGCTTAACCGTATTGAGTTCTCCCAATTTAATTGTGTTAACGTACGCGAAAATACCACCTTCTGCCGGCTGTTCATTAAATCAACAAATGCCAGGTCTTCGCGTGGAAAAGAAAGATTAGACCGCGCTGCAGACCAATAAGCCCCCATGGCATTATAGGTTACCCGCCCCAACAATATGGTGTCGGCACAGCTTAATTGCTTACTTTGCACTTCGGCCATTTCCGCTGTCCATCGGCTAAAATGCCAATCCAGCTCGCAGTTAGGCCCTGCCATAAAGCCGTCCAACGTAACATTAACAGATGCTATCAGTTTTCGCATAATTGGCGGTATTTATGCGGCTGATGCCTTCAATTGTTTACGGTAGAAGATATATGCCAGTACCGCGGCTGTTAAAGGAACTAGCATAACGTACCACGGACTATCAGCCTTTGGAGCCATCATTATTGAATACGTTGCGCCTATCAGGTCAAACATCAAGCCTGCATATGCCCACTCTTTAATACGCGGAAAGCCTGGTATTAAAATAGCTATGACACCAAGCGCTTTCGCAGTGCCTATAAATGGTATAAAATAAACAGGATAGCCCAAGCCATTGTGCATTCCCTCAACAGCTAATGGCATAACCAAAATATCAGGAATGGCCGAACCCAACATCATAAAGGCAAACAGGATGGTAAACACCCAGTATAAAATTTTAACGGTTTTTGTTTTCATCGCTTTAGTTTTAAATATTGTACGTTACAAAAGTACCGTGCTTAACAGCAGGGAAGTAATGGGTAAATGCGACAAATTAAGGATGCGATTACGACTTAATGCAACCAGCTTAGTGTATTTGTGTAAACTTATTTGTTAAATTTGGTATACCAACAGCAAAAAACCCGTATGAAACACATCTCTATTTTAGTGCCTTATGAAGCCGTCCCCGCGGCAATTGTTGATCCGCGCTATATGTTCAGTACGATTAACCTGTTTCTGAAAGATATTGGCCGGGAACCCGCCTTTATTATCGAATTGGTGGGACTTGACAAACATGTGCCACTAAATGACGGTGTGTTTTCTGTAAACACAGATCGCCTTTGTAAAGACGTTTCAAAAACAGATATCATTATTATTCCGGCCCTCTCGGGTAATATGGCGGCAGCTGTTGAAATGAATAAAGATTTTATACCCTGGATAGTTGAACAGCAAAAACAAGGCGCTGAGGTGGTATCATTATGCCTGGGTGCTTTTCTGTTGGCGGCTACCGGCCTTTTAAATGGTAAAGAATGCTCCACGCACTGGCTGTTTGCCAACGAGTTTAGAGCGATGTTTCCGGATGTAACGCTTACTGATGGTAGTATAATTACTGAAGTTGATGGCTTATATTCAAGTGGAGGCGCAGCATCTTACTGGAACCTGCTGCTGCACCTAATAGAAAAATATTCCGGGCGCGAAATGTCTATCCGGGCAAGTAAATTCTTCGCTATAGAGATAGACCGCAAGAGCCAGTCGCCTTTTATTATGTTTAACGGGCAAAAAAAGCATGAGGACGAACCCATAAAAAAAGCGCAGGAATTTATTGAACAAAACATCACAGAAAAAATATCTGTTGATGAGCTGGCATCTCGCTTCGCTATTGGTACGCGACACTTTGCACGCAGATTTAAAAAAGCAACCAACAACACACCTGCCGAATACATACAACGCGTTAAAATTGAGGCGGCCAAAAAAGAGCTGGAGAACACCCGAAAAAACGTAAACGAGGTAATGTACGATATTGGATATCTGGATATTAAGACCTTCAGAACAGTTTTTAAAAAGATAACCGGCCTCTCTCCTATTGATTATAAGCACAAATATAATAGAGGCGCTGCCTAACAATTCTACTACAACGATGTAGCATTTTGCTGATGGTCAATTTATTGCATTTAAGGCAATAAACTTATATTTACATAGACCAACTACATTCCTGTCATGTACAAATATAAACACATACTATACCTGTGCCTGTTTTTAGGCTCCCCACTTTTTTCCTTGGGGCAAACTGCAACATTAGAACAAGCCTTATCAAAGCTGCAAAAACAGGCTGCAGATCAACCATTTGAAAAAGCTTATCTGCATACAGATAAACCATACTACGCTTCGGGAGATACCATTTGGTTTAAAGGGTATATTTTAGCAGGGCAGCAGCATCATCTTAGTTTGATAAGTAATGTACTGCATGTTGATCTTATCAACGCAAATAATACCATAATAAAAGGTTTAAAACTACCTCTAACATTAGGATTTACCAGTGGGGATATTGCTTTGCCCGATACTTTAACCGAAGGCAGTTATCGCTTAAGGGCATATACTACCTGGATGCGCAATAACAGCAATGATTATTTTTTTGATAAAACCTTCAATATAGTTAATGCCCGAACCAACAAAGTTTTTACCAAAACCACCTACAATTACTCGGTTGAGCAGGGCAAACAAAATGTAAAGGTTACTATCGTCTACACAAATATCGACCAAAAACCATACGCTAACAGAGAAGTTAAATATGAGGTTGATTTAGCCGGGCAGCGCGTAGCGAGTGGCAAGGGAGTGACTGACGGAAAAGGCGAAATGAAGTTCGCTTTTAACAACCCCGACGCGGCCACAGTGAATGACGGAATGTTAACTACTGAAATTGCCCTGGGACAAAGCGAAAAAGTAGAGAAGAAAATACCAATAAAAGCGGCCTCTGCCGATGTTGATGTTCAATTTTTTCCGGAGGGCGGCAATTTGGTAGCAGGCCTACAATCAAAAGTTGCCTTTAAAGCTGTTGGAGCCGACGGTTTAGGGATAGATATTGGCGGTACATTGCTTGACAATAATAATGTTGAGGTGACAAAATTCGCCAGTACCCATTTGGGAATGGGCACCTTTCTATTTACACCTAAAGCCGGAACAACTTATAAAGCTAAAATAATTATTGCCGGTAGCGAAAGTACTTACATGTTACCTAAAATTTTGGATAGAGGTTATGTTATGGAAATTAATAACAGTAACCCGCAAAATTTGTTCATACAGGTTAAGGGCTCTGAAGGTACGACTAATGCCCTTTCATTAATTGCCCAGGGTGGTGGCGATGTGTATTTTGAGGCACGTAACAAACCCGGCGCTTCAGGTATTACTGCTATAATACCCAAAGATAAGCTGCCAACCGGCGTGGTTCAATTCACGCTATTTACACAAGCGGGTGAGCCATTAATTGAGCGCCTGGTCTTTATCCAAAATAACGATCAACTTAAACTTACTATCGGTACAGACAAAGCTGCTTATGGCATTAGAGAAAAAGTGCAGCTGAAATTAAATGCGAAGGATAAGGCAGGGCAACCTGTTAAAGGTAATTTTTCTGCAGCAGTTATTAACCAGTCGGTTGCGCCGGTTAATGAAAGTGCCGAAACCACAATTTTATCAAGCGTATTGCTTACATCTGATTTAAAAGGATACATAGAACAACCGAATTACTACTTTACTAACGCTGATGCCAAAAAAGCACAGGAGCTTGATGTTTTAATGCTTACCCAAGGCTACCATCGTTTTGCATGGAGATCGTTTTTAGCACCATCTGCTTCAAATGAGATCACATATCAGCCGGAAAGAGATATCGCTATTTCAGGCATTGTAAAACGCCATGGAAAACCTATACCTAATGCCCGCGTTACTATAACTAACTTTCAAAAAGGGGCCTTTGTGTTGGATACCCTTACAGATAAGAACGGGCGGTTTGTTTTTGAAATTGGTTTTGCTGACAGCACCTTGTTTACCATTAGGGCAGTTGGTAAGGGTGATGACAATTTAATCATACAGATGGATACCCCACCTCTTGTTAGAAGCCAGAACAGGAACGAGAGCGACGTTGCAGTTAACCTGTCAGATGGCCTCGAAAATTTCTTACAAAATAGTAAAAAACAATTTGACGAGGATCCATTTTCCTCCGGTCATTCGGTGATGCTGCAGCAAATTGAAGTAAAAGACACACGCACCGCACGCCAAAAAGAAGTAGATAAAGCCGTTAAATATTCAAATAATTACAATGGCAAGGGGGTGGCCAACCAGGTGATAACCGGCGAAGAAATAGGAAAGCTGGGTGGCAGCACAATATTTACCCGTTTAAACGGAATTATTGCCGGTGTATACGTTAAGCCCGACGGAAATGGCAACGACGGTTTCTATTCTACAAGAGTAGCGTCGAAGATTGAGGAGCGTGTTGAACTCGATGATAAGGGCAACTTGACTACAACACAAGTGCCGGCCCCACCCATGCAGGTAGTAATTGACGGTTTTTTTGGCCGCGATATAAGTACTGTTCCAATAGAAAGCATTTCTTCTATAGAGGTTTTACGGTCAGGGCAATTATTAACAGCTTACGGCAGTCGCGCCGGTAGCGGAATGCTATTGGTAACAACAAAACGTGGTGACCAGGAAACGGGGTATCCCTTAGAGTTTCCGGGCGTGATAAGCGGATATGCCCCAAAAGGATATTATAAGGCAAAGCAATTTTATTCGCCAAAATATGACGTTTCTCAAGCTGAAAAACGAAAGAATGATTACCGGTCAACCATCAGTTGGACACCTTTTATTGATACTGACGTTAATGGCAGCGCTACCCTTGAATTTTTTAATGCAGACAGTCCCGGTACCTACCGTGTAGTTGTCGAAGGTGTGGATTACAAAGGGGGGCAGTTGGGCAGGCAGGTATTTACATACTTGGTGAAATAGCCCTTATAGTTAAAAATATAACAAAAAAGGCCCGCTCAATGAGCAGGCCTTTTTTGTTATATGATAAGGGTATGTTTAATTTATTTTACAGCACCAGGAGTGGTGTAAGGAAGTTGCTGAGGATTATAAGCAACCCAACCTTGAGTCCAATCTGTAGTACCATCAAAAGCGCCTTTATAAGCTACAGTTTCAAAGAAACCACCGCCCAATTTAGCATCTGTAAACAAGGCACCTGTTAATGCAACAGAACCTGCTTTTTGAGTAAAGTTAGGTACACCGGCTCTTGCAGCAGGAGCCAGGTCAGTAGCAAACTTGTAAGGATCGGTATAGATATCGCCACCGTATGAACCGGGAATAAACGAGTTGTTTAAGCTAAGCGCTGCAGTAAGCGTTGCTAAAACGGTTGTATTTGACGCTTTTATTTGGTTTGATTTGCCATTGCTTCCTGCTATAATGTTGTTAGCAAATACTGAACGGCCCGCGAAGTAGTTACCCGATGAATTTTCAGACGAACCTGCCGGCAGAGCATCATCATAGAAAACACCTTCAGTATAACCTGCAAATACAGAGTTGAATATGCTAATAGCTGAGTTACGACGAATTTGGGCAGCATGCTGGAAGTTAGCATTGATTGAGCTAAAAGATGAAGTTTCTTTAGGGCCCAATATCGTTACGTTTGAAAACACGCCACTGGTTTGAGGAGTAACATTTGTCCCGGTGTTTAAGTTGTCAGATTCGAAACCGTTTGAACCAGATACGTCTGCAGTAGCGGCTAAACGCTGCGCTACAGCAAACTGTATTTTACCGGCCCAACCGTTATCTGTATCAAAATCATCATCCCACGTATCAATAGCTACTAGGTGTTTCGCATTAACATTGCCACCAAACCATTCGTAAGCGTCGTCGCCTGAGCGATAAACAGATACATAATCGATAGTGGTACCAGAACCAACGCTACCAAAAGTTAAGCCGTTAAGCTCATTATCAGCACCCAATGGAATACCTGCATACTCAATACGTACATATTTTAAAGTGCCTGAGTTATCAGCAGCATTGCTACCGCCGTGTTTAGCTTTATCGGTAGCATCTGATATACCTTCAATAGGTACAGCACTACCTAAGTTGTTTGGCGCGCTGCCTAACAATACCAGGCCACCCCAATCGCCTTGCGACCGACCACCGGCAGCAACGTTTGATGTAAATACAATAGGTTTATCTGCAGTACCCACCGCTTCAATTTTTGAACCACGGGTTATGATCAGTGCGGCAGCAGTTACTTTGTCGCCTTTAATTATAGTGCCCGGCTGTATAGTTAAAGTAACGTTACCCGTTACATATACCTTGTTTTTTAACAGATAAATTTTATCAGCGGTCCAGGTAGTATTGGTCGTGATATCAGTCGATACGGTAACTACATTACCGTCAATAACTGTAGGTGGATTAATATCGCCGGGATCTACAGAGCTTTTTGAACAGCTTCCTAAATATAAGCTTAAGCTAAGTGCCGCAAATAGTGCAATTTTTTTCATGTGTTTTTCTTCGTTATGATTACGTTAATTTATGCTCAAAAGAACACTTCAAGCTTGAACTTAAGGTTACTTCAATTTTATCTCTACATTAAATATGCAGCCCATTTGTTAACCTTGCATTAATACTAAAAAGTGTAATTGAAGGATAATGAGAAGTTGCTACCTGGTTTAAAGCTGCTTTGGGTGAAGTCGCCGGCGTCGTACTTTTTATTTTTGTTCAAGTCGTAGTAAAAAGTAACACGCTGATTTAATATGTCACCTGCATTAAACTTCAACTCGCCCTTGTTTTTCATTACTTTCATGCCCAATTGTAAGTCCACAACGTCTCTTGGTACTTCCCAAATTCCTTGATAAGCTGCACCCGCGGCAACAGATAGCTTACGTCCTACCCTATTGTAAAGGGCGTTAAAGTTAAATTTGTTATCAAGGAAGCTATGTTGCAAACCGGCGTTGATAACATATGGAGCTTGCCCTACCAACGGTCTTTCTTTTTCAAGAAAGTTTAGACTGCCATCTGTTGGGTTTACAGCTGTAGATTTGATTAAAGCCAGGTTGGTATAAGCAATTGTATTTTTCCAGAAATTGCTGGCACCTATAAAGTCTAATGATTTACGTAACTCAAATTCAACTCCATATACGCTTGCTTTTTGTGAATTGAAATAAGTAATTGTACGGGTTGATCCGGCATCGCTGTTAAATGTTTCTATGGCGTTGGCAAACTTTTTGTAAAAACCTGATACAGATATAATTTGGCCGGCCGATGGGTACAATTCAAAACGAACGTCGATATTATCGATCTTAGCTCTTTTAAGCTTGGGATCACCTTGTTGAAATGCCAGGATCTCGTAATCATAATATTGGGTAACTGACAACTCTCTAAACTCCGGACGTGCCAGTGTGCGTGAATATGATGTACGTAAATTTATCTTATCCGTTAAGCTATAGGTAATGTTAGCCGACGGCAACACGTCTATATAATTCTGCTTTACCTTATCTAGGTTTGGCGCGTTCGGTGTAAGATCTAACTTAAATTGCTCAACACGGGCACCGTAAGTCAGTCTTAATTTACCGAATTTATTGTCCAACATAGCATAGCCGGCGTTGGTTAACGAGTTGGCGTTGTAAGAGTCTGGCCGGCCGTCAATTTCGTCCAGTTTATAAATGTTAGCATCAACAACATCTCTACCGAATAAGGTATTTAACGGCCGGCGTTTTATTGGATCGGCAGTCTCCGGATCATTGTTCCTTATAACCGGACCGATAAAACGTACGTCATAATTTCTATCACGATAAAACGTGCTTGCACCGGCTTTAAATGTGCCGCCCAGCTTTTTAACAGGTAAAGTGTAATTCACTGCACCTGAATAAGAATTTTCGTTCAGTTTAGCGTATAAAGTAGCGTTCTCTTTACCCAAGGTTGATACGTTGGCTTGGAATGGTACATTTTGGCCACGGTTTTTTGAATAGCTTATTTTACGCTGACCGGGTTGGTCGTTCACTACGTTGTTGTAGCTTAAGGTCCAGTTAATTTTTGAGCCGTTGTCTCCTAGTGGATGGTTACCTTCTAAGGTAGATTTTAGCAATGCCTTTTGTAAAAGGTCAAAAGCAAAATATCTTACATCGGCAGATGAACTGGTATTGTAACCACTTCTTGACAGGAACGAGTCATCATACATGCGGTTGTACAAGTTTTTAAATGTGATCTTGTTCTTGCCAAATGTGTAACCCAGGTTTAATAAAGCCCCTACGTTTGTAGAAAATTTGTAAACGTTATCGCTATAGTGGTAATCGTAGTAATCGCGAAGCACTTCGTTTTGAATGGTTTGCGAGTTACGATAGGTTAATGCTAAAATGGCTCCCAAACGATTTCCGTTTTTAAAATCTTTTGCTTTGCCTATGCTTAACTGATAACCCTGGGTTGGCAGAGCAGTGTTATTGTATATATTATAATCCTTAGTAATTGTCCGTAACATACGGATATTGGTCTCGGGTGTAAGGCCGTTGGAGATGCTTACATATGGCGAAAAACCATTAGGCAATGAACGCTGACCATTGTCAAAACCAAAATAATCAGTGGCCTTACGGGTACCACTTTTAAAGTTTTTAAACGTTGACGCCGTATTAACGCCTTCGCTGATACTGAATGATACAAAGTTCTGATCAGGAATATCTTTTGTTGTTATGCTGATCAAGCCCCCTGCAAATTCCGCTGTCTGATCTGGCGTTGCGGTTTTAGTTATAGTTAAGCTCTCTATTAAATTTGACGGAACAATATCAAACGAGAAAGCTTTACGGTTAGGCTCTGTACTGGGTAACGAGGCGCCATCAAGCATTACTGCGTTATAACGGTCACTCAATCCGCGTACCACCACAAACTTATTGTCCTGCACGGTTGCACCGCTAACACGCTTTAGCACGTCGGCGGTATTTCTGTCAGGCGAGCGTTTTATGGCCTCTGATGACACGCCATCAGATATAGAAACGCTGTTTTTTTGCTGCGCGTAAAGCGATGCTGTTGATGCCTGACGGAAGGTGGCTTTTACCACAACTTCGCCAAGCGCCTGTGTGGCGGCTTCTGATAGGATGATATCCAGATTAGTAACCTCACCGGCTTTAACCTCAACATCAGATATTGCCTTGGTTTGATAACCAATATACTTTATAGTTAAGGCATATTTGCCCGGCTGCAAGCCCGATAGCAGGTATTTGCCGTCAACATCGGCCGCAACGGCTTTGCTCGTGCCGTCAATTGCGATGGTAGCCCCTATAAGGGTCTCGCTGGTTTTTTGGTCGGTAATTTTACCTGATATCTTTCCGGCTTCCTGAGCTGAAAGATTTAAGTTAATTATAAAACTTATAAAAACTGTAAGGAGGAGATTCTTTGATTTTAACATGATGCTTAATAATACCGCCAAAATTACCGGCGCATCGTTAAGTGAATGTTAACATCAGATTATCAAATGTGAGGTTTTGCTAAAATTTCTGACTACTTAAAACGTGTGTATTCAGCCCGTAACTATGCGCCTAAATACTTTATTATCAATAAATAGCAGACAAATTTCATCGTTAAGATACCACTCCGGAAAGCCATTGCAAACAAAAGGGAAAGGAAATTGCATATTAGGAAAACGTGATATTTGCCGTTATCCGATTATTTTATCCTAACTTTTTATTAACAAGCAGGGGGCATCTAGGCCCCTTTTTTGGAGAAGGGCTATCTTTCAGTTATTCCCTTTTTTTGGATCTTTTCGTGCATTGCTGCAACTTCCACCAAAGCCGCACTGCAATAAAAAGGATGGAGTTCCATCGCAAAAACACCGGCCTTTATTCCCGGGTCGGTCTCTGTTAGCGCCCTGGCCTCTTCAACCGTCTTAACGTTAAAAATAAAGATCCCTTCAATTTCCTTACCGTCAGTAAACGGACCGGCTACCGCTAGCTTGCCCTCTTTGGCCAGGCGTTCTATATTCTTCAGGTGCGCCATTTGTAACTTGGCTATTTCCGCTTTGTTGGTAAGTTTTGTTGGGCCTGGTTTTAAAAAAGCCATTACATACTGCCGCATGCCATAATCGTCCGCGCCCAGCTTTTTGGCTAAGGCGGCGTCATATGCAGGTTTGGTTTGCGCCTGTGCCAAGGCTGAACAGCAGAAAATGGCCAGGAAAAAAACGTATGCTTTTGCTTTCATATACTTTTTGATTAAATACTTTTAAATATAGAGAATAGACCAGGTATAATTTATTATTCGGCGCCGCTTTTTGCTAAAAATAATTTACTGTCGATTAAACCGTTTGCAATATTATAGTCTATATAAAAGAGCAGATAGTTCTGCCCCGAATTAGTAAATTTTTTAATCAATTATGAAAAGGATATCTCAATATTTAGCAATGGCCGTTTTTAGCGGTTTATTGTGCATTACTTTAGCTTTACCGGCTGATGCTCAGCGCCGCGGAACCGGCGGTGGTGGCGGAGGCGGCGGTGCTTCTGCCGGCCCACGTGGTGGCGGCGGTGGCGGTGGCTTTTCTCGTGGAGGAGGCGGTGCTGCCGGCGGTGGTGGTTTTAATCGCGGAGGCGGCTTTTCTACACCTTCCCCGCGCCAAAATGGTGGTGGTGCAGTTGATGCCCGCCGTGGTGGTTTTAACCGCGACATGTCTAGCCAGCAGCCTCGTGTAAACAACAATTCAGCTGATGCCCGCCGTGGTGGCTTTAACCGCGATATGACTACCCGCCAGCCTAATGCGGTATCCCCGCGCTCAAATAACAATACTTATAGCGGCGGTAATTATGCAAGGCGTGGTACCGCGGGCCCTAACGTGGCTACAGGCAGGTACGGATCAGGTGCAAATGTTGCCCGCGGTGGCTTTTACAGAGGCGGCCGGTACTACCCGGGCGGTGTAAACTATGGCAGCAGAAGTTACGGCGGCAGTTATTACGGTAACACCTACGGCCGCTGGGGAGGATCCAGAGGTTATTATTTTAACCGTGGTTTTTACAGCCGCCTTTATTACCCACGGCTTGGCTTTAGTTTAGGTGTGCTGCCTTACGGCTACTATCCGTTTTACTGGGGCGGTTCACAGTTTTACCTGAGCGGTGGCTATTTTTATCAATACAACAACAACCAATATACTGTTGTTGAACCACCACTAGGTGCGGCTATTAGTAGCTTGCCGGACGGTGCCCAGTCAATAGTTATTGATGGCGAACAGTACTACGAGTTGAACGGTGTTTATTACCTGCCGGTTACCAGGGATGACGGTAGCGTAGTATACGAAGTGGTAGGTAAAGATGGTCAGTTGGAAACAACCGGCAACATTGCCGATATGCCTACGCCTACTATCGCTGAAGCGTATGTGGGTGAGATTGTAACCGACCTGCCGCCTGATACAAGAAGGGTAAAGCTGAATGGTGAAACCTTTTTAGTATCGCCGGACCAATACTATTACCAGGAAATACCGGGCACCAACACTTACAAGGTGGTTGCAGTTCCGATCATTGAACCGTAATAATTTTTAAATACAACAGCTGAATATTAAGGCGACTTCGGTCGCCTTTTTTTATGGCATTTGTTGGGTAGCGCGTTTCACAAAAATATGAAACATAATGAAACGCCTTATTTCTGCAAATGTCTGAATACGTGCAGTTTACATTCACAGAATGAAACGAAATGAAACACCATGAAACTACTTATTCGTCAGGAAAATCAAGTTCAAAGCACCATTAACAATCTGATTATCAACCTATTGAAAAAACAGTCATTTTTGGCTATCATGTGAAACGCTTTTTAAGCGGTTTATCAACCTTGATATATTAAGAGCTACAGTTCACCAGGGCTTTCAAAAACATAGAGTGTTCCATACTCATTAGACCTGAACTTATCCCCAACAAGTCCTCTTCTGATCAGTTCGTGCCTTATAACCCGCATAACAAACCAATGGCTTACAATAAGGGTATCATCCTGCTCGCCTGCTAGTAAATTATCTATAAACGCAGCAATCCCCCGTTTAAATTGGTCGGTGTTTTTATTTGATGAAAATGATTTGATGCGTACAATAAGTCCCCATATTAAAAACGGAAGTTTGATCTTATTCGATAAACGATGCAAAATATCCAGCTCACTCAGTTCGGGTACTTTAACGATCTCTTCACTATAAATGTGTTTTGCTGTGTTTACAGACCGCACCATGGTACTTGAATAACACCGTTTCCAGTCAATGCCATGTAAGTCGACTGTTTTATACTGGATATTCTCGGTGTTATCATATTCCTCAAACCATTTAATTACTTCAGATTTTGAAAGCAATTTTTTGTAGGGGAACGGATGATCTACCTTAAAATGTCTGACTAAACCTATTCTCATTTTTTGTCTCGGATCCAATTCAATTATATATCGGAACTGTGCGCAAAGATAAAATTGTGTGGTTAATACAATTGTTCGAACTCTTGGAAACTTTGAACAGCGCATAAAAATCAATAACTTTATACACAGCCCCAAAAGATTATAAACCTAACCTGGCCTGTTCAATGAAAAAAATCCTTATCGTATTCGTGGCTTCTTTGATGAGTGCATTTTATGTAAACGCTCAAATGCCCTTAATGAAGGTTGTTACTGATAAAGTAAAAGCGCTACAGCAATCAGGCGTCGACACCATTGTAACTTACCATCCATATTGTGTTGGCTGTATTCTTACCAGGATTTCAGATTCTTTAACCTGTGTACATAACATACGGCAATACGTGATCTGGAAAAAAAACGGACAAGGCTACGTGCAATTTTTTGATGAGTGCTACACTTATTCGCCGCAAGAAGGGGCTAAGGGCTTTGTTGCCTTATTAAGTAAAAATGCCTCTGCAATTATGCAGGAAAAACTGTTGCCTGTTGAGTTTGAGAAACTCTATAACGGAAAAGTTCAACGTTTTACCTCCTGGGTAGACCATTCTGATCATCAGGATTTTGTGTTTTACCTTAATGGAGACACCATAGAAAAACCGATTGACAACTACGTTTTAGACACAAGATGGGAAGACGACTATTTCAGCGCACCGGATGATAAAAGAACCACACCACCATCCGGAAAGGCGGTAAATATAAACTACACTAAAAATCAAAATACCTACTTAAAAAAGTTGCTTGATTTAGCAGAGCGAGAAATTGAAAAAATGGAATTTAAAAGAACTCTTTGATTGCCGCTACTATTTTCCTCCGTAGCTTATCTTAAAAATTGTGCCCTTCAAATCATCCGCCACATAAAGCGAACCATCCGGACCTTGAGCTAAACCCGTAGGACGGTATTGTGTAGTTGTGCTGCCTGTCTCCTGACCCGAAAAATTGTCGGCAAATATTTCCCAGGGGCCTGATGGCTTACCGTTTTTAAATGGCACAAAGGCTACTAAATAACCCTTTTTCATTTCGGGCGATTGCGCGTGGAAAGCCATAAAAGCACCATTGCGATATTTAGCCGGAAATGCTTTTCCGGTATAGAACAGCAGATCATTTGGCGCAAAATGAGCGGGAATTACTGTTAGTGGCTCAAGATATTTTGTATCGGGCGATTTCTTGCCATCACCACCATACTCGGGCGATTGAATATACTTATTCTGAAA
>NZ_CAMLHX010000037.1 GCF_946479965.1 uncultured Mucilaginibacter sp. | reverse complement strand
TGGCAACGAGAATAATGTAAAGATAGACATGGATGAAATAAAGTTCCCTGTTTTCAACCCATCGCCATTAACAATGCCTTGGTACCTGAACACCGACAGTACACTGCTCAACAATTCAAAACTAAAAACAGCGCAGGCAAAAGCGCTCTCGCTTTACAAAGGCGAGGGCCGTATGCTCAGCGAGGTTAACATCGTTTCAAAAAAGATAATAAAAGGCTCAAAGAACCTAAACGGCCCCGGCGAAGCCGACCTGATAATTGATGAGGAGGAATTGGTAAAAGCTAATAAAATGAGCTTATACGATCTGCTGAAACAAAAAATAATAGGATTAACGGAGCGGGGATATTGGAGACCTGCTGCCCAAGCGAAGCCCATTCGAATGACCTGGATCGTCAATTTTAAGAAGCTACATTTTGTGTTTGACGGAATTGATCTTGATTTTATATATCCTAAGCAAAACATTGAACAGCGGTATTCAACAATAAAAAACTACCTGGATTATTTTACGGCCGAAGATGTTACCGGTATCGAGTTAATGTTTAGCAACAAGTACGATACAAACTACGGAATGAGATTTTTAGCAACACCGCCTTTCGGGAAGACACCGGAATATAATCTTGATGCTTGGATAGAAATTACCACCCGCTCAAAGCATGGGCCGTTTATGCAGGTGGTTCCGGGTACGTATTTATACAAAACTTTGCCATTTACCCTTGCAAAACAGTTTTACCGCCCGCGTTATACCGCAAATAATCGTGATAAAGGTATGGGTACCGATCTGCGTTCAACACTGCATTGGGAACCCAATGTAATAACCGATGCTTCGGGCAAGGCCACCGTATCTTTTTTTAGCGCGGATAAGGCAGCAAATTATACGGTGATAGTTGAGGGGACGGATATGGACGGACAATTGGGTTATGGAACGGGACAGGTAAAAGTACGTTAATGGCAAAAGGGCTGCTAGCTAAAGACCAACAACTTTACTCCTAAAATAACCCTCGGCAGTATGCGTTATTTTTTTCTCCCCATCCTGCTCTATTATTTTAAATTTCACTTTACCAAAAATACTGTCACCTGCATTATATTTTTCTTTATTTAATGCCATATATTTTTGCAGTACATTAAAAGTGGATGTAGGTTCATAGGGCTTAATAACGTTGGTTGAATAATAGGGCGTTATAGTAAATTGTTTATTATTACAGGCTGCCACAAATCCGCGACCCCCATAGCCCGTACCCCTGCCAATATCTATTTGCAGTGTATCTGCTTTTAAATAAACCACGCAATTAAAATTTCTGGCCGAAGAGCTGTCGGCAGTGATCGAATCTCTATCGTTAACATAAAATACGTCACTTGTCTTTAAACTCGGTACGGCATCAAGAATAAAACGCTCTTTCGCGTCTCTTTCCTTATTCAATTTTTTATAAACCGGGTTACTTTGGATTTTAGGATCAACAACAAAGTCATCCTGATCCTTTTTATCGCAAGCAGTTATTAGCATAATAATGCTGATAACTGCCATAAAAGCTTTCATTTTCATGATAATATTTTACCTTTTTGAGGGGATTATTTCCCAACCTTCCCCGCTGCCACGAATCCACCCGCGGCAATCGCCAAAGAAATTAACAAGTTTGTCCATTCAGCGCCATTGTTTATGTTTTCCGCTAAAACGGGCACGCTATACAACAGCGCAAACAACAGCAGCAATCCGCCCAAAGCCGAGGCCGCTATCTGCGCATATCGTTTAGCAATGATACAAACTGCTAAGGCTACCATTGCTGCGCCAACAACAAAATCCAAAACGGAGGTAGCCGGTAAATAAGCAGGTATTTTTGGCGTGATCAAAGCGGGATGCATAAAATGCGCCGCGCCTAACAATATAATTGGCGGGGCATATAAATATGCTCCGGCCTTGCTTATTGATTTTTGAGAGGTAAGCATCATAACCGCGCCTAAAATAGCGAGGTCCTGCATGGCGCGTGCCCAGTTGTTGATGTCATGAAGGTTGGCAATCAATTTAGGGGCGTGGATCATCACAATAAAACCGGCCATCATTATACTTAACAGCAACGCCGCCAGCGGCGTTTTGCGCCTTAGTAAAAAACTAACGCCGGCTAATATCATAGCCAGACCAACAAACCCGGCCCAAAAAATGGGCACCGGCATATACGCAGGCACAAGGGTAGCTACAAACTTTAGATATATAAAATGCTGCAAACCTGTGCCTATAAAGCAAAGGCCCAATAATGCAGAACCGGCGTAAATGTATTTTTGGGCGAGAACCCTTTGACGTATACCCATAGGTGACTGGTTTTAGTAGATTGGTTTTAACAAATTTAACTTATAACGCGGGATATGCAAATTATTAAGGTTGCTATAGCTGGTCGGCAAGCATAAGGCAGACTGTCGCACCGGTTAGCGTATTCACAAAATTAACCGCATTATTACCTATTCTGCCCTTGCGCTCCAACCACGCCCCTAAAACAGAATCAACTACATTCCCGGTAAAGCCTGCTAATATTATTACCAGGAAACGCATATCCCATCCAGGACTAAGCGCGTAAATAGCAGCAATTGCAGCTGCTCCCACTATCCCTATTAATGTCCCTTCAACACTAACAACTCCATCCAACCCGCGTGTATCTTTTTTTAGGCTGATGATATTATAAAAGCGACGGCCGTATACCGTTCCTAATTCTGATGACAGGGTATCGGCGGTAGCGGCAGCGAAACTTCCCGCCATCATCAACTGAGCTAACGATAGATATTCCGGTTGCAGCCAGGCCCATGCACCCAGTAGGGCAGCAACGCCGCCATTGGCCGAAACCTGCCAGGCGGTACGACGGGCCTTGTGTGGATCTGCGGCATTCATAAGTGCTTTTTTATCGCGCTGCCATTTGGTTGCTGCGGAACCAACCGTAAAGAAGAAGGTCAGCATTACAAAGCCGGGTAACCCGGCGCCTTTATAAATTATAAAGCCGATGAGTGCGCCTGCAATTGCTCCCGCAAGTGTAAGCCTACCCGAGGTGTAGCTCCAGATAGCTGCCGCTAGAAGAATAACATAAACGTATGGGTCTGGCGTAAGCATGGTTTGGTCCGTAATCGGGTTGATAATTTTGTTCCGCTTGCGGAGCAAAATTATGCATTATTGCAAGATGTTATTAATCAAGTAGTTATGTGCACTTTGCAGCTAAATTTCCTGACGAATAAGTTGTTTCACTTTGTTCCGGTCAAAACTGCAAACTGCTCACTGTCAAGTGCTTACTAAACGGATTGTTCCGCTTTGTTCTATTTGTTTCACCCTCGCAAGCGGAACAAACATTAAGCATCCCGCGTCTCCAAAAAGTCCTGCCAAACGCCTTCCAGCTCATCAACCAGTTCAGGCTTAATAGATATGCCCGATGCTTGTGGTGTCCAGGTTTGTTTGGCCAGGTCGCCGGTCTTTAATATATCAAGTGTAAGTATGGGTTCCTTATCAGGGTTCAGCAAAGTATCAAATTGGATGTTAACACGGTAATAATGCCTGCCGTTACGGTAAGCCACGTAAGGCTCAGAAGCTATAACACCCGAAGCGAACATACCCTTAGGCTCAACGCCCACACGCACCACAAAAGCCCGGTCGCCGGGCTGTATAGCTTTATGACTGACAGCGCTCCAATTGTCTTCCAAAACCTCACCTGATCTGAGCTTTGCGATATCCTCATCCAGATCCACCCACTCAAACTTCACAGGGTTCCAACCGAACAGGAAGGCTCTCATCCGCGGCCCATCAACTCATCCACCTTGTTGCGTTCGGTCTGCAACTCGCGGGCCAGCTTCTTTTCCTTTTCGTTGGCTTTGGCCTTGTAGGTCTTAAATTCTTCCTCTAACTCGGTATAAAGCTTGGTGCGATAGCTTGCCTCAGATCGCGCGCTCCCGGAGCGGAAGATCACAATAGCAGCCAGCCCACCTAAAACCGCCACTAGCGACCACATCATAGTGCTATAGCCATTCTTAGAAAACGATATACCAAAAAAATCAACCGAATCTGCATTGGAAAGTTCGGTTTGGCTTGCACTAACATCGCTTTTCAGCTCACTAACAGATTGATTACTTACAGTAAGCTTCTCATCAGCTGCCTTAAGCTGCTGACGGCTGCTGTTAAGTGAATCGCGCACGTTCTTCCAAAAAGCAGCTACAAATGGTTGCTGATAGTTGTATACTTTGGTAAGTAAGTATTTATATTGTCCGTTCAGGCTTTTGTCGGTTACAACAGGTGTGGCAGGTTGTGCAACTGCAGGGGCTGTAGTAATGTCGGCTTTTTGAGGCTGTGTTGTTTTTGCTTGTGTGCCGTATCCCCACTTGCTGTAGGGCCTGCCCGTCTTGGGGTTAATAGGTACGCCGCTTGTTACCGGTTTTGCCGCGGTAACGACAGGCTTGCCAGCCGGTTTTGAGGTGGCTTTCCTTACAGTATCCTGTGCGTTAGCGAACGCCACACTTAAACATATAACTGCAAAGACAATATTAAATTTAAACCTGAAGGTAGATATCATGATTATAAAATTATATAATGCTCCTTTAAAAACACTCAAAAATAGCTTTTATTATCACTTTTTCTTTTGTACCCGCTAATATTAGCCACATTTACATAACCATAGTTATATTAGCAGCATGAATATCGGTATTATTGGTTTGGGCGACATGGGGCGCTTGTACGCCAAAGCTTTTGCAAAAGCGGGCTACACGGTTTGTGGCTGCGATCTGCCCGCCAATCAATTAAGGCTTGAGCAGGAACTGATGCCATACAACATAGCTGTGCTTAAAGGGGGGCGTGAAGTTGTTGAAGCAAGCGACCTGGTGATCTACTCCGTGGAAGCCGAAAAGCTGGATGCCGTTGTAGCCGAGTTAGCTCCTTTTACTAAGCCGGGTGCCATCGTAGCGGGCCAAACGTCTGTAAAAACACCTGAGATAGCTGCTTTCGAAAAGTATCTGCCGGCCGAAGCACAAATTGTTACCTTCCATGGCATGCATGGTCCTGCCTTTGAGCCCAAAGGACAGACGCTGATATTGATACCACACCGGGCTGATGAACCCGCCCGACAGCAGATGCTGGAACTGTTTAACGCCATAGGATCCAAAGTTGTAGAACTGGCCGACTACCACGAGCATGATAAAATAGTTGCCGATACACAAGCTGTTACACACGTAGGTTTTGAAAGCATGGGTACTGCATGGATGTCGGCAGGATTCTTCCCGTGGGAAAACGCCTCCTATATAGGTGGTATTGATAATGTTAAGATATTAACCACGCTGCGTATATTCAGCTATAAGGCCCACGTATATGCCGGTTTGGCTATAATGAATCCTTATGCCCGGCAGCAGGTGAGGCAATACGCTGTGTCAGAATCAGAACTGTTTAAGCTGATGATACAGGAGGAAGAAGAAACCTTCCGCAAACGCCTTTACCGGGCACGCGATTTTGTCTTCCATGAAAGTCGCAAGCCAATTATGCTAAGCGATAAGGTAATGAAGGAGTTCTCGCTATCGCAAAACCATGATAAACAAAAGCCTAACTCACATTTAAGTATATTAAGTATGGTTGATGCCTGGTACCATTTGGGTGTTAATCCTTATGATAACCTTATTGGGCAAACGCCTCCTTTTCGTTTGCGTTTGGGCATTGCAGAGTATCTATTTAAAAACGATGAGTTGCTTGAAGAGTCTATACAAGCGGCGCTGTACGATAAAACCATTCGCGGAGATGACTTGGAGTTTCATTCAGCCGTGCGCGAGTGGTCGTCAATAATAGGATATGGCGATATGGAAGGGTACAAAAAACACTTTAACCAGGTTCAGACTTTCTTTAATGACAGGTTAGAAGAAGGCAAAAAGCAAAGCGCCGAGTTGATACGGAGGTTAATGATGGAGTAGATTACTCCCTAAGTCTTTCATCGGTGTAAATAATCTCCGTGCGGCCATGTGGAACTGGTTTGCCTTCAGCGTCAACAGCTACAAAAACTATCTTATCAATAGTGAGGATGGTTTTCTGCGAGATTTTGTTTCGCACCTCGCAGGTGAGCGTTAAAGATGTACGCCCAAAACGTATGGCTTTTATCCCCAACTCAACAATATCGCCTTGCTTGGCCGAGTTTACGAAATTTATTTCCGAAATAAATTTCGTAACCACCGCATTTGTCCCGAGCTGTATAGTTGTGTAAATAGCCGCCTCTTCGTCTATCCAGGCCATCAACCGGCCGCCAAACAGTGTGTTATGCGCGTTAAGGTCTTCTGGTTTTACCCATTTGCGTGTATAAAAGTTCATATGCCATAAAGTTAAAACAATCCTTTAAAGTTTTGTGGTTGACGAATTGCGTGAGATTTTAAGGCCGAAATAATGCCGCAAACCCCCCTTAAATATTTATAAAAAAATAACTCACTAAGTATTTGACATTTAATGTAAAATATCTATCTTTGCCGTCCCTTAACGGGGATAACATGCCTTGAACGAAGCCCTACTGCTTCGATGGGCAACAAAAAATATTAAAATGTCAGGAATAATTGGTAAAAAAGTAGGTATGACCAGCATATTCGATGGCACAGGGAAAAATATCCCTTGTACCGTTATCGAAGCTGGCCCTTGCGTGGTAACACAAATCAAGTCTGTTGATACAGACGGGTATTCTGCCGTACAGTTAGCCTACGGTGAGAAAAAAGAGAAAAACACCTCAGGTCCGTTAAAAGGACACTTCCAAAAAGCCGGAACAACCCCAAAACGTAAGTTAGTTGAATTTAAGTCTTTTGAAGACGAAAAATCTTTAGGTGACACTGTTACCGTTGAGATTTTCGCCGAAGGGGATTTTGTTGATGTGGTTGGTACCTCAAAAGGTAAAGGTTTTCAGGGTGTGGTAAAACGTCATGGTTTTGGCGGTGTGGGTATGCAAACTCACGGTCAGCACAACAGGTTACGTGCTCCGGGTTCTTTGGGTGCTTCATCATGGCCATCTCGCGTATTCAAGGGAATGCGTATGGCGGGCCAAATGGGTAATGAGAGAGTAAAGGTTCAAAACTTAGAAGTTTTGAAAGTTTATGCTGATCAAAATCTTATAGTAGTTAAAGGTTCTATCCCTGGAGCCAAAGGTTCAATGGTAATAGTGGATAAATAAGATGGAAGTTAAAGTATTAAATGTATCAGGTAAAGAAACAGGTGCCAAGGTGCAACTTCCTGAAGCTATTTTCGGTATTGAGCCCAATGATCATGCAATCTATCTGGACGTTAAGCAGTTTTTAGCTAACCAACGTCAAGGTACTCATAAAGCTAAACAGCGTAATGAGATAGCAGGTTCAACCCGCAAATTATATAAACAAAAAGGTACAGGCGGTGCACGTGCCGGTAGCGTAAAATCTCCATTGTTTAATGGTGGTGGCCGTGTATTCGGTCCGCAGCCGCGCGATTACAGCTTTAAGTTGAACAAAAAACTTAAAACGCTGGCTCGTTACTCTGCCTTATCATACAAAGCAAAAGACAGCAACATTATAGTTTTAGAGGATTTTAATTTTGACGCTGTCAAAACTAAAAGCTATATACAGATGGTTGCTGATCTGCAAGCTACTGATGTGAGAACATTATTAGTATTGCCTGCAGCAAATAACAATGTGTATTTATCAAGCAGAAACTTGAAAAAAGCGAAAGTTATTACCGCCGATCAGTTAAACACATACGATGTGTTAAACGCAGGCAAGCTTTTGTTAACTACAGGTGCTGTTAAAGTTTTGGAGGAAGCATTAGCTAAGTAATATGGAAATTTTAAGAAAACCCTTACTTACTGAAAAAGTTACTCAGTTAACTGATAAGCTTAACCGTTACGCTTTCCTGGTTCATCCAAAAGCTAACAAGATTCAGATTAAATCAGCTATTGAAGCCATGTATGGCGTTAACATTACAGCTGTAAATACCATGAGGTACGTTGGAAAACTAAAAACTCGCAATACTAAAGCCGGGCCGGTATCTGGTCGTGCTGCTACAGTGAAGAAAGCGGTTGTTACGTTGAAAGACGGTGAAACAATAGATTTTTATAGCAATATATAAATAAGGAGATGGCAGTAAAAAGATTTAAACCGGTTACGCCGGGTACCCGCTTCAGAGTAGGTGCTGATAACTCTGACATTACTACAAACGTACCAGAAAAGTCGTTAGTAGTTTCTGTAAACACGAGATCAGGCGGTCGTAACAATAGCGGTAAAATGACCATGCGCTACTTAGGTGGTGGTCACAAGCAGTTATACAGATTGATCGATTTTAAACGTAATAAGTTTGACATCCCCGCAACTGTTGCTACAATTGAATATGATCCAAACCGTTCAGCACGTATAGCTTTGCTACACTATGTTGACGGCGAGAAAAGATACATGATAGCTCCTGAAGGTTTAACAGTTGGACAAACTGTTTTATCGGGCGAGAATGTTGCACCGGAAGTTGGTAATACTTTACCACTAAAAACTATCCCATTAGGTTCAATTATACATAACATTGAATTGAATCCGGGTCAAGGCGGTACAATAGCACGTTCAGCAGGTACTTACGCGCAGCTTTCAGCTCGCGATGGTAAATATGCTATCATTAAATTGCCTTCTGGCGAAACCCGCATGATCCTGGCTACTTGTTTAGCAACTATCGGCACCGTATCAAACGGCGAGAAAGCGAACGAAGTATTAGGTAAAGCAGGTAGAAAACGCTGGTTGGGTCGCAGACCAAGAGTTAGAGGTGTTGCAATGAACCCGGTAGATCACCCTATGGGTGGTGGCGAGGGCCGTGCATCAGGTGGTCATCCACGCTCTCGTAAAGGTTTATTAGCTAAAGGCTACAAAACCCGCGACAAAAAGAAAACATCAGATCGTTATATCATCGAAAGAAGGAAAAAATAATGGCTCGTTCAGTAAAAAAAGGACCGTATATTGATCATAACCTGGACAGAAAAGTTCTGACCTTGAATGAATCGAATAAAAAATCAGTAGTAAAGACATGGTCTCGTCGTTCCATGATTTCTCCGGATTTCGTTGGTCATACATTCGCAGTACACAACGGTAATAAATTTATCCCTGTGTACGTAACAGAAAACATGGTTGGACACAAGTTGGGAGAATTTGCACCAACCCGTACATTCCGCGGTCACGCAGAAAAGAAAAAATAACAGGCAATGGAAGCAACAACAAAAATTAAAAAGTCTGTATTGATCAGGCAACAAAAGGAAGCTGCTAAAGCCGAAGTAGGTGGCGCTTCTGTTGCAAAACTACAGAACTGTCCAACTTCACCACGCAAAATGCGTTTGGTGGTTGACCTGATACGTGGTGTTAACGTTGAGAAAGCGTTATATATATTAAAATTTACTAACAAAGAAGCTGCTATTCGTGTAGAGAAACTTTTGTTATCAGCCATTAAAAACTGGGAAGCAAAAAACGAAGGCAAACGTGTTGAAGACAGCGGTTTGTTTGTAAAAGAGGTTTCTGTGGGTGGTGGCCGTATGGCTAAGAGATTACGCCCTGCACCACAAGGTCGCGGATACCGTATACGCAAGCGTTCAAACCACGTAACGCTTATTGTTGATAGTAAAAATGAAAACAACTAATTAGGAAATGGGACAAAAAGCACATCCAATAGGTAACAGATTAGGAATCATCAGAGGTTGGGATTCTAACTGGTTCGGTGGCAACAACTACTCCGATAAATTAGTTGAGGACGAAAAGATCCGCAAATACTTATCAGCCCGTATCAACAAAGGCGGTGTAGCCAAAGTTGTTATTGAGCGTACATTAAAACGCATAACTGTAACTATACACACTGCCCGTCCGGGTATTGTTATAGGTAAAGGTGGTGCCGAAGTTGACAAGATAAAAGAAGAGTTGAAAAAACTTACTAAAAAGGAAGTTCAGATCAACATTTTCGAGATAAAACGCCCTGAGCTGGATGCACAATTAGTTGCAGAAGGCGTGGCCAAACAACTGGAAGCGCGTATCTCTTTCCGTCGTGCAATGAAAACTACTATCGCTTCAACCATGAGAATGGGTGCAGAGGGTATCAAGATCATGACGTCAGGCCGTTTAGGCGGTGCGGAAATGGCGCGTAGTGAGCAATATAAAGAAGGAAGGATTCCGTTACATACCTTCCGCGCTGATATTGATTACGCATTAGCCGAAGCTTTAACTACCTATGGTAAAATAGGTGTTAAAGTATGGATTTGCAAAGGTGAGGTTTACGGCAAACGCGACTTGTCTCCAAACATTGGTGGCACAAGCAGCGCAAGCGGTAAAGGTGGACGCCCTGAAGGCGCAGCAGGTTTCAGCAATGAGCGCGGCGGCGACAGAGGTGACAGAAGAGGCGGTGGTGACCGCAGAGGTGGTGCAGGTGGTGGCGATCGCGGCAGAAGCGGCGGTGGTGCCCCAGGCAGTAACCCAAACAACCGTGGCGGTGGTAACAACCGTCCGGGTGGGCCAAATCGTGGTGGTGGCGGTAGTCGTCCCGGCGGTCCGGCCAAGAGATAATAAATAATGTAGAATAAATATCTTAACAGATATTACAAGCTTAATAAAATGCTACAGCCAAAAAGAACGAAGTTCAGAAAGATGCAAAAAGGCAGGATGAAAGGTTTAGCCACCCGTGGCACTGAACTTTCATTCGGATCTTTCGGTGTTAAATCACTGGAAGCAGCCTGGATAACCAGCCGCCAGATAGAATCTGCCCGTATTGCTGTGACACGTTTCATGAAACGTGAAGGACAGGTTTGGATCAGGATTTTCCCTGACAAGCCTGTAACCAAAAAACCTGCAGAGGTACGTATGGGTAAAGGTAAAGGTGCGCCGGAATATTGGGTAGCGGTAGTTCGCCCCGGTAGGATCATTTTTGAAGCAGAAGGCGTATCACTGGAAATTGCTAAAGAGGCTTTACGCCTTGCAGCCCAGAAGTTGCCGGTACAAACAAAATTTGTAGTACGTAAAGACTACGTAGAAGCATAAACAAGTAGTTAGCAGTTTTGAGTTTGCAGTTATCAGTTTGGATAAAGGAAGCTTAGAACTAACAACTCAAAAAACTAACAAAAAAATGAAGAACTCAGAAATTTTAGAGCTCGCAACTGAAGAGTTGGTAGCAAAATTGGGCGAGGAAAGGGCGAACCTTACCAAACTTAAATTTGCTCACGCGGTTTCGGCCATAGAAAATCCAAGCCGTATAACAAAAGTACGCAAGGAGATCGCTCGCTTAAATACTGAATTAACAAAGCGTAAAGCGGCGAAAGCTTCTGAACAAAATTAATTTTTTACGCGTCGAGAAAAATGGAAAGAAATTTAAGAAAAACACGTACCGGTCTGGTAGTTAGCAATAAAATGGAGAAATCTATTGTTGTAGCTGTTGAGCGGAAGGTGAAGCACCCGATCTATGGTAAGTTCGTAAAGAAAACTACCAAGTTTATGGCACATGACGAAGCTAACACTTGTGGTGTTGGTGATACCGTATTGATTATGGAAACTCGTCCGCTGAGCAAGAATAAAAATTGGAGATTAGTTCAAATTTTAGAAAGAGCTAAATAAGATGGTACAACAGGAATCAAGATTAAATGTAGCTGACAACAGCGGAGCTAAAGAAGTTTTAGTGATCCGTGTGTTAGGCGGTACCGGTAAAAGATATGCCTCAATAGGTGACAAGATAGTAGTAACTGTAAAAAGCGCGCTGCCATCAGGTAACATTAAAAAAGGTACAGTATCAAAAGCCGTAGTGGTTAGAACCAAAAAAGAGATTCGCAGAAAAGACGGTTCATATATCCGTTTTGACGATAATGCGGCTGTTTTATTGAACAACCAGGATGAGCCGAGAGGCACACGTATCTTCGGCCCTGTTGCAAGAGAATTGCGTGAGAAACAATTTATGAAAATTGTATCATTAGCACCGGAGGTATTGTAACATGGAAAAGAAAAACAGAGCAATTAAATTAAAGATCCGTAAAGGAGATTTAGTTAAAGTAATAGCCGGCGATTCAAAAGGATCACAAGGCAAAATTGTGGAAATAATAGTTGATAAAAATCGTGCTATTGTTGAAGGTGCCAACATGGTATCTAAACACACTAAACCAAATGCAGCTAACCCTAATGGCGGTATTGTAAAGCAGGAAGCTGCTATACATATTTCAAACCTGGCGCTGGTTGATCCTAAAACAGGAGCAGCAACACGCGTTGGCCGTAAGAAAAACGATGCCGGTAAATTAGTTAGAGTTGCAAAAAAATCAGGGGAGGAAATTAAGTAATGGCCGAGTCAGCTTACACACCAAGATTAAAATCAAAATATAAGGAAGAGATACGTACTACCCTGAAAGACAAATTTCAGTACAAAAGCGTAATGCAGGTTCCTAAATTGGAGAAGATAGCCATCAACCAGGGTGTTGGCGGTGCTACTACCGATAAGAAACTGATTGAGAACACCATTACCGAGTTAACTACAATTACCGGTCAGTTGGCAGTATCATCAAAATCTAAAAAGGATATCTCTAACTTCAAATTGCGTAAAAACATGCCGGTAGGTGTACGCGTTACTTTGCGCGACAATACCATGTATGAGTTCCTTGATCGTTTGATCTCTGTAGCTCTGCCACGTATCCGCGATTTCAAAGGTATCAATGATAAAGGTTTTGACGGAAGAGGTAATTATACTTTAGGTATTACCGAACAAATTATCTTCCCTGAGATCAACATTGATAAAATTAACAAAATACAAGGTATGGATATTACCTTTGTAACCTCGGCAACTAATGATGTTGAAGCGTTAGAGCTTTTAAAACAATTTGGTTTACCATTTAAAAATCAAACTCCAACTAACAATGGCTAAAGAAGGCGTAAAAGCACGCGAAGTAAAACGTGCCAAATTAGTAGCTAAATATGCTGAGAAAAGAGCAGCGTTAAAAGAAGCTGGTGACTGGGTTGCATTAGATGCATTGCCTAAAGCATCATCTGCTGTAAAATTGCACAACCGTTGCAAATTAACTGGCCGCCCACGTGGTTATATGCGTCAATTCGGCATTTCGCGTGTTACTTTCCGCGAAATGGCTTTAGAAGGCAAGATCCCAGGGGTTAAAAAGGCTTCTTGGTAAAAATATAGTAGCAAGTAATTAGTATCAAGTAGCAAGATAATTATAGTCTTGATACCTGATACTTACTACTTAATACTCAATAAAGAATTAACCGATGAAAGGTCGCCCGGAAGGCCGGGAAGGAAACCATCGTCACAAACAATAAATAATGAATACAGATCCAATCGCAGATTATCTTACACGAGTAAGGAATGCTATTAAAGCCAACCACAGGGTTGTTGAAATTCCTGCATCGAACCTTAAAAAAGAGATCACTAAAGTTCTTTTTGACAAAGGTTACATTGCAAACTATAAGTTTGAGGATAACGGTCCGCAAGGCACAATTAAAGTGGCTTTAAAGTACCATCCAATAACTAAAATTCCAGCTATCCGTTCAATTGAGCGCATAAGCCGCCCAGGTTTACGCAGATACGCAGGTATGGATACCATGCCGCGTGTGTTAAATGGTTTAGGTATCGCCATCCTGTCAACTTCAAAAGGTGTAATGACCGATAAAGAAGCTAAGCAGTTAAATGTTGGTGGTGAGGTTTTATGCTACGTATATTAATAGGAGGAATTAAGCAATGTCAAGAGTAGGAAAATCACCAATTGCAATACCTGCAGGCGTTACAATTACAGTATCTGATGATAATGTAGTAACTGTAAAAGGCCCTAACGGTGAATTGCATCAAGCGGTTGACACCGATATAAAAATTGTACAGGAAGGTAGCGAACTATTGGTTCAGCGCCCAACTGAGCAAAAACGCCACAAAGCATTGCACGGTTTATACCGTTCATTGATAAACAATATGGTTGTTGGCGTAACTACAGGTTACAAAATTGTACAGGAACTGGTAGGTGTGGGTTACCGCGCAACCAATACCGGTAACACATTAGACCTTGTATTAGGTTACTCTCACCACTATGTGTTTGAGTTACCAAAAGAAATTAAAGTTTCAACTACTGCTGATAAGGGTAAAAACCCAACCATCATTCTGGAATCAAACGATAAGCAACTGATAGGCCAGGTAGCGGCAAAAATACGCTCGTTACGTACTCCTGAACCATATAAAGGTAAAGGTATCAAGTTTGCAGGCGAAGTATTAAGAAGAAAAGCAGGTAAATCAGCATCTAAAAAATAATCGTCATGGCAGCTAAAGCGAAATTATCAAGAAGAGACAGAATTAAAATGGGTATCAGGAAGCGCCTGTCAGGTTCTTCAGCCCGTCCGCGTTTGTCAGTGTACAGAAGCAATAAAGGCATTTATGCGCAGATCATTGACGATGTTAACGGTAAAACACTTGTATCGGCATCATCTTTATCAAAAGAGTTTACTGCTGATGGTACCAAGTCAGATCAATCAGTAGCCGTAGGCAAACTGGTAGCTCAAAAAGCTATTGCAGCCGGTATTGTTGATGTGGTTTTTGACAGAAACGGTTACCTTTATCATGGTCGTGTTAAATCACTGGCCGAAGGTGCACGCGAAGGTGGTTTAAACTTTTAATCAGTAGGAGGAAAAGACATGTCAACAATTAACATAAAAAGAGTAAAAACCAGCGAGATCGAACTAAAGGATCGTTTGGTTAGCATACAGCGTGTAGCCAAAGTAACCAAAGGTGGCCGTACATTCAGTTTCTCAGCTATCGTAGTGGTAGGTGATGAGCAAGGTGTGGTAGGTTACGGTTTAGGTAAAGCTAAAGAGGTTACAGAAGCTATTGCAAAAGGTATAGATGATGCTAAAAAGAACCTTGTAAAAGTTCCGATCATCAATGGTACTGTACCTCATGAGCAAATTGGAAAATTCTCTGGCGGTTTTGTATTTATAAAACCAGCTGCTAACGGTACCGGCGTAATTGCAGGTGGTGCCATGCGTGCAGTATTAGAGAGTGCCGGTATACACAATGTATTGGCAAAATCAAAAGGCTCATCAAACCCGCACAACGTGGTTAAAGCAACCGTATCAGCATTATCGCAACTGCGCGATGCTAACACAGTAGCTCAACAACGCGGCATCAGTTTAGGAAAAGTATTTAACGGATAATCAGAACATGGCAAAGATCAAGATAACTCAGATCAAAAGCGTGATCGATAGAAGTGAGCGCCAAAAAAGAACAGTGGAAGCACTGGGCTTGAAGAAAATAAACCACAGCGTGGAAGTTGAAGCTACTGCAGCTATTATTGGTATGGTTAGAAAAGTTAACCACCTTGTAGCGGTAGAAAACATTTAATATCATGAACTTAAATAATTTAAAACCTGCAGAAGGTTCTACTAAAAATAGAAAAAGAATTGGTCGTGGTACAGGTTCTGGCCGTGGTGGTACATCAACACGTGGTCATAAAGGTGCCGGTTCACGCTCAGGTACAAGCCGTAAAATAGGCTTTGAAGGTGGCCAAATGCCATTGCAACGCCGTGTGCCTAAGGTTGGCTTTAAAAACCCTAACCGTGTAGAGTACGTTGGTGTTAACCTTGATGTTTTGCAAGGCTTAATCGAAAAGTATTCAATAGCAACAATTGACCTTTCAACTTTGAAAGATCATGGTTTGGCATCAAAGAACGACAAGGTTAAAATTTTAGGCCGTGGCGAACTTACTGCCAAAGTAGAAGTTACTGCACATGCATTTACCGCTACCGCGCAAAAAGCAATTGAGGCTGCTGGTGGCACCATAGTTAAGCTATAAAATTTCTATGAAGAAATTCATCACCACATTATCCAATATCTGGAAAATTGAGGATCTAAGAGTGCGTATAACTAACACACTCTTATTTCTTTTAATATATCGTGTAGGTTCGTTCGTGCATCTTCCGGGTGTAGACGGCTCACAAACAGATACCAAAGAGGCCGAAGGCCTGGTTGGTTTATTAAACATGTTTGCGGGCGGTTCTTTCTCGCGTATTTCTATTTTCGCATTAGGTGTTATGCCTTATATCTCTGCATCCATTGTGATGCAGTTGTTAGGTATAGCTGTTCCTTACTTTGCTAAAATGCAGAAAGAGGGCGAAAGTGGCCGTAACAAGATCAATCAGTGGACACGTTACCTTACTATTTTTATCACTGCCATACAGGCGGTAGCTTATCTGAACTCTCAGGTAACTGCTAACGAGATATTGATAGCTAACCCAATGTTTACCATTATGAATACAATGGTGTTAACCGCGGGTACATTATTTGTAATGTGGTTAGGCGAGAAAATTACAGATAAAGGTATTGGCAATGGTATTTCATTGATCATTATGGTGGGTATTATTGCCCAGTTACCAGGTGCGTTTTTAGCAGAGTTCCAAAACCGTACAGGCGGAACAGGGGGCTTAATTACTTTTATTGTTGAGTTAATTGCGCTAATAGGTGTAGTAATGTTTACCATTCTTATTGTACAAGGCACCCGCAAAATAGCGGTGCAATATGCTAAGCGTATTGTTGGCAATAAACAGTATGGTGGTGTTCGTCAGTATATTCCATTAAAGGTAAATGCTGCCGGTGTTATGCCAATCATATTTGCCCAGGCGTTAATGTTCATCCCTGCTACTATAGGCTCGTTTTTTCCGAAAGCGGCGTCTAACGGCGTTTTGATCCAATTACAAAACTATAACTCATGGTTGCACAATATTGTGTTTGCTATATTAATTATAGTGTTCACCTACTTCTACACAGCTATTACAGTTAACCCGAAACAAATGTCTGACGACATGAAAAAGAATGGTGGATTTATTCCCGGTGTTAAGCCAGGTAATCCAACTGAAAGTTTCATTGACGGCGTTATATCAAAAATTACGTTACCAGGCTCAGTGTTTTTAGCTATCATAGCTATTATACCGGCTTTGGCCAGCCAGGTAGGTGTAAATAACTTGTTCGCACGTTTCTTTGGTGGTACTTCGCTTATCATTCTTGTAGGTGTTGTGTTAGATACCTTGCAACAGATAGAAAGCCACTTGTTAATGCGCCACTATGACGGATTGATGAAAACCGGCAGAATAAAAGGACGTTCGGCTGTGCCAGCCGCTGCCGGAACAACTCCGACAGCCATATAATACGCATGTCAAAGATCATTTATAAGTCTGTTGAGGAGATTGAACTGATAAGAGAAAGCGCGCAGCTGGTTGCAAAAACACATGGCGAAGTTGCCAAAGTTATAGCGCCGGGAGTACGAACTATTGATCTGGATAAATTAGCTGAAACCTATATACGCGATAACGGCGGTATCCCTGCATTTTTAAACTATGGTGGTTTCCCCTACTCGCTTTGTATCTCCCTGAATGACCAGGTAGTACATGGCTTCCCGGGAAAGTATGAGTTAAAGGATGGCGATATCGTATCTGTTGATTGCGGCGTAATACTTAATAAATATTATGGCGACTCTGCCTTTACCTTTGCCATTGGCGAGATAAGCGAACAAGCCAAAACGCTTTTACGCGTTACACGCGAGTGCCTTGACAAAGGAATTGAAAAGGCAGTTGTAGGTATGCGTGTTGGCGATATTGCGTATGCTGTACAGGAACATGCTGAGAAGCATGGTTTTGGCGTGGTTAGAGAGTTGGTTGGCCACGGTGTTGGAACCAGGTTGCATGAAAAGCCCGAAGTGCCTAACTATGGCAAACGCGGTGCCGGAGTGAAACTGGAAGAAGGTATGGTGATAGCAATTGAACCAATGATAAACGCGGGCCGCGCCGGTGTTAAGTTTTGGGATGATGGCTGGACAGTATCAACCGTTGATGGAAAGCCATCAGCACATTTTGAGCATACAGTGGCCATACGCAAGGGCAAAGCCGACATATTATCTTCGTTTGAGTACGTTGATAATGTTTTAAAAGAAAAAACAAATAATTAAAAATATTTTATTAATTTTGCGTCCCGCTTTTGGGGCGGATAATTCAGTAAAAATCAGTAAAATATGGCAAAACAATCTTCGATTGAACAAGATGGTACAATTCGGGAGGCGTTATCAAACGCGATGTTCAGAGTTGAACTTGAAAACGGTCATGAGATTATTGCGCACATATCAGGTAAAATGCGGATGCACTACATCAAAATATTACCTGGTGACAAAGTAAAATTGGAAATGAGCCCTTACGATTTATCAAAGGGGCGTATTACATACAGATATAAATAATAAGCGAGATGAAAGTTAGAGCATCCATAAAAAAACGTAGTGCTGATTGCAAGATCATTCGTCGTAACGGCAAACTTTACGTTATCAACAAAAAGAACCCTAAGTTCAAACAACGTCAGGGATAATTAAAAACAGTAACGATTCGTACAACGGTAGCCGCCGTTCGGTCGTTGCATAAAAAAAACAAAACAAATATGGCAAGGATTTCAGGTATTGATTTACCAAAGAACAAAAGAGGCGAGATAGGCCTAACCTACATTTACGGTATTGGCCGTTCAACTGCTCAGGATATTTTAACCAAAGCAGGTATTGATTTCAACACTAAAGTGCAGGATTGGAGTGACGATCAGCTAACAGCTATTCGTACTATCATTAACGACGAGATAAAGGTGGAGGGAGCGCTTCGTTCAGAAGTTCAGCTTAACATCAAACGCTTAATGGATATCGGTTGTTACCGTGGTACACGTCATCGTAAAGGTTTGCCTCTGCGTGGTCAGCGTACTAAAAACAACTCACGTACCCGTAAAGGAAAACGTAAAACAGTTGCTAACAAAAAGAAAGCTACTAAATAGTAAATAACGATTGGTGATTGGTAAGTTTTACCATCGCCAGGAATAAAATAAATTATAATCGATTAGCGGGTCCGAGTTATTTAGTAACTCAGTAATTCACTAAATCAATAATTAAACAAAAAAATGGCTAAAGCTAAAAAAGTAACCAAAAAGCGTATTGTAATTGTTGAAGCCATTGGCGAAGCACACATAAACGCTACCTTCAACAACATTATAATAACCTTAACCAATAAAACCGGTCAGGCTATATCATGGTCATCAGCCGGTAAAATGGGCTTTAAGGGTTCAAAAAAGAACACTCCTTACGCTGCCGGTCAGGCTGCTGCCGATTGCGGTAAAGCTGCTTACGATCTGGGTTTGCGTAAAGTTGAAGTATTTGTAAAAGGTCCTGGATCTGGTCGCGAGTCGGCTATCCGTACCCTGCAAACTACAGGTATTGAGGTTACTACTATAAAGGACATTACCCCACTTCCGCACAACGGTTGCCGTCCTTCAAAAAGAAGAAGAGTTTAATTAATCAATTTTTTAAAGCTAAGATTCAGCGGCTGCGGGCCGTTTGATACTTTAAAAGCAACAAATAATGGCAAGATATACAGGTCCAAAATCAAAAATTGCACGCCGTTTCCGTGAGCCCATCTTCGGTCCGGATAAAGCGTTAGAAAGAAAAAACTACGGCCCTGGTATGCATGGCGCTTCAAAAAGAAGAGGCAAGCAATCAGAGTACGCGGTACAGTTAATGGAGAAACAAAAGGTTAAATACACTTACGGTGTATTAGAGCGTCAGTTCGAGAACCTGTTTCACCGTGCTTCTGCTAAAGAAGGCATCACCGGCGAAAACTTGTTAAAGTTTTTAGAGGCCCGTTTAGATAACGTGGTATTCCGTTTAGGTATTGCTCCAACACGTTCAGGCGCACGCCAATTAGTTGGTCACAAACACATTACTGTAAACGGCGGTGTGGTAAACATTGCATCATACGCGGTTAAAGCCGGAGACGTTATTGCAGTTCGTGAGAAATCAAAGTCTTTAGAGGCCATCACTACTTCGGTAGCTGGCAGAAGAATAAACAAGTATAGCTGGTTTGAGTGGGATGCTGCTAATTTAACAGGCAAGTTCCTTAACTATCCAAACCGCGATGAGATCCCTGAGAACATCAAGGAGAACCTTATCGTCGAGTTATACTCTAAATAATAACGATATCAACACACAAAATGATCGGCATATTCTGACGGTCATTTTTGTGGTTTAAATAAATCAATCAAACAATAAATAAGGATATAAATGGCAATTTTAGCATTTCAAAAACCAGACAAGGTTATCATGCAGAAATCGACTGATTTTGAGGGTACGTTTGAATTTCGTCCGTTAGAACCAGGCTTCGGTGTAACCATTGGTAATGCTCTGCGTCGTATCTTACTTTCATCGCTTGAAGGTTATGCTATTACTTCTGTACGTTTTTCAGGAGTTACGCATGAGTTTTCAACTATAAAAGGAGTTGTTGAAGACGTTACCGAGATCATATTAAATCTTAAGCAAGTTAGATTTAAAAAATCAGGTGATTCTGGCGACAGCGAGAAAGTTTTCGTGATCATCAACGGTCAGGATGCTTTCAAAGCCGGCGATATTACCAAGTTCTCAAACAACTTTACTGTTTTGAATCCTGATATGGTTATCTGTAACATGGATTCTTCGGTAACGCTTGAAGTTGAATTTACTATCAACAAAGGTCGTGGTTATGTACCAAGCGAAGAGAATAAAAACCCGGATGCGAACGTTGGCGTAATTGCTATTGATTCCATCTACACGCCGATAAAGAACGTTAAATATACCATCGAGAACTATCGTGTTGAGCAAAAAACCGACTATGAAAAATTAGTTTTGGATATTGCTACTGATGGATCTATCCATCCTGAAGACGCGCTTAAAGAGGCTGCTAAGATCTTGATCCAGCACTTTATGCTATTCAGCGACGAGAACATGATGTTGGAAGCACAAGCTAAAGAAGAAACTAAAGAAGTTGACGAGGAAATTTTACATATGCGTAAGATCCTTAAAACTGAATTGGTTGATCTTGATCTTTCTGTCCGCGCGTTAAACTGCTTAAAAGCAGCTGATATCCGCAGCCTGGCTGACCTGGTATCGTACGACGTTGCAGACATGCTGAAATTCAGAAACTTTGGTAAAAAATCGTTAACAGAAATTCAAGACCTGGTTAAATCAAAAGGATTATCTTTTGGTATGAACCTGTCTAAATTCAAGTTAGACGAAGAATAATATTTTGATAAGAGGTTGGAGATTTTAAATAATCTTTAACCTCTTGTCATTTATAAGGTTGGAGAGGCGCTGGTGACTAATCTCTGATCTCTAATTAACTAATCACTAAAACCGCGTAATTCCGAGGGCTTGACGATAAAACGCCGCCCAACGGTATGCACGTGCCACAAACAAAAAAACAATGAGACACGGTAAAAAAGTAAACCACCTGGGCCGCACTAACAGCCATCGTAAGGCAATGTTAGCTAACATGGCTACCTCGCTTATCTTACACAAGCGTATTACAACTACATTAGCTAAAGCAAAAGCTTTACGCGTTTATGCAGAGCCTATTTTAACAAAATCAAAAGACGATACTACGCACTCACGTCGTACTGTATTTAGCTACCTGCAAGATAAAGACGCGGTATCTATCCTGTTCCGCGATATCGCTCCTAAAATTGCTGATCGCCCGGGAGGTTACACCCGTATCATCAAAATGGAAAACCGTTTAGGTGACAACGCAGAGATGGCTATAATTGAATTAGTAGATTATAACACAGTTTACGGTAAAGGCGATGCTGCAGTTGCTAAAAAATCAACACGTCGTCGTGGTGGTAAAGGCAAAGCAGATGTTGCAGCTGCTCCTGTTGCTGAAGAAGTAGCAGTTGCTGAAGAAGTAACTGAAGCTCCTGAAGCAGAAGTTGCACAAACACCGGTTGCTGAAGAAGCTGCTGCACCTGCTGCAGAAGAAGCTCCTGAAGCTCCTGCTGCAAACGAAGAAAACGCAGAGAAAGGCGAATAATTTATTCCTCTTTTATAATACAAGAAGCCCTGTTCATTTGAGCGGGGCTTTTTTGTTTACCTCGTTTTTTATCCTACAAAAAAAATCCCGGCAGCCTTTCAGCGTACCGGGATAAACCTAAAACAAAAAAATATTATTATACCAATACGGCGTCTGCCTCAACCTCGTATACATAACCCAACTTATGGGGATCGTTTGCACTAACACCAAGGTCCTTTATCAAACCTGTTGAGATATCCACTATCCAGCCATGTACTGCAAGGTCATCGCGCTCTTTCCAGGCATTTTGTATAATGGTTGTTTTGCAAAGATTATATGCCTGCTCCATTACGTTCAACTCAACCAGGCGGTTAACCTTTTGTTCCTGATCGGTAATACGGTCAAGCTCGTGACTGTGCAAGCGGTATACGTCTTTAATATGGCGCAGCCAGTTATCAATCAGGCCAAATTGTTTGTTGGTTAGTGCCGCTGCTACGCCGCCGCAACCGTAGTGGCCCGCAACAATAACGTGCTTTACTTTTAAAACGTTCACAGCATAATCCAGCACGCTAAGCATGTTCATATCTGTATGTACGCATACGTTGGCAATGTTGCGGTGTACAAATACTTCGCCGGGTTTGGTGCCGGTAACCTCATTAGCGGGTACGCGGCTATCGGCACAGCCTATCCACAATACTTCAGGGCTTTGGCCTTTTGCCAGGGTTTTAAAAAACTCCGGGTCTTCTTTAAGGCGTTTATCTACCCATGCGCGATTGCCCGATAGTAGCTTGGCATAGCTTTCGGTTCGGGCTAATTGCAATTTATATTTCTCTGAGCTGTCCGCTCCGTTTTTATTATGATCGTTTTTCATTGTATATCTTATTTAAGTTCGTTTAACAGGTCTTTCATTTTGGGTACGTCGTACCTGTCTTTAATGTGTTCAAGTGATACTATAATGCCTTTGGTATAGGCATTGTGTTTAAAGTTATGGATGATCTCCAGCACATCCGGATCAATGTATCTAGATGCGGATCCGTCTACTATAACCTCTGTTTCTTTGGGTATGTTGGTAAGTGTTACCTGTATGGCTGCCTTGTTCAAAAATGAAACTTCTTCTGCCAATCGGATACGTATTTTCTTTCCGTTACTTTCAATATGGTAGAAATACGAGTTACGTAAATTGGTTAAAAGAAGGAAGAATATGGCTACCACCATGCCAATGCCAACTCCTTTTAACAGGTCGGTAAAATAAATGGCTACAATGGTTACAACAAAAGGGATAAATTGCGGCAGGCCTTTGTGCCACATGTGTTTAAATAAACTAATGCGCGCCAGTTTATAACCGGTCATTAAAAGTATGGCTGCCAGGCACGAAAGCGGTATCAAATTAAGTACCATGGGTATGGTTAATAATGATATTAATAGCAGAAAGCCGTGAATTATAGCACTTACCTTTGTACGTGCACCCGCGTTAACGTTTGCCGATGACCGTACAATAACAGCCGTCATGGGCAGTCCGCCTAACATAGCACTCACTATATTACCTGTGCCTTGTGCCAGTAATTCACGATTAGTAGGCGATACTCTTTTTATAGGGTCTATCTTATCAACCGCCTCCAAACTCAACAGCGTTTCTAAACTTGCTACTACCGCAAACGTTACTGCCATCAAAAACACATCCATCCTGCCTATTTGCGTAAAATCCGGCGATCTGAAGAGGCCGAAAAACTCACCCATGCTTTTTACTACAGGTATATTTACCATCTGCTTTTCGCGCAGCCCAAGGTCGGTGCCGTTAAAAACCAATCCTAAAATAATACCTAATACCACTACCAGTAGCGGAGCAGGTACCAGGGCCAGCTTTTTTACTTTGGGCCAGTAAATTAATATAGCCAACGATACCATAGTAATAATAACAGCGCCATAATTTATTTTAGATAACGCTATCATTACACCCGAAAAGGTATTATGCTGATCTGTTTGAGCAAAACCTTCGTCACCCTCAAAGTCGGCATCATAACCTACCGCGTGCGGAAACTGTTTCATTATAAGAATGATACCAATAGCGGCCAGCATACCTTCAATTACTGATGAAGGGAAATAGTTGGCTATTGTGCCTGCCTTTATTAAGCCGAATATGATTTGCATAACCCCGGCCAGGAAAACGGCCAGCAGGAAGGTCTCATAGGAGCCTAAGCCCGTAATAGCATTTAATACAATTACGGTTAACCCTGCCGCTGGCCCGGCAACGCTAAGCTGCGAGCCGCTGACCATGCCTACTACTATACCACCAACAATACCGGTAATTAAACCCGAGAACAATGGCGCACCCGAGGCGAGCGCGATACCTAAACATAGGGGCAGCGCTACAAGGAATACCACTATACTTGATGGGATGTCCTTTTTGAGGTTTTTAGGAAGAAAATATTTTTTTATATTAAGGAAGCCAGCAATGCCTCCATTCTGCTGTGATTGCATAACAATGTTTTAGTTAAATTTTAAGAAATAGCCGTACAAGCCGGGAGGATGCCCGGCTTAATTTAACTAAACGTTGGGAGGGGGGGTCGGAACTACCTTGTGGTACAATCTGATAGCTAAAGCCTTTTCCTTATTATGTAAACGGTTGGTTTCAACCAATAAGGGTTTGTAATCAAAGAAGCTATAAATGTGCTCGTCAAAGCTTTTTTTCTCTTTAAAAGAGTCTTTGTCTGCACTGTCTTTTTCGCCTTTGGTCTCTTGTTCCAGCTGCATAATTACTGATGCCGCTACCTTGGCATCAAGCATGGAAAATATAGGAATAACTGATATTATCATCTTTGCAGAAAAGACGACAATAAACAGCAAACTTGCAAAAGTTCTTTTATTCCGGTTGTTCATTCGTTACAAATATATAAAAATCTGCTTCGGCGAGCGGTAAATCATTTGTGTAAACATCTATTTTTAAAATTAGTTGACAATTTTTTTCAATAAAAACAGGTGCAATCTGCTTAAAACGTTTGTGCCTAAGGTTTATTATTAACAATCATAATTGCTATTTTTAGCATTACACATAACGCAGAGCTATAGTGAATAACAAAATAAAGCAGTTAAACCAAAAGCGCCGCGAGGCATTGGCGGGCGGGGGGCAGGCCCGGGTTGAAAGTCAGCATAAAAAAGGTAAACTAACCGCACGGGAAAGATTGCACTTTTTAATGGACGAGGGCTCATTCCAGGAGATAGGAATGCTGGTTGCCCACCGATCTGTAGATTTTGGTATGGAGAACGAAAAATATCCGGGAGATGGCGTAGTTACAGGGTATGGTACCATTAACGGTCGTTTGGTGTATGTGTTTTCGCAGGATTTTACCGTTTTTGGCGGCTCACTCTCTGAGACGCATGCCGAGAAAATATGCAAAATAATGGATATGGCGCTTAAAAACGGCGCGCCGGTAATTGGCTTGAATGATTCGGGCGGGGCACGTATACAGGAGGGTGTGGTGTCATTAGGCGGTTATGCCGATATATTTTACCGTAATACAATGGCATCGGGCGTGGTGCCGCAAATTTCGGCCATTATGGGCCCCTGCGCAGGCGGTGCCGTTTACTCGCCCGCTATTACCGACTTTATTTTGATGGTTGAGCATACCTCGTATATGTTTGTTACCGGCCCTAACGTGGTAAAAACCGTTACCCACGAGGTGGTTACCTCCGAAGAACTAGGCGGGGCCAATACCCATGCAAGTAAATCGGGCGTAACGCATTTTGCCTGTGCTAATGAGATAGATGCTATCCAACACGTAAAAAAACTGTTATCATACATGCCGCAAAATTGCGAAAGCATGGCGCCATCTCTGCCGTATGAGCCGCAAAATGAATTGCGCGCTGAACTGGCCGATCTGCTTCCTGAGGCAGTTTCTCAGCCCTATGATGTACGCGAGGTAATAAACCATGTAATTGATGCGGATAGTTTTTTAGAGGTGCATAAGGATTTTGCTGAGAATTTAGTGGTAGGATTTGCACGCCTGGCCGGCCGTAGTATAGGCGTAGTTGCCAATCAGCCTGCATTTTTGGCGGGGGTGTTGGATAGGCATGCATCTGTAAAAGGAGCACGATTTGTTCGTTTTTGCGATAGTTTTAATATACCATTGCTGGTTTTTGAAGATGTGCCGGGCTTTTTACCGGGCACAGATCAGGAATGGAATGCCATTATTACCCACGGTGCCAAGTTGCTTTATGCTTTTTGCGAGGCTACAGTGCCGCGGGTTACGGTTATTTTACGCAAAGCATACGGGGGGGCTTATGATGTAATGAACTCTAAACACATTGGCGCGGATATGAATTATGCATGGCCTACTGCGGAGATAGCCGTAATGGGGGCAAAAGGCGCGGCAGAAATTATTTTTAAGCGCGAAATAAACGCTGCGGCCGACCCGGAGTCGAAGTGGAGAGAAAAGGAGCAGCTGTACTCAGAAACCTTTGCCAACCCATATAGGGCAGCCGAGCGTGGTTTTATTGACGAAGTTATTGAACCTGCCGAAACAAGGCTTAAATTGATAAATGCTTTTAAAATGCTGGAGAATAAAGTGGTGAATAACCCGCGCAAGAAACACGGAAATATTCCGTTATAACATGCGCAAATGCGATAATTAATACATTAACTGAATATATTTAAATGAAAAAGATGAGAGTGATCAAAAAATTAGTACTCGCAATATGTTTGTGCATACCGCTGTTTACGTCAGCACAGGAAGCTAAAAAGCCGGTATCAGGCTGGCAAAACCTCGACTTTAAAACCGACTCGGCTTTTGGTATCAGCACCGAAAGAGCTTATAACGAACTGCTGAAAGGCAAGAAACACACCACTGTATTGGTGGCGGTGATAGACGGCGGGGTAGATACCGCCCACGAGGATCTGAAGGATGTGCTTTGGATAAATCCGAAAGAGAAAATTGGCGATAAAATAGATAACGATAAAAATGGTTATGCTGATGATGTGCATGGCTGGAATTTTATCGGGTCGGCTAAAGGAAATGTAAATTACGATAACCTGGAGATAACCCGGCTGGTGCGTAGTTACAATGCAAAGTTTGCAGCACTGGACACAAATAAATTGACAGGTGCAGATGTTGCTGCTTTTGCTGAGTATCAAAAACTAAGAGCCGATTTTAATAAAGATGTAACCGGCGCAAGGAAAACTTTCACCGGCGTAGATAATTTTAAGGTTGCCCTGGAGAATATTCTGGCAGCAATAGGAAAAAAAGACCCGACGGCTGATGAGTTAGCTAAATATCAAGCAAAAAACACCCGCGAGGCCAATGTGCAAAGAAAGGTGCTTGCCGCATTGCCGGATTACAAAAACATAAGTGATTTTATAGAGAAAGAGGTAACGCCTGCATGGGACCATTATAAAGAGCAGTTAGATTATAATTATAATCTTGATTTTGATCCGCGCAATATAGTTGGCGACAATTACGGCAATAGCGCCGAGCGTTTTTACGGCAGCTCAGATATAACCGGCCCTAACGCAGATCACGGCTCGCATGTATCAGGTATTATTGGTGCCAACAGAACCAACGGAATAGGCATTCAGGGCGTTGCTGATGATGTTAGAATAATGGGTGTTAGGACCGTACCTAACGGCGATGAACGCGACAAAGATGTGGCCAACGCTATACGTTACGCCGCTGCCAATGGCGCACGTGTTATCAACATGAGCTTTGGCAAAGCATACTCATATGATAAAAAGGCTGTTGATGATGCCGTTAAATTTGCCATGAGCAAAGATGTATTGATAATACATGCAGCAGGTAACGATAACAAAAACACAGAGAAGGATAACAATTTCCCGAGCCGTGTATACGAAGATAAGAGCGGACAGGCTCAGGCATGGATTGAAGTAGGCGCATCGGGGCCTAAAAACGATGAGACATTAAAAGCTGTTTTTTCTAATTACGGCAAAACTACTGTCGACGTGTTTGCTCCGGGTGTTGATATTAACTCAAGCACACCCGGCTCAAAGTATGCGTTACACAGTGGTACAAGTATGGCCGCGCCGGTGGTTGCTGGTTTAGCTGCGCTTATCCGTTCCTACTACCCAAAATTAACGGCTTTACAGGTTAAGGATATTATTTTAAAATCGGTTGTGAAGATTGATCATAAAGTAGCGTTAAAGGAGGGAGAAAGCAGCCGCGAAGTTAGTTTTGATGAGCTTTGTGCAACGGGTGGAATAGTTAATGCTTATAACGCGCTTAAACTGGCCGCAACTTATAAATAGTCTTTAACGGCTTTTCGGGATAGATAAGCCTTTCTAAAAACGGTTAATTTTCGTTTCACCATGGAACAAAAATTAACCGTTTTATATCATATTGATAATCAGGTGATGGTTTGATTTTTACAGTTAAATTTCCTGACTTATAAGTAGTTTCACAGTGTTTCAGGCATTAGTATTATTACATTGGCATTCAGACTATTGTAAAAAATAACGTTTCACACGTTTCAACTGTGTTATATATGAAATGAAACGGAACACCGGCAAAAACTATCTAATATCCAGCTTGCTTAACTTCAGACACGATGTTACAAATAGAGCAAATACGCCCTGAGCTTACCTGGCGTTTACGGCGTGACGTACTCTATCCCGATGAACCGCTCTACCAAATGGAAATGGAGGAGGATAATCATGGCTATCATTTTGGCGCTTTTGCTGATAACCAGCTGGTGGCGGTGGTGTCGTTGTTTCTTAAGGACGAGGATGCACAGTTCCGCAAGTTTGCCGTAATACCCGCAGCGCAAGGGAAGGGTGTGGGCAAAGCCATGCTTGATTACATAACCGGTTTTGCTATGAATGAGGGGTGTAGCCGACTATGGTGCAATGCACGTGTATCGGCTATTGGCTTTTATGCTAGGTACGGACTCAGGCAAACGGGTAATGCCTTTAATCGTAACGGGGTTGACTATGAGATAATGGAAAAGGAGATCAAAAATTAAGAACATTATATGTATGGCTTTGTTATATTTGCTTTCGGCCGTTTAAAGGCCAAAAAGCCGAATACGATATGTCTAAAAAGAAATCCGAAAAGCAACCTCATGTTGCAGTTGTAAACGATAAATCATTATCCTTTCTCGAAAAATACATTAACAACGCTTCGCCTACCGGTTTTGAGTGGAAAGGGCAAGAGCTTTGGTTAGATTACATTAAGCCTTATATTGACGATTACTACGTAGATAACTATGGCACCGCGGTAGGTATAATTAACCCCAAAGCTGAGTACAAAGTTGTTATAGAAGCGCATGCTGATGAGATCTCATGGTTTGTAAATTACATCACTAACGACGGGTTGATCTATGTTATCCGCAATGGCGGCTCTGACCACCAAATAGCCCCGTCAAAACGCGTGAACATCCATACCGACAATGGCGTGGTAAAAGCAGTATTCGGCTGGCCCGCCATCCACACCCGCTTAGGCGGTGAAAAGGAAGAAGCACCGTCACTTAAGAACATTTTCCTTGATTGTGGCTGCACTTCAAAAGATGAGGTGGAGAAACTGGGCATTCACGTAGGCTGTGTAATAACTTACGAGGATGAGTTTATGGTGCTGAATGACCGCTACTATGTTGGCCGTGCGTTGGATAACCGTGTAGGTGGCTTTATGATAGCAGAAGTAGCCCGTTTACTTAAAGAAAACAAGATAAAGCTGCCATTTGGTCTCTATATAGTTAACGCCGTTCAGGAAGAGATTGGCTTGCGTGGTGCCGAAATGATAGCACATCGCATAAAGCCAAACATTGCCATTGTAACCGATGTTACGCATGACACCCAAACACCTATGATCAGCAAAATAACGCAGGGTGATCTGGCTTGTGGGCGGGGACCGGTTGTGTCTTATGCTCCTGCTGTTCAAAACAATGTAAACAAAGTGTTGATAGAGACAGCGCAAAAAGCGGAGATTCCGTTCCAGCGTCAGGCCTCATCACGCTCAACAGGTACAGATACAGACGCGTTTGCGTACTCAAATGACGGTGTACCATCAGCATTGATATCTCTTTGTCTGCGTTATATGCACACTACAGTAGAAATGGTGCACAAAGAGGACGTGGATAATGTTATCAGGCTTATTTATGAATCTTTGTTGGTGATAAAGTCTGGTCAGGATTTCAGATATATTAAATAACCTTTATTCGCCAATTTACGTTCAACTATTCAATTCTTAAACGAAATAAACATTATTCATACAACTCTATGAAACCTACTCTACTTATTTTAGCCGCGGGTATGGCCAGCCGCTATGGAAGCATGAAACAAACCGATGGCTTTGGCCCCAACGGCGAAACTATAATTGATTATTCTATTTACGATGCCATAAAAGCCGGGTTCGGAAAGGTAAGTTTCATTATCCGCGAGGAGTTTGCAGAGAAATTTCAGGAGATTTTTGAACCCAAACTGAAGGGCAGGGTAGAAACTGATTATGTTTTTCAAAGCTTTGATCTGAAACCCTTTGGTATTGATAAAGAAATTGAGCGTGCCAAACCTTGGGGTACCGCCCACGCTGTGTTAGCGGCCCGTAACCAGGTTAAGGAGCCTTTTTGCGTAATAAATGCAGACGATTATTACGGCTATGATGCTTTTGAAAAGATGGCTAAATTTTTAACGACTGATGTAACCGATTCGCAATATGCATTGATGGGTTATCAGATAGATAAAACCTTGTCTGATTATGGTTCTGTATCTCGGGGTGTTTGCGAGGTTGATGAGAAAGGTAATATGACCGGCGTTAATGAGCGCACCGAAGTTTATTTTAAAGAGGATGGCAGCGTAGCATACAAAGATGCGGCCGGCGAACATCCACTGCCTAATGATAAACGGGTATCTATGAACTTTTGGGGATTTACCCCTGCCGTGTTCGATCAAAGTTTAGCTATGTTTCAAAAATTTGTTGAAGCGAACGAAAATAACCCTAAAGCCGAGTTTTTTATCCCGTTGGTTGCCGATGAGTTAATTAAAAGCGGACAGGCAACATTTAAAGTTATCCCCACGCCATCAAAATGGTTTGGTGTAACTTATAAAGAAGATAAACCTATTGTACAGGCATCTATCTCAGCTTTGGTTGAGAATGGAACTTATCCTGCTAATTTGTGGGATTAGTAATGTAGCAGGTATAAAATAAAAAAATCCGGCTCCTGTAAAGGGCCGGATTTTTTTTTGCTGTTAATTTTACTTGCAAACGCAGGCAGAAGTAACATTTGTGCAAGTTGCCTTGCTTGTGCATTTAGCTTTGCTGCAAGACGTACAAGTTGCTTTTTTTACTGCCTTTTTAGCAGGTACTTTTCCATCTGCAAATACAGTGGTACATGCAAATAATGCCATTGCTATACCTAATGCTAATTTTTTCATGTTTAAATATATTATAAATTTTTAAATGTTTAATTATCTGATTTGAACATTTAAACTTTCGGTGGTTTCCAGTCCTTAGCAAAATAAACGGCTGAATTGCCGTATTGGTATGTTGGGACAGTTTTTTCTATCAGAGTAACCAATGCCGCATTTACACGAACCGGCTCAATAACTAAAAAGCCGCAGATGCTGCAGGTCAGCAACATATTGCAGCCCTGTTTTTCGCAATTGTCGTCCTGATGCTTTTTTTCGGGTGTTTTCGGGCAGTGCGCATTTTTATCAGCCTTGGCGCAGCAGTCGGTTTTTTCTGCAATTGGCGATGGTTTTACTGTTCCTCCAAATGAAGACAGAAAAACTATACAAACAATAAGCAGTGATGCCAGGACTTTCATTACTCAAATGTATCTAAAATGCGTAGCATTTAATAATGATTGATCTCACTTTTTCCCAAACCAAAGCACATAAAAGCCGTTCAATCATTATGCAAGTTGAAATACTCGGAAATACCATAAATATAAGTAAGCAACATGGCGCTTTGATTCTGGAAACAGCGGATGCCATAGCCCGGGTTGCGGTATACAGTCCCTCTGTCATTCGCGTATGTATCAGCAAGAAACAGAAGCAAATTGACGTTTCTTTTGCGGTAATCCAACTACCGCAAGGCGCATTCGAATACATCGAAACTGTCGACACTGTAGAAGTATTAACTTCAACTCTAAAGCTGATTATCAACAAAAACCCTTTACGTTTCAGTTTTTTTACGGCTGATGGCCAACCGTTGAGCAGTGATGACACACGTTTTGGCACCGCACTCGATAGCGATAAGGTAATGAATTACCGGGAATTGCATGCCGATGAAAAGTTTATAGGGTTAGGTGAAAAAACCGGCAACCTTAACCGCCGGGGCATGCACTATATAAACTGGAACACAGATGCAGCGGAGCATACTATAAAAGATGATCCGTTATATAAAACCATCCCTTTTTATATAGGCTTACACAGTGGCGTTTGTTACGGATTGTTTTTTGATAATCACCATAGAAGCTATTTTGATTTTGGTGCCAGTACAGATGATCAGTTTACTTGGTTTGGCGCAGATGGCGGAGATATGAATTACTATTTTTTCGGTGCGCAGAGCGTTGCGGAAATTATTAGAGATTATACATGGCTTACCGGGCGGATGGAAATGCCGCCTTTGTGGAGCCTGGGATACCAGCAATGCCGCTGGAGTTATATGAGTGCTGATGAAGTGCTGGGTATCGCCAAAAAATTCAGAGAGCGAAATATTCCTGCTGATGCGATCTATTGTGATATAGATTACATGGATGATTTTAAGATCTTCACTTGGAATAAACAAAGCTTTACTGATCCGAAGGGAATGGTTGATCAACTAAAAGCTATCAATTTTAAGCTGGTTACTATTGTTGATCCGGGTATAAAAATAGAAGAAGGTTATAAGGAATACGAGGAAGGGGTTGCCAACAATTACTTCGCCACCTATCCAAACGGCGAACTTTATACAGGCAGTGTTTGGGCCGGCCGCAGCCACTTCCCCGATTTTTTTAACGAAGAGGTACGTGAGTGGTGGGGCAAGGCTTTTACTGCGCTTACGGAAGTTGGAGTAGAGGGTTTTTGGAATGATATGAACGAACCCGCCGCCTGGGGGCAAAATATACCGCCAATTGTAAAATTTGGCGAGCGTTATATGCCTGAGGTAAGGAATGCCTATGGCATGCAAATGTCGCGCGCAACACAGGCCGGGACAAAGAAACTTTTAAATAATAAAAGACCATTTATACTTACCAGGGCCGCTTATGCAGGTACGCAGCGATATTCAGCTATTTGGACCGGCGACAATTCTGCAAGCGATGAACATATGCTGTATGGACAGCGATTGGTAAATAGCCTGGGTCTTGGAGGGTTTTCATTTACTGGTGTAGATATCGGCGGCTTTATGGGTAATCCTACCCCGGAATTGATGGTGCGTTGGAACTCGTTAGGTGTATACACACCCATGTTCCGTAACCATGCAGCGTTGGGTATGAACATGCGCGAGCCGTGGGAGTGGGGCGAGGAAAACGAAAGTATTATCCGTAAGGATATAGAACAGCGTTACAAGTTGCTTCCATATATCTACTCAGGTTTTTATGAGTCATGCCAAACTGGTATGCCGCTAAGCCGCACTTTGGCTATTGATTATACATGGGATGAAAATGTGTATGACAAGCGTTTCCAAAATCAATCGCTCTTTGGCGATGCAATATTGGTTGCACCGGTTAGAAGTACTGAACATACTGCCTATGTTTATCTGCCGCAAGGTGAATGGTATCGTTTAAGCACAGATGAGTACTTTGAAGGCGGGCAAATAGTGAAGGTTCCGGCGCCATTGGATGACCTGCCCGTGTTTATCAAAGGCAGTGCTATCATTCCTATGCAAAGTTTAGTTCAAAGCACGGCGGACCTATGCAATGGTACATTGTACATCCATGTTTGGAATGGAGTTGCCGAAAATGAGTTCACTTATTATGAGGATGATGGGATAAGCTATAATAATGAAAAAGGAGAATATTACAAGCGTATCATCCGGTTTGATCCGCAGGATAGGGTAGTAACATTCTCAGAAGTGGAAGGGGATTTTAGCTCAAAGTATCAATTTTTGCAGGTAGTGTTACATGGGTTTGAAAACCGGGAGATTTTGGAAAGTGTCGATAACGCTAATTCTCTAATAACTGTAAATTATTGAAAGTGTTGACGAAAGGGGCCGCAATTAGTTCCCCATGATATTTTTTCGCAAGTTTTTTCTATCTTAATGGCGTAAAGCCATGAAACACGACGATCACCTTTTAGACCAGCATGACCCTCAGCGCCGAGATTTTCAAATAGAGCGCCTTATCCTTTTTACTGACGCAGTATTCGCAATTGCAATAACGTTGTTAATAATTGAGATCAAAGCTCCCGAAGGTCACGATAAGAATACACGCCAGCAAGTAGTTGATCTTTTAAATATGATCCCAAAGTTCATCGGTTTTATGATGAGCTTTTTTGTTATAGCTATTTACTGGCGAAGTCACCACCGTATATTTGGTTTTGTGACCAATTTTACGGAGAAACTGATATGGATAAATATGTTGTTTCTGTTTACAGTGGTTTTGATGCCATTTTCGTCAGCATACTTTAGCGAAAATCAAACGCAAACGGTTCCGTTTATATTTTACAATGCCAACGTTATCATCATGGCACTGGTTAATTACCGAATAATTAATTATGTGTTCAATCCTGCTAATAACATAGCTGCGCACTTGCCATCGGCGCAGTTTTTACATTTGTTCAGAATGCGAGCTATAGCCATACCTTTATTCTTCTTTTGCTGCTTATTAATCCCGCTTTTTTTCGGGGCACCGGTCTCTATTTTTGGAGTGCCGTTTCCGGTTATATATTGTCTGATTTGGCCGATGATGTTTTTGTTAAACCGCTATAATAAGCGTAAATTCATGACTAAGCCGGTAATTGCCCGCAGGGCCGCTACAGAGTAAAAGCATATATCCAAAGATACAAAAACAAAAGCCCTCTCCAGTCAACCGGAGAGGGCTTTAATATATATTGAGTTTACTTATTGTATTACTTCACTTCTTCAAAGTCAACATCAGTAACATCGTCAGCTGCACCTTGAGCGTTACCGGCGTTGCCACCAGCTTGGCCTGCATCAGCGCCAGGTTGTTGTCCGGCTTCGGCAGATGCTTTGTACATGTCCTCAGAAGCTGCTGTCCATGCAGTGTTCAGTTCTTCCTGTGCTACTTCAATATCAGCTAAGTTTTTAGATGCATAAGCAGTTTTAAGCTTAGTTAAGCCTTCTTCAATTGCACCTTTTTTATCAGCAGGTATTTTATCGCCGTATTCTTTCAGTTGTTTTTCTGTAGAGAAGATCAAGGCATCGGCACCGTTCAGTTTTTCAACCTCTTCTTTAGCCTTTTTGTCAGCATCAGCATTAGCTTCTGCTTCGTCCTTCATCTTTTTGATCTCAGCGTCAGTTAAACCTGAAGAAGCTTCAATGCGTATTTTCTGCTCTTTGCCGGTTGCTTTATCTTTTGCAGATACATGCAATATACCGTTAGCATCAATATCAAAAGTTACTTCAATTTGAGGCACGCCACGAGGAGCTGGTGGAATACCATCCAGGTGGAAACGGCCTATAGTGCGGTTAGCAGATGCCATTGGGCGCTCACCTTGCAAAATGTGGATCTCAACAGATGGCTGACTATCTGACGCGGTAGAGAACACTTCCGATTTTTTGGTCGGGATAGTAGTGTTTGATTCTATCAGTTTGGTCATCACACCACCCATGGTTTCAATACCTAAAGAAAGTGGGGTAACGTCTAACAGTAACACGTCCTTCACTTCGCCGGTTAATACACCGCCTTGAATAGCTGCACCAATAGCAACCACTTCGTCCGGGTTAACACCTTTTGAAGGCGCTTTGCCGAAGAATTTTTGTACAGCATCTTGTATAGCAGGTATACGGGTTGAACCACCTACTAAAATGATCTCGTCAATATCGCTTGTGCTGTAACCAGCATTTTTCAAAGCAGTTTTACAAGGTTCAATAGTACGTTTGATCAGGCTGTCAGCCAGTTGCTCAAATTTAGCACGGGTTAAAGTTTTAACCAAGTGCTTTGGCACACCGTCGCCGGCGCTGATATATGGCAAGTTGATTTCCGTTTGAGTTGAGCTTGATAACTCAATTTTAGCTTTCTCTGCTGATTCTTTTAAACGTTGCAAAGCCATTGGGTCTTTACGCAGATCAATCCCTTCGTCGCTTTTAAATTCGTCAGCCATCCAGTCAATAATAACCTGGTCAAAGTCGTCACCACCTAAGTGCGTATCACCATCGGTTGATTTTACTTCGAAAACGCCATCGCCTAACTCCAGTACAGATACGTCATGCGTGCCGCCACCGCAGTCAAACACAGCAATTTTCATATCCTTATGTGCTTTGTCCAAGCCATAAGCAAGTGCGGCAGCAGTAGGCTCGTTAATTATACGACGTACTTTTAAACCAGCAATTTCACCGGCTTCTTTAGTAGCCTGGCGTTGCGCATCGTTAAAGTAAGCAGGTACGGTAATAACCGCTTCTGTAACTTCATGACCTAAAAAGTCTTCGGCAGTTTTTTTCATTTTCTGCAAAATCATTGCAGAAATTTCTTGTGGCGTGTATTTACGGTCGCCAATTTCAACACGTGGTGTGTTGTTGTCGCCTTTTACTACGCTGTAAGGTACGCGGTCAGCCTCTTTAGTAACCTCGTTAAACTGGTTACCCATGAAGCGTTTAATAGATGAAATAGTTTTGGTAGGATTAGTAATAGCCTGACGTTTTGCAGGATCACCCACCTTACGCTCGCCATTGTCGATAAAAGCCACTACTGACGGCGTAGTACGTTTGCCCTCGCTGTTAGCTATAACTACAGGTTCGTTACCTTCCATTACAGACACGCAGGAGTTTGTTGTTCCTAAGTCGATTCCGATTATTTTAGACATATGATTATTGTTTCTTTACTTGATTGTTTTACCTAATACAAGCTTATTAACAAGGGTTGTGCCAAATTAAGTTTGTCAGTTTTTATTGAGGCTAAAGGTAAAAGGTGAAAGGTAAAGGGTATAATTAGTCAGAATTTGGGTGGAAACGGTGACAGGTTGGCAGGGTTGCTTAGGCATTACTAATCATGATACATAATTGAGAAGCATTTCCCTATCTTTAAAACGGAAACCAATCTAATCCTATGCTCCGCAACTCAAAAGCAGACCGCTCGCTTACTGAAAACTTATTGCTGGCCTCGTCGACAGCTACAGTTTCAGGCATAACCAACGTGGCGGGGATGGTAGCATTTCTGGCTTGTACATCAAACATTACAGGGCATGTGGCCACTTTATCAAAGCATTTGGTTGAGCAAAATTTTGGCGAAATATTGGTGTTTGCCATATGGCTCTTTATGTTCTTCGCCGGCGCTTTTATGTCGAGCTTTATTGTGCGTTCGTTAGAGGACAAAGGTTATTATAGAGCCCACGCTACACCCATTGTTATAGAAATAGTTATACTATTATTTGTAGCGATATATGGTCACAATTTCTATCAGGAAACGGATACCGAAAGGGAGATAGTTATAGCGGCTACTTTATTTTGTATGGGATTACAGAATAGTTTGGTTTCGGTTATTTCCGGCGGGTTGATAAAGACATCGCACTTAACAGGTTTGTTTACCGATCTGGGGGGCGATATTTCCGACTGGCTGCATCCCAAGGTGCAAACTACAGAGCTTATCAGAAATAAAATAAGAATCCGCTTCACCGTTTTAGGTTTTTATTTTTTGGGTGGTATAATTGGCGGATACTTCTTTAATTTGTACGAGTTCGGCATATTTTACGCAGTGCCGGTAATATTGGCGGCTATTTTATATTACGATTCGTCAGCGGCCGCTTTAAAAAAGATAACAAGCAGGTTTGCAAAAGCCAAATAACATTTTATAAAACACCTATGTGCGCAAAAATTCACGATACCGGTCATATAACCTACGAAAGCCTTTTAGCGGGCAACGAAAAATTCATCGCAAAATCACTTGAGCTCGACCCACAATATTTTGAAAAACTGGCAAAAGGGCAAAATCCGCCGGTGCTATGGATAGGCTGCGCCGATAGCCGCGTGCCCGCCAACCAGATCACCAACACCCAGCCAGGCGAAATATTTGTACACCGTAATATCGCCAACATGGTTATCCATACGGATATGAACATGCTAAGCGTGCTGGATTATGCCGTGAACGTTTTAAAAGTAAGGCATGTAATTGTTACCGGCCACTATGGTTGTGGTGGCGTTATAGCTGCCATGAGCAATAAAGAGTTTGGTCTGATTGATAACTGGCTGCGCCACATTAAAGATGTTTACCGTATTTATGCCGAGCAGTTAGACAGAATTACCGACGAACAGGAGCGCACCAATCGCTTGGTTGAATTGAACGTGATTGAAAACGTTTATAATCTCTGCAAGACCTCTATCGTACAAAATGCATGGTCTACAGGGCAGGAGCTTGCCGTACATGGTTGGGTTTATAGTATAGAAACCGGTAAAATAAAAGACATGGGCGTAAGCACTCGTAATAACGAGAATATGGATGAGGTGTTCCGCTTTCAGTAGAGTCAAGAGCCAAGAAACAAGAGTCAAGATAAAGTATCCGTAACTGTCATGATTCTTGCCTCTTGAATCATGTCTATATAAAAAACTATCCCAGGAAAGGATACCTATAATCATTC
>NZ_CAMLHX010000036.1 GCF_946479965.1 uncultured Mucilaginibacter sp. | reverse complement strand
TGAAAACCTTCGCTTTAAGATCACCATGAATGAATCCAATGTAAATCCACCCGTGCTTTTAAATGGCACCTACATTGAAGCATCGGGCACCAAAATCCCGGTGATCGTCACCTTAAATTCCGTTATGTCTTTTGTAAAGGAGGCGCAAAGGATAGAGGTAATTTCGGGCAAATACGTTGCGAAAGTAACAATTGAACTTAATGCGCTGGTAAAAGGGCTTACCGCTGCTGATTTTGGGCAAACCACCCGCACAGGCGCTAATAATACTATAATGGTTAGTTACACCAGCAATAAAGCGCTTTATGATAAACTAAAGGCGCGGTTCCCGAATACGATAAGTGTTAATGTGTCCAAATAGCGCGTTTAATATTACCCCTCACCCAGCAACTTTATCAAATTCCTGATAGTCGCCTCTGTCATTTGCTTGCGGGTATATGCTGCTGCCGTGCCAATATGCGGTGTAATTATCAAGTTGGGAATATTGGTAATAGTAGTATCGCTTAGCGGCTCAGGGTCGGTTACATCAAGTGCTGCCGACGCTATAGAACCATTTTTTAAATATTCATATAATTTAGCATTATTAACCACTTTGCCGCGGGCTACATTAACCAGTATGGCTGTTTTCTTCATCAGCTTTAACTCCGGTTCATCAATATAGTTTACAGTATCTTCCTTTAATGGTATATGCAGTGATACAATATCGCTACGTTTCAGCAATTCTTCCTTGGAGCAATATTCCCATTCGTTATGATGATCGCTGTTGGCGGTGTAGATCACCTTACAATTAAACGCCTTAAGCATATTAGCCAGTGTAACTCCAATTTTGCCCATGCCTATAATGCCCCAGGTTTTGTTATACAGATTGTCGCCCATATAAAGTGTTAGGGCAGTGTTATCCCACTCGCCCCTTTTTACATAGTTGTTAGAAGTGCTAATGTTGCGTATACAGTTTAAACCAAGGCCCAAAGCCAGCTCGGCTGTTGAGTAAACGTGCTCAACATTTATACCTATAATTTTAATGCCTTTTGATGCTAAAAATGGTTTATCCATATAATCTTGCCCGGTACCATAGCTTGAAAGTGCCCTAACCTTAGAATTATCACTAAACAATCGACTATCAATTTTAACAGTATGGGTGGTAATTACGCCTTCATAATTATCAAAAGCTTGCATGTAGGCATCATCTGTAATGGTAGTTGGCTCGGGCCAATAATCAATTTGAACATCTTCAAAAAGACGTTTCACCTCATCCAAAAACGGAAGCTTCTCCGCACAAAATATTTTATAAGTTTTGCTCATATACACGCGATTATTGACGGCGAAATATAACTATTAGATTATGGTGCGGGCAAATAAATTAGTTAAATATTCAAACAAACCGAATTTATTTTTAACTTACCTCACGGCAATAACCTACATTCAATCAAACCTTAAAAAATGAAAACAGCAGGCATAATGGGCGGCTCCGGTTTTATCGGCAGTTACGTAACGAAACTATTTTTACAGAATGGTTATAAGGTAAAAGTGTCATCAACCGACATTAGCAATGAGAGCAAATACGCCCATTTACAAGCTTTAGATAACGCCGCGAATTTGGAGATTTGCGCGTTGGATCTGATGAATGCCGAAAGTATAAAGGATTTCGCGACCGACTGCAGCATAATTGTACACGGCGGCACACCCTTTATTTTAGATGTGCAGGACCCGAAAACGCAGTTATTTGACCCGACAGTTAAAGGGACCGAAAACTTTCTGGAAGTAGTAAAAACTATTGCGGGAGTAGAAAAGGTGGTGTTTATAGCGTCGGTTGCGGCATGGAACACTTCATTCCCTTTAAACCCGGCCATTTATAACGCTGATCATTTATTTTCTGAAAAAGATGAGCCTTATTACGGAGATGCAGATCACCCTTACGCCCAGGCCAAGTTTTTGGCAGATCAGGCGGTAAGAAAATTTATAAATGACAACTACGAATTGCCTTTTGAAATTGTAACCGTTTCGCCGGTGTTTGTTATTGGTAACGCACTATCTTCAAGGGAAGACTCTACTTCAATGGGTTTGCAGTTTCTGTTCAAAAACAAAATAAAGCCTAATCCCTTTGTTGAGTTTTTGTTTACAGCGGATGTGCCGTTTGCAATGGTTGATGTGAGGGATGTGGCGGAAAGTATATTTAACGCTGCAACCGTAAAAGGTTTGCATAGTAAAAACTATCTGCTTTCTTCGGAAAGCTATAAGGTATCGGATATTTCATTGATGCTTAATCAACAGGAGCCGGTGTCCGAAGCTATGATAACTTACGATAATACTTTAGCCAAAACAGATCTGAAAATTTCGTTTATCCCTGCAAAAGAAACCTTGTATAATTGCGCTTAGTTAATGCAGGAATTTGCTATTAAGTTATTTTTCTAGCAGCTCTTTTACGTGTTTGTGTATGTTGGCACAAATGCGGTCAACCGGTAAATCATTAGCATCGGTTCCAAACGGGTTCTCAATTTCTTCGGCAATAAGCTCCAGGCTTGCAAGTACAAATAACACTAATGCCATCAAAGGAACTACCAGGTATCCTAAGCTAAAGGACCAGCCGAATGGCAGTGTCATCACAAAAAAGAAAATAAATTTTTTAATAAAAACGCTGTAGGAGAAAGGTATAGGCGTAGTTTTTATACGTTCGCAAGCGCCGCAAATATCTGTAAGGGCCGCAAGGTCGGTACCAATCAACAATAGTTCTTCCCTGTTAATTACTTCCTGCCTGTGCAGACCGTACATGCGCTCAGTTAACAAGGCTGCTACCTGGTTGGGCACATGCTGTTCGGCATCTACAATTATGCCTGGTACACTTTCGGCATGCCAACGCTCGTCGCGCAAATGCCGGCGCAAGGCATCCGCATACATAGGTATCGCTGCAGAAAAAAAATTAACATCATCAGCGCTAATACGTATAGCTTTAAGCTTGATGGCCATATTACGGCAGGTATTAGTTAAAGCGCCCAACACCCGCCTTGCTTCCCACCATCGGTCGTAGGCAGTATTGGTACGGAAAACCAGGAGCATAGAGATAACAAAACTAAGTATGGTATGTACCAGGCTCACATTTTTTACATGACTGGTTTCCGGAAGGTGAAATACAGTGGTTTCCAGATAAACAATTACGGCCGAATAGGCGGCAATTGCCAGCATAAGTGGCAACAACTTGCGAAAGGTATCGGCTTTGTGTATGCGAAAAATAAAAGTGAACCAGTTTTTAGGATTGTAGTCTATCATAGATTGTAAAGGTCGGAAAACTGACCTACACAGCAAGCATTTATTTAAGGAATAAAGTACAAATAAATTAACAATATTTGTACTTTAACCCTATGAGACGCTTATCCCTTATTTGTGCGCTGTTGATAAATTGCTTTTTATCCGAAGCGCAAAAATATGAACCTCAAATTTTATTAATTACACCTAATAAAACCTCTTTTGATCCAGCCTTTAGCAAACAGGTTGAACAGAAAAATGCAGAACTAAGTGACATGGCTTCCAAAACAAAGGAAGGATATAGAGATATATTAGCTAGTATTAAAAATGAGCCTGAAAATATACAGCAGATACGTAAAAGCACCGTGGACTTTGTAGTTGCCGGCGGCGACTTTTCAAAAATGATAACGCTCCAGTCGCAGGATTATCTTACTTATCGCTTTTATGAGCGATTTACCAATTTATTAATCTTAATAAAAGACATAAAATCTACTGGTGATAAAAGTTCACTATCGTCAATAGCGACAGAAAATCATATTAACTATGTCATCAACTTCTCTGAAGTTGAATTAAGAGAAAAAAATGGACCGTATATGACGATAAAGGCGCAGCTTTTCGATGCGTCTTCCGGGACTTTGCTTATCAACAAATCCTACAATGGTAATTCAAATAATCCAGGATTTGAGTTTGCCTGCGAAGCCGGCACAATTGGATGCGCCATAAATAATTCAACATCCGGCTTCTTGAAAGATGTTATTACTTTGATAGCTGAAAATAGTCCGACAATAAAAAAGGAAAGAGAACTGGCCATAAAAAGACTGGATTATATAAGTAAGGGCCTATATCTAAAAGCTTATGATGCATCAGTTGTTAAAGAGGCCGTAAATAGTAAAGACAGCACTATAAATTTGGACGAACTTTATTATTGCCTGAGCGATCCTTCGCATTCAAAATTCGCGGCTTTTTTTAGCGGAAAGTCGGGAAAGAATTCACTTAAATCATTTTCAGATAATAAAACCACCGGGAACATAAAGGTTATTACCGACAAGAAAATTAATGACCCTGGGTATTTGGATGACATGCCCCAAAATTATGGATATATTGTAAAAGGGGTAAAATACAACGACAAATGGTACTACGAAAAGGACCAGACCACATATTTCAACGCAGGAAATGATAAGGAAAGAAAACTGGAATATCTGAATAATTTACAAGGATGGGATTTTTTTAAGGAAGACTCGACAGAACCCGATGAGACTTTTTGGGAAGGTCGGTTATTTAAAAAAGTAAAAGACCTGCGTAAGGACCCTAATTGGGAAAAGCGTAAAGATATATGGGAATCAGATGAACGTGAAAACCGAGATTACATAGGTTTGTACAACCTGGTGGCCGACCAATTAAAAAAGGAAAAGGAAGCTAGTGAACAACAATTTAAAACCCAGCTATTCAGCGCATTACTTGAGCCCTTTTTAATTGAGCAGAAGAAAAATAAACAAAATGGCATCGGCGACTATGAAAGCAAATCAGATGAGATTGCTATGATCTACCCAGCCAATCATTCTGTAGTTTTAATACCACTTATGATTACTAACCCAAAGGGTGAGCTATCCCTTCGTTATTTTATAGTTATGCCGCAGGCCAAATCTATTTACGAATGGACCTACTTACAGCCCAAACCCTTAACTAAAGGCACCAAATACGTAAATTTAGTTGAGGTTTTAAACTCTACCACCAAATGGGATTACTCATATCTCACGTTAGACGACGATGCTTTTTGGAAAAATTTGGTGATAACAAAACAGAACGGTGTATATCAGTACTTAAAAGAGTTGAAATAACGCCCTTCCGCCTTTGTAATAGTTCGGCAGAGCGGCTTATTTACTTAAAAAATTGGCCGACTCACCTTTAAACCTTCCATCTGCCCACCTCACCATTTCATCCATCATCGGGCCCAGTTCTTCCCCGTCCTTAGTTAAGCTGTAGGTTACTACCGGCGGCACTACGTTCTCGGATTGGCGATTGATCAAGCCATCTTCCTGTAATTCTTTCAGGTGCTGAATAAGCATTTTTTCGGTTACGTTGGGTATTGCTCTTTTAAGCTCACTATATCTTCTCGGTCCATGCATTAACTCGAACAAAATGAGTGGTTTCCAGTTGCCGCCCAATTTGCTTATCACATAGCTTACCGGGCAATTGGCCCTGTTAGCTCGTTTATTAATATTGATGGTTGATGATTCCTTTATAGCTGTCATGATACATACTTTAGGGTAAGTACTTGTAAAAAAGTAAGTACAAATATACTTTTGCTGGCAACAAAAACAAATACATCATGAAAATAATTATCACAGGGTCATTAGGCAACATAAGCCGACCCCTTTCAACACAATTGGCAGCAAAAGGCCATAACGTAACCGTTATCAGCAGCGATAGCAATAAATCAGATCAGATAAAAAGCATTGGCGCCACACCGGCAATAGGTTCAATTACCGATGAAGGCTTTTTAACCGAAACCTTCACCGGCGCCGACGTAGTGTATCTGATGATCCCTACTAATTTTGCCGCACCGGAGATCAAAGCAGATATAGCAGCAACGGGTCAGATTTATGCTAATGCTGTAAAAGCAGCAGGCGTTAAAAAGGTAGTGATGCTAAGCAGCTTAGGCGCACACCTGCCCGAGGGTACAGGACCAATTGCCGGCATACACCGCGCCGAGGAGATCCTGAAAAAACTGGATGGCGTTGATCTGCTTATACTCCGCCCGGCTTATTTCTACAATAATTTTTACGCCGACATTAACATGATAAAAAATACGGGCATTATCGGCAGTAACTTTGGCGCAAACCAGCGGCTGGCTATGGTTGATCCGGAAGATACTGCGGAGGTAGCCGCCGAAAATATAGAAAAAGGATTTACCGGTCAGAGCGTTTTATATGTAGCAAGCGCTATCCCAACACTTGGCGAAGTAGCCGCCACTTTAGGTAAAGCCATTGGCAAGCCAGAATTACCATGGGTTGAGTTTACCGATGAACAGGCTTTTGGCGGCATGACCGAGGCAGGCTTGCCGGAGGATATAGCCAAAAACTATGTAGAAATGGGTGCAGCCATTAGAAGCGGTTTGATCTGGGATGATTTTGACTTGGATAATGCCGAATTGATTGGTAAAACCAAATTGGAAGACTTTGCGGTTAAATTTGCCGCGGCTTACAATAGCTAATTTATCGGTACAGCCTCGATCTTCGCAAGCTGCGGAGATCGAAGCTGTACTTATTTTACCAATAGGCGCCGTAAATCCAAACTATCTCCTTTAAAGGCATTGAAATCCACCACATGGCCAATACCATTAATGGTTGCCTTATCCGAATGCTGCCAGAACCACCAGTTGGTACTATTGGCCAGTTTCAACTCTCCTTGATAATAATGGGCAATCCATAAGGGGTAACCATCAAAATGTCCCGCCAGGTAATCCTTGTAAAAACTGATGCCTGTGTAGATGATCGGTTTAACGCCTGTTACGCTCTCCACCTTTTTAATATAAGCGTTCAGTTCTTTACGCATCTTATCCGGTGACATGCCATCCAATACCTCAATATCCACTACGGCAGGCAGGTCGCCCGCTTCCAGCTTTACGTTCTGCAAAAAGAACCGCGCCTGCCATAAGCCATCTTTTTTAGGGCGGAAGAAGTGGTAAGCGCCGCAAACAATCCCCGCCTTGGCGGCCTCGCGCCAGTTCCGCTTAAAATAAGGGTCGACCGTTAGCAAACCTTCGGTTGCTTTTATAAAGGCAAATTTAATGCGCACGCTGTCCTCTTCCATAGCCTTAACCTTTGGCCAATTGATCTTGCCCTGCGCATATGACACATCAATCCCATGAATTTTATAATTAACCGGGATGCGGATACCAAAGCTTTCATAAGTACGGTAGTTAGACGATTCGCCCATATCGGTCATCCAGCGCCAGGTAGCGCTAAAAAACTTCAGGATATAACCGTAATAAAAAGGTGAAAGCAGGATGAGGAGCAGGCCGGCCAATGCCAACTTCCACGAGTAATTTTTCTTGGTGGATTTCTTTTTCCTTGCCGGGACTTTCCTGGGTGGCTTGGGTTGGGTTTTTCTGGCTGGCACAGGGCAAAGTTACAAATGCGAAATAGAAATCGCATTTAAATTATCCATTACAAAGTGTTGGATGACATCCGACACACACTATAATAACTTGCTTGCTAAGCATTCTTCGTCCTCATATATTTCATCGACTCATCAACCATCGCTTTCAATACATCTGTGTCAACATCAGCCAATTTCTTAACATAAACACAGCCTTTAGCCGTGGTATGCTTACCAAATTTAGCTAACAGTTCTTCGCGCTGGGAGAAGCCCGTTGAAATATATAGCGCGATAGCATTCGCCCTTGGCGAAAAACCAAATAACGGAGCATCCCCTTCCCGTCCGCTCTCGTATTTATAATGGTAGCTGCCAAAGCCAACAATGGCAGGTCCCCACATTTTTGCGGGTAGGCCTGTGTGCTTTTCAATTAAGTCAACAATTTTAAAACTGTCGTTGCGCTTGGTCTCATCAGCAACGCCATTTAAAAAATTAGCTACGCTTAATTCATTTTCGGTGGTTTTGTTTGTATTTTTTGCCATACCTAAGGTTTTTAGTTCGATTTTACGGTGACTAACAAGGGACTATCAAAAATAGCGACCGGCGAAATTACCGGTTCATTCAGTGGGATATTATTGCCGTAGTGCTCCTTAAGTTTGGCCTTTACCGCTTCGCTGCTCAGATCAAAGTCTTTCAATTTTTTCAGCTTTCCCACTTCAATTCCTGCTCCGGCTTTATAGATCTTCCATACCAGTTCCGAACAGTAGATGCGTTCGTCGCTCCATTCAAAGGTTCCATCGTAATCCTTACCTATAAATTGCTTGCCGGCTTGTTTCATGTTATTTATAGCCGACGGTGTCAGCGCCTGCTTCGCATTAGCCAATCGTTTTACAACATACTTGCCGCCCTGACCTTCGGCTATCCATTGATCCAAAGGCGTTGAGCGTACAGGTTGCACCGCTTCATATACATACCAGGTGCCTTTTTCTTTAAAAATCATTCCGCAATGCGAGTATTTTGATTTTGTAGCTAATTGTATGGCCTGGCTTAATGGTGAGTTTAGGGTTTGAAAGATGATATCACCATCCTGTAGGTCCTCATAATTTATGGATACTGTTGTATCATTCGCTTCGGCATTGCTATGTGCAATGGTAGAAACAGCTAAGCTTAACGTGCATATTATCAGTGCCGAAAGGAGTATCTTCTTCATGTTTAAATATAATTAATTGGAAACAATTTAAAACGAAATTTTATATGTTTTATGTTGAGGAGCGCCTTTGCATTCATAGCGATGGGTTTGAAATCCATCGCTATATGGAAAGCCGTCTGAAAATCTAAAAACTATACTTCCTAAACGGAAAAGAGGATAAGGCAACAAAAAATAAATACAAATACTCTGCTCCACCCTCTTTCCGCCGAAGGCGAAGAGAGAGGGTCGACGGGCGCTGCAAAGTCCGGGTGAGTCAACTGCAGCGGGTTCATATTCATAGCGATGGGTTTAAAACCCATCGCTATCCAAAAACCCGCAAACCTACCCCCTTCAACATTTGCATTATAATTATACCTTTGTGAAATTTTTTAAGAACTATGTTAAAAAGAGTTGTTGTAACCGGCATTGGCGCGCTAACCCCGCTTGGTAATAATGTTAAAACCTTTTGGGATAACGCCGTAAAAGGCGTTAGCGGTGCTGGCAAGGTTACGCGTTTTGACGCATCGTTATTCAGATCGCAGGTTGCCTGCGAGTTGAAAGATTATAATGTTACCGATTTTTTAGACAGGCACGATATTAAAAAAACTGATGCCTACACGCAGTATGCCATGATAGCATCAGACGAGGCCATTAAGGATTCGGGCTTTGATATCAATGCAATGGACCCATTTGATGTTGGTGTGATATGGGGGTCGGCCCAGGGTGGTATGGAAACCTACGAAACCCAGGTGCGCGAGTACGCTTTGGGCGACGGGCATCCGCGATTTAATCCTTACCTCATTCCTAAGTTTTTAATCAATATGGCTTCAGGGTTGATCTCTTTGCGCCATGGTTATATGGGTGTTAATTATGCGCCGGTTTCTGCATGCGCAACTTCAAACACCGCCATTATGGATGCTTTTAACTATATCCGTTTAGGCAAAGCTAAGATCATTGTTACAGGTGGCTCTGAAGCGCCTGTTTCGCCCGCTTCTTTTGGTGGTTTTAGTTCGATGAAGGCTATGTCGCACCGCAATGACGACCCGCAGACGGCCTCACGTCCGTTTGATGTTGACCGTGATGGCTTTGTGATGGGAGAAGGCGCGGGAGCTTTGGTATTGGAAGAATATGAACACGCCGTTAAACGTGGCGCTACTATTTATGGCGAGGTTTGCGGCGCCGCTATGACAGCCGACGCTTACCACATGACAAGTACCCACCCCGAAGGCAAAGGTGCCACAAAAGCCATGCAACTGGCCTTAGCAGAGGCGGGAATTACCACCAACGAATTGGATTACCTGAATATGCACGCTACTTCTACCCCGGTTGGTGATCTTTCCGAAATTCATGCGGTACTGAACCTTACCCACGGCGAGAAGAACAACATTTGGATAAGCGCCACTAAGTCAATGACCGGTCACCTGTTGGGTGCCGCCGGCGCTATTGAAGGAATTATCAGTTTGATGACTATCCGCGACGGCATTATCCCGCCAACCATCAATACAAAAACTTTAGATCCTGCTATTCATGATAGCATGAATATTATATTAGGCGAGGCCGTTGATCACGATGTTAAATATGCCATGAGCAATACCTTTGGTTTTGGCGGGCATAATGCCACGGTGGTGTTTGGGAAGGTGTAAGAAAAACTGCTGATCCGGGTGATCCAAAGTGATCCAAAATCGTGGAAAAATCCATCGATTTAGCTGTTTTTCATTCGGTTGATAATCAGACTATTGCGATAATCTTATAGCTATACCTGCTGATGTAAAAGTCAGCAGATACAAAAACGATAACACACTGATAGTCAACAGAAATGTAATCCATTTGTCGAGGTGACATATATTTTTTGGATCACCTATTTAGACGAGTTAATTACCCCTTTCGCAAACTCATCCGTGCGGGCAAATTGATAGCCCTTACTTTGCGCCCAGGCAATAAAAGCTGTAATTCTTTTTACAAAAGCCTCACCCGAGTTTTTAGACACATACCCCGGGAAACCATATTTTTCGGGTTGATTCAGATCAGTAAACTCCCATGGATGGAAGTACAGGTTAAGGTAGCCATCCTTGCGGTGAGCAGCAGCAGCCATCCAACGGATAACAGACATAGGCAGGTTATGGAAAGTTAACCAAAATAGCGGCCAGCGAACCAGGGGAGACACAGAAGCCGGTATTTGCAGCACCCCCTCATCAAAAAACCAACTGCGCGGCTTACTGAAGTTATTGTACCTACCGGGGATGAAGGTTGGGTTAATAGACGAATTGTAAATATATCCCGCCTTTTGAATTTCTTTCTCATCAACCGGCATCATCCGCGCCATACGGAAGCCGGTAATTTCTGTGCCTGATAGTTCTTCCAGTTTTAGTTTAGATTGCAGCAGATGTTCCACCTTAAAATCAGAATGGTAATACCCGTGGGATGCCAGCTCATGCCCCGCATCAACTATCTTTTTGATGATATCGGGTCTGTTAACAGCATAGTTAGCGGTGCAGAAGAAAGTGGCTTTTATGCCGGCCTGAGCCAGAGTATTTAAAACGGTATTGGTGCCAGTGGTAGATATAGCTAATTGCTCATCAAAAGGCAGGGTTTTGCCGTATTCCAACGGCATATCAAACTCCTCTACATCAAACCCTAACAGTATCATTCTTTGTTTTATGCAGATTGGATGAGCGGATTATATAAGTTGGGCGCTGCTTGGTTTGCATAAATATTTTACCCAGGTACGAGCCGATAATTCCTAACACAAGTAACTGTAGTCCGCCGAAAAAGGCTACAGTAGCTATCAGCGATGCCCAACCCGAAACTTTATCGTAATCCGTAAAATAGCTAATGAGTACGTAAGGTATATAAAGCACTGCGGACAGTGAAAAGAAAAGCCCTAAGCCGGTAGCGATGTATAAGGGCCTTACGCTAAATGCCATAATGCCCCCTACCGCCAGTTTAAACAACCGAAAGAAGGAATAGCTGGCTTCACCGGTATGCCGCTCTGCCGGTGTGTAAGGAATGCCCTTCTGCTTAAAGCCTACCCATTTCACCATCCCGCGGAAGAAGATCTCGTACTCATTGATCTGTTTCAACTCATCCACCACCCTCCTGTCCATCAGGCGAAAATCAGATATACCATTCTCCAGTTTTATATCGGATAGTGTATTTACAACCTTATAAAAAAGTCTGGATGCAAGGCGCTGGTAAGCGCTGGCGTGGCGGTTAGATTCGCTGCGGAAGGTATAGATAATATCATACCCCTCTTCCCAGTTTTTAAGGAGTTCAGGCAGCAAATGCGGCGGGTGCTGCAGGTCGGCATCCATTGTAATTATAGCGTCGCCATTAGCGGCGTCAATACCGGCTTTTAGGGCGTAGTCTTTACCAAAGTTTTTGGATAGCTCAATATAGAATACATGCGGATAGATCTCTGCCTGCTCCTGTATAGCCTGCAATGTATTATCACGACTGCCATCATTAATAAAAATAAGCTCGTAATCATATCCCGTACTGCTGATGGATTTGCTCAGCTCCGCAATAAGGTGAGCTATGTTCTTCTCCTCATTGTAAGCGGGGATCACTATGGAAAGTTTCTTATTCATACCGTCTCAGATGGCAAGTTTAAATCCTTTTTAGTGAAATTACGGAATAATGTTTCATAAATGATCTTCAACCATATCAAAAAGCAGGGCAAGGCCTTCAAAGCATAAGGCTCTACATAGGTTTTCTTGATATAGCGAGGGAAAAGATCAGACGGCGATAGGCTGGTTAATATCAGCGCAAAAACCAGTAAAAAGATATCCAATTTACTTAAAGGCCGCTCCGAGTTAATGAACCAAACCGCCACACCAACAAAGGCTATAATGTATGTTGGCGATTCAGAGCCTGTACTGAATATTACAGGGAAAATAAGCGTGGATGATAGTATCAGCAGCTGAAAATGAACGTTGCGGAATGCCTTGATGCGTAAGTAGGATAACCCAAACATTACGATGCCGGGAATCAGTACAATAATATTGGACAGATTCGGAAAAGCTATTTTTCTGATCATCCCCATTACCGAAACATCGACCCTGGTTGAGGTCTCATTCTCAGCATTTTTCATTACCAGGTCGGTGTACCAATCGTGGTAAGTTTTAACGATGAACGAAGGCGACGAGATCAACATCGGCAATACAAAAAGCACCGCCGACCAAAACAGCACGCTGCCTATCAATTTGATCTTATTGTTGGAGAAGAAGAAGAATGCGAGCCCAACCACGCCATATAGTTTAATGAAAATGCCCAAAGCAATGGTTAGCCCTGCCCAAAAATCCTTCTCTTTACGTATAAAAGTAAAGCTGAATATGATAAGCGCCGCAACCAACGGATTGATCTGCACATTGGCTGTCGAGGTCATCAGCTCATGCGCACATAATAAGATGACAAGCAGGTAATGTTCGCGTTTAATTGGTAGTTGCTCAACCGACTTTAGCAGCAACCATGCTGTAAAAACCACCCAAAGCAACACGCCCAGCCAGTCGGGTAATATGGCGAATGGTGCAATTACCAACGAAAATATAGGACCATAGTGATTCAGGTCAAAATATTCCTTTGGATAGTACGCAAACAGGTTTTGCTGGTTAATTACATGGAAAAAGTTGCCTTTGTATACAAAGTAATTGTTGTGGATATGGCTGTGCCCCTCAATAACGCTCTTAATAACCGGAAACAAACAAAGCCCGAACCATAAGGTAAGTACAAAGGGTTTGCTTGTTAATACCCGGGTGAGTTTATCCATTTAAAAGGGGATGAATTTTGGAGAGCGAAAATAGGAAAAATGGATAGAAATAAGAAAGGCTCCTTTACAGAAGCCTTTCTCTATAACACCTCCCTAATGGCAAGTGTTAAACTGCCGAAACTAAGCTGACCCCCGTTAGCTGATCGGCAAAGGCAAGAAATGCCTTTTCATCATATATACGTTGTTTGTTGTCAATCAGTTTGCTTAATTTAAGTTTTCCGATAATATATTTATAACTACCTGAGTAATAGCGCTCTTTTATTTCATGAAAATCCAGCGCTTCTACTAAATCTTCAGTTTCATATCGCAGATAAACACAAAGTTCAATATCATTGGTGAATTTGAGACCGGTGTTGGTTTTTAGTTTTTTGTATTCGTATTGGTAGTCGTACCTCAGCGCGGCTATGTCAGATAGAACTGCCGATCCCGTTGGATGGCCCCCTGCTCCTTTCCCGAAAAAGAACTGCTGATCGGCAAAAGCAGCTTGTACAATTACCCCATTATATTCATACTCCACGTTATACAAAAATTCGCTTTCTGTTACCAGTTTCGGCAGTACAAACAGTGCTACGTGTTGGTCGTCTAGTTCCTTGGCAACAGGCACCAGTTTTATTTTTAAGCCTTTCTCACGGGCATATTGAATATCGCTTGGTGCCAGGTTTTCTATGCCCATATTCAACACCGCATCCGGCTCAACGACGACACCATAAGCGTGCGCAGCGGCTATTACCAGTTTAAATTTAGCATCATATCCGCCAACATCCATAGTTGGGTCAGTTTCGGCAAAGCCGAGGTCCTGTGCTTGCTTTAATGCCGTGGCATAATCCATTCCCTCCAAAAAACCCTTGGAAAGTATGTAGTTAGATGAGCCATTAAAAATTCCGCATATAGAGTGCAGCAGTTCGTTATCGTAATACTCTTCCAGGTTACGGATGATAGGTATACTTCCACAAACGGCCCCTTCATAAAGTAGGGAAGTACCATGCTCCTCCTGTATCCTAAGCAGCTCCTCTAAATGAAGCGCTATCATTTTCTTACTTGCTGATACCACATTCTTCCCCGACCTTAACGCTGTTGATACAATCTCAAAGGCGGCGTCGGTATCATTAATAAGCTCAATAATAGTATTGATCTCGGGGTTGTTCAGTAATTCGTCTTTATCAGTAGTGAAGTAAGTAGCCGGCAAAGAGCGTTCCTTGTTAGCGTCTTTAATTGCTATTTTTTTTATTTCGATGTTCAGGTTTTTGGTTTTGATGATATCATAAAGGCCCTGCCCCACAACCCCAAAGCCAAAAAGGCCTATAGTAAGTTTTTTGCTCATTACGCGGTTTTCTGTAATCGGATGATCTGTCCTTTCACATCTGTTTTATAAAATGAAGTAATAATTTTGGTAAGGGCGTCTGTCTCAATTAAGAAACCGTCGTGCCCGTAAAATGAGTCCAGTTCAGCAAATGCTGCTTGTGGAATGTTTTTGAAGAGGTATTCCTGCTCTTCCACAGGGAATAACACATCAGACCGTATACCTATAACCAGAGTGCGGGCCTTTACCTGTTTAAGTGCATTCTCGACTCCGCCGCGGTTGCGACCCACATTATGCGAGTCCATTACTTTGGAAAGATACCAATAACTATAGGCATTAAACCGATTCACCAGCTTATCCCCCTGGTAACATTGGTAGCTCGATGCACGGAAATCATCCTGAACGGCATCGTCTTCTTCCTGCTGACTAATTCTGTATGTTTTATAGGTACGATAAGATAGCAACGCCATGCTGCGCGCCGCCTTTAATCCTTTTTTACCGCCATTCGGTCGACCGGGCAGAAAGGTTTCATCGGCCAATAAAGCCAATCGCTGCGATTCATTAAATGCGATACCCCATGCCGAGTGACGTGCATTTGTTGCTATAATGATCTGGTTTTTTATCAGATCCGGCTGCATTATTGACCACTCCAGGGCCTGCTGTCCGCCTAACGACCCTCCAATGGCAATTTCTATGCTATCAACACCCAAATGCGCTGCAAGTAATTGATGCGCTTTTACCATGTCGCGTATGGTTACTTTCGGGAAATCAAGATAATAGGGCTCGCCTGTTTGCGGGTTTATGCTTAGTGGATTACTGGTGCCATATGGCGAAGTAAGCACGTTGGCACACACTATAAAATGATCGGTTGGGTTAAAATAATCGTTCTCTCCAAACAAACCTTTCCACCAGTCCAACACGTCAGAATTGGCGGTAAGCGCATGGCACACCCAGATCACATTATCGCCGTTTGAATTCAGCTCGCCGTAAGTATGGTAGCCAATTTCAAGCCCATGCAAAATTTGGCCCGATTCCAGTTCAAATGGTTGTGAATATTTATAGGTTTTAGCAATCATTAAGGTAAAAAGTAGTTAAGATAAACTTGTGAGGCGGGTAAGAATTTAACCGCCTGAATTAACTGTATCAGCAACAGCTACGCATATACATGCCCGGGGCATAGCAAAGCGATGTACCTTTTACGGTATTAATAAAGTCTACTTGAAGGGTGTTTGTTAAATTTTCCATATTGTTAATTTATATTTCCCGGGATATTTACCGGGGCAGGAATTGGCACCTTCTCTGCATTTGCCGAGGGTTGCCAGCGGGTCACGGAGCCTGATCTCTCGCCGCTTCTTTATAAATCAAATATGCCTGAAAGGAATACTGATCAATTACATCGCTATTGCAATGTGCTGCAAATATAGGTTTTGATTGCGTAAAAGCAAATTTTTTGGAGGTAAAAGGTAAAAGCCTCAAGAAAGACCCTGCTTCATATCAGCAATCAAATCATCAATATGCTCCAATCCAACAGATATTCTCAATAGATTAAATGGCGTTTTGGTATCGGGGCCTTCCATAGTGGCGCGGTGCTCTATCAGGCTTTCTACACCGCCTAAACTGGTGGCGCGGGTAAACAGCTTCAAGTTATTAATAACACGATTGGCCGCCTCGGGGCCGCCCTTTAGTGTAAACGATAGCATTCCTCCAAAACCTGTCATTTGTTCTTTTGCAACCTTGTGCCCGGGATGCGATGGCAAACCCGGATATAATACCTGCTCAACAGCCGGCTGTTCGCTTAGAAATTCAGCCAGCGCCTGCGCATTGCTAACATGTCCACGTATGCGGTAAGGCAGGGTTTTAATGCTTCTTGTCAGCATATAACAATCTTGTGGTGATGGTATCGCCCCACCCATCGTCTGGATCTCGCGGATTCTCTTCCACCAGTCGCTATCCTCGGCGGTTATTAAAGCGCCTCCCATTAAATCACTATGACCGCCAAAGTATTTGGTAGATGAGTGCATTACTATATCAGCGCCCAGTGTTAATGGCTGCTGGCAAATGGGCGAGGCAAAGGTATTATCGCAGGCTACCTTGATGTAGTGCTTGCGGGCGATGGCAACCACAGCCTTAATATCAGTTATCTTCAATAGTGGATTAGACGGCGTTTCTATCCATATCAAACCTGTATTGGGCTTAATATGAGCGTTTAATACCTCGCTGTTGTTTAAGTCGATAAAATCAAATTCCAATATGCCGGTAAATAATAGCTTTAATTGATTACGCAGGCCATGATACATATCATCAGGAGCAATTATATGTGTGCCCGATGCTAATGATTGAAACACAGCCATCCCGGCGGCATTACCTGATGCAAATGCTGCCGCATCTGTACCGCATTCTAACTTAGCCAGCACATTTTCCAACGAAGTACGGTTTGGGTTTGACGCCCTGCTGTAGATGTAACCTTCGCGAAAGCTGCCATCTGGTTTACGTTCAAAAGTGGTGGACAGGGTGATGGGTTGCACTACCGCGCCTGTAAATTCGTCGGTATGGTTGCCTGCGTGTATGGCTATGGTTTCCTGTTTCATAATGACAAACTTAACTAAATAGCCTTAACGTTAAATCATTGAAATGTGTTTTTTAAAGTCGGAATATTAGGGAATTTGCGGGGTGTTCCGTTTCACATGAATAAGGAACAATATGAAACGGATGAAACACTTTTTTTGGTAAGTATTTGAATTTTAGAAGTTTAAAATTTTAAGTGAAACAAAATGAAACTACTTATAAGTCAGGAAAATTAGCTGTAGAAGTCACATAATATTCTGATTATCAAAATATTGCAAATTAACCGTCTTTTGTTTCACAGTGAAACACTTTTATCGTTCAGTAAACGTCGCCTGTAGTTTCATAAAAACAGTTGGTTCACTTACCAGTTCGGCGCTGATCTTAATTTCATCATCGAGAGATTGATAATTGATCGTCATGGTCAGCTCCGATGTATCCGGAGTTACCATGTTCAAAAACTTAAGGTTATCCGCCTTAAGCATCCTAAGCGGGGTTTTAAAATTATCCTCCAGTATTTCCTTTACCGTTTGTAGCATGCAAGCGCCCGGCACAACCGGTTGATCAGGGAAATGCCCTTTAAAAATATCGCTGGCAGCATCAACCTGCAATAGAGCTACTATACTATTTTCAGTATTTTCTGTAGATAATATTTTAAAAACGGGCTGTATCATTATTAACGGGCGGAAAGTAGCATTAATGAGTGATAAACGTTTTGATAATGATTATAAAACAACACTTTTTTAGGTGTTCTACCCTTTTCTGAAGCTTTTTGAATGGTTATGGGCGGAACAGTTCCCTCCTTTACCATATTAGCCGCCATCCATAAACCAAATGCTGATGAGGTTGGATACTCGCCACACAGGTGCTTGTAATTGGCAATCGTACTGTCGCCAAACATGCCAGGTAAAAAATCATAAACCGCGTCGTTTCGGGTATCGCCGTTTTTGCCGGTTACTACTACATCAATATCGGCAGCGCTTAAACCTTCTTTAGTTAAAAATGCGGCAATAATTTCACAGATCGGTTCCGTTGGTTTAAATAGCGTTTTTAAGGCCCGTAGCTCGGCCATATTTTCCGACGAGGTTTTATCCGTCAGCAATACAAACGACGCGCCCTCGCCACCTATAGTGCCTGCTGATGGAGAATTATATAACTCCAGGTTAGTTATTGGTTGTCGCTTGTATAAACCCAACCGGGTCAATACCGTAAAACTGGCATCCGTCATTTCATCAATACCGCCCACCAAAACATTATCGGCATCCTGCTCTTTCAACAGCAGCATGCCATCTAACAAAGCATTTTCAAACGATACTCCTTTGTGTACAAATGTGTTGTTATAAGCATGGCACTTCAACATCAGCGCTACCTGCGCGCCAACTGTGTTATGGGTCGACTGGATAAACGCCGTTGGCGGAAGCATTTCCTCCTCCATATCAATTATCCGCCCTAAAAAGGTGTAGGTATCTTCAAGGCAGCCAAAAGCGGTACCTGTAACTATCGCACCCGGCATTTCAACCTGCGCGTTGCTTAAACACTCCTGCGCAGCTGCTACTCCCATTTTAATTACATGGCTCATGCGCCTTATCAATTTGGGGTCGATATATTTTTTATAATCGGGTTCAATGGCGGGTAGGCGCGTACCCGTATAAGTAACAGGATCAGTTAAAAAGCCTGTATTACCTAAAGTATTTTGTGCGGATACGCTTGCTGCGGAACGGATGTATATACTCATATCAGCAGGCCGAGAAAATTAACGATGTACAATTGCCGCCAAAACCAAAAGAGTTGGATAACACATTTTGTATTTTTTTGTCTTTTGATAAATGCTTTTGCGGTACAATATCAAGACCCTGCATAGGCGTTTCAAAACGAAGATTGGGGTAGATCAGCCCATGCTTTATAGCCAAAACAGCGTATACGGCCTCAATACCACCACTTGCTCCCAGCGTATGCCCGGTAAAAGATTTGGTAGAGCTCATGGCTGGATAGCTATCGCCAAACAATCGCTTTACAGCAGTACCCTCTGCGCTGTCGTTATTGGGCGTTCCGGTGCCGTGCAAGTTAACGTAATCTATATCTGATGCCTGTAAGCGCGCTTTATTCAAAGCCCCTTGCATAGCCATAAACGAGCCCGTACCTTCGGGTGATGACGCTGTTTGATGATAGGCATCGTTGCTGTTATTATAACCGCTTAGCGTACAATACATAGGCTTATTTAATTGAGCAGCTACTTTATCTGATACCAGCACTACATAACCCGCACCTTCGCCCAGGTTTAAGCCCTCGCGGTTATCATCAAACGGTTTGCAAAAGTTCTTATCTAATATCATCAGGGTGTTAAAGCCATTCAGGGTAAATTTGGTCAATGCATCTGCACCGCCCGCTACCACAACGTCAAGTATATCATTTTTAATTAAGCGTGCGCCGTAAAACACCGCGTTGGCCGATGATGAACAGGCTGTACTAATGGTGGAGATGTGATCTTTAATTCCCAGCTGACCGGCAACCACTTCGGTTACGCTGCCACACTCGTGGTCAAATATCCGCCTCAGTTTGCCTTTGCTATTATCCTTCAAAAATTCTACAAAAAAGTCTTCGCTTTTATCCATGCCACCAACGGTATTGGCAGATACAAAGCCTGTGCGCAGACCAAGTATATTTTCAACCCCCGAATCGCGCAAAGCCTCGCGCGCGGCCACAACGCTTAGCAGTTTGGTGCGACTGGTCTCTGCAGACATGCCTGCAAGCTGGGCCAGCTCGTCATTATCCAGTTTTACTTCTGCTACAGGTAACTCGCCTTTATGCCTGGTAGTCATGTGGGTTATCTCGCCTATTCCCGCCATTTCCTTCTCAAACGCTGCCAGGTTCTCGGACACATTGTTACCAATGGCCGAAATTACTCCTACACCTGCTATATATACTGCTGAACCCATGCTGTTACTTATCGCCGCCAAATATACTATCCATATTGTTTTTTGAAAACAGCACAGCGTTTTCCCTTTGTTCTTTTTCAACCAAAAACAATACCGCTTTATAATCGTCACCCAAAACATCCACCCAACCGCAAATGCAGCATTTTATATTGTTGTTGATGAAAAGGTTATTCACATAGGTTTCAATAAAAACTGCGTCAAACTTTTCAGAAATAAAAAACGCGCCCTCCCCCTTAAAACCATTGCGGATACTTATCTCGGCTATCATGATGTTAGGCAGGGTATAAACAAACAATGCCGGACTTGGGATATCGGCAACACTCTTCATGTACCTAAGGTCACTGTCCAAACTTGAGTTAGAATTAGCTAATACAATTCCTACTTCGGCAGGGGTGTAGGCTTCCTTGTCAAAACTGTCCATCAATAGCACTTCACTGGCCAGCCAGCCTAGCTTACTCAGCACATCCATTTTATAAAACTTGGGATAACTGATCTGAAAATTTTGGTAGACCGATAATAAGAAATCAGCAGACGAAGAGGCGTTATGCGTAAAAACAACAGCGCTATCTTTCCTGACCCAATTGTTGGCTATGCTACAGCTTGATGTTATGTAATTATTTATATTCAATAGTTTATATCTCTGATTATTAATATTTTATTTTTTTAATACATGACAGCATGACAGGCATTTTGCTCGATACATTTTCCGAAAAAACTTGACGATGCCCTGCCCCAGAGGGGCTACCTATTTGTAGCACGTTGTTTAAAGCGTACATTTTGCTCCATCGGAGCAACCCATTTACAAGCGGGCATTATCTGCCAGGGGTTGCACCTGCGTAGCATTTAATCGTTCAATTTAATATCTACAAATAGGTAGCCCCTCCGGGGCAAATACAGTCTCACCTTTTTAACGACGCTATAAATTACCTATCGCAATTTATAGATTAATTGTTTCAATTTATATCTTCCTTAACTCAGCGCGCTCTGCGGCGTTCTCTGTGATCTTTTGTGTTTAAAGTAACGCAGAGCACCCCCCAATAAAACCCGGAGATCATGCTTCATAAAACTCTATCGGCAGCCCGTCCGGATCTGCAAAAAACGTAAAACGTTTGCCGGTAAACTCATCTATGCGAATAGGCTCTACCACTACGTTATGGCTCTGCACTGCTGCTATTGCTTCATCCAAGTTATCCACCTCAAAAGCCAAATGGCGCAGCCCTGCGGCCTCCGGTCGTGATGGCCTTGCCGGCGGATCAGGGAAAGTGAAAAGCTCTATCTGGTATTGATCGCCTACCTGCAGGTCTAATTTGTGCGACTTTCTTTCCTCCCGATAAACTTCCCTTAAAACAACAAATCCAAGCACCTTTGTGTAAAAGTGCCTGGATTTATTATAGTCTGAGCAAATAATTGCTATGTGATGGATCCGGTTTATCCGTGGTATCATTCTCCTAATATAGCGTGCAGCACGTTATCGTAAACCAATTTAACATCGGTTATATGCCCGAATGATTGCTCATCAACATGCATGTAGCCGTTGCTAACGGTGCCTAAATAGCTAAACTCAACTTCGCTGGTGGCCATCATTTCTACAAAACGTTCCTGGTCTGCCGGGGCAACGCTAACCACTACCCTACCCTGCGCTTCGCCGAATAAGAAAGCGTCTTTACGTACGCCGTTATCTGATGATATATCAAAGCCCAATCCGTTTGGCATAGACGACTCAACCAATGTTATAAACAAGCCACCATCAGCAACATCATGCGCCGACTGGATCATTTTATGTTGGATAAGTTGCTTCACCACCTGGTGCATGGCATACTCTTTATCCAGATCAAAATATGGTGCCGGAGAAGCTGATATTTTATGATAAGACGCTAAGTATTGTGAAGAAGCGATATCATTTACAGACTCGCCTATCAGGTATACCAGGTCATCCGGCTGTTTAAAGTCGGCCGTCATGATGTTGGTCACATCATCCATTACACCCAACATACCAATGGTTGGCGTAGGGAATACGGGGCCTTCGTCAGACGATTGATTGTAGAAACTAACGTTACCACCGGTAACAGGTGTTTCAAACTTGGTACAAGCTTCGCCCATGCCCTTGATAGCGCCGACAAACTGCCAATAAACCTCAGGCACGTATGGGTTACCAAAGTTTAAACAGTTGGTAATAGCCACAGGTTCGCCGCCTGCGCAGGTAATATTACGTGCAGCTTCGGCAACGGCAATTGCTGTACCCTTCTGTGGATCTGCGTTTACATAGCGCGAGTTACAATCCACTGTTAAAACAATGGCTTTGTCTGTTCCGATGACGTTGACTACAGCAGCATCGCAAGGGCGGTTGGTGGTCATGGTGGCCACGCCTACCATTGAGTCGTACTGATCAGTAACCCAACGTTTAGAAGCAATATTTGGATGCGAGATCAAATGCTCGGCAACATCTATTAAGTTTTCGGGTTGAGGAACGTCCTCAATTTTGAATTTTTGGTATTCTGCGTAATAAGCCGGTTCGCGGTATTCGCGCTCATAAACCGGCGCGCCGCCACCTAAAACCAAATCGTCAGCAGGCACATCAGCCACCAATTCGCCATTTGCATAATAATGCAGGCGTTTGGTATCGGTAACCTCGCCTATAATGGCGCAGTTAAGATCCCATTTATCAAAAACAGCTTCAACTTCTTTCTCACGACCTTTATGAACTACAATAAGCATACGCTCCTGAGACTCGGATAACAGGATCTCAAATGGTTTCATGTTAGGCTGACGGGTTGGCACGGCGTCCAGATTGATCTTCATGCCATGTTCGCCTTTGGCAGACATTTCTGAGTTGGAGCAGATAATACCCGCAGCGCCCATATCCTGCATACCTACAACAGCGCCTGTTTTTATCACCTCAAGCGTAGCCTCCAACAATAATTTCTCCTGGAAAGGATCACCTACCTGTACAGCCGGTAAATCATTTATAGAGTCTTCAGTTATATTTTTTGACGCGAAAGCCGCGCCATGGATACCATCTTTACCTGTTGCCGAACCTACTATGTAAACCGGGTTGCCAACACCGTATGATGTTGCAGAAACAGTTTCGCCCGCCTTTACAATACCGGCAGACATAGCGTTAACCAGCGGATTAACATTGTAGCAATCGTCAAAGAATAACTCTCCGCCAACGGTTGCAATACCAAAGGCATTACCATAATCACCAATGCCTTTTACTACGCCCTTAACCAGCCATTTAGTACGATCTTGGGTCAGATCGCCAAAACGCAGTGAGTTTAGCTGCGCGATAGGGCGTGCACCCATGGTAAAAATATCGCGGTTTATACCACCAACACCGGTAGCAGCACCTTGATAAGGCTCTAAAGCTGATGGGTGGTTGTGCGATTCTATTTTGAAAGCGCAGCCTATACCATCGCCTAAGTCAACCAGGCCTGCATTTTCCTCGCCTGCTTTGGCCAGCATCCGCGGACCATCTTTAGGCAAGGTTTTAAGCCAGGTGATAGAGTTTTTATAAGAGCAATGCTCGCTCCACATTACCGAGAAGATAGATAGCTCGGTAAAGTTAGGCGTACGGCCCAATATTTCTTTTATGCGGTCAAATTCCTGAGATTGTAGGCCAAGTTCTTTGGCTGTTTCAACGGTGGTAAGTTCCTGAGTCTCCAATTTTATTATGTGTTTTGAAAGGAAGCCCAAAAGTAGGTATTTAAGGGCAAACGTGAAAGGTAAAAGGTAAAAGGTTTTGGCGGGGAGCAGGTTGGGGTAGTTGCAGTAGCAGTAGCAGTAGTAGTTGCAGAAGGGGGTTGTTGCGCAACTCTATTAAAAAGATAAAGGCAAAAAGAGAAGCGACCCAATTACACAACCCGAACCAACCCGGCCGCTTCCTGCTTCTTACCTTTATCCTTTCAGTTTAATTACCGAGCGAAAAATTAATAGGCAATGTAAATGCTACTCTCACCGGTTTGCCGTGTTGTATGCCGGGAGTCCAGGCCGGTGCTTTTTTCAACACGCGGAGAGCTTCATCGTCCATGCCGTAACCGGGGCCGCGCAACACTTTTATATCAGTTAATTTTCCGTCCTTTTCAATAACAAAGCTTATCCAAACCTTACCACTTTTTTCAGCATCAACCGCTTGTTCAGGGTAACGAAGGTTCTTTTTCAGGAACTTTGTCCAGGCTTCGTCGCCGCCTACAGGGGCGGGTAAAACACTTAAAACACCTGTTGAATGAATAGCGTCGCTTTCAGTCATGTCCCCACCGGGCCCGCTGGCTGTACTGGGTTCAACGGGGGCGTTGATCGGTCCGTTGGCCGGGCCTTCATTATTTTGCGACCCTACGGCTACATGTGCCAGTTCAGGAAGTGATGGCGGATCAATCTCTACGGGATTGTCAGTTACTACCATTTGTACAAACTGTTTGGTTTTTATTGGCTCGGCAGCTTTGGGTTTTTCTAATTCCGCTTTTACAGGCTCTTCTTTTTTAGGTGGAGCGGATGGCGGCATAATATCCACCACAGCAACTACCCTGTCAGGATCGGTAATTTTCGGTTCCACCTTAATTGCCGCGCCAAGCGCGACGGCCCCGCCTACCACCACTACAACCGAGATGAGCAAGGCCCGGCTTAAATTTTCTGCGTAATGTTGCCTGATGTTGTAGGCACCGTACTCTTTGTTACGTTTGTCGAATACAAGGTCGAGCCACTCGCTCTTGTACAAATTGAAGTTTGAGATAAGCATATTGATTGAATTTAGATTGACTGTTAAAAACGTATTCTAATTTACTATTAAAACGAGTCCTAAATCCAACTTGTTGCAACATTATTGCATTTTAGTATTATTGCAACATTATTGCATTTTCAATACATTTCGAGCATTAAACTAAATATTTAGTTATAATATTTGTAATGAAACTGCCTTTAATAAAATGGGCCATTTACATCAAATACGCTCTTACAATAAAAATTTGATAAAATTCTGCGTGAAAGCGGCGTTTTTTGGGGAATTATATGATCAGCGCCATGCAAGTATGTTTATTGAGTGCACAATCATGAATAGAAAGAATATCCCTTTATTTACTATAGACAACAACTTAATAGGATACGTTTTAAGATTTGGATCCATCGCTGATCTCTCTACCCTGCGAATCATAAACAAGGTCATGTAATACGCTATTACCAATTGTATCACCATTGCGAAGAGTGGCGCAAAGTTATCCCAATCCATAAGATAAGGTATTTTGAAGCTAGGCAGATGAATCGAAATTGTAACAATTAAAATACTCACCGAGATTATCACCCACTCATGAACTACTGCATTTTTCTTAACTAATCTTAAGTATAGTAATATGTCTATAGAAACAAAAAGAAGCAAATAAAAAAGTTTCACAATAGTATGCATCCCTCCTCCCTACCAGTTCGTAGCCGGTATAGCCGCTTTCTTCACTTCCTTTTTTACAGGAGCAACCGGAGTTTTCATATAAGTTGTGAATGTATTGCCTATACCTTTAATATTAGCCAATAGCTTAGCAGTGTAACCATCAAAGTCTTTTTTTGAAAGAATAGATAGTCCTTTTTCAAGGGCTACATCTTTTCCGCTTTCGGGTACGAAATTGGCGAAGCGATCACGTTGGTAAGGGACTATCACAAAATCGGTAAACCAGTAACGGTAACGGTTATCTTTTACTTCGATGGTCATAGTATAATCAATACGAGCATCCTCGTGCATAGCTACAGATGATTTTTTGGCCACCAATACGCCGCCTGTGGCATGGATGGTACCTTTATCAGCATCTTTAAACTTTAGCTTGGCGGTAGCAAAAGCCTTTTTTGCAAACCGCATTGCACGGGCCTGCAAGCTATCGGCAGAAGAAGCCGGCTGTGCAACTACCTGGTAATATATGTATTTGTTATTCTCATCAATCACCAGCGAATCTGCCTGTGCAGAAGCTGTAGCAACCTTAAAAACAATGCAGATTATAGCTAGTACTATTTTTTTCATATTGTAAATATAAAACAAAAGCCGCCCTTTTGAGGCGGCCTTTGCAAACAATTATATACCTATCAAATATTAGAAGGAATAAACAACAGCTAATAAAGCTTGAGCTGCTTTTTTAGTTGGCAAGCCGGCTTTGTCCATAAAAGCTTTTGCTGAACCATTATCAATTCTGAATTCAGGGATGATGGTTAAGTTGCCAGATTTGATGTTAGCTGTAGCTGTTACTGCAGTTACAGATTCCCCCGGAGCTATTTTGCTGTAAGTAGCTACAGTGTTTTTAGCTTTGAAGTACTCACCACGTAAACCTAAGGTTACGCCTGATGAAACTGCTAACTGAGGATATAATGCAACACCTGTGAAACCACCTTTACCGGCTGTGTTTGGCAATGTGTAATCAGCAGCGTTTAAACCTAATTTAAAGGCGCTTGTTACCTGATAAGCAGTTGTAAGGTCGAACTCAGTTCCAGCAGAAGGACCTGTTAGAACGTTTAAATACGCGTTCCAACCTTCAACCGGAGATACGAATAATTGAGCACCGAAGTTGTCTATTTTACCGGCAGAGGTATAAGCGTTCCATCCGTCGTTAAATACACCAGCCATTAAGCTTGCTTTTGATGAGAAAGCGTAAGTAGCTTTAAAACCAGCATTTTGGAACGGACCGTTAGTGAACATGTAAGAAGTAGAGTAGTTGAAGTTGCCAACAGGGCTAATTACTTCATAACCAACAAATGTTGCCATATAACCCATTGTAAAAGTTAACGCGTCTGTAGCGGCAAAATTTACATATAAGTTTTGTATGTGGTATGAGTCGCCTGCTGCACCTGGCAATATTGATTGCTCTTGTCCGCGTGGGCCGAAAGCAACTTCACCAACAAATGATGTTTTACCGGTTGTTTTCTTTAAAGCAATGTCAACCATACCGATCGAGAATGAATTGTGATCAGTAGCGAAGCTGGTTCCAAGCTGACTTGATTTAGCGAAATCGTATTTGTAGTACGCGTCAACCGAACCCGAAATAGTTAAAGGGGTGTCGCCTGTGTCAACAGCCATAGTTAATTCACGGGTTGTACCAAAGCTGGTAGCTTGTGCCGTAAATGTTCCCAAAGCGATCAATGATAAAAGTAAGATTTTTTTCATGATGATTAATTTGATAAGTGTTTGATGATAATTAATTGATTAAATCGTTAGTAAGTTGTTTTTTTTATGTTAAATCTAAAATTAAAACTCCTTTTACCTTGAATACTTGATTATTTAAAATGACTTTATTTAAAATTTAGCCTATTTTTTTAAATAATTAGTATTTATAAGTTTAGTTTGTTAGAATTTTCATAAAAGTATGTATGTATTTTGTTAAAAACAAGGAAAATGATAAAAAAAATTAAAAAACACATAAATATTACCAAACATTTGTAATAAAACACCAATATATTTATGTGATTAGCAATTATTTTCAATAGAAAACATATTAAAAATGAGAATACCGAGTATATAAAACAAAAATTCGCTTATAAAACATTAAAATATTACTTAATGCGATTTTATTTACAAAACGAGAATTTTGCGTAAAATCCCTTCGGAATTGATAAAAAATTGCAAACCGGCATGTTGTATTTTAATTATCAGGCGTTATCCTGGGCCTTATAAAATTTATTACTTAAAAATTTAGGCGATATTTTAAATGATAATTCTAATTTTGATTTAAAAACCAATCGTAAAAGCAAATTATGCCCAATATTAGATTTCATGCCCTGGAAGCTGTGCTTACCAGAACAACGCCTGATGTAAAGGTGCCTTCTCAAAAGATATCCGACTACTACGGCGCCAATGTTTTTGATATGCAGAAAATGAAAGATTTTCTGTCAAAAGACGCTTACCAAAGTATTATTACAGCGATTGAAAAAGGCGAACCCATACAGCGTGATATGGCTGAGCACGTAGCCACTGCCATGAAATCATGGGCAATTGCCAAAGGTGCTACCCACTATACCCACTGGTTTCAGCCACTTACCGGTACCACTGCCGAAAAGCACGACGCGTTTTTTGAGCCTACTTCTGATGGCGGCGCAATTGAGGTATTCTCGGGCGATGCACTGGCCCAGCAAGAGCCCGATGCATCAAGTTTCCCGAGCGGGGGTATTAGAAATACTTTCGAGGCACGTGGTTATACTGCATGGGACCCCTCCTCTCCCGCCTTCTTAATGGCACGTACTTTATGTATACCTACTGTGTTTGTATCATATACAGGCGAAGCACTTGACTATAAGGTTCCATTATTAAAAGCGGTAAACGCGCTTGACAAAGCCGCGGTTGATGTTTGCCACTATTTTGATAAAAGCGTTGAAAAAGTTAATGCATCATTAGGAATAGAGCAGGAATATTTTTTGGTTGACAGTGCGCTGTTCAATGCAAGGCCAGATCTTTATTTGACAGGTCGCACATTATTCGGACACATGTCAGCAAAGAACCAACAATTAGAAGATCATTATTTCGGTTCGATACCGAGCAGGGCTTACGCCTTTATGCAGGATATGGAAACCGAAGCCTTATTATTAGGCATCCCGTTAAAAACGCGCCATAACGAAGTAGCGCCATCGCAATTTGAATGCGCGCCGATATATGAAGAGATAAATCTGGCCATTGACCATAACCAGTTGTTAATGGACATTATGGATCGTGTTGCCAAAAAGCACAATTTCCAGGTGTTATTGCATGAAAAACCTTACGAGGGCATAAACGGATCGGGCAAGCACAACAACTGGTCAATGATAACCAATACCGGCAAGAACCTGTTATCGCCAGGCAAAACGCCTAAAAACAACCTGATGTTCCTTACCTTTTTTGTAAACACAATAAAGGCGGTTTATGAGCATGCTGATCTGCTGCGGGCCTCAATAGCATCTGTTAATAACGACCATCGCCTGGGTGCCAACGAAGCGCCTCCGGCTATTATCTCTATATTTTTAGGTACACAGTTGAGCGATCTGTTGGATGAGATAGAAACATCGCGCATCAGCAAAAAAATAAAAGACGATGCCATGTTATGGCAGGGTATCCCTAAAATACCACAAATATTGAAGGACAATACCGACCGTAACCGTACCTCGCCATTTGCATTTACCGGCAACAAGTTTGAGTTGCGCGCCGTAGGATCATCGGCTAATTCAGCCAGCCCTATGACGGTGCTTAATATGATAGTAGCTGATCAGCTTAAGAAATTTAAGCATGATGTAGATAAGCTATTAAAGAAGGGCGAGAAAAAAGATGTGGCCTTATTAATGGTGATCAAAAAATACATCAAAGAGTCTAAGGTTATCAGATTTGAAGGCAACGGTTACAGCGACGAGTGGGAGAAAGAAGCAGAAGCGCGCGGCTTAGCTAACATTCGCACCACGCCAAAGGCGCTGGATGCAATGATTACTGAAAAATCGGAGTTGTTGTTTGCCGAAACCGGCGTATTTACCCGTCGCGAGGCTCATGCAAGGCACGAAATATTACTGGAGAGTTTCTATAAAAAATTACAGATAGAGGCCCGTGTTATTGGCGATATGGTAATTAATATTATTATCCCGGCAGCATTAACTTACCAAACCAAATTAGTGGAAAATGCTTGTGGACTTAAGGAACTGGGGCTTGATGCGTCAACTTACCAGGTGCAGCTTAGTATAATTAAGCAAATTGCTGAACATGTTAACTTTATCAAATCAAATGTTGAGCAAATGGTTGATGAACGCAAAAAAGCAAATAAAATTGAAGATGTGCGCGAGAAGGCAATTGCTTATGATGAAAAAGTAAAAAGCTTTTTCCAGCCTATCCGCTATCACGTTGACAAGCTGGAGCAAATAATTGATGATGGCATTTGGCCGTTGCCAAAATTCAGGGAATTGCTATTTGTTAGATAGTACAACCGATTAAAGAATGAAAAGCGATCTGATTGATCGCTTTTTTTATGTTGAAGTATTTAGCTTTATAAAATGAAGTGGATAACCCGCGAAAAACCCAAAATTGATAGGATTGCCTGCCCCTGGCTAATAAAGCGGTTTATAGATGCAGATGCCGAGATAATTTATGTTCCGGTTGATGAAGTGCTCACAACCGCCTCAAAACTTAATGCAATACCCTTTGATGTGGCCGGGACAGAATACAGCCATTATAAGGACCAATGTACGTTTGATTACATCATAAAAAAACACAAATTAAAAGACCCGGCCCTAAACCGTATTGCAGCAATTGTACGCGGAGCGGATACAGACAGGCATGATATTACGCCTCAATCTGCCGGATTAGAAGCTATATTTTCAGGCCTCTCCTACAATTTTGCTGATGACCAGGAGCTATTGAAATTTGGAATTACTATTTACGATGGGTTGTACAGCTGGGCAAAACACCTGTATCAGCTTAAACATACTCAAAACCCAACAGAACAACTGTTATTGCAGGCACTAAATACTTACATCGGTAAAGACAAAAAAACACCCGATTGGGCGAAAGAGCTCAGGTCTATTATTCAGGACCAGGTTGATACCAACATGGCGCTTACATTACAAAAAGCGTCAGAAGAACTGGAAATTAATCCCGCTTATCTTTCCAGAGAGTTTTCCAAATATTTTGACGATCTAACGTTTGGTGAGTACATCCGCAAATTGCGAATAGAAAAAGCCATTAACCTAATGGGTACCTCTGACTATTCGCTTACAGAGATAGCTTATTTAACCGGTTTTTCAGATCAGAGCCATTTTAACCGCATTTTTAAAAAACACACGGGTAAAAATCCTTCAGTTTATAAGAAAGATCTGCTAAAAAGTAAAAAGGATACAAATGGTTAAATTTATTCTATTTGCTTAAGCCGCGCTTACTTACTATTGCACAATGAGCAACAGCACTGCAATAAAATATTCCCTTGCCAATATCACCTTGTATTTTTTAAAACTCGGTACCTGGGGCTTTGGCGGACCAGTAGCCCTTGTGGGTTACATGCACCGCGACCTGGTTGAAAATAAAAAATGGCTAACCGAGGAAGAATATAAAGAAGGCCTTGCATTGGCTCAGCTGGCACCCGGTCCGCTGGCGGCGCAATTAGGCATTTATATAGGGTTTTTAAATCACGGGCTTATTGGCGCTACGCTTACAGGCCTTGCTTTTGTTATACCATCATTTATTATGGTGGTATTGCTGGGCGTCGCTTATCAAATGTACGGCGGCCTGGCGTGGATGCAGGCTGTATTTTATGGTGTGGGTGCGGCCGTTATTGGCATAATATCGCTTAGCGCCTATAAACTCACCATAAAATCTGTAGGGAAATTGGAAGTTGCTGCGTTCAGATCCAAATGGTTATTGTGGTTATTTTATCTGATGGCTGTAATTATTACTGTAGTTACACAAAGGGAAGAAATATTACTTTTTATTATTTGCGGTTTAATTTATATGCTGGTAAAGGCCCCGCCCGCCTGGCTTAAAAAACCAGTTGCTGCACCGGGCATTATTTTAACAGGTTTAGGATTTTGGGATTATAAACCAGGTATTTTACAGGAAATTGCCTTGTTTTTCTTAAAAGCAGGCGCTTTTGTTTTTGGCAGCGGATTGGCAATTGTCCCTTTTTTACATGGCGGCGTTGTTACCGAATACGGCTGGTTAAACGAGCATCAGTTTGTTGATGCTGTAGCAGTAGCCATGATCTCGCCGGGTCCGGTTGTAATTACCGTGGCATTTATAGGATACCTTGTTGCGGGCTTTCCGGGAGCCTGCGTAGCTGCTTTGGCGACATTTTTACCTTGTTACTTATTTACCGTCGCCCTTGCACCATCTTTTAAAAAGATAGCTAAAAACACAAGTATAAAGGCTTTTGTTGAGGGTATAACCGCAGCGGTGGTAGGTGCATTGGTAGGGTCGGTAATTGTAATTGCAACGCGTTCTATCGTTGATATAGTTACCGCCATAATTGCTATTGTAACTATAGTTGCTCTAATCTACATAAAGAAACTACAGGAGCCTTACGTAATATTAATTGCCGCCGTTATTGGATTGATAATAAAGCTATCATAAAAGCAGCTATTGTAAAGGCTCTGTTTCCATATCCCGTTTGTCTTTAATGATCTTGTTATCTTCGGCCAGCTCACGGATATATTGGTTTTTCATATGATCATAAAAAGAATGCTTATCTACCAGCAATGCAGCCAGGCTTGCTACCATGCCTGCCAGTATCAAATGGAATATCACATTGTGCCTGTCCGTCATCTCAAGCACCAGTATGGCCGAAGTAAAGGGTGAACGGGTTATACCGGTAAGAAAGCCAACCATACCGGCAAGCACCAGCATATTGGTGTCAGATTCACCTAAACTGAACCAGTCGGATACCTGAGCGCCAATGCCCGCACCCGCGCTCAGGGCCGGCGCGAAGATACCTCCTGCCCCACCTGCGGTAAACGAAAGAACAGGACCAATAATTCGGAGCAAGGGTGTATACCACGTTACATGCTTATCACTTTCAAACAACGTACGCACCATAAGATCTTTTCCCGACCCCAATATACCGGCATCAATAAAAAAAGCCAGACCGGCAAAAATTACAGCGCATACCGCCGCGTATAAAGCCAGTTGATAGTTAAACTTTAACCTCTTTTTCCATTTAAATAGCCCAAGTATAATTTTTCCCATAACACTCCCGGCTAAACCCGCTAGTACAGCAACTAAAATAACAACCACAAAAACCAGTGCAGACAAGTCGCCAATTTTTGGATAACCTAAATAAAGATAGGGGCCTACCATTCCCTGCGCGGTTAAACCGGCAATAATAACGGATGAGAATATGGCGGTTTTAAAATAACTGAAGTGCGTTTTAGTAAGTTCTTCAATAGCAAAAACTATCCCACCGAGCGGCGTATTGAATGCGGCGGCTAAACCTGCAGCGGCACCGGCTACTATAACATTGCTTTTGGCAATTTTTGGCCACCAGGCAGGTAAAACGTCATTTACCTTGCGGAAAACGGTAGCAGCTATTTGTATGGTTGGCCCTTCGCGACCTATGGCCGCGCCGCCCACGGCCATTATCAGGCTTGAAAAAACCTTGACAATTATTATGCGAACGCTTAGCAGCTTGTCAACAGCTTTTTCATTGTTTGGGTTGGTTATTTCAAGCGCTGCAGCCACCTGTGGTATACCGCTGCCACGTGCGTAAGGAGCGTATTTTTTTACCAGCCACCAAGCCACTACAAAACAGACCGGTGTTAAAATGAATATCAGCCGGGCATTATACTTAAATATGAAGTGGGTTACGCCTTCGGCTAATAGAAACAATTTTGCATATACGACCGCTATCAAGCCGGTTATTACTGATGCTATCCAAAATGGGATGGCCTGCAGTAAGTTTCTTTTAAATTGCCTGTTGTTTACTCTATCGTACGCGGCTTTTAAATGCCCTCTAACAACAGCGCTGCTTTTCTTAACAATGACGGGAAGAACCATAGGAATTGCAAAACTAAGTATTTTTGGCTGTGCAAACTAGTTTTAAGCAGTATATTTGCCCATGACTTCTTCGCAAAGATATGATCAAAGGGGCGTCTCGGCCTCTAAGGATGATGTACACAACGCTATAAAAAACATTGATAAGGGCCTGTATCCGCAGGCGTTTTGCAAAATTGTACCGGACATTTTAACCGGCGATGAGCAGTTTTGCAATATTATGCATGCCGATGGCGCGGGAACAAAATCATCATTAGCGTACACCTACTGGCGCGAAACCGGCGACATTTCTGTTTGGAGAGGCATTGCGCAGGATGCTATAATAATGAACCTTGACGACCTGCTTTGTGTGGGCGCTATCGATAACATCTTACTATCATCCACCATCGGCAGAAACAAAAATCTGATTCCGGGCGAGGTTATAGCCGCTATAATTAACGGCACCGAAGAAATACTAACTGAACTGCGCGAAGCGGGAATTGGTATTTACTCAACAGGCGGCGAAACCGCTGATGTGGGCGACCTGGTGCGTACTATAATAGTAGACTCGACTGTAACCTGCCGCATGAAACGCAGCAAGGTGATCAGCAACCATACCATTCAGGCGGGTGATGTTATTGTGGGGATGGCATCGTATGGGCAAGCTAATTACGAAAAAGAATATAACGGCGGTATGGGCTCAAACGGACTGACCTCTGCACGTCATGATGTGTTTAATAAGAGCATCGCCAATAAATACCCTGAAGCTTATGATCCGGCAGTGCCGTATGATCTGATCTTCTCAGGCAGTAAACAACTTACAGACCTGATATATATTGGCAACGGGCAAACCATTACAGCCGGTAAACTGGTTCTATCCCCTACCCGTACCTACGCGCCGGTTATAAAACAGATACTTGACGGATACCGCAGCCAGATACATGGCATGGTGCATTGCAGCGGCGGTGCCCAAACCAAGGTGCTTCATTTTGTTGAGGGGTTGCATATTGTAAAAGATAACCTCTTCCCTATTCCGCCGTTGTTTAAGCTGATACAGGAAGAATCACAAACCAGCTGGCAGGAAATGTACAAGGTGTTTAATATGGGCCACCGTATGGAGCTCTACGTTTCCGCTGATATTGCTGATGACCTGATCGCTATATCAAAAAGCTTTGGTATCGACGCGCAGATCATCGGTCGCGTTGAGGCTGCGGATAAAAAGCAGGTAACGGTTACATCTGAGTTTGGGGAGTTTGTTTACAATTAAGGTTACACCTACTTTATTAACCGTTAAGGTGGTGTTGCAGAAATATATACAACACTTTGCAACACTTGCAACACTCTTTTTTGCACGTATCTGATTATTAATATCTTAAGGATATTAAATGTTTAAACGTGAACACTTTGCAACACCAATATCTTCACGTTTTATAATACTATCTTCACGTTTTTTTAATTAAACACCTGAAAATAAATGGGTTATGTAATAACAATTATAATATATAGTATGCAACAACATAAACCTAAAAATAAAACCCCCGATGCGCGTTGCACCGGGGGTTTTATTTTTATCCCTTTATAAACCTTATATAGTTTTAAAGAATGAAGTTTGTGATAATACAGATGTTTTACCATCATCAGTGTAAGCAGTAGCTCTAACTGAATAGGTTTTGCCTGCGGTTAAACCAAGCAGCCCTAACTTTATCAGCATATTACCACCATAAACCTTGGTGTTTTGGTAAGTAGTAGGCTGTAAAGTGTAAGTTATAGTATGGTTGGTAGTAGTACCTACAGAGGTGTCATCTTTACCATTCCACGTGCTGAAAGTTACCGTTTTTACGGGTACAGCTGTTCCTGAAATAGATGTACCCTCAAAAAACTCCAGTGTGAATTTTCCCGGGTTTTTGTTAGTAGTAGTAGCACCAAAATAAACCTGCAGGATGGTAGCTACAGTAGCCGGTGTTGTAGGCGTGGCGCTAACAGCTGCAATGGTAAACGGACTAAGTTGGTTGTATCCAAGGCTGCTTAATTGAATTGCAGGAAGCTTTGCTTCGGTTCCGGCAACGTCAGCATCTTTTTTGCACGAGAACATCACTGATGTCATGAGTGCCATAAAAACGATGGTTATATATTTTTTCATTTTCGTTTCTTTTATTGTTTTACAATTATACACTTATGATTAGAAGCTATATCTCGCGCCTAATAACGCACTCCAGGTTGTACCTGTAGTATTAACATTTTGGAACGGAGTATTGATCAGCGATCCGTTTAACTGACGCATGTTATAAGCGGCGTTACCGTTTGCATCAACACCAACAAGCGCCAAAGGCTGCATGGTAGTAGCTTGTTTTTGAATACCCCAGGTATTGTTTAACAAGTTAGGTAGGTTGATGATGGTAGCACTGATCTGTAAAGTATGTTTCATACCGCCCGACATGATATAGAACTCTTGTTTAATATCTGCATCTATACGGTTATACCATGGGTAGTAAGCACCATTTCTTTCTGCATATTTACCTCTGCGCTCTTTTAGGTAGGGTGTATTGTTTACAAATTGCTCAAACGCTGCAGATTGTTGCTGAGACGAGTAGGTATATGCTACACCATTAACAGTTGCTGTATAAGGCAGAAAGGTAATTTCGCTGGCCCTGTTTGGGATATACATCAAATCTGTTGATGCGTTACCATCACCGTTCAAATCGCCCTGAATGGTGTAGCTATATCCACCGTTGGTAGATAGCTGAGCCGACCCCTGGTAGAATAAGCCAATTGAGGTTGCACCATGATCAAGGTAATTGAATTTGTACGACACCGAACCGATAACACGGTGAGGAACCACAAACGCTGTGTTACCCAATTCTACATCATTTGAAGTGCCAACATTAGGGGTTGAGGTCCAAACGTTAGTTGCTGTAGTACCTACAGTTGAAAAAGCTTCTTTAGCTACAGTATAAGTATACGCTACCGATGCGTTGAAACCGCTGTCAAATGATTTAGTTAACTGTGCAGTTAAAGAGGCTGCGTAACCTTTGTTAGTGTTTTCTAACGCGATCACAGACAGAGCAGGGTTGTTTGGATAGATGTTACGATCTTGTGTTGTTACACCTACGCTGGTAAAGCCGGCTGCAGTGGTGGCAGTACCTGTACCTACATAACGCGCACGTGTGTATTCGCCTTCCTGTATAGTTCCGGTTGGGTTTTTCAAGTTTACGTTGCGCATACGTACCGCGTTAATGTCTTTGGTGTATAACGCTTCAATAGTTGCACTGTAACCGTTACCCAGGTTTTTATCAATACCTAAGTTTACACGGAATACCTGAGGGAATTTAAAATTCTTGTCAATCACTACGCTGGCAGATTGGTAAGCTGTACCTGCTGATTGCGGGAACAGGCTGGCATAAGTGCTTGGGTCTTTTACTAATTTTATGTTAGCAAGCTGAGATGTAGTAGCTACACCGCCAAAGTTATACATACCGCTATTAGAAGGTATGTTAGTTAAGAATACATAAGGGACACGTCCGCTAAATATACCCATACCACCACGTACTACTAAAGATTTGTCGTCAAGGAAGCTTGCACGGAAACCTATGCGTGGAGAAAGCATCCAGCTTGATTTTGGCCACACGCCCGAGTTATAGCTCATTAAAGCGCCTGTGTTTGAATTTGGATCAGGGAATTGCAGCGCAGTTAACTGAGGGTTTTCAACAGGATTTTCAAGGTAGATAGATTTATCTGCCCGTAAACCGTAAGTGAACTTAAAGTTAGGGCTTACGTTATACTCATCCTGAGCGTAAAGGCTGATAGTACCTATACGAAGGTTAGCAGAGAACACCTTATCCTGACCGGGAAGCAATGAGTAGTTATAAGTAAACTGTACCGGCGCTTTGTCAGTTAAAAAATCGTCAAGGCTATTGTAGATATATGAGCCTGCAGCGCCCGGCATAAAGGCGTTACCTACTTTTTGATACTCATAGCTAATACCACCTGTTAAAGTGTGTTTACCGGCATAATAGGTAAAGTTATCATACAAAGTGGTTGTGTTATCAATTACGTCGTTGTATTTGGTGTATGGGTCAGAACCCGCGGTAATGTAGTTATCACCCGCACCATTATAAATATCAATAGTTGGAAAAGTTTCGCCTTTGGTAGTACGTGGGTTACCGTACTTTTTAAAAGTTACCAGTAACTGGTTTGACATCTTAGGGTTGATAGTGCTGTTCAACTCGACAGTACCGGTGTGTACTTTGTTTAAAAAGCCGTAGTTAGAGTTCTCAAAAGCAATAGATCTGTTGCTATAACGGTTATTAACCAAACCACCGCTGGCACGAGAAAGAGGCGAGCCGTTAGCGCCGGTAACACTGTAAGCGGCATTATTTGGCGTGCTTGAGTTGTTTACTGTCTGATCGCTTGTTGCTTTTAAATAGCTATACTTAACTGTCAGCTTGTTTTTATCGTTAATGTTATAATCAAAACGGATTAAAGCTTTCGTATTTTTTGGTTGAAAAGCAGGGAAGTTATCGTAACCACCGGTTTCATAACCGAACTTACTTTTTAAGTAATCAGAAACTTTTTGAAGATCGCCAACTGTAGTAGCTGCTACAGTACCTAAACCTGAACCACCTTTTGGCGAAAAGTTAATGCCGGGGGTGGTAGAAACTTCTTTCTCGTAGTTAGCAAAAAAGAACAATTTGTTTTTAATTATTGGGCCGCCTAAAGTGAAGCCGTAAGTTTTAGAAGTTGATTTAGCATTTTGAAGGCTAAGGTCATTGTCGCCAATACGCGTACCGTTGAATGACTGGTTTCTGTAGAAACCATAAGCAGAGCCATGGAAAGTATTGGTACCACTTTTGGTAGTCGCATAAATACCTGCACCTGTAAAGCCCGACTGACGAACGTCAAATGGAGCAATGTTAACCGAGATCTCGTCATAAGCTTCAATTGAAACCGGTTGTGCACCACCACCAGGCAATAAATCGCTGGAGGTACCAAAAGTGTTATTAAGGTTAGCGCCGTCAACCGTTACACTGTTAAAACGAGCATCGCGACCAGCGAAACCGGTTCCTCCGTTAGCTTGCGGAGTTAAACGGGTAAAATCTGTAATGCTACGAGAAAACGTTGGCAACGTAGCCAATTGGGCACGGTTAACGTTGGTGCTGGCGCCCAGCTTAGCAGTTACAATTCTTTTTTTAGCGCCGGTAATGTTAACTGTTTTTAATTCGGTACCGGCTTCGGCAAGCTCAGCATTTAAAAGATAAGACTGACCGAGTTGCAGTGTAATACCACTATAACTTTGTTTGGAATAGCTGATGAAAGTAACTTCAACAGTGTAAGGCCCGCCTACGCGCATGCCGGGGATGTTGTAATAGCCATCTGAGTTGGTAGCAACTGCATAAACAGTGCCGGATGGTTCATGCGTAGCTTTGATTGTGGCACCAGGCAAAGCAAGACCCTTGGCGTCTTTAACTGTACCTGTTATACTACTGGTAGTAACCTGCGCAAGTGCGGCAGCAGTAGTAAAAACAGCCATAACTAATAAAAGTAAATACTTTCTCATGCTTGTTCTTTGTTTTTTAAACTGTGAATAATGTGGATTCTAAACCGGCACAAAGATAGATACATAAACCTTTGCTTATATTAAATTCATGTTAATTAATGCCAAATGTTATTATGTTTTTATCAACATTTAATACTAAAATTAACAACACATCAAAAAATATGATTGAAATAATGAAAATATAGCAGCAAAATATAGATTTTTAACATTTAGTTAATCCATGTAAATAGTAGATTTTACAGCCGCTTATATATGATAATATTATGATATAAATAGATAGAAGGTGTTTTTTGCTTTCAGGCCTTTTAGTTAGCTTTGGCTTTCCAAAATTTAAACGAACATACGCTGATATGAACTACGATGTAATTGTAATAGGGTCCGGTCCGGGTGGTTATGTAGCCGCTATACGCGCCTCCCAACTGGGTTTAAAAACCGCTGTAGTCGAAAAAGAATCTCTGGGTGGCATTTGCCTAAACTGGGGCTGTATCCCCACCAAAGCTTTATTAAAAAGTGCGCAGGTGTTTGAATATATAAATCATGCCGCCGATTATGGCATCAAAATAAACAACCCGGGCGAGGTAGATTTCGAAGCGGTTATTAAAAGAAGCCGCGGCGTAGCCGATGGTATGAGCAAAGGCGTTCAGTTTTTAATGAAGAAAAACAAAATTGACGTATTGGTAGGTTTTGGCCGCCTTAAAGGTAAGGGCGTTGTTGAAGTAAAAGGGAATGATGGCGTTAAAGAATATAGCGCCAAACATATAATATTGGCCACCGGCGGCCGCTCGCGCGAACTGCCTAACCTTAAACAAGACGGCACCAAGGTAATTGGATATCGCCAGGCTATGGTGTTGCCTAAGCAACCAAAATCAATGATCGTGGTGGGATCGGGCGCTATAGGTATTGAGTTTGCTTATTTCTACAACTCAATTGGCACCAAAGTTACCGTTGTTGAATATCTGGATAACATTGTTCCGTTAGAGGACGAAGAAGTTTCAAAGGGACTGGCCCGCATCCTTAAAAAACAAGGCATTAATATAATGACCGGCTCAAACGTTGAATCTGTTGATAGCAGCGGCGCGGTTTGCAAAGTAAATGTTAAAACTGCAGCGGGTACTGAAGTGTTAGAGGCAGACATTGTGCTATCGGCAGTTGGCATATCAACCAATATTGAAGGCATAGGGCTGGAAGAAGCAGGCGTTAAAACCGACAAAGGCAAAGTTTTGGTTGATGATTTTTACAAAACCAACGTTGAGGGTGTTTACGCTATCGGCGATATTGTAAAGGGCCAGGCATTGGCACACGTAGCATCGGCAGAGGGTATTATCTGCGTTGAAAAAATTGCAGGTCATCACCCCGAGCCACTTGATTATAATAACATCCCCGGTTGTACATACTGCAGCCCTGAAGTAGCATCTGTAGGTTATACAGAAA
>NZ_CAMLHX010000035.1 GCF_946479965.1 uncultured Mucilaginibacter sp. | reverse complement strand
CAAATTATTTACTATTTGTGCCGATACCAGCACCGGATCTACACTGCTCCATGGGCTGGCCCCATGCGCCGATCTGCCGTTTACAATAATTTGCATATCGCTCACCCCCGCCATGGTACCGCCCGGCCGATAAGTGAGTCTACCTACTTCTACTTGCGAGTTAATATGCAGGCCGAAAACAACATCAACTTTTGGATTTTCAAGCACGCCTTCTTTTACCATTTGCTCAGCGCCACCCTTTTCGCCCAAGGGCGTACCCTCTTCTGCCGGTTGAAAAATAAATTTAACCGTTCCACGCAAATCTTTCTTCATTCCGGAAAGCACCTCGGCCACTGCCATTAAAATAGCCATGTGCGAATCGTGTCCACAGGCATGCATCACACCTACTTCCTGCCCATTATATTGTGTTTTAACTTTCGATGCAAATGCCAGCGGTGTTCGCTCAACAACAGGCAAAGCATCCATATCTGCCCGTAGCGCCACAACCGGGCCCGGCTTATCGCCTTTTAATATTCCTACTACGCCTGTGGTTGCCACGCCGGTTTTAACTTCTATACCTAATGATTGCAGATGCTTGGCAATAATACCGCTGGTGCGCACCTCGCGGTTACCCAACTCCGGATGCTCGTGAAAATCGCGGCGCCAGACAATAATTTTATCTTTAAGGGCATCAGCCCGGGCGCTTATACTTGTATTAATAGCAGCGGTTTGTGCCGATGCAGAAAACGAAATAACGGTGAAGGCAAAAAGTAAAAACTTTTTCATGCAGGCGGGATTAAGTATATGCTTTAAATATAGGGATTTATATTAAAGTGCTTTTGGGTAATTTGTAAAGCGATAATACCTTATTCTAATAATAGCTAACTTCGCAGCGATGAAAAAGCACCAACCCACCATACTGGTAGTGAATGATGACGGCATTACTGCCCCGGGTATAAAAGCCTTAATGGATGTAATGAAAGAGATCGGTCGCGTGGTTGTAGTAGCGCCTGACAGTCCGCAGTCGGGTATGGGGCATGCTATTACCATTGGTAAACCGCTGCGCTTAGATCCTGTTGACGTTTACGAAGGTATTGAAATGTACAGCTGCTCGGGCACTCCGGTTGATTGCGTTAAACTAGCCGTTACCAAAATATTTAAAGGTAAAAAACCTGACTTGTGTGTATCGGGTATAAACCACGGTCTTAACAATGGCATTAATGTATTGTATTCCGGCACTATGTCGGCCGCGGTTGAAGGCGCGATAGAGGGCATCCCGGCGATAGGTTTCTCATTGGACGATTACACATTACACGCCGATTTTAGTCATTGCGTTAAATACGTTAAAGAAATAGCCCTGCAGGTTTTACAGAATGGCATGCCTACCGCAACGTTGTTGAATGTAAACTTCCCCAAAGGCGGGCATATAAAAGGAATAAAAATTTGCCGCCAGGCCAATGCCAAATGGGCTGAGGAATTTGATGAGCGGTTGGACCCTTACAAACGCCCCTATTACTGGCTTACCGGAGTTTTTCAATTAAATGATAATGGCGAGGACACCGACTCATGGGCTTTAGATAACAACTACGTATCGGTAGTACCGGTACAATTTGATATGACCGCCCACCATGCCATACCTGTTCTGCACAGCTGGAAATTCAACGTTTAATAGCATGTCCCCATTAAATCACCCCAACACATGAAATATTACCTGGTAGCCGGCGAGGCCTCGGGCGATCTGCATGGGGCCAATTTAATGAAAGAGCTAAAAAAGCTGGACCAGCATGCAGAGTTCCGTTTTTTTGGTGGCGACCTGATGCAAGCCGAAGGGGGCACTTTGGTAAAGCATTACGCCGAAATGGCCTTTATGGGGTTTTTAGAGGTAGTGGTTAATTTACGCACTATCTTAAAAAATCTTAAAGCCTGCAAAGCAGATATATCCGCCTGGCAACCTGAAGTTCTGATATTGATAGATTTCCCCGGGTTTAATTTAAAGATCGCTGATTACGCTAAAAAGCAAGGAATACCGGTAAATTTCTACATATCGCCCAAGGTTTGGGCTTGGAACCAAAAACGCGTATTAAAAATAAAACGGGTAGTAGATCACCTGTTTTGCATACTGCCATTTGAGGTTGATTTTTATAAACAATGGGGTATGCAGGTGGACTATGTGGGCAACCCACTACTGGACGCCGTTGCCGCTTTTAACCCTCAAAGCGATTTCCTGGTTAAACATAATTTTACAGGTAAAAAAATTATAGCCTTATTGCCGGGCAGCCGAAAACAGGAGATAGAGAATCTGTTGCCGGATATGTTGACTGTTGCCGAACGTTTTAAGTTTTATCAATTCGTGATAGCGGGAGCGCCATCATTTGATGCTGATTATTACAAGCCTTATCTGAACGGCAAAAATATCCCTATCATATTCAATTCAACTTATGATTTGCTGAGCCACTCTGATGCCGCGATTGTAGCATCAGGTACCGCTACGTTAGAGACAGCTTTATTCCACGTACCGCAGGTGGTAGTTTATAAGGGTGGTAAAATATCGGTAGGTATTGCGCGAATGGTTGTGAAGATCAAATTTATATCGCTGGTTAACTTGATCATGAACCGACTGGTAGTGAAAGAATTGATACAGGAAGATTGCAACCCCAGTAAGATAAATACAGAATTAGACGCAATACTTAACGATGCGTCTAACCGCCAACAAATGCTTGCTGACTATAATGAGTTGGACAAACTAATGGGCCAACCCGGCGCTTCGGCTAAAACCGCGGCGTTAATTATCGGCTACCTCCAAAAAGGTTAACAGCGAATGCTGCCCTGCTGTGTGCAGATCGCGCCAAACACAGTTGATCTCGGTATCAGGTGCTGCAGCCCTTAAACCACAGTAGGGATAAAGCGTATCCACAGCCATACGTGCAAGCCTGGCCAAAACACGGCTTGTCTGGCTAACTTCCCTTAAAGTTTCCGGACTAGTTTCTTCCCACGATGCGTCAACCGCAGTAAAAAGCTCTGCCCTCGCCTGATTTAACTGCTCTGCTTGCTCAGTTAAAACCTGCCATAGTAACGCTATTTGCGTTGACGTCAGTTTGGGCTGATGCTGTTTCTCCTCAAAAATGTCGCGACAAAGATCGACAAAATGTACGGCCATACCCGATAGGTTAACTGCAAGCGTAGCTTCTGCCAGTTGCAAAAACGGATACTGATATAACTTCTCTTCAATTTGCGAATAACGGGCATCGATGTGGAAGCATCGGTTAGCTGGCACTTGCACATTATCTAATTTAAAAGAATGGCTTCCCGTTGCAACCATGCCCATATATTTCCAGGTCGGTAATAGGCTAACGTGTTTTTTATCGATAACAAAGGGTAACACTAAGGCTTGGCCATCGTCATTTAAAACGACTGCTCCGTTTCTGGTAATGGTGCAATTAGCAGTAAAATGCGTGGCATGGTGTGCGCCGCTGGCGTAGTTCCAGGTACCATTGAGTATATAACCGCTTTCTGTTATTTCTGCCGTCCCGCCTACTGCACCGCTCCCGGCCAGGCATACGTATTCATCACTAAATATATCTTTTGCCGCTTCAGGATCAATAAAACCTCCAAACCATCCTGCACCGCTGCAAAGGGTAACCACCCATCCTGTGCTGCCATCTGTCCAACTGATGGCTTCCTGTAAGCGCACCAGATCAGGTAAAGCAATTTGCTTGCCGTCGTATACTTCAGGCACTAACAAGCGAAACCATTTTTGATTGTATCCGATAGCCAGCTGCGCCTCATTCAGCATGCCCAATCGCTCCGCTTCTGCTGCGCTGTTACGTATAGCTGCTACATGCCGGTCATTAATATATTTTGAAGGGTGAGGTAGATCTCCCATAATTAACGTTTACAGCGATTTTTCTTTTCTATAAATAGATCGCCAATCAAAAAAGCCAAAAATGGCTACAATAAATAAAAACAGCGTGAGCGCCGAAAACATTACCAATTGCTTATGCCACAACAGCGGGATAGCGAACACGTTGCTCACATTAAGCAATACCCAATTTTCCACCTTACGCCTCGCCAGTAACCACATCCCCGCCCATGCGGTTGATGATACCCAGGCATCCCAAACAGGTACGGTAGAGTCAGTAAAATTTTTAAGCAATAGATATAAAACACCCCATCCTACAAAAACAATAAGCAGCGTTATAATCCACTCGCGTTGATTATTCATGGATATTTTAACGGGCGGCTCATTGCGTTTTTTTATCCAGTACCACCAGCCGTAAGCACTCATTACCAGGTAGTAGCCATTTAATATTGATTCGGCGTACAGACCAACATCTACCAAAATATAAGTACCCAGCACAATGCCGATGATACCCGCAGGATATAGCAGCACATTATTTACTTTGGCCAACAACACCTCGGCTACACTGAAAGACACAGAGGCCCATTCCAGCAAAGATGTTTGCTTTACCTGTTCTTTAAATAATGTTAACCAATGTTGTATATCCATTTTAACTGAGTTGCAGTGGCAATAGAAAGCGGGAGTAGGTAATTAACTGCTACCCCTTACTGCCACTGCAACTATTTTTAGAACCTAACGTTAACAGATGCCAGGAAATTAACCGGCGCCTGCGGGAAGAAGTAATTATAATTAACCAGCGTTCCATTTTCAACATCGCCATAAGTGGCTCCGTTTGATTCGTACTTCGTGCTAAATATGTTATTAACCAACAAGCCCAAACCTATATTCTTTACCGCCTTAGTGGTAAAATTATACCTAAGCCTTAAGTCGTTCACGAAATATGCTTTTAAAAAACGGTTAACGGCATAAGAATTGTTAGCCACATCAGGCGAGGTTGTTATACCAGTTGGATTTACATTGGCGGTATTGTCAAGGTATTGCTTGCCTACATATTTACTTATCAAGGCAATGCTGCCATTTTTTATTGGTGAGTAAGCCAACTCGCTACCGGCTATTAACGATGGTGAAAAGGCAATATCTGTATTCTTAAATGTTTGTTGAACGGGAGCAATTTCATCATAATTAACATCATAGGCTGTTAGGGCCTGGGTTAGATTTTTAATTTTGTTTCTGCTTAGGGTTGCATTTACACCCCATTGAAGTTGCTTAGTGATCTTAACCCGCGCATCAACTTCAACTCCGGCCCTATAACTGTCGTCAACGTTTTTACGTATCTGGGCACCTACGTCGTTTAGCTGCCCTGTAATTACCAATTGGTTTTTGTAAAGCATATAGTAACCATTTATGCCAACGCTAAAGTTGCTTTGGGTTGTGCGGTATCCTAACTCAAAGTCTTTCAAATTTTCAGCCTTGGGTTTTGCCTGGCCCGCTAATACATCGGTATAATCGTTGCGGTTTGGCTCGCGGTTAGCCACTGCAAAAGAAAAATACACGTTGTTACGATCGTCGATGTTATAAGTGGCACCCGCTTTAGGGTTAAAAAAGTTATTTGTAACGTTTTCATTTACAAACTGCTGTTTATTTTCCGGTCCGTATATATTGTAATAAACGTTCCTGTATTGCAGATCAGCATATAATAAAAACTTCCCTGCAGTATATTCGGCACGACCAAAAATGTTAAAATCGTTCTTTTTGGCATTATTACGATAGTACTCATAATTGGGTGGAATGCCCGCGCTTTTCTCAGTATAAAGTACGTTGCCAAAGTGGTCGCCGTCGTATTCATTGTAAGCGCCTCCGAGGATAAAGTTTAGCTTGCCCGGTTTATAATTTAAAGAGAAGGTTGTGCCGTAAAAATCGTTGTCTAACCAACGGCGGCGTACCAGGTTGGTTCTTTTAATGGTTTCGCCACCCACAGTTACAGGGGTTATGCCATAGGTGCTTTGCAATTTGTCGTCTTTGCGATACTCTTCATAATAGCCGCTGCCTTTGGTGTAGTGCAAACCAACACTGAATGAAAGTATAGATGATAAATACTGATCATAAAATAACTGGTAATGGTTTTGTTTATAATCATCCACCTGGTCTTTATAGTATTTATTTGTAGAAATTTCGCCCAGCTCATTATACTTCCGATTACCGGGGATAGTATTGTCGCCAATAATGTAGTCGGGTATACCGTTCCAAGCCTGATAGGTACGCTCGTAACCTGTAAAAATATTCGCCCTTATGGTTGCTGTTTTACCGTAATAAGCGCCGCTTAAGAAATAAGATTTAAGATTTGACGACGCGCGGTTGATGTAGCCGTCAGACTGTATTCTTGATAAACGACCATCAAAAGCAAAATGACCACCCAATAAACCCGTACCTACGTTTACGGTGTTTTTAACGGTGCTGTATGAGCCAGCGGAGTTATTAAGTTCGGCGTATGCTGTATCCTGGCGTGTGGCTGTTTGTATATTGATGCTTCCGCCAAATGCGCCGGCACCATTGGTAGATGTGCCCACGCCGCGCTGCACCTGTATATTGTTAACTGATGAGGCAAAATCGGGTATGTCCACAAAATAAGCGCCCTGGCTTTCCGAATCGTTATATGGAACACCGTTAACGGTTACGTTAGTACGCGAAGCATCAGACCCGCGAATACGAATACCGGTATAACCTACGCCAGCACCGGCATCAGATGACACAACTACAGATGACGTTTGGCTAAGAAGATATGGCAGATCCTGACCGAAATTATTTTTTTCAATGTCTTTTTTTCTAATGTTAGTAAACGCCGTTGGCGATTTGTCTGAAGCGCGCGTAGCGCGAACATTTACTTCATCGGTTACAACAGCACCTCGGCTTAAAGCAAAATCAACTGTGGTATTTTTGGCCAGTGTAATGTTTTTTTCAATTAATTGAAAACCAACATAGCTAACTTTAAGTGAATAAACAGCAGCCTTTAAATTTGCAATGCGATAGTATCCATCCGCGTTGGTAACGGCGTTTTCTGTTTGGTTTTGAATGGTGATGGTTGCCCCGGGCAATGCTTCGCCGGTTTGCTGGTCAGTAACTTTTCCGGAAATAGATAACTGGGCCGATGCCAGGACAGGCAGCAGCAGGGCAAATAATGCCGTAAATAAATTTTTCAAAATGTTTATTAAATAAAAAACGTTAAACCATCTGCCCACCAGGGTTGAATGTGCAGTACACTTAACTTGTTATTACCTCTCCCTACGCCGGCATTACCCGGATCAGGTGTAGTTGTGTTGTGTGTTTCGAGTTATGTTTAGCAAGTTTTAACCTGTAACCATTAACATGTAACTTACAACTCAACATGGGTTTGATCTCAGCCTGTCTTTATGTTTGGTAAAATAATCTGCAGTTTATTTTATAACCAAAGCAAGGCACCCCTTGAGAATTATGGGGCAAAGGTATTTTTTTATTTCGGATTTCGGATGTTCAATTTCGGATTTTGTTTAATTAGGACTTATATCAAACACACCGTCTTCCAATCCATTGATGATTTTTGATGCGATTTCCGCAGCGTCGCCTGTATTATCGCAAATTATGTGCGACTGGACATTGTCAAACGCTTTATAGAGTCTTTGCAGTGGTTCCGTGTATTCTTCAAAAGCCCACTCTTTGCGGTTTGCGGCACGAGTGGCGCACAGCACCATATCGGGCCTTAACACCACATATTTTACAGGGATCTGTCGTCGGGCTGCTACTTCAAGTGCTTTTTTCAATGATGCGGGAGTAAAGGCGAAGTCAAGTAATACCGTGTGCCCATAAAGCGCATAGGGTATTGCGGCGGCAAATGTTGCGGCCGCAGTCATCCTCAGGTTCTCTTTCTCAGCAAAATCTTCCCGGCCTTTAACAATATGTTTCCAAAAGCTATCGCCTTCTATATGCACCAGCGGCTCGGGTAAAAGCTTTATCAACTCGCAAGCCGTAGTGCTTTTGCCTGCGCCCACCGGACCCGACAAAATGATGATGCCTTTTCTTTCTTCCATATCTACTATTTCAAATATAATTAATATGGCAAAGTCATTACACCTCCGGCTAAATTATTCCTGAAAACCTTTTCCCTTTAACCTTTCAGCTTTCGCCTCAAAATACTACTTTTGCAAACTTTACACTAAACACTAATATGCTACGTACACATACTTGCGGCGAATTAAATATCAGCCATTTAGGCCAGTCGGTTACTTTATGCGGATGGGTGCAAAAATCCCGCGACCTCGGCGGCACTACTTTTATTGATGTGCGCGACCGTTATGGATTAACCCAACTGGTGTTTAATACCGACAGCGATGCAGCACTGCGTGAAACCAGTCGCGAGTTAGGACGTGAGTTTGTAATTAAAGTTACAGGCACCGTAATAGAGCGTACAAACAAAAACACTAAAATACCTACAGGCGAAATTGAGATAACCGTAACCGACATAGAAGTACTTAACGCAGCCAAAATTCCTCCTTTTTTAATTGAGGATGAAACCGATGGTGGCGAAGAGCTTCGGGCCAAATACCGTTACCTTGATCTGCGCCGCAACCCTATACGCAACAACCTGGTTCTTCGCCATAAAATGGCGCAAGAGATACGTAAGTATCTGGATGGTTTAAATTTTATTGAGGTAGAAACTCCGGTACTGATCAAATCAACACCTGAAGGCGCACGCGATTTCGTAGTACCAAGCCGCATGAACCCGGGCGAATTTTATGCCCTGCCACAGTCGCCACAAACATTTAAACAATTGCTGATGGTTAGCGGTTTCGACCGTTATTTTCAGATAGTAAAATGTTTCAGAGACGAGGATCTACGTGCCGACCGCCAGCCGGAGTTTACACAGATAGATTGCGAGATGGCATTCATAACGCAAGAAGATATCCTGAACATTTTTGAAGGATTGACCCGCCATTTATTTAAAAATGTAAAAGGTATTGAGTTTAACGACTTCCCGCGGATGCAGTATGCTGATGCCGCGCGTTTATATGGATCAGACAAACCGGATATCCGTTTCGGGATGCAGTTTGTTGAACTGAATGATATAGTTAAAGGCAAAGGTCTGGGCATTTTTGATAATGCTGAACTGGTGGTGGGTATCAATGCCAAAGGTTGTGCTGAATACACCCGTAAGCAAATTGATGAGCTTACCGAATGGCTAAAACGCCCACAAATAGGTGCAACCGGCATGATCTATTGCCGTTACAACACTGATGGTACACTGAAATCATCAGTTGATAAATTCTATACTGAAGATGACCTGACCAATTGGGCCGCCGCATTTGAAGCAGAAAAAGGCGACCTGATGCTGGTATTGGCCGGAACAACTGATAAAGTTCGCAAGCAATTAAATGAACTTCGTTTGGAAATGGGGAACCGCTTAGGTCTTCGTGATAAAAACACTTATGCGCCGCTTTGGGTGCTTGATTTCCCGCTGTTAGAGTGGGATGAAGAAACAGAGCGCTACCACGCCATGCACCATCCGTTCACCTCGCCAAAACCCGAGGATATTGCTTTACTAGATACAAACCCGGGTGATGTACGTGCAAATGCTTATGACCTGGTTATAAACGGAACTGAAATAGGTGGTGGTTCTATTCGTATACATGACCGTGCTTTGCAAGCCCTTATGTTCAAACATCTGGGCTTTAGCACCGAAGAAGCTCAGAAGCAGTTTGGCTTTTTAATGGATGCATTTGAATATGGCGCTCCGCCACATGGTGGTATAGCTTTTGGGTTTGACAGGCTGTGCTCTATTTTTGCTGGCCTGGATTCTATCCGCGATGTGATAGCTTTCCCTAAAAACAATTCGGGGCGCGATGTGATGATAGATTCACCATCAACAATTGCTGACACCCAGTTAAATGAACTAAAAATTAAAACAGCGCTTTAACATTCTTTAACAGTATAAACAAAATAGTTAAAGTACTTTTGCGTTAACCCTTGCATAGCAAGTATCATAAATTATATGAAAAAATATTTACTGTTTTTCTGTCTGATCATAACCGTATTAGCGGCATGTAAAAAATCTGAAAAGTTCGATGCCGGAGCGCAAGCTAAACTCGATGACACGCAGATAACAACCTATCTTACTACAAAGAATATATCGGCTGTTAAGGACGCATCGGGATTATACTATCAGATAATTACTCCTGGATCTGCTGCTAAGCCAACTGCTACAAGCGGCGTATATATTATTTATGATGGTATACTCATGTCAACGGGCGTATCTTTTGACAGTAAAACCACACCTTATTATTTTCCGTCTCTGGACAAACTTATACAAGGATGGCAAATTGGTCTACCCAAAATTGGAAAAGGTGGCCACATAAAACTCTTTGTACCGTCTGGGCTGGCTTACAAGAACGATGGATCAGGATCTGTTCCGGCCAATGCGGTTTTGATATTTGATATTACGCTGGTTGATTTTAATTGATCTTCCTGAATTCGTAAGGATCTAATTCTATAAAGTCACTTACCTGCACTCTTACTGACATAACCCTTCCATTCTGTATAGTAAACGGGAAAACCGTTTTGCCATATATAGGATCAGAAAAAGTTGCATAAAAACGTGATCCTCCTAATGGCTGCAGTTTAGCAAACATCCGCGGATGATGCTCAAACCGCATCTCCAGATCATTATTCAGCCCGCGCGTTATTGAAACATTTCCATATAGGTCATTATGGTAGGTTCCGGTAAAATTACTCACAAACGGAATGGGCTGTAAATTCAACGCAACCGAATCTCGCAGTTTCTTATCAGTCTGCTGTTGCAAAGCTTTACCATTTTTTGCGCGGGTAAGGTATTGCTCGCTATAATTGCGGAATGGCAGCTTCAGGAAAACATCAATAAGTTCCCACTTTAAAGCTTCGTACAGGTCGTTCTGATCTGTATTGGTTAAAATAATAATACCCAAACGCTCCTCCGGAACCAAGGCCACCGATGACACATAGCCGGTAACTCCGCCATCGTGCATAACCAGGTTATGCCCGGCGTAATCTTCCAGATGCCAGCCCAATCCATATAAAGAGTAATCGGTCTTTCCGCTTAAACGGCGCACCATACCCACAACATCCTGCGGTGCGCGTGTAGCAGCAATTGCTGCAGCCGGTATAATCTGTCTTGCCCCTACTTTCCCGTTATTTAATAGCGCCATTACCCACTTGCTCATATCATTTACTGATGATGATATACTCATTGCCGGTGCCATATTATCCAATTGAGGGTAAGGTACCGGGGTTAGTCGGTCGTCAGTAAAAGTGTGTGGTACAGTGCGATTGAGCGACTTTGGCAATTCTGTGGTTAGGGTCAGGGTATTGCTCATACCCAGTGGAGCAAAAATATTTTCCTTTAAATAATCCTCCCATGATCTTCCTGAAACCCGTGGAATTATCTCACCCGCAGTTAAAAAAGCCGAATTGGTGTACCCCCATTTGGTTCTGAAAGGATACGCCGCTTTTAGCTGGCTCATTTTTTGGGTGATCTGTATGCGTGTAAGGTCGCTGTTATAAAAGGTAAAATCGCCCTGAAAAGTTTTTAAGCCCAAACGGTGGCATAACAGATCGCGGACAGTAGCCATTTCGCCGGCCGCTTTATCGTCCAGCTTAAACCAGGGGAAGTATTTGGTTACTTTATCATCCAAAGACAGCTTATTCCCATCCGCTAACATCGCAAGTGCGGTAGCTGTGAAGGCCTTTGTGTTGCTCCCTATCATAAACAGCGTATTCTCGTCCACGCGTTCATTAAGCCCCATCTCCTTAATGCCGTAACCTTTCATCAACACTATCTGATTATCTTTTACAACACAAACAGCTACACCGGGTATGCGCCAGGTGGTCATCGCCCGGTTGATGTACATATCAAGGCTATCCCGAGTAAACGAACTCCTATCCACACGCTGACCATATGCAACAATAGCGAAGCACATACAGCCAATCATCAATACAACTCTTCTCATACAAAACAACTGTCTATATATTAGGTTTATAATAGCGTAATTATCGTTTAGGTTTTCGATGCGTTAAATAACGCTATAAAATCTTAATTTTAACGCCAAAAATAAGCAATAGCTTGTTTTTACATTAACTGAATATTTATTCTCATGAAGTTTTCGATAAAATTTTTATCGCCGCTATTGGCGATCCTGTTTTTGGTGTATACCACAAAAGCCCAACGTTATTGGGCACCTGACGGCTATCAGTATTATACCACTCAGAACAGTGAAATCGTATCGCTTGACGCGCGCGACGCGTCTAAAAAAACGGTTTTAGCAAGTATAGCCCAGCTTACCCCGCAAGGCGGAAAACCGATAGCTGTGACCCGTTTTACTATTACAGCCGACGGGCAAAAGATCCTGATCAACACCAATACCAAAAAGGTTTGGCGCCAAGATACACGCGGTGATTATTGGCTGTTTGATAAAACTAATCAGACCCTTAAGCAAATAGGAAAGGATAAACCGGCCTCATCGCTGATGTTTGCCAAACTATCTCCTGATGGTAACAAGGTGGCTTATGTTAGCGGCAATAACATTTATGTGGAGGACGTTGCCGGCGGTACGGCAAAAGCATTAACCACCGATGGCACCGATCGCCTGATAAACGGCACGTTCGACTGGGCTTATGAAGAGGAGTTTGAGGCGCGCGATGGTTTCCGCTGGTCGCCGGATAGTAAGAGCATTGCCTATTGGCAAATAGATGCGCGCAAGACCAAAAATTACCTCATGCTGAACAACACAGCTGCCCCGTACCCATTTGTGGTGCCGGTAGAGTATCCTGTAGCAGGTGAAGATCCAAGCGCCTGCAAAATAGGGGTGGTAGATATATCAACAGCTAAAACAACCTGGATGAACGTGCCCGGTGATGCCATACAGCATTACATACCACGCATGGAATGGACCACCAATGCAAATGAGTTAATACTACTCCAACTTAACCGCGCCCAGACAGAGGAAAACATTTACATCTGCAATGCCCAAAGTGGTACGGCACGTTCCGTGTACCAGGAAAAAAACGAGGCCTGGGTTGATGTGCGCAATAACGCCGAAGGTTGGAACTGGATAAACCAGGGCAAGGCATTTTTAATATTGAGTGAAAAAGATGGTTGGCAGCATATTTACCGCATCGGCGTTGATGGTAAAGCGACCCTGATAACACCAGGCAATTACGATGTATTAAGCATAGACCTGATAGATGAGAAAGGCGGTTATATTTACTTTATCGCCTCGCCTGACAATGCTACCCAACGGTACCTGCACCGGGTAAAGATTGGCGGCGGCAGGGCCGAGCGCCTTTCGCCGTATGCTTTGCCAGGTACGCATAGTTATGATATCTCTCCAAATGGCAAGGTAGCCATACATGGTTTCGAGAACAGCTATACCGCGCCGGGCAGCGAGACAATAAGCCTACCAGACCATCAGTACATAGGCGGCACCCAAATAAAGCTGAATGTTGCGGCCAAAAACAAGCCGGAGTTCTTTAAGATCAAAACTGTTGACGGCATTGAAATGGACGGATGGATGGTTAAACCAACTAACTTTAACCCAACCAAGAAATATCCTGTTGTGTTCTTTGTATATGGCGAGGCTGCCCAGCAAACCACTGCGGATAAGTACACCGCAGGTAAAAACCCAAGATACGCCGGCAGCATGGCCGACGATGGCTATATCTATATGGCTGTTGACGGGCGCGGCTCACCGGCGCCTAAGGGGGCGGCATGGCGCAAGGCTATTTACCGCAATATCGGCATTATCAACATACGCGACCAGGCAATGGCCGCTACAGAGATATTGAAATGGCCCTTTGTTGACCCTGCCCGCGTGGCAGTATGGGGCTGGAGCGGCGGAGGCTCAACCACGTTGAACCTGCTATTTCAGTACCCTGATATATATAAAACAGGCATAGCTGTAGCTGCTTTGGGCGACCAACTTACTTATGATAACATTTACCAGGAGCGTTACATGGGCGTGCCTATCACGGACGAAGCCCGCTCCTACTACAAAAAAGGATCGCCGATCACTTATGCTAAAAACCTGAAGGGCGACCTGCTTTATATTCATGGTACGGGCGATGACAACGTGCATTATAACAACGCCGAACTGCTTATTAACGAGTTGGTGAAATACAATAAGCAGTTTCAGTTAATGATATACCCTAACCGTACGCATTCAATAAACGAAGGTGAGGGTACCACGGCGCACCTGCAAGCTACGTTCACTATGTTTTTAAAGGAGCATTGCCCACCGGGGGGGCGGTAAGTTAAGCGTGCGCTGTTGCAGAAATATATACAACACTTTGCAACACTTGCAACAGCATTTTTTTGCAAAGTGTTGTATATTAACCAATTGCACATATTAAGCGTTTAAACATGCAACACTTTGCAACAGACTTATAAGTCAGTTAATTTAGCTGTGAAATGCTTTCATGTTATTGACCATCAAATAATTACAAAATCTATTATTTATCCGTTTTTTGGCAACGCCTTGCAACATACGAGTGTTCGGAAGATTAAAAAGAAGCGGCGGGTGGTGCGATTCCCCTCTAGAGAGAGGTGTAGGGGTGTGTTATGTGAGCGGCTTAACACACCCCTGCAGCCGCACAATTCCTACACGCCCCCTCTCAAGAGGGGAATTTGATCCGCATATTATTTCTTCCGAACACACCTGATTGCAACAGCCATCCATCCACAGTGTACTCATAAAAAGGACTAACCTTTAGAAGTGCAACCCTTTGCAGGACGATACCACCAAACAGGCCAAAAGACCTCACTATTTTTCAACACCCCTCACTATTCACACTCACCAACAACTACTGACAAAACAGTGTCACCATTTGTGATTTTAAACCTGCGTATCTTGCATAAAACCTTAAGATATGGATCACAGATACGCAGCCCTCTACCCATCGCGACCAGCAGAAATTGAACTGATCCGCGACATGGCCCGTGGCGCTTTAACCGCCAAACAAAAGAAAAAACTACAAGATGAAGTCGACCTGAATCAGAAACCTGACAGCAAGGAAGCTTTTATCATCCGCCCGGCGTCGGATTGGATTGCGCCAAGAGTAACCTACACCACGCCCGATAAGCTTTTCGGCGATTTTTGGTACAGGGGAGAACTTTGTATCCTTTTTGCCGACACCAATGTTGGCAAATCAATTCTGGCGGTGCAAATAGGCAACGCCCTGGCCAGCGGCGAACCGGTTGAGACGCTGGGCGCACAATTGCCGCCCGAACCTGTTCTGTATTTTGATTTTGAACTGAGCGCCGCGCAGTTTGAGAGTCGGTATAGCAGCCACTCCAACGGACGCTACGCGTTTAACAGCAACTTTTACCGGGTTGTACTTAACCCCGATGCCACTGGAGCTGAGCGTTTTAAAAACTACGCTGAGTATATGAACAATGCGCTCGAAAACATCATCATCACCACCAAAGCGCGTACCCTTATTTTAGATAACATTACCTGCCTGCGCAGCGGCACCCAGGCTTCCGAAAGTGCCATAACCCTTATGCGTAACCTGCAAGCCATCAAAAACAGGTATCAGTTGTCTATTTTAGTGCTGGCCCACACGCCCAAGCGCAACCCTGCCAAACCCGTAACACGTAATGATCTGCAGGGCAGCAAAATGCTGCTCAACTTTGCCGACAGCGCCTTTGCTATAGGCGAAAGCCAAACCACCGCCGGACTGCGTTATTTAAAACAGATAAAACAACGCAGCGGCACCGAATATTATGGCGCGGCTAACGTATGCCTTTGTCGCATTACAAAACTCGGAAGTTTTTTAAAATTTGAGTTTACAGGTTATGACAGTGAGGCAACGCACCTGGCGCATTACACCCAACAGCAACGCCGCGACGTGGAAGAACGCATCATACTGCTGCACAAACAGGGGCAAAGCGTCCGTACCATATCCGCGCAAACTAATGTGTATTACACCAGCGTTCATAGGTTGATAAGGAAGTTTCAGAAGGAGGAAGGAGTGGATAGTTCAATGCTATTAAGTTAAGAAAAACAGAAGGACAAATAATATCGAATAATGAATTTTGAATATCGAACACCGAAGTTTTAACTTTCTGTCCCCGCAGGGTATCTCATAGGGGACCCTGCGTACCGTAATGCTTGTGCTACCACAGGGTCCCTTTCAGGAGACCCTGCGGGGACGAAAAACACTATACCCTGTTAACGTATTTTAAAACCGCATTTTTAAAGCTTAAACCTATAGGTATAGGTTGGTACGTAGTTTCTATATTATTGCCATTTATCGCAATAATTGTATCAATAGCTACTATAAAAGATTTGTGTACCCGCAAAAATTTGTCGCCCGGCAGCATTGCTTCCAAAGCCTTCATGGTATAGGCTGCAATTATTACTTTTTCTGCCAGATGGATCTTAACATAGTTTTGCATTCCTTCAATCAATAAAATATCAGCAAAACTTATTTTAACCAATTTATTTTCTGATTTAATAAAAATATGGCTTGCTTGCTGCGTTTGGGTGGCCGTTGTATTTGTTTGTACTCTGTTGGTTACTTTATCTAAAGCGCTTAGTAAACGGGGTAACGCTATAGGTTTTAATAAGTAATCAATAACATTTAAATCGTACCCTTCCATAGCATATTTATTATATGCGGTGGTAAAGATCACCATCGGAGGATTCTTTAGTGACCGGAGAAAATCAGTACCCGACAAAAGCGGCATTTTAATATCTAAAAAAATCAAATCAATTTTTAAGGTTTGTAATGCCTCGTACGCTTCAATTGCATTGGAGCACTCTTTTGCCAGGTGGTAATTATTTAAACCAGCCATATACGCCTGCAAAAGCTTGCGGGCCTGAGGTTCGTCGTCTACTATCAGATAATTTAAAATTTGCATATTTCCAGCGTTACCTCATAAAACCTTTCGTTTTTTACGACACTTAAATTGTGTTTTTTAAGATAGAAATGTTCAAGCCGGGCGCAAACATTTTTAATGCCTATGCCATCCGGCGAAGATTTAGCGCCATAGGTGTTTTTCGTTTTTAAGATTATCTGTTTTGCATCATTAACTAAACTGATGTCAATAAATGTATCCTCAGGGAGTTGCGCTCCTCCATGTTTAAAGGCATTTTCTATAAAAGGCATAAAAATAAAAGGAGGTAAATTATACGCCGGATCAAGATCTGTTAAGTTGATATTTATTTCAGCCTTTTCGTCAAACCTCACGCGTTCAATAAATATATAATTATTAAGTAGGGCAATCTCCTTTTCCATGCTGATGTATTTTTCTTCACAATCATACAAAGAGGTACGCATAAAATCTGCCAGGCGGTTTAACAATTCAACTGATCTGTTTTTATCGTTTTGCACTATGAACGACTGGAGATTATTTAGTGTATTGAAGAAGAAATGCGGATTTAACTGCGCTCTTAATGTACTTAGCTGTAATTCGGTATTTTGTTTAGCTAACCACGCCTGTTTTTGGTTAAATTGATAGGCATACCTGATGAACTTGACGGCTAAGGGTATATATATAATCTGGATTAGACTGGGTATACTACTAAATATCACCCTTGTTAACCCAAACGGATTAAACTGATTTTTATAAACCTGCTGCCAAAAATCATGGCCAACCACCCAAGTCTGTTTAAGATTATACCAATTGATTACCAGATTGATATGATAGTCTCTAATTATAACTGCCACTACGTAGTAAATAATAAACAGTATAGATGACGCAATCCATTTCTTCTTTTTTATTAACGGCAGTATCAAATAAATTAACGGATAGTATAAAAAAAGAGCAAGCGCCGCTCCTACCATAGTTACTGAGTAATGCTGCTGCCAATTGATCTTAATTACTATGCTTTCCTGTGTCCAAAAAAACAGCAGAAACCACCAAAAAGCAACATGTAGCAAAACCCTGTATCGCCAATCTGTAAAAGACCTATCCCATATTTTTTTCACCCAATTCATTGGCTCAAGCTACATTAATTTCATTATGGCTGTATAATTTAACTGATGAACAACGGGTTTGAAATGATAAGTATGTACTTATTGCTGACGAAACAAATTACATAATTAAAAATAGGTTTTAATTGCACGGTATAAGTGTTTGTCCGACCTGTCGGTTGATCTGTCAAATATATTTCAACATCAAACCTCTCATCATTTTATTTACAAAAAATTAAAATGATGAAAAATATTCTTACCTCATTAGCTTTGTATTTCTGTATAACATCTGCATCAGCTCAGATCAGCATCGTTACGCCGCAAAAACCATCTTTAACCGATACAATAAAACTGAGTTATAATTGTACGGATAGTGCAGCAGCATTAAACAATAGCGCTGCTATTTATGCCCGTGTGACGACCAGCTTGGAAGACGGCTCTATTAACAAATTCAATATTACTATGGTTACAGCGGGTAACAAAATGTTCAATCAGTTTACTTTACCGGCAAACGCGGCATCATTTAAGGTTGAATTTTATACTTTGAATAAGGAAGATCCAAATGCAATTCATCATTTATTAGTTTATAATCATCAACATAACAAGCCTGTTAAGAGCGCGTACATAGACGCGATGTTTAATGAAAAACCGGATTCTTTATTTAATAAGGAGATAGCTAATTATCCCAACAATTACCTTGCTTATGCAAAGTTTATGAACATTGTTGCTCTGGTTAAAGATCAGCAAACCGCCCACACACAAATTGTACAGTTGATGCAAAAACTAAATAATGTGCATCCGGACAATGAGGATGCAGGTTTATTAGCTGCACTTTGCATAGGGAATGCCAAAACCGCGAATTTAAGTATTGCTAAAAAATACCTTTATCAGTTATTAGATCAATTTCCACAAACACAGCAAACCGCGTTTGCATTCAGCATCTATAACTATGAATACTACAAAGTAAGCCAAAAAGCAGTTGAAGACGATGTGCGTGCAAAAATCAGATCGGTTTTTATAAATTATCCAAATGCACCTATATCAGCAGATGGAAATGTGATCCAATTTTTAAAAAGTGACGAAACCATACCTTTAACAGCCTTTGAAAACGTTTTGAAGCTCCTAACAGATGCCGATAAAATTCAATACTACGAATTGACCAATTTGCCCGAGATTTATTTAGAACGGCAGATAAAGCTGGACTCGGCCACGCAACTGTTAACTGTCGCTATTCAACGTTTTCAAAATGGCACTATTAATCATCAATATCGATTAAATTATAGCCACTACCAGTTATATGCCCCGCTTATGTATATGGATCTGGCAAAGATCTGTCTATTAAAAAAAGACTATTTGGGTGCCATAACAAATGCATCTGCTGCAAATAATATTATAGCAGGCAGCAATAGCGAGGGAAATTTTTTACCGTTATTGTTAGATATTCGCGCAAGTGCATATACCATGAGCGGTAACCTGAATATGGCGATGGAAGATTATAAACGCTTATATAAAATGGGGCACAGTGGTGCCATTGATTCGATGCGCACTCTCTTTCCGCTTTGCGCTGTAAAACAGAAAACTTTTGCCGAATTTATTTCATCATTAAAAAAGGCGGGGACCGATAAAACCACTGCCGGTTTAAGTATGGCACCGGATATTACAGCTACAGATATGAAAGGGAATTTGGTACGTCTTTCAGATTTTAAGAATAAGATCGTCGTTTTAAATATATGGGGAATAGGTTGCGGCCCGTGTATTGCTGAAATGCCTCAACTAAACCAGATTGTTAAACAATACGTAAATAACCCGAATGTTGTGTTTTTAGCTATTACAGGAGATAAAACAGCAAATCTGGCTAAGTTTTTAAAAAATCATTCTTTTAATTATACCGTTTTAAACAATGCCGGCAACCTCACCGAAAAGTTAAACACCAACAGCTTACCGGTACACATGGTAATTGGTAAGCAAGGCGAGATATTAAACAGATCGATAGGTGCACGTGAAGATATTAAAAGCTATTTAGTACAGATTATAAACAGCAATCTGTAGGGGCTGAGCATTTATTATCCTAAATAATAAGGTCGTTGTTCTGAACAATAGGCATACGAGCACGTTTTCATCCCACCGTTTCTGTCCCCGCAGGGTCTCTCATAGAGGACCCTGCGTACCGTAATGCTTGTGCTACTGCACGGTCCCTTTCAGGAGACCCTGCGGAGACGTGAAAATGAAATCCCTAAGCCTGCACACAAGTTGTTGGTCATAAAACACAACAACGGCTACCACACGGAAACACCAACAAGGGCGAGAGTGGAAGTTTAGATAGAACTGTCAGCGTTTGGCGTTATCAATCGATGTAAACGAACCCAAGTGATGTCCTTTCATTAGCTTCACTTTACAATCTATCAACTATATTACATTTTAGGAGCAAGGAGATAGGCTTAGTTTCAACTAAGATTTTATATCTTCGATAAGCTGATTATAATTCTACTTTAAAATTTAATTCATGAACAAGAAAAAAAACTTTAAACCCATCGCCTTAGCGATAGGACTCTTTTTCAACAGTGCAGTTCTCATGGCCCAGACGCCCCAGCCGGCCCAGACTTCGGCCCCGGCCCAGGCTCCGCCCCAGGCTGCCCAAACTTATCCCGAGCCGTTTGACCGTGAAGGCGCAACCAAACTGTTTGAGAACGATCGTGTTAAAGTTTGGGACGTTTCTTGGTTGCAACGCGCCTATCCCACGCACAAACATCTATACGACTATGCCGGCGTTTACTACACCAACGGCGACCGCGTCGTTGTGTCTCAGCAAGGGCAGCGTTCGCCAACCCACAGCACCGCCTGGGACCATTTCTTCTACCGCAGGGACGTAACGCACAGTGAAGAAGGGGTAGGCACGGATGTGCTGCGGGCAGTGTTCCTTGAGCTTAAGGAACCAGCGGCGGTGGGCGGCTCAACCACCGCTTCCACAGGGCTAGGCAAGCAGGTGCGCGAAAGCAACCGCCTGATCATTTGGGAGGACATTGCCGCGCCGGGTGCTCAGCCATCGGCGCACCAACATGAAAAGGATGCTGTGGTCGTGTCTTTCACAGGCCAGAAACCAAAGATCACGTTCGTTAAGCGTGGCACCGCGGACCAAGGGAAGGAAACCGCCGGCGCGGACCGGACGTATACTTTCGAGTTGAAGTAAAGACCTCACTATCCGTAGAGTTCCGCAGGGCTCTACGGATTCCCAGATAAAAAAGAGTCTCCCACTGGTCGAAGTTTACAACTTCGACCTAAAATTTCTGTCCCCGCAGGACCTCTCACAGAGGACCCTGCGTACCGTAATGCTTGTGCTAGCGCAGGGTCCCTTTCAGGAGACCCTGGGGAACGATGGAGTAATCCGCATTATATGTATTTTAGCCGCTTACGGTATATATTTGCTATATGGCAAAAATCATTGTACAACCCGACTGTGGAAATGCGCCAAGAAAGTTGTTTTTAAAAGACTTTAACAGCGCGTTAGCCAATGGCGATATTGATTTTATAACAGCCAATATTTCGGAAAAGATCGATTGGGAAATTGTAGGGCAATCAAGCGTTACTGGTAAGCAAGATTATCTAAAAGCTCTGCATCTGCACCAACTTTGGAAAGTTAAAGAATTAGTGATTGATACCATTATAACCCACGGACCTGATGCATCAGTAAGCGGACAAATTATTGCTGCTGATAAATCAAAATTTGCCTTTTGCGACGTTTATAAGTTTAAAGGCGCCGGCGGGACTATCATCAATTCTATCAGGACGTTTATTATAAAATTGTAATCGCTTCCTTAAAAACAAAGCCCCGTTGCTTTCGCTCCGGGGCCTTCTTGGTTGGTTTGTAATTGGTTTAGAATTGTATGTCTTCGGGTGCGGTGGTTCCGTCAAAAGCAGGGCTGCCATCCGGCAGTTTGTTGCCGTAGCGTGGGTGCCCGTCAGCTTCAAAATCGGTCTTTCTGCCTAAAAGGGTAAAGTTTTCAGCCACTACTTCGGTAGTGTATTTCTTCACGCCTTCTTTATCTTCAAAATAACGGGTACGCAATTTACCTTCAATGTAAACAAGCTTACCCTTTTGCAAAAACTTGGCAGCCACATCGGCCAGGCTGCGCCACAATACTATATTGTGCCATTCAGTTTGCTCAACTTTTTTGCCATCCTTGTTAAAGGTTTCTGAGGTAGCCAGCGGGAAACTTGCAACCGATACACCACCTTCTAAATATCTAATTTCGGGGTCCTTGCCTAAATGACCTACCAGTATTACTTTGTTAATTCCAGACATGCCATAAAAGTAAATATTTATTTCTAATTTAAAAAATTATCTAAAAATATAAAAATTACTTTGGGCAATGCCATCATTTTCAAATCTTTTACTTCTACGAAATCCCACTTGGCGTTGATTATCAGCGGCTTTTGCTCCAAAATAATAAACCTTACATATAAATGCTGGTGGGTTAAAATATGTTTTACTATGGGGAGTATTTTCTTAATTCTTAAATCGGGTCCAAAAATTTCTACCGTTTCAGGCAGGGTCGCTAGTTCTTCTATAGTGGTTTGATCAGCCGTTTCTATCAAGGGCAGATCATACATATTGGCCCATATATCGCCCTCGCCGCGTTTATTTATTAATATCCGGTTATTATCCTCAATCAGGAAATAATTAAAGTACCGCTCCCTTATTTTTACCTTTTTTGACTTAACAGGCAAGGCGGTGGTAGCGTTATGCAAAAAGGCATAACAATCCATTCTGATAGGGCATGTGCCGCAAGCGGGATTTTTAGGCTTGCAAACCAAAGCGCCCAGTTCCATCATGGCCTGGTTGTGCGCCGCCGGATCTTTCGTATCAAGAAAATCAGCAGCAGCCTGTTTAAATATCTTTTTGCCGTTTGTGCTGTCAATGGGCTCACTTATCCCCAGGTAACGCGACAGCACCCTATACACATTGCCATCCAACACGGCCCGGGCCTCGTTTGCCGAAAACGAAGCGATAGCCGCGGCGGTGTATTCGCCTATCCCTTTTAACTTTATCAGTTCATCATAAGCGGTAGGGAAGATCCCGCCGTACTCCTGCTGCACCTGCCTGGCGGTTTTAAGCATGTTTCGTCCGCGCGAATAATACCCCAGGCCCTGCCAGAGTTTTAATATATCATCCTCGGGCGCGGCGGAGAAATCAGTAACGGTAGGGTACTTATCTAAAAAACGATGAAAATAAGGCAACCCCTGCTCAACGCGGGTTTGCTGTAAAATAATTTCAGACAACCAAATGGTATACGCATCAGTTGTGTGGCGCCAGGGCAGATCGCGCTTGCGTGTGTTGTACCAGTTTATAAGCTCTTGTGTAACCTGCATTGACCCGCAAAAGTATAAGATATACCGCTAATTGTGTGGCATTTGTAATATATATGCGTGTATTAGGTACCCTCGTAAAAAAAAAGCGTTATTTATTTCAAACTTTGCCAATAAAGAGATACTTTTGCAACCCCAAATCAGTTAAGTAATAATATATTAAAAGGAAATAAAAACATGACTAAAGCAGAAATTATAACCGAGATCTCTTCCAAAACAGGTATAGAAAAAGTTGACGTTCAGGAAACAGTTGAGGCGTTTTTTAAAGTAGTAAAAAACTCTATGGTTAGCGGCGAGAATGTATACGTAAGAGGGTTCGGTAGTTTTGTTATCAAAAAAAGAGCTAAAAAAACAGCACGTAATATCTCAAAAAACACTGCCATCATTATACCGGAGCACTTTGTACCAAGCTTTAAGCCGGCTAAAACTTTTGTTGAAAAAGTAAAAACAGGCAACAAAGCTTAAGCAATCTGTTAAAGGCAATGAGAACCAAACAAATAGCATTCGTTGTAGCCATTTTGGCTGTTATGGGCTATTTGTATCGTCAACCCCTAAAGGCTTTAACTAAAGAAGACAGCAGCCATGATGCCCCTCAAAATGCCCAAGCAGGCGTTGCCCCGGCAGCAAATGTTACGGTTGAGACGGTTTCTGCCACTGCAAAAGCTGCTATTGGTCAGGGTTTATCAGTAAAGATCAATGATCTGGAAGCGAAGCTTCAAAAAACATCAACTGATGCTGAAAAAACAGATCTTGAAAAACAACTGGCAAAAACCTGGGATGATGTGAATCAGCCTGCGCCGGCCGCCTTTTATTACCTGGCAGCTGCACGCAAAGAGAAATCTTTCAACCAGTGGATGAACGCCGGTATTCGTTTTAACGAAGCTTATAAACTGTCTGCGGACACTGCGGCCGGGCCTACATTTGTAACTAACGCGGTTGAAGCTTTTCAAAATGCTACCAAACTTAACCCATCAAGCCTTGATGCAAAAACAGGTTTGGGTGTGGCTTATGTAAATGGTGGCGCTTCGCCAATGCAAGGTATAGCCTTGTTGCGCGAGGTGGTTGAGAAAGACCCTAATAATGTGGCAGCAAACCTTAATTTAGGTTTGTTCTCCATGAAATCAGGCCAGTATGATAAAGCCGTTGCGCGTTTTAAAACGCTGATAGCCATTAAGCCCGATTTTGAAGCTTATTTTTATTTAGCCGAAAGCTGCAAGCAAATAGGCAAAAAACAGGAGGCCATTGCGGCTTACCAAAAATGCAAGGAACTAATGCCTGATCCATCATTTGCTCAGCGCATTGACCAGTATATAAAGGAATTACAAAATTAAGTTAAACACATTTAAAAAATTATTATTATGCCAAGCGGTAAAAAACGTAAAAGACATAAAATGGCTACCCACAAACGCAAAAAGCGTTTAAGAAAAAACAGGCACAAAAAGAAATAAGATAAGGGGCTTTTAGGCCCCCTATTTTGTTTGCTTTTATAGCAAAGCAGATAGCATTTATTGTTTTTTACCCTCAATTAACATGCCTTTGAGCACGCTCAAAATTGGCATTAAGAAATGGAGTAGCAGTTGATAAAAGAATTAATTATCGATTCATCCCCCAACGGGGCTACCATTGCATTATTACAGGATAAACAACTCGTAGAGCTTCATAAAGAACAAATAAGCAACAATTATACTGTTGGCGATATTTACCTCGGGCGCATTAAAAAGCTAATGCCCGGGCTAAATGCCGCTTTTGTTGATGTTGGCTACGAGAAAGATGCCTTCTTGCACTATCTAGACCTTGGTCCGCAGGTACAAAGCCTGCTTAAACTGACCAAACAGGTGCGTGGCGGGAGCTACAAGTCTAAATTGTTAGATGGTTTAAAGCTTGATGACGATATAAGTAAGGGAGGAAAGATCTCTGAAGTATTGGTAAAAAATCAGCTTGTTCCGGTGCAAATTGCAAAGGAACCTATATCTACCAAGGGGCCGCGTTTAAGCTCCGACTTGTCAATAGCCGGCCGTTACGTTGTACTGGTGCCTTTTTCTGATGTGATATCCATATCAAAAAAGATAAAGAGCAACACCGAACGCACACGCCTGCGCAAGATAGTGGAAAGCATTAAGCCCAAAAATTTTGGGGTTATTATCCGTACCGTTTCCGAAGGAAAAGGTGTAACCGAAATGCAAAAAGACCTGCTTGATTTAATATCAAAGTGGGAAGCCTTTGTTACGCGCCTACCAATTGTAGAGCCGGGGAAGAAGGTATTGGGCGAAATTGGCCGTACCTCAACAATTTTAAGGGATATATTAAATCCCGATTTTCAGAATGTTTATTTAAACGACCCAAGTTTGTTTGAAGAGGTGAAATCGTATATACACGACATCTCTCCGGATATGGAAAGTATCGTTAAGCTGCACAAGCACAAAGAACCGATATTTGAACATTACGGCATTGACAAGCAAATAAAGGGCGCGTTTGGTAAAACAGTTAACCTTGCGGGCGGCGCCTACCTGGTTATTGAACATACCGAAGCATTGCACGTTATTGACGTTAATAGCGGCAACCGCACAGCAAGCAAAGAAAACCAGGAAGAGAACGCCTTCCAGGTGAATAAAGAAGCTGCTAAAGAAATTGCAAGGCAACTGCGCCTGCGCGATATGGGTGGTATTGTGGTGATCGATTTTATTGACATGCACAAGCCTACTAATCGCAAGGAGCTGTTTGACTACCTGCGCTCAGAAATGGCGCACGACAGGGCCAAGCACACCATTTTGCCGCCGAGCAAGTTTGGGTTGGTGCAAATTACCCGTCAGCGTGTAAGGCCCGAAATGAATATTGTTACCAGCGAAGTATGCCCTGCCTGCCATGGCACCGGCACCATAAGGCCAACTGTTTTGCTGATAGACGATATTGAGAATAACTTTAACTATATACTGCTTGAACAAAACGAACGCGGCATAACACTTTGTGTGCACCCGTACGTTGAAGCCTTCATAAAAAAGGGCTTGTTCAATGTTCAGCGTAAATGGTTCTTTAAATACAACCAGTGGATAAAGGTTAAAAGCAATCCTGCCTACCAGATAACTGAGTTTCACTTTTTCTCATCAAAAGACGAAGAGATTAAACTTTAGATTTTTTGATGTGCAGATATGCGGATGTGCAGATGTTGATAAAACGTCTGCACATTTTGTTTTAGGGCTTTTTGCGTGCGTTGCTGATCCTATCTTTTAAATTGGCCTTTTTGCCGGAATATAGCGGCGCTGTAGGCTGCGCTTTTACCCTATTACCCTCATTCCTCACTTCCTGCTTTTCGTCCTTATAAGCGCTTGGTATCCATTCCGGTCTTATTTGTTGTCCTTCTTTCATCGTTATCAATCTTACACAATAAATATACTACATCGATGTAGTTTTTATCGCCGCATCTGGTAAACCTTACCAAAAAAATAGTATTATTGAACATCCAATAACAACCATTCTATTATGAAACCTAACGTTACGCTGGTTATAACGCTTTGCTTTATTTTTTTAAATTTAAGTACTAATGCGCAAAACGCAAGAAATGAGTCGCTTTTTGATGCAGACTGGAAATTTTATAAAGGAGATGTAACCGGCGCTGAAGCAACTGCTTTTAACGACGCATCATGGAGAAATATTGACCTACCGCATGATTGGAGTATTGAAAATCTACCCAACCAAAAGCCAGGCGAGGTAGTTGGCCCCTTTTCAAAAACCAGTCCCGGTGCTACAGCAACCGGCTATACGCTGGGCGGCACAGCCTGGTACAGGAAAACATTTACCCTGAAAGCCGGCGAGCCTTACACACAAACTTTAATCAACTTTGACGGTGTGTACATGAACAGCGAAGTATATGTGAATGGAACGCTTTTGGCTAAACACCCTTACGGTTACACACCATTTGATGTTGATATCACGCCGGCATTAAAACCCGCCGGGCAAGCCAATGTAATAGCCGTTAAAGTGCCCAACGAAGGCAAAAATTCGCGCTGGTACAGTGGTTCGGGCATTTACAGGCATGTGTACCTCATCAGAAAACAACCTGTTCGGATAGCACAAAACGGCGTCTGGGTAAATACAGAAAGTTTATCAGGTAGTAGCGCAAAAATCAAAGTTTCGGCGATAGTTGAGAATACGACGAAAACTAACGCTTTACAATTGCTGATCAAATTGATCGGTCCGGATGGTAAAATTGCTCAAACCGCAAAAGTTCCCTTGGGTACGGTGCTATCAACCGGCAAACAAATTGATCAATATTTAACCGTTAATCGCCCAAAAGCATGGTCGGTTGAGAAGCCTGATCTTTACACCGCGCAGGTAGAAGTTATTAGCAACGGCAAGGTGGTTGACAGAACTAAAACACCGTTCGGTATCCGTACCATCCATTTCGATGCAACTACGGGCTTTACATTAAATGGCAAACGGGTTTTATTGAAAGGTGGCTGCCTGCATCATGATAATGGCTTCTTAGGCGCTTCTACAATTGATCGTGCAGAAGAACGGCGTGTTGAGCTGATGCGGGCCAATGGCTTCAATGCTATCAGAACCGCCCACAACCCACCATCTAAACAATTTTTAGATGCCTGTGATAGGAATGGCGTATTGGTTATAGATGAGGCATTTGACATGTGGGAGCGGCCTAAAAATCCGCAGGACTATCACTTATACTTTAAAGAATGGTGGCAAAAAGATCTTGCAGCCTTGATCCACCGCGACAGAAACCATCCTTCGGTTATCTTCTGGAGCATAGGCAATGAAATTAACGAACGTGTAGATTCTTTGGGTTTAGCCATTGAGAAAGAACTGGTAGCAGAGGTAAAACGTTTGGACAGTACGCGCCCGGTTACCGAGTCTATTTGTAGCTTTTATGATCATGCCGGGTACAAATGGGAATCGACCATACCGGCATTTGCCATGCTTGATGTTGGTAGTTATAACTACATGCGCTCAGAGTATGAATCGGACCATAAAAAGCATCCTGAAAGGGTAATGATGGGCACCGAGTCATACGCAAAGGAGGCTTTTGACTATTGGCAGCTTGTTAAAAAGAACCCCTATGTAATAGGAGACTTTGTTTGGACCGCAATGGATTATATTGGTGAAACCGGGTTGGGCAATAGCAGATTAAACGACGAACCGGCCAGAGGCCTACTTAAACCGTTTCCCTGGTTTAATGGTTTTTGCGGAGACATTGACCTTATTGGATCAAAGAAGCCACAGATGCTTTACCGGGATGTTATATGGGAAAACAGTAAGTTGGAAATGGCAGTACATTCGCCTATCCCCGAAGGGAAAAGAGAAATTGTTAGTCAGTGGGGTTGGCCCGATGAACGGCAAAGCTGGAACTGGGCCGGTAATGAAGGAAATACTATGGATGTGCGTGTGTTTTCAAGATATCCCTTAATACGCCTTGAACTAAACGGCAAAGTTATAGGCGAGCAAAAATCCGGGGACGATACCAAGCTGATAGCCACATTTAAGGTACCTTATCAGCCCGGTACATTAAAAGCAATAGGCATTCAGGATGGCAAGGAAATGGAATCAAAGCAGTTGATCACGACTGGAGCGCCGGCTAAGATCAAACTCATTGCTGATAGGAAGAGTATCAAGGCTGATCGTAATGACCTGTCGTACGTAAAGATAGCCATTACAGATGCGCAGGGAAATATCATCCCTGATGCTGCTATCCCGGTAAAACTTTCTGTTTCGGGTGATGGAGAGATCGCCGGATCGGGCAGCGCATCGCCGAATGATATGGAGAGTGTGAATAGTCCAGTTTGCAAAACCTACCGCGGCCAGGCATTAGCCATTTTAAGGCCATTAAAAAACAATAAAAAAGGAACCATTAAACTAAAAGTTGATGCCGCCGGGTTAGCAAGCGGAGAAACAACCATCGAACTGAAATAGCACTAAGAAATTATTTTTTGAGAGCAGCTGTCTTCGTACCCTTGCGACTTATCTTTAGCCGGTACAATGACTGACAAGAAAGTTATTCTTGGTGTTCAATATTTAAGGGGACTGGCAGCGCTCGGTGTGTTGCTGTGCCATTATGGATCATCTATAAAAGGCTATGGTTTTTTAGTGGCGGCTTTTCAGTACGGCCAGGCAGGGGTACCTGTGTTTTTTCTCATCAGCGGGTTTATAATTGTTTATTCGCTGTCAAAAGCCAACTATAAACCAGCGCAGTTTCTGCGCTTTTTGGCTAAAAGAAGCATAAGGATAGACCCTGCTTATTACGCTACAATCGTTCTTACGCTTCTACTATTCCGGATACTGTCGGCAATACCCTCCTTCAACGGCTCGGCTATTCCCTTTATCCCCGAACAATTTGTAGCGCATATTTTATATGTTGTACCCTTTACAAAATATCTGTTCTATAACCACATATTTTGGACGCTCTGCATCGAGTTCCAATTTTATATCCTCGTCGGGTTACTTTATTTTCTTTCCGACCGGAAGATCTATAGAACGTTGTTTTTGCTATCATTCTGCGCTACAAGTTTTATTAAGCCCGGCATTGGCTATTACCTTGTATCTACCTACGCGCCAATATTTTGCTTAGGAATCTCATTAGTAGATGTGGTGAATGATCGTAAGATCAACAACCTGATCCTGCCTGCGGTATTTGCCGGCATGGTGGCTTATCAGTTTGGTGCCGGAATATTTTTTTTATTGATGCTATCCTGCCTGATAATCGTATTTGTAAACGCATTCAACAAACCGCTATTCCTGTTAGGCGAAATATCTTACTCGCTATATTTAATACACCCTTTAGTTTTTATCGTAGTGGCCGGTGTGCTAAAAAAATTAAACGCAAACCTCGCAGATCATCAATTATGGTGGCTCTTACTGGAGGCGATAATAGCGCTCTTGTTGGCAAGATTATTTTACCTGGTGATAGAGCGGCCTTCGCTTTGGTTATCTAAGCGGATATTTTATAAGAAAAGTAAAGGGTAAGTTAAGCCGCCTATCATGTTACTTTAACTTCTTTGTCGCGTAGTCTACTTTGGCAGGTATTGTTCCCAATAATTATTCTGAGGTTCGGTTTGCTGCACAATATCAATATACATTCCATTAGGGTCTGTAAGGCCAAATCTCCTTTGCCCCCAAACTTCGTCTTTTAAATGATAGTAGATATTCAGCCCTGCGTTTAGCAATTTATCATATTCTGCTTTCGCATCCTCAACCTCTAAGGTTAAGAAAACGCCTGACCTATAATTTACTGCGGGGATTGACGGAGGAGAAGACGGATGATCTTCGTCCATAAAACCAAAAAAGAAAGGTTTTTCGTCTGGTGCCTGCAATAAGACAAAGAAGCTCGCCTCAAAATAAATTTCAAAATCAAACCACTTAATATAAAACTCCTTAGTCTTCTTTAAATCTTTGGTTACAAAAACTGAATATGTGTCTTTAAGCTTCATGTGGTTGTAGTTGATGTTTAGGTTGATTTCGTGAGGCGGATTAACCAATATAGATAAAATAAATAACCTAACGTAAACAAAAAACGGCCAATATTTCTGTCGGACTTTTTTTAAAGCAGCTCTTACTATGTTTTAAATGTGATTGTAAACGTAGTGCCTTCATTTAGGCGGCTATCAATATCTATTTGCCCACCTAAGCTTGTTACGTGATTATGCACCAAATACAAACCTATTCCCTTACTATCTTTATTTTGATGAAAGGTTTGGTTAAATCCGAAAATCCGACCTTTGTCGTTTTGCATATCAAAGCCAAGGCCCTCGTCTCTAAATGTTAAGGTAACTATTCCATTTCCTTTTTTACTTTCTATAAATATTTGAGGATACGTGTTTGGCTTTGCGTATTTGATTGAATTAGAGACCAGATTGAGAAATATGCTTTCCAGGTATGCCTTGTTAAAAGTTATCAAATCAACCTCATTAAAATTTGATTTAATTATTGTTTTGGTATCAATTATCAACGACCTTAATGATTTCATCACCGCATTCAGCGATTCCGTAAAACTTATTGGCCCTACCGCTATGTTTAAGCTCTTCTTCTGTATCAGGCTATCTATATAGTTGTTTAAAGTATTACGAAGGTCTTCTGTCGACTCTTCCAACATTCCCATTAATTCGGTTATTTCTTCATTTTCAATCTTTTTATCTTTTATCAGGTGGAAAATAGAAAGCAAATTGTTTACCGGTGATCTTAGGTCGTGGCTGGTGGTATAAGTTAATTGCTTAAGTTCATCATTTGCTTTTGTAAGATTAGAAATCAATATGTTTCTATCGTCATCAAGTCGTTTTTTATGCGTAATATTTTTCGCTAATCCCAATACTAGCCGTTGTTCTTCTATTCCAATAGACGTCCAGGAAAGCCATACTATCTCCCCCGATTTTGTTACGTATCTATTTTCGAAATTTATCAAAGGAATTGACCTTTTAACGTTCTCCCGGCTTTCTATGGTAGAATCTTTGTCCTCTATATAAACAAATTCGTTTATAGGTTTTGATAATAGCTCCTCCATGGTATAACCCAATGTTTTCGATACCGCCGGATTGATCTTTTTAAAAAAACCATCATAGCCTGCTATACAAATTAAATCCGGCGATAATTGAACAAATGGATCGTAGTCAAAAGTTTTATCAGAGAACAAAGCAGCTAAATTATTATCACTATCCATCCTGGTTGAATTAACGAACATCAGATAAAATCAAGCCTTTACTATGCAAAGTATACTATTTGCCTGATCTTGATAATTATTCAATGCCATTCTCATTTTTACTGATTATCTCATTAATAGGTTTCAACTTGTGCACACTATAAAGTTATTTAGTTACTAAGAGGTTAATATTATGTGGGACAGGGTTCGAGCCAGTGCCCCTCCCAATGTAAATCGGGATGCTATGAACTACTACGTGGTTTAAACAAAAAAAGTCCAACATTTCTGTCGGACTTTCTTTCTGTGGGAGTTAGTATTATTTCTTTTTAGCAACCGCTTTGGCTTTAACCTTCCCTTTCATTTCGTTCCAGTAAATAAATACACCCCTGTCTGTGCCGGTAACAATATCTACAGCTCCGTCTTTATTTAAATCTACAGCTAACACATCAGATCCTACACCAGACCGGTTATGCATCAGATGGGGTACAAACTCGGCTCCACCCGGTACCTTAGGGTTACGTACCGTTTTATACCAGTAAATAACCGGCGGCCCGTAAGCGTCCGGATCAAGATAAGTATCCAGGTGCGACCAATACCGTTTGCCGGTAATAAAATCAGGAATACCGTCGCCATCCATATCGGCAAAAGCTGTGGCATGCGCTTCAGAAAAGGCTACGCCACCGGCATTTTTATCTTTAGTGCTGTAATCATCACTTATAATATGGCGCACAAAAGTTATATCACCCTTTGCATCGCGTTTTTGTTCAAACCAGCCAAGGCCAAAACCATGCGCGTTAAGCGATGTTACTACGTCATTTAACTTATCGCCGTTTACATCATAAACACCCATTACAGCGCCACCATAATTGTTGCCACGATGCGCTATGCGCCCAAATGGTACAGGGTGGTAGGCCCATAACATTTTACCATCATCATTTTTTGGATGCTCCCACCAACCGTTAACATTTAAAATATCCATTAAACCATCACCATTAATATCGCCTACACCAATGCCATGTGCATTTGATGCTCCCTTTTCAGATACGGGACGCTGTATCCATGTTTTGGTAACGTCATCCGGGTTGGGTTTAGCATAACACACCTGCCCGCCTGATCCGTAAACCAATTCGGGTTTGCCATCGCCATCAACATCTCTAAATGTCATAATTTCTGTTTGTATGCCTCTTATAACCTGGTATCTATCCCAACGACGGGATTCTCCTTTAGGATTAATAAATAAGGAACCGCCGCTTAAAACATCATCCCAGCCATCGCCATTAAAATCATAACCATACTGGCAATTAAACTCTGTAAATTTTGTGGATGGTGCACCCGATACGGCGTAGGCTATTTCGCGAGAGCTAGTGTAATCAGGACCGAAATAAATATACGGACCGGCAACAATATCAGTAACGCCATCATGATTAAAATCACCTGATCCTGCAGCCCACGAGTAGTACATATCCTGTATGCGTTGCACCTTAAAGCCGGCACCTGTTTGCTCCTTAGGCATTTTTTTAATTCCTGCATCTACGTAGCTCAATTCGTTAAACTGAACTTCGCCTGTACCGTTAATCATTAACGCTATCGGCCCAAAGCCTGTGTCCGTCTCTAGGCTGAAAGCATTTTCGGCGCCATCATTTATATAGCCGCGTATAATGTTCAGGTCCAGAATGGCATCAAATTGGTTCCATTGCCCGGGAATGGGTGCCGGCGTAGGACGCGTAAAAGGTAGAAGTTCCGTTGCAGGACCGGTAACGCCGCGCGGCGAACTTCCTGAGCCTCGTTCCGGTGTCCTTGCATTTGGGTCAAACGGAGGTGCCTGCCTTATTATACCACCGGCGGGATGTAAAGCCTCTCTTTTGGTTTCTTTACCTTGTCCATCAAGCGCAACTTTATAAAAACCCATTTCCGTACCTTTTATTGATGCTAAAAAGCCTTTAGATCCATCACTTGTTTTTTCCATACGGAACAAAAAACCAACCTCGGTATTGGCATCAGCTTTAAATAAAATGCGTAAATGAATATCCTGAAAACCACGATCAGATACTAAATAACCTGGTGCGCCATTTGCCTTTACAGTTATCATACCGTTATTGGCTTTCCAGTCTGCATTACCTAAGGTATGCCAGCCCGAAAGTGACGACCCCTTGTATTCATAGTCGGGTATAAGGGCCATGCCCCTGCCATTATAGTCGCCTGGTATTGCCTGCCCGAAGGAAATGGCTGTCATCCCTGCTAAAAGAAGTGTAGATAAAATACGTTTCATTTTTTTAATTTGATGGGCTAATTGGTCATTAGATAATATGCAGACCAATATTTACAGCTGTGCGGGATAAGCGGTAAAAAAGGCCTTAAAAAGAATAATTGGTTATAAAATCAATATATAAAATACTATTGTGCGGGTTAGTATTTTACAACCGAAAAGTAAGGCATATTGGGTGAATATTCACTTTTAGTATAGTGAAGTAATAAAAATATTACAAGTAATCTTACTTGCTGGCCTATTTATATGCCGGATTAGGTTAAACAAAAAGTCCAACATTTCTGTCGGACTTTCTGTACTGTGGGAGTTACTGGGTTCGAACCAGTGACCCTCCCGATTGTAAAATCGGGATGTACTGAACTACTACCTGGTTTAAACAAAAAAGTCCAACATTTCTGTCGGACTTTCTATTCTGTGGGAGTTACTGGGTTCGAACCAGTGACCCTCTGCTTGTAAGGCAGATGCTCTGAACCAGCTGAGCTAAACTCCCTTCGTTTTGGGACTGCAAATATAGAATCTATAAGCAACTCTACAAAAATAATTTTCAATTAATTTTACCCCTCTCATTTAGTGTATTTTACGTTCGGAAAAGCGTTACAGAAGCTACCAATAAATTACATAGCAATATCGCTGCTATGGCCCGGCCGTGGGTCTTCGGGCAATATTTCCATTTCGGGGTAGTCAATATACTCGGCATACCATTGAATAGCACCTACAACATCCAGGGCATCTTCAGCGGTTATATCAATGGTTTCAAAAGCATATAGTTTATTATGGGCATAGCCAAAGAGTTGGATCTCATTCGGATCAGGAGTTATTTTATCACTATTTAAGCAATAAACCCTGATCTTTAAACCGGTATCTCTTGAGTGTATAACGTCTCTGCACGGATTTTTCGGGTCGGTAGCTAATAAATACACATTGTACTCCATACCTTATCTAACAATAGTTTATCCCGTTGGTTTCATAAATAATCGTTGTCCGGCTATATTAATTATTAAGCTATTACAATATAGCGGCTACAACAACAGCACTCTTCAAATAAATTCCAACTTTAGTATTAGTTAATTAAACCCGGGCAATTATGGCGAATTTTACCCAAATAGGGGAAGTAATTTCCTCGATTTAAATTATCGTCACACGTTATTATTGTTTTTTAAGTTAAAAACGCAATTGGCATTTCTTTTGTCTACCTAATGTATACGCCCACCAAAGGGCTGTTTTTCATAGGTAGATGTGGGGTCGTAAAACTGCGAGAGTTTTCCGACCCTTTTTTTATGCGATAAATTTCTGTGGATGCATATCCGGCGATGGATTACATCCAATTTGTTATTTTTGCCGCATGACGATAAGCGCGGGTGTATCATTTAAACTGCTTGACCAGGATCTGTTATTGTTGCCCCAAAAAGCTATTTACTGGCAGCAGCAGCGAATGCTGTTAGTTGCCGATGTGCATTTGGGCAAAACAGGGCATTTCAGAAAAGCGGGGATAGCAGTTCCGCGAGACCTGGAACAAAATGATTTAGCCGTATTATCTGATCTTGTAGACGAGTTTAAACCACTCCGCATTGTTTTTTTAGGCGATCTGTTCCACAGCGATATGAATGCCGACTGGGAATGGTTTGCCATGTGGCGGCAACAGTTCCCTAAAGTCACCATTGATCTGGTACGAGGCAACCATGATATTATCGCCGATAAATATTACGACCAGTTAAATATCGAGCTCCATAAGCAAATGATCATCGGGCCGTTTTTAATGCTGCATCACCCATTGATAGAAGCCGACCTACAATTGCTTACCCAATATGCATTTTGTGGGCATATTCATCCCGGCATAAATTTAACCGGCAAAGGCAGGCAGAGCATTACCCTGCCATGTTTCGCATTTGGCAGCAAACAGGCCATACTCCCATCATTCGGAAAATTTACGGGAAAGGTTGCCGTAAGAACGTCTAAAACCGACAAGATCTTTGCCGTGTTGAAAGACAAGGTAATACCTTGTTAGGTAGATTACTGCTTCGCCATAATAGCGTTAACAGCAACTTCCAACTCATAATAATCAAGACAGCGTTTAATTATTTTGCCCTTGCCATCCACCAAATAATAGGTAGGTATTTTGGTAATGGCCCAGTTTTCTGCATTGGGCGAAGCTTCGCCTTTCAGGTCTGATAGCTGTGGCCATGTCATATTGCTCTTTTTAATGTAAGCCAGCCATTTAACACGGTTATCATCAAACGATACGCTTATAACTTCGAGTCCTTTGCTTTTATACTTAGGCAGCAGCTTTGTGGCCATTTCATTATGATCACGCAAACTTTGCGAATTGAGAGCCCGCCAAAAATCTACTATAATAACCTTTTTATCAAGCGCCTTCAGGTCGATGGTTTTTCCATCCGGTGTGGTTCCCTCAATTTCAGGTACCTCACCGCCGGCAGCTAAACGGGTAAGTTGCTTTAACTTTTCCTCCAATAATTTTCCTTCATCTGTATTTTTTGCAGCGTCGCGTAGTTTCTTAAACGCTTCATAGTAGCCAACAGGGTTTAGCTGGTATTCAGTATTCAGCATTAAGTGCGGGGTAATTTCGTTATCAGGATGCTGCTTAATAAAATCGTTAAACAGGGCAACCATATCAACTACATTTGCATCTAACTGCTGATTACGTAGTTGCTGCAAGCGGTCGTCGCGCTCTGCAAACGTCAGCAGCTCGTCATCCAGCTTGCGCATTTGCGAATCAAACGACATCACTTTAGCACGTGCCGACGCTTTAGCTGCTTTTAGCAGGTCATTGTAGGCAGACAAGTCCGTTTGATTTTTTGATTTGCTTACAATATCAGGATAAACCTCTGGGTGTTTAGCATCATACTTAATATTATAGAATGCGCCGGGGTCAAGGTATATCTCATTTTTCTTAGACGCATTACCCCCTACAAAACATACCAGGTGATAAAAGCCTGCTGATGACAAAGGCTGTTTATTAATATAAAACTTGCCATTCGCTATTTCGGCCTGATATACAATTTCATTGGCGTTATTACTTATCAGCACCTTGCCGGTACTACCATTCAAAACTGTTCCCGTAAATTCAACGGTTTTATTGCCGCAGCCGGTCAGTATAAAAGCGGCTGCCAAAAAGAATAAAAAATAGCGCATATAGACAAAGTTTAGCGGGGCAATTTATTTAAACTAAAGCATTTTTTAAAGTCGATTTAAAAATATTCAATGGTCAAAAACACGTCATTTTTTTAGATTGATTCTAAATAATCATTTCATGGGTAAAAGCCCCATTGCATTTCTATCTTTCGGCATTTAATAAATACTTTTGACAAAAAAATTTGTAAATACATAATGAGTGAATTTAAACAAACTCTAAACTCATCGCTGGGTAAAAAACTAATCATGGCGCTAACGGGCCTGTTTTTGTGTACGTTTATTATTGTACACCTTAGCGGTAATCTATCGTTGTTTAAGCACGATAACGGACAGGCATTTAATGCGTACGCCCATTTCATGACGCATTTTCCACCTATCAAGGTAGTATCTTATTTGTTGTACCTGTCAATACTGGTGCATTCAGTTTACGCGCTGGTTTTAACAGTAAAAAACCGTAAAGCACGCCCGGTAGCTTATGCTTCACAAACAAAGTCGCCGGCATCATGGTCGTCAAAAAACATGGGATTGTTGGGGTCAGTTCTTTTATTGTTCATCGTGATCCACATGAAAGACTTTTGGTTTAACTATCACGACTTTGCCGGCAACTCAACTGTAACTTACAAAGAATACAAAACCGATCTAAAGACCGGTGAGCAAATATCGGCAGTTGATCTTCCTCCGGGCGATTATGAGTATGCGGTTTACACCGAAGGTACTGTAGAAACAATGGTGGCTAAGGACCTTAACAAAACTGTCGAAATAGCTTTTAAGCAATGGTGGTATGTGGCATTTTATGTATTGGCCATGATCGCCGTATCATTTCACCTCCTGCATGGTTTTCAAAGCGCTTTCCAAACCCTCGGCTGGACGCACAGAAAATATACGCCTGTGGTACAGTTTATCGGTACGTGGTTCTTTGCGGTTATTATACCTATTGGTTTCGCGCTGATGCCGGTAATTTATTTTTTCTGCAGATAATATAGCAGACAGAGGTTATTGTTTAAGATAGAGAATTAGAATAAAGAAAATATGAAGTTAGACGCGAAGATCCCTGCCGGTCCATTGGCCGAAAAATGGAGCAAGCATAAATTTAACTTAAAGCTGGTTAACCCCGCCAACAAACGCAAGTTTGATGTTATTGTGGTTGGTACAGGTTTAGCCGGTGCTTCGGCAGCTGCCACTTTAGGCGAGTTAGGTTATAATGTAAAGGCATTTTGCTTTCAGGATAGCCCCCGTCGCGCGCACTCTATTGCGGCGCAGGGCGGTATAAACGCAGCTAAAAACTATCAGAACGACGGCGATAGCGTATATCGTTTATTTTATGATACCATTAAAGGCGGTGACTACCGTGCCCGCGAAGGTAACGTGCACCGTCTGGCCGAGGTATCAGTAAATATTATCGACCAATGCGTTGCACAGGGCGTGCCTTTTGCCCGCGAATATGGCGGCTTGCTGGATAACCGTTCATTCGGTGGTTCACAAGTATCGCGTACGTTTTACGCGCGTGGCCAAACCGGACAACAGTTATTGTTAGGTGCCTACTCGGCGCTTAACCGCCAGATCCATAAAGGCAAGGTTAAAATGTATACCCGCAGCGAGATGCTGGATGTGGTGACTGTTGATGGCCATGCAAAAGGTATCATCACCCGTAACTTAGTCACAGGTGAAATTGACACACACACCGGCCATGCCGTATTATTGTGTACAGGCGGTTATGGTAACGTGTTTTACCTGTCGACGAATGCAATCGGCTCAAACGTAACCGCAGCATGGCGCGCTCACAAACGCGGTGCTATGTTTGCTAACCCTTGCTATACGCAAATTCACCCAACATGTATTCCGGTATCCGGCGATCATCAGAGCAAATTAACGTTGATGTCTGAATCGTTACGTAATGATGGACGCGTTTGGGCACCAAAAACTGTTGAAACGGCGGAGAAAATGCGCAAGGGACAGTTAAAAGCTGTCGACGTTAAAGAAGAAGACCGCGATTACTTCCTGGAGCGTAAATACCCATCATTCGGTAACCTTGTACCTCGCGACGTGGCGTCACGTAACGCTAAGGAAATGGTTGACGATAACCGTGGCGTGGGTGGCTCGGGCATTGCAGTTTTCCTTGACTTTGCCGATGCGATAAAACGCCTTGGTCAGCCTGCAGTAGCAGCCAAATACGGCAACTTGTTTGATATGTATTATCAGATCACCAACGAGGACCCATACACCCAGCCAATGCGTATTTACCCTGCGGTACACTATACCATGGGCGGCCTTTGGGTTGATTATAACCTAATGACTACCGTACCTGGCTTATATGCTTTGGGCGAATGTAATTTCTCTGATCACGGTGCTAACCGATTAGGTGCTTCTGCTTTGATGCAGGGCTTAGCCGACGGATACTTTGTGATACCATATACTTTAGGCGATTACCTGGCTACCGTTGGTCCAAAACCGGTTGATGCCAGCCATCCTGCTTTTGCACAAACAAAAAAGGATGTGGTTGATCGTATAAATAAACTACTGGCGCTTAAGGGCACCAAAACGGTTAACGAATACCACCGCGATTTGGGCCACATTATGTGGGAGTATTGCGGTATGGCGCGGACAGAAGAAGGCTTAACCAAAGCTAAAGGCCTCATCAGCGAGCTGCGCGCAGATTTCTGGAAGAACGCCCTGGTTATGGGTGCTAACGAAGAAGTTAACAATTCCTTAGAAAGAGCCGGCCGCGTAGCCGACTTTTTAGAACTGGGCGAACTGATGGTTGATGACGCGCTGATGCGTCGCGAATCGTGCGGTGGCCACTTTAGGCTGGAGTCGCAAACAGAAGAAGGCGAAGCATTACGTGATGACGAGAACTTCTTGTTTGTTGGTGCATGGGAATATACAGGCGACAATCAACCGGAGATATTGAACAAGGAAGAACTGATATTTGAAACTGTTCACCCATCACAACGGAGTTATAAATAAAAAGAAGTATAAAGTAGCTATTATCAAGTAGCTAGATTTTACTTTTCATAATAATAAAGAATATTACAAGTAGCCAACATCAGCGGCAAAGTCTTGATACCTGATACTAGCTACTTGATACTCAAATAAAGAAACAATGAGTGGAAATATGAATCTTACCCTGAAAGTGTGGAGACAGGCAAACGCCAACAGTTCAGGTAAAATGGTAACCTACAAGGCCGAAAACATTTCGCCTGATATGTCATTTTTGGAGATGCTTGACGTGGTGAACGAAAGCTTAAGCAAAAAAGGCGAGGACCCTATATACTTTGATCACGATTGCCGCGAGGGTATTTGCGGTATGTGCTCGCTTTATATCAATGGCCGTCCGCACGGACCAAAACGCGCTATTACTACCTGCCAACTGCACATGCGCAGCTTCCATGATGGCGAAACCATTACCATTGAGCCATGGCGCGCGGCAGCTTTCCCGGTTATTAAGGACCTTGCTGTTGACCGTTCAGCGTTTGACCGTATACAACAAGCGGGTGGCTACGTATCTGTAAACACAGGTGGCGTGCCCGATGCTAACGAGATAGCCATCCCTAAAGTAATAGCCGACGAGGCCTTTAACTCTGCTACCTGCATTGGTTGCGGCGCTTGCGTAGCGGCTTGTAAAAACGCTTCGGCTATGCTGTTCGTATCGGCTAAGGTATCGCAGTTTGCTTTGATACCACAAGGTCAGCCTGAGCGCTGGAGCCGTGTGCAAGGCATGGTTGCCCAAATGGACGAAGAAGGATTTGGTAACTGTACCAATACCGGCGCCTGCGAAGCAGAATGCCCTAAAGAAATTACGCTGACCAACATCAGCCGCATGAATAACGACTACCTAAGCGCTAAACTTTTCCGCGAAGAGGGTGTGCATGGCGGTGATTTGGGGGGTGGTGCATAAGGAATTCCTATCTGCAATATAAAATGGAAAGGCTGCCAATGGCGGCCTTTTTTATTTGTCGTAAAACGCGGGGGTGTTGCAGAAATATATACAACACTTTGCAACACTTGCAACAGTATTTTTTTGCAAACGCTTGCTGTTTAGTGTTTTACAACTATTGCATGTTTAAACCTGCAACACTTTGCAACAGACTTATTCGTCA
>NZ_CAMLHX010000034.1 GCF_946479965.1 uncultured Mucilaginibacter sp. | reverse complement strand
GCCAACCAGATCAACGTTGCTGCCGCCTGCGATGCTTATGGTACCGGTCTTGTCGAACACAAGGGTATCAATAGCGGCTATTTGCTCTACCACGGCCGCGTTTTTCAGGTAGAAAAAGTTCCTGTCAAATATTCCCAGCGCTGCCGACATGGTGAACGGCGTGCTCAACGCCAAAGCACAAGGGCAGGCGATTATCAGTACCGCGGTTAGCGATGAAATTGCCCGGTGCATATCTGTTGGCATCCAATATAAAAACGAACCGATAGCTATAATCAACAATACGACGGAAAAGTATTTGCTAACCTTTTGGTTAAAGGTTTCTATCCGGTCATCCTGGTTGCGGGTAAAAGCTTCGTTGTTCCATAAACGGGTAAGGTAACTTTGCGATACCGGCTTTACCACCTCCAGCTCAATGGCGCCACCCATTTGCCTGCCGCCGGCGTAGATAACTTCGCCAAGCGTTTTATTTACAGGTACAGATTCACCGGTTACAAAACTGAAATCAACCCGGGCATCGCCCTTTAAGAGAATGGCGTCAGCAGGTATAATTTCCTGGTGGCGCACGCGGATGCGCCGGCCAACTGTGAGATCAGCCAGTGGGATATGCTTTTCTCCGTCCTCATCCAGCACCTGCACGGCAACGGGGAAAAACGAGCGATAATCACGCTCAAATGATAAATGGTAGTAAGTTTTACGCTGCACAAATTTGCCAATCAGCAAAAAGAAGATCAATCCGCAAAGCGTATCAACAAATCCTGCGCCTGTATTGGTTGCTATTTCTATCCATGAGCGAATGAACAAAACTGCGATGCCTAAAGCCAGTGGAAAATCAATATTAAGCACCTTATTGCGCAGGTTGGTATAGGCCGATTGTATGTAACCCCAGCCACTATAAAAGGTAACAGGCACGGTAAACACCAAATTCAGCCATCCGAAGAAATATTTGAATGATGCGTCATGCGCAGAGAAGCCCAGGTACTCCGGGAAGCTCAGCAGCATCACATTGCCGAAACAAAAACCTGCTACCGCTATTTTTCTTACCAGGTCATCCTTTTTGCTGAAAACCTGATTTTTTACAATATCCTGCAAACTTATCAGTGGTTCGTAACCAATTAGGTCAAGCAGTTCAACAACGCCTTTAAGATTTATCTCTTTGTTATTAAAGCGGATATTTACTTGCTTACGCAAAAAATCAACCCTGCTATAATAAATTGCCGGGTTAAGTCTATTCATTTGCTCTAACAGCCAAATGCATGAGCTGCAATGGATATGCGGGATGTAAAAGGTTACTATGGTGAGGTCGTCATCGGCATATTCAACCAGATCCTTAACAATGGATGGTTCAAGCAGGTAATCCAGCCGGCTATCTTCTTTAGCCCGGTTAGCGCCCGGATGATCATTATAACAATAGTAATTACCTAGTCCGCTTTTTGAGAGTATGCTATAAACCTCTTTGCAGCCATGGCAACAAAAATCTTTATCGCCAATGCTAAATTGCTCATCGGGGCAATCATTACCGCAGTGATAGCAGGTAGTAGTGTCAAGAGTGATGACGCTCATATTTTGTTTTTTTACTACGCCAAAGTTGCGTAAGCGCACATAGTTATACCATGACGGCAGCCTGCCTAAAAAATGACGGTGATCACATTTTACAGCATCAAAAGGCGATGAGCGCAGAAGACCTTACATGTTTAGAATAAACCATAAGGGGGATATTGACATGCCGGGCCAGTTTTTTTGTTTGACTACCGTTAAAAAAAGCATCAATAATATTGCGTTTGCCGTGGCTCATAACAATCATATCAGACATGCTGTGTTCGCAGATCCAGTCAAGGCCGTGTTCTACATCCATACTTTTTACATGCCGGTAATATATTTTATCGTAATTGGCTTTACAGGTTATGGCGCTTAAAAAATTATCGGTCATCTTTTGATGTTCCGGGATGTCGTATTTTTCATCGGTGATATGAGCTATCAAAATCTCGGCATTAAAGTTTCTGGCAAATGCAGCCAGAGAATAAATTATTTCCAGATCGTGCTCATTCAGATCGGTGGCAAAAGCTATTTTTCTTATCCTCTTATAATTGGTTTCTTGTGGGATCAACAACAAAGGAAAATCGGCACTTTCAATCATATCCTTGCTATTACTCCCTAAAAACAATCTGCTTAGCACACCCGCACCTGACATTCCCATCACCACAAGCGGAACATCTTCGCTGTTTACAATTTGCTTAACCACTTCGGGCACACTTCCGGCTTTGCCGGTAAAATCTATACGGGGATATGCAACTTTTTCGGGATCAAGTTTCTCCTGATTGGTCAACTTATCAGCGGTGAGATACAATTGTCTGTTCACACCATCCTTTATTGAATCGTAATCCTCCAAGGGCCAAACTATTGTATCTGCTAACGCAGCTTCTGCCGGTACCAAAAACGCGTTACAAAGCTTAACATCTGTTTTTAATACTTTGGCTAATTGAACTGCGTAATGCGCGGCATTGTCGGCGCTGGTTGAAAAATCAGTAGGAACAAGAATGGTTTTCATCACAAATTAATTATGCGTTTAACATGAATTATCTTAAAGTAAGGGCGTCACTTACGTTATATAGCGCCATTTCAAGGCCGCGGTCAAGTTTATAGATATCATCATAATTAACCAGTTCCCCCTCAATCATCTGGCAGGTGATATAAGTTATTTTGATCGGTATTGGCTTTGCAAGAACAAAGTTGCGGCGCTTTTCATTAGTCATAGATCTTTTTAACACACTGATCTGTTTTTCCTGCTGATCATTTTTTAGGAGCATGGCTGCAAGTTCAGCTGGGTTTTCTACGCGGATGCAACCGTGGCTCAGATCACGCCGTGTTCGGTTAAAAAGGGATTTGTCTGGCGTATCATGCAGGTAAACCGAATAGATATTTTTAAAACGGAACACCAGCAACCCAAGCGCGTTATCACATCCCGAGGCTTGATTAATAAAGTATCCTTTTGGCGCTCTTTGTATCTGCAGCAACATTTCGCGGCCAGGATTTTCAATAGCGCCCTTTGCGTCGTATATCGTCAGATCATTCTGATCCAGATAGGCAGGGTTCTTAATGGCCTTAGGCAGTATTTCTTTGGTAAATATACTGTGGGGCACTTTCCATTCGGGCGCGGTGGTAAAATAGGTTATGCTGCTTTGTAAAACAGGCGTTGGGTTTGTTGGGCTACCCACTATAACCTTAAACTCTCTTGTAGTATCGGGCAAGTGGTAGGTTAGTTTAAACGACGGGATATTTACCTGCACATATACAACATTATCATCAAGCTCCGCCCAGCGCAAACGTTCCATGTTGATAGCTACCTTACGTACGGTCTCTTCGGGTACACTGTAGCAATCGCCGTCATACTGTCCTTTAAGCTGGCGCATTTTGTATTGCAGATCTGCATACATTTTTGATTTAGGCTGCACGTTCAATATTCCGCCCTTAAAATCAGGTTGGGATAATATGGCCCTTAACTCCTTTTCAGCGCTAAGGGGTAAACCTAAACCGTTATCTAAGGAAATCTGGCCATAATTGGGATTAAGTTTGCCATAATGCAGGTAGTTGATCATGGTGATCATGGCATCGGTTAACATGATATCAAACCGCGCTTTCTGCTCGTCGCTTAATTTATCGGGGGTTTCAAATATGGCGTGCAGCTTATCATACATCAACTCTTTGGGATGATAATCAGCCGGTAAAAGACCATATTGTAAAACGCAATCTATCAATAACATGGCCTGCCATTTGGCTTCCTGATTGCTTGATCTGCTAACCAGGGCAGGCATAAATTTATCTGCACGGTAAAAGCGTGCCACTGAGCGGGGGAAATTTAATGATTGGATGGTTGACACAGCAGTAAGCTGCGTTTCTATCTCGCGCGAAACAGCGGTATCGGTTTTTGTTTGCGCATCACAGGTTAATACAGCCCATATTAACGACAAAAAAACAATTGAACCGAACTTTTTCATAGCCATTTTTTAATAGGCTAAAGTTCGGCACTATGATCAGGCTGCAGAATGACGCCTGTCAGCAGAAATACTGACGGTGGACACAAAAATGTTCCCGCATGCTTAAGCATGCGGGATTAGAATTGCTTTACTTTTTATTTTTAGGTCTGAAGTCGAACATCCTTGAAATAGTAAAGCCTAAGCGATATTGCCCCTGCGAAAAGCGTGATTGTGTATTGCTTAAATAGCTGATCTCTGATATAGCATTGGAGTTGCTGATGTTAACTGTAAAAACGTGTCCACCTGTTTCAATCTCTAAACCTACGCCTATAGGGTCCTGAAAATTAACATTGTTTGTTCTAAACGTTGAGAATGGATGAGCATAATCCACTAAAATGCTCATATGATTGCTAAGCCCTATACGCGCGGCTGCCTGCAATGCAAAAAACTGCTGCTCGGCAGGCAATGGATAGGGTGTGTTGTTGCGCACAAAGGTTGGCGATAATTGTAATGAAAGTCCCGGAGAAAACTTACGCGCAATAGAAGCCTGTAACAGAAACGAAGCCCGGTCCTCAAACTTTTGATAAACCCCATATGGCCGTATACCGGTCTCCCCAATTAAGGTTACAGCGAATGGCGTTTTGTCATCAGATGTTTGGTGCATTAAAGCATATTTTAAATTTAACTGTACCAATTGCCCTATGGTGCTCCTGCCAAGTGCGATATTAAATTTATCGCTAACGCCGTACTCAAAACCAAAATAAACGTCATTTACCCTATCCAAGCCAAAAGCGGTTTGCGGGCCGCCGTTTTTCCCGGCCAGGTCGCCAAAACGGTGAATGATCAAAAAGTTGAAATTTTGTTTCTTGATCATTTCGGTAGTTTGCGAATTTACCAGTCGCGTAGCCTTAAAGATCACCACCCTTTGCGATTGAGCAGGGCCCTCCATAGATCGCAAAAGCGAGTCGGCTGCCGAAGTTGGTGTCTGTGCTTTTGAGATTGCTGCCGCAAAAAGCATGGCTATAAAAAGGCTGTTTTTTAAAGTAATTTTCATTGTTGCGTTATTTAGGTCGTGAATGCTATGAGTTTTTTACTGGCGTATATATAGCGGAAACATTAAGTTTTATGCTTTCGGCTATGTTGTGAAATACAATTTTGGGTATCTTGATATTATGATCGGCACACTTCACCATAAATTCGGCGGCCATGGTAACGTTGCCATTATTTACGGTGATACTACCCGGAATGGTGCGGGTTTGCTTTACCCCGTGTACATCCAGTTCGCCTGTAACCGTTACCGGGTAACTGCCATTTTTTGTTAAGTCGATACGCTCTTGTATCTTCCCTTTAAAACTTGCTTTGGGATACTTATCGCTCTCCAGGTAATCGCTGTTAAAATGTTCCTGCATAAGCGATTTTCTGAATTGAAAAGAACTGATATTAACACTGAACACCAGATCGCCGGTAGTGGCATTATATACCGACGTTCCGGCTGACGTTTTAGCGGCAATATCCTCTATCGGCGCTGATGAAAAAAGGCTGATAGTGGCGTTTTTACAAGCATAAAGGCCCTGCCCCGCCTGGTTGATTACGCTCATCCAGGCAAGTAAAATAACAATGATATGTTTCATGATGCTATGGTTTTTTCAACGGATTTATATTCCAACTTACGCCCAATGCCACCCCGGCAGATTGCAGCCTCACCTTGCTTGCCCCGACATCGCCAAGCGGAAGTTTTAAATATGGCTGCAGGCTTACACCAACTTTAGAATTAACCTGCCTTTTATAAGTGGCTTGCAGATTAACAATGCCTAAAAAGTATTTTCCGGGAGCGGCAATTGTATAATTGCGTGGCCCGCGTGTCATAGGATCCGCGTATTGGTAACTATAGCTTTCGTGCAGCATAATGTATGACGACAAACCGGTTCCGATGCTTATCATATTTTTGTTTTTGTTGAATAGCTGATAATCGACATTAAGCGGAATATCAAGCATCCGGCAATCTGCCAGCACTGAAACCGGCTTAGTGCGGAAGTAATAGCTGCCCGGATCGTAATCTGCGAAAGCAACGTTATATGGCTTAACCGAATAAGCTACCCCTGTTGTAACGGTCAGCTTTTTAAAGCTAACCGAGAACAGTAATCCTATGTTGGTTCCGGTTTTGCTTTGACCGAATGATTTTACCCCATTAATATCCGGTGCACCCATTATAGTTAAAGCGTATTGCGGCTGACCAAAAATTGAACCGCCAGTTTTACTTTTAACAGCTTTCGCGGCCATGCCTTTGTCAGGGTCGCTTTTCGCTGCGGCTTCAGGCAAGGGTTCAACGTTGTTAGCTAGCACAGCTTTGGTCGTGTCAACAGCCGGTGTAATATTTTGCGCAATTGGTACATTATTCACGTTACCAGTAGGTTGTTCTTTCTGAATCGGCTCCGGCGCATTATGCTTATTGCTTACCACTACAGGAAGGTTATCAACTTTCCCCATGTAATTACTTTGCGGAAACTCGGTAACATAATTTCCTTTCTTCAATCCCGTTTCATTATTGTTTTTTGCCTGCTGTTGTGTAGCGTCAGTTACCGGTATAATACCTGTGCTATTGCTTTTACCTACAGAATCAACGCTTTGTTGCTGGTTTTGGCGGGGTGTTTTTGTTATTTGTTGTTTTGTGTTTTGCTCATCACTTTTTACGGGTTTAAACAACCACCATCCCAAAATCAAAAAAAATAAAGCAGCTACACCGCTTAAAATGGGCATCCAATAAACTATCCTCCGCTTTTTCCCTTTATCCATCATTTTTTCAAGCGCATCCCAGTCTTCTTCCCTGTACCCGGTTTTATCACCCGGATCGGCAAGTTTCTGCTTAAAAAAATTATCTATCTCTGAATTACTTTTCATTTCACTGTTCTGCTATAATATACCGGGTTAACAGCTGTGCCATTTATAGCTATTACCGATGAAAAATTATCCCCGCTACTATAATTTATATGGTTAGCCTGGGAATTTGCGGCCATTATCATTTGTTTTAGTTTTTGCCTGGCCTTAAAAAGGTTTGATTTAGACGTACCTATATTAATATGCAACGTTTCTGCAATTTCCTCGTGCGAGTAGCCGTCAATCGCAAACAAGTTAAATACGGTACGGTAAGCCTGTGGCAGTTGCTGCACCATTGTCAGCAGGTCCTGGTAATTTAAATTACTGTCGGTAAACGTTCCGTCATCTAAATGCTCAGCATTTTCCAGATCCTCAGAATAGGCCATTTTCAAATTTGCCCGGTAATGGTCAATAGACACATTCATCATTATGCGCCCAAGCCAGGCTTTAAAAGGCCTTGCCGCATCAAAAGTTTCTATTTTGGTAAACACCTTCATAAAGCCCTGGTTCATCACTTCCGCGGCTTCGTCCCTGTTACCCGTATAGCGCAGGCAAATAGCCATAGCAAAGCCGTAAAATGCTTTATAAAGCATTTTCTGACTTTTTCTATCCTGCTTTACACAGCCGCCTATCAGCTTTTGTAACTCTTCTTCGCCCATAATGGACCCTGGGTTTGTTTACTGGTCAATATTACTTTTAATCACTATCACGGCAGTATCCATAAAAAGGTTGCTTGCTTGCATAAATTTATCATAAATTTTCATCATAAGGGCACTAATAAGCGGTGTACTATCTTTTGTCGCAACATCAAATATTAGCTATGAGGCAACCTTTAGTGTATACTTTGCGTGATAATAATACAAGCCCTTAAGGTTATAAAACGTATACCCATGATTCCTGTATCAGTAGTTATTATCACAAAAAACGAAGCCGAGATTATTGCAAAAAGCATTAATGCCGCAAAACTTATAACCGACGACATTATAATAATTGATAACGACAGCGCCGATGGCACCGAGGGTATAGCACTTGCAAATGGTTGCAGGGTTTATCAGAAAAACTGGGGAGGCTACGGCGCTAACAAAAACAAAGGAAGTGAACTGGCTAAATACAATTGGATACTAAGTATTGATGCAGACGAGGTGCCTGATATAGAGCTGGTGCTGGCTTTACATGATCTGAAACTTGACGATGAACAAATTGTATATGATATAAAATTCAGGTCTTTTTTTGGTAAGAAGCGCATACGATTCGGCAACTGGGGGCGCGATCATCATATCCGCCTTTTCAATAAAAAACACGTAAGATGGTCTGAACCTTTGGTACATGAAACATTGGTACTACCTACACAAATTAAAGTGGGAACGCTTACAGGCAGCATAAACCATTATTCAGTTAAAGACAGTTTTGAATGTGACAACAAAGCCGTTTACTATGCTAAATTAAGCGCAGCTAAATACTATCAAAACGGCAAGCGCGCCACTTTCGCCAACATGTATTTATCGCCGTTTTTTAACTTTTTTAGAAATTATATATTGCTTTTGGGGTTTTTAGATGGCCGTGAAGGTTGGGCGATAGCGAAAACCATCTATAAAAACCGCTGGCTTAAATATCATTATTTAAACCAAATGGCCGGCAGCTACGCCAAAAACGAGCATCTGGAACGCGACCTGGCAGTTGAATATTAGGAATGTTCATGAAGTCAAAGCTTATCCAAAACCTTTCGGCAAACACTTTGCAGCTCGTGATAAACCAGCTGCTGGGCGTTGGCATATTCTTGTTGTTATCAACCACCTTAAACAAAACAGATTTTGGCCGGCTTAACCTTGCATTGGCGGTATTGCTGGCCATATTTAATATACTGTCAGTCGGCATGGATCAGCTCGTCATAAAAAAAGTTGCCGCAGGCGGGGATAAACAGCGCATGCTTTCACTATATGTATTCCATGTATTGTTTGCCGGCTTGTTGTTTTATGCCGTACTGGTAACCGGCTGGTTGATCTTGCCAAAGGGCACGGTTTATACTTTGATATTGTTTATTGGGATAGGAAAACTGCTGATGTTTTTCTCGACTCCTTTTAAACAGGTAACAAGCGGCCTTGAGCAGTTTAAGCTCTTAGCTTTTATGCTGCTTGTTTCAAACATAGCCAGGTTTGTTGGCTTAATAATTTTATTGGCTTTACACATTATAAGCTGGCCTTACCTGGTAGGTGTTTTTGTTATTGGTGATTTATTGGAGTTGCTTGTAAGTGTTTTCCTTTTCAAAAAGGCAAACGGCACAATAACTATTAAGTGGTATAAAGAGGACTATTTAAAACTGTTACGCGAGGCCCTGCCGCAAAGCGGCGTTGTTATTATTACCGCAGCACTGGCCCGCCTCGACTGGATATTTATCGGGATTTTTCTTTCGGCAGCTAAACTGGCAGAGTATAGTTTTGCTTATAAGATATTTGAAATGGCAACCCTTCCGTTGCTGGCAATTGCTCCGTTGCTTATTCCTCGCTTTACAAAGCTGTTCTCACAAAAGGATATTGATGCCTACAGCCTTCAGCTTTTATTAAGAGTCGAGTTCATTATTGCCGCCTTTATTGGTTTACTGTTAAATGTTTGCTGGGCACCGGTTATTGATGCCATTACTACAGGCAGATACGGGGCAGTGAACAGCCAAACTATTTTTATTTTAAGCTTGTGTATGCCCTTGCTGTATCTGCAAAATTTTTTCTGGACGATATACTTTGCCCAGGGCCGCTTAAAAATGATACTACATTCATTTATAATAACATTGGTCGTAAATATTGCTGCGGATGTTGTATTGATCCCACTATATCAAAATGAAGGTGCCGCGATAGGCTTTCTATTATCGTGCTCGGCACAGATCATATTCTTTCTTCAAAAAAATAAAATACCGCAGCTTAACAATAGCTGGCAGCCTTTAATCATATGTACGCTCTGTGCATTGGGGGGTGGGTACGCGGCAAGATTTCTTTTCCCTGCCGGATGGATAGCATTGCCTGTCAGCGTTGTTTTTTACCTGGCAGCATTATTCGTCACGGGTACTTTACGGTTTAATGATAAAGACAAATTGAAGCTGGTTTTAGGTTGATATATCATTCCACACAGGCAACCTGTGCCTGTTTCGGGTCGTAATCATCTTTGAAAACAGTGCGTTCGCATTAGGCGCCTGTCACCAAAAACCAGTGGAACCCCGGGAATGTACAATAGCTTAAAAAAGATAGACCTGAAAAAGCTGCGCAGCTTTGCCGACTGGAAATTGCTTTTGCTATTACTGCTGTTTTTAAATGTAAAACTGGCAATCAAGATCCCTGCTATTGCCATTGTTTATCTGCTTGACACCAATTTTAAGTTTGGTTTCAGCTTAAAAAATTCCCGACTGCCGCTGTTTTATCCCTTGGTTATTATTATCGGCCTGATAACGGTTATAGTTAACAAAGATTATAACGCGCCTAACTACGTGCTCGTACTAGGTATTGGTGTTCTGTTTTGGATGCTGTGCATACTGGCTATTCACCAGGTAAAGCTATCTATTGAAAAAAACGATGTCGAAATGATCCATCGAACGTTGCTGATCTTCTTTATCATCAACGCCATCTTTTCGCTGCTCAACCTCGCTGCTATACTGATAGAGATTGGCCCTTTAAACCCCTACACCTATCGCGGTCAATATCAAAAATACTTTTTAAGCACAGGCGATTTTATAAAGGGGCTGACCTTTGACACCTCTACCAACAATGCCATTATAAGCGCCTTTGGGGTGATCTATTATTTCACACTTAAAAAGCCGGCCATGCTGTTATTGTGCATGATAGTATTGCTTTTAACCGGAAGCAACTTTACCAACCTGGCGTTGCTGCTTATTCTTGTGCCCTTGTTTATCTTTAAAAGTGACCGCGATCAGAAAAGCCTTTTAATGGTTTGCGGGATGCTGTTTATCGTGTTTATGACGAAAATATCGCCCGAGAACAACAAATATGTTGTAGATACTTTTAAAAACATAGCGCACATAAGAAACCCACCGGCAAAACCCGATACCCTGCCTATACCCCTTACTTTACGAGCCGACAGCATACTGGATTTTGAGGAGAAACGGCAAAAACTGGCAATGCTGTACCTGGATAGCCTGAGTGCTAAACGGCTTGTAGCGCCGTCTGTCGCAGTGTCAAAGGAAGTTTTTGTTACCGATGCCGGTCGTGTGTTTATACCTCCGCCAAATATCCACACGCCGCCTTATCAGGGGCTAAAAGTTACACCCGCCGGGCAGATTCCCCTGGTTAAATTTATCAGCGCACACAAAGAAGAACTGCATCTTGCTGCACAAGCCGAGGCTAATACTGAGTTACCGGGAAAAGTACAAGGACATTTACAAACGCTAAGTTTTTTCATACAGCATCCGGCCAAAATATTAACCGGCGATGGCATGGGTAATTTTTCATCAAAACTGGCTTTCAGGGTAAGCGGGATTGGTGTTACCGGAACATACCCGGCTAAGTACGTTTATATTGATCCTGATTTCAAGGCAAACCACTTTGATCTGTATCTGGAGTTTTTTAGCAAGCGCGGTGATTATCATTCGCTAACCCACAGCCCATTTTCTGTTTACGATCAAATGTTGGGCGAATACGGTCTGCTGGGTTTTGCTGCCCTGTTTATCTTATACATAGCTTTTTTTGCCCGCCATTATAAGCGGCTCACTTACGGCATCCCCATCATTGCGCTGGTATTAATAATATTTTTTGTTGATTACTGGTTTGAGCAACTCTCTGTTTTGGTGCTGTTTGAACTGATGCTTTTTTTAAACCTAAAGGAAGGCCAAAAGCCTGTTGACTATGCAGGCTAACCCCACCATATCCGTTTTAATGCCGGCTTATAACGCCGAATGCTACATTGCCGAAGCAATTGACTCGGTGTTGAGGCAAACGCATGCCGATTTTGAATTTATAATTGTGAATGATGGTTCTACCGATGATACTTTGAACATCATTAATAGTTTTAACGACCCACGTATCAGGGTTATTAACCAACACAACCAGGGCGTGGCAGCAGCGCTTAACAATGGGCTAAAACAAGCTCGCGCAACCTACATAGCGCGTTTTGATGCCGATGACATTTGTTACCCTGAACGCCTGAAAAAACAACTTTCTTTTTTACAAAAAAACCCTGAATACATTTTGGTAGGCGGCGATGCAGAATATATATCTGCCAGCGGCGCTCATCTTTTCAATTTTGAATGCATAGCACATACGCACGAAGAAATTATACAAAAAATGTACTTCTACTGCCCGTTTGTGCACCCGGCGGTGATGTATAAAAAGGATACTATAATTGCTTTGGGTGGCTACCCCGAAAATGCGCACAATTTTGAAGACTACTTACTGTGGACCAACATTGTTAAAGCCGGAAAGCTATATAACATTCCCGAACCTTTAATTAAATACAGGCTCAACCCAACATCGGTAACTATTGACGAAAAATGGCGCGGTAAAAGGTTTCGCCACCTGAAAAGAAAGGCAGTATTGCGAGGGACAGTTACGCCAGCCGAAGGCGAGGAATTACTGGCTATTATTAAAGATCAGGATACCAAAAAAATACGCGAAAGCGCTTATCATGCCTTATGCGGTAAAAAGTTCCTTACTGATAATTATCAGCCGCGAACGTCGCGCGGGCATATAAGTCGCGCTATTAAAATATTTCCACAGCGGCTGGATAATTACCTGCTGTACACACTGAGCTTTTTACCGCAGAAGCTCATCGCCTTTATGCACAAACTTAGTCCCAACCGCTTATAACCATGAAAGTAGCCATTATAGCACGATCAACTTTATATAGCGTCCCCGGCGGGGATACGGTTCAAGCTGTGCAAACGGCCAGACAGTTGAATGTTCTTGGAGTTGATGCGGCGATCAAATTAAGCAATGAGGATATTAAATACGCGGATTACGATCTGCTGCACTTTTTTAATCTTATTCGCCCGGCGGATATACTTCATCATAGCAAAAAAGCGGCAAAACCGTTTGTGGTTTCTACCATTTTGGTTGACTACAGCGAATATGATAAGCATTACAGAAAAGGTGTTGGCGTAATATTTAATTATCTATCAGGCAACACTATTGAGTATTTAAAAACAATGGCAAGATGGGCACTCGGCCGTGATCACCTTGCGACTAAGGCGTATATATGGAAAGGGCAGCGTAAAAGTATCATGACTATTTTGACGCGAGCCAACCAGATACTGCCTAATTCTGAATCAGAACGTCGCAGGGTGAACACGGCTTATCCATCAAATGTTAAATACAGCATCATTCCAAACGGTATTGATCCTGAATTATTTCAGTATGACGACGGCATAAAAAAAGATGCGGAACTGGTGCTTTGTGTAGCAAGAATTGAAGGTATTAAAAATCAGTTAAGCCTGATAAAAGCCTTAAACGGAACACGGTTTAAATTAATACTTATAGGTGCTCATAGCCCTAATCAATTAAGCTATTATAATGAATGCCGTGCAATTGCGGCAGCTAATATCACTTTTATAAACCACATGCCGCAGCAGCAATTGCTGCAATATTACGCTCAGGCCAAAGTGCATATTTTACCCAGCTGGTTTGAAACTACCGGACTAAGCTCTGTTGAGGCAGCTGCTATGGGCTGCAATATTGTAATTACGGATAAGGGCGACACCCGCGAGTATTTTGCCGACGGCGCGTTTTACTGCGATCCCGCATCACCGCAAAGCATTTTAGCCGAAGTTGAAAAAGCAAGCACCGCGACTATTAATACATCGCTACGCGAAAAAATATTAGAAAAATACACCTGGCCGCAAGCCGCAAAGCAAACGCTTAAAGCATATCAATCAGCATTACAATGAAATTAAAGATAGCGATCTTAGGAACAAGGGGCATCCCCAACTATTACGGCGGGTTTGAGCATATATCAGAATATGTATCGGCGGGGTTGGTTAACCGGGGGCATACCGTAACGGTTTACAATTCGCATAATCACCCCTATCAAAAAGATAAATGGAATGGTGTTGAAATCAGACATTGCTATGATCCTGAATACCTGATGGGTGCCGCAGGTCAGTTTGTTTATGATCTTAATTGCCTGATGGATGCCCGCAAGCAAGATTATGATGTTATTTTACTGATGGGCTATACCAGCAGTTCGGTATGGGGGAAACTTTATCCTAAACAGAGCACAATAATTACCAATATGGACGGACTGGAATGGAAACGCTCAAAATACAGTAAGCCTATCCAAAAGTTTTTAAAATATGCTGAACGCCTGGCGGTTAAGTATAGTCAGTTCTATGTTTCAGACTCATCCATTATCAGAACTTATTTAGCTGATAAATATGATATTGACAGCCGTTACATTCCCTACGGTGCGGACCCGTTTTCTTTAAACGAGCGCGAACAGTTAAGCAAAAAACAGGCGCTTAAAGAAGATTATTTTTTACTGATGGCCCGCATGGAGCCCGAAAATAACATCGAGACCATTTTACAGGGCTTTAATAACAGTAATTCGCGCAAGCAGTTTGTGGTACTGGGTAACACAGAAAATCGCTTCGGAAAATTCATCACCCATAAATTTAAAAGTGATAAACGTATAAAATTCGAAGGCGCTATTTACGATACCCCAAGCGTGCGGGTATTGCAAAATAACTCCTACCTGTATTTCCACGGGCATAGCGTTGGTGGTACCAATCCTTCGTTATTGGAAGCAATGGCCAGCGAGGCTTTGATCGCTGCCCATAATAATCCATTTAACAGGTCTGTACTACATTCGGATGCCTTCTACTTTTCAAACGCGGGCGATGTATGCAACCTGGTTGAGAACGTACAGCGTCAAAATAACGAACAAGTGATGGTGACCAACAACGCGCATAAAATAAAGCAGCATTTTAACTGGGATAGAATTGTGGACCAGTATGAAGAGTTTGCTATAGAATGCTACCTGAAACACATCCATGAAAGAGCTGCTAAAAACCGGGGATAGCCTGACTAACCGCATCGGTTATTATCATTTACTGCTACTGCTGGCCAGTCTGCCATTTGACCGTTTTTTTAGTCACGTTATACTAATAAGCTTTGCTTTGCATTTGTTGATACATCTGCATAAACCGCTTTTTGAGCCTCGCCATATCGCACTCACTTCGGTGTTTTTTGTAACGGCAATAAGTACCTTATATACCACTAATCTGCCCGGCGCTTTTAGCGAATTGACACTGCATATCCCGATTTTAATAGTACCGGTGTTGTTTTGTTTATCGGCAGTGGTTCTGGGGAAATACCGCGACAAATTACTGATGGGTTTTGCCTGGGTTTGCGCGGCAACTGTTATCTATTTATATGTTGATGCCATCCGGCTGATCAAATACTACCAGCTGCCTTATTCGGCTATATTTTCTGCGGCGTTTACCAATCATAATTTTTCGGCCCCGATTGATATGCACGCGACATTTTTTTCCATGCAGATTGCGATAGCATTGGTGTATGTAATATCCATTTTGATCAAAGAGAAAACACGCAAATGGCCGCTAATAGCATGCGCTGCTATTTTAACGGCTGGGCTAGTACAGCTATGCTCAAAATCTGTTTTTTTCGCATTGCTGCTAATTGTAAACCTGGCCATCCCATACTTTTTGTTGCGGCAAAAAGCACGCCGGAAGTATGCTGCTATCTCGGCATCAGTTTCTGTAATGATTTTGTTCGTCATTTTTTCTATTGGCGCTTTACACACCCGTTATGTAACAGATCTTGGTGCCGATCTTTCTCCATCAGCGAAAGGGCAGATACTTGATTCGCGTATGGCCCGCTGGGGCATTGTTGCCGATGTAATAAAACAGGCACCCGTTTTTGGTCATGGGGCCGGAACGGAAACCGTAATACTACATGAGCAATTTTTCAATCAAAAATACTACAGCTCATTTTTAAAGAATCTGAATGCCCATAATCAATACCTAAGCTTTCTGTTCAAATCAGGTATCTGGGGCTTGCTGGTCTACCTCGGTACACTAGGGTATGGTTTTAATATCGCCATAAAAAGAAAGGACCTGTTGTTTTTTACTTTTATGACGTTGATCGCGTTGATATCATTATCAGAGAACCTGTTAGACGTGGATAAGGGCGTGTTTTTTTACGCGATCTTCTTTTCGTTCTTCATTTTCTCGGCAACAAAGAGTGACGACATGCATAAGCCGCTATCTTCTTAATTTTTATAGAGTTAAGGCAACCAAATCAGGTATGGATACGTCATTAATGTATAACAGCAATAGTATTAAATACCGTGATCATAGAGATTAATCCGAAAACGCCGGTGCCAAAAATTAAAGAGGATATATTAGCTACGCTTGCTTACTTTGATATGTTCAATTATCCTTTGGTAAGCAGCGAGATCTATCTTTTTTTACGGAACAAGTACCAGCCGAATGATTTTGATAATGCGCTGCGCGAACTGGTTTCAAATCGTTTGCTGTTTCGCTTTGGAGTCTTCTATTCCCTTAAAAATGATCACGCAAATATTGAGAGGCGCCGTAACGGCAACAAAAAAGCGGATGATCTTATAAAAGTTGCAGAGCGTGTAGGTGATATCCTCATTAAGTTCCCTTATGTAAGGGGCATAGCAATTTCCGGGTCGTTATCTAAGAACTTTGCTGACGATCACTCAGATATTGACCTGTTTATAATCACCTCGGCTAACCGGCTTTGGCTAGCGCGCACCTTAATGCACCTGTTTAAAAAGCTAACCTACCTGGTTAACAAACAGGACTGTTTTTGCATGAACTATTATATAGATGAGAAGCAACTGGAGATAGCGGAAAAAAACATTTATACCGCAATTGAAATTGTTACGCTAATACCGCTGCAAGGCGACACCATTATTGAAAAATTTTATGCCGCCAACACCTGGACGCATCAACACTTGCCCAACAAGACAATGCGGGTATCAACCGCAAAGCCTTTAAAATTTAATGCTTTTAAACAATTAATAGAAGCAGCATTCAACAACCGTTTGGGCAATGCTCTTGATAACCTGTTAATGAAGATAACGGCTAAACGCTGGATGAAAAAAACACAGCTTAACAAGGTTAATGCACATGGCAGCGTAATGGCGATGGCCACCGGCAAACATTACGCAAAGCCTGATCCTAAAAACTTTCAAACACGCCTGCTTCAGCAATACGAGATCAAAACCTCGCTTATTTTGCACCACCCGGAAAGCAGCATGGCGCAATAATTACTTCTTCTGTAAGGAGATGATATAATAGTCGCCTATAAATTTCCATGGCCAACTCGATTTAAATTTTCCTTCTGCCTTTTTGAGTAAAGTATATATTCGTGGAAATTTCTCTGCAAAGCCCTCTATGTAGGATGGCGGCACAAGCGTGCAAAGCCCCTCGGTGTCCAGCACATCAAAATGATCTTTTACGGCATTTATAACATACGATGGGTTGTAGTACCAGCAGGTAAAATAGCTGCCTTCCACATGAGCCTTAACTCCATTTTTGCTGAACCACCGGCGGGTAGCGGTTTTAAATTTTCCTTTAAATATCAACAGCGACTCCCACAGGCAGAATTTTGGTAGGATAACCAAAGTTGCGGTGCCACCGGGTTTTAATAATCCGGGCAGTGATAACAAAACGGTATCCAGCTCGCCGGTACAATTTAGGCCCGCAAAGTTGGAGAATATATGGTCAAATGGTCCTTTATTTTTCAGTAGTTGCAATTGGGTAAATGAGCAAAGTTCATTGGTAACCAGGTATTCCAGACTTTGGTCGGCCACCTTTTGGCAGAGTTGCTTTTGCATGCCGCGTGATATATCGGTGGCATGTACATAAAAGCCTTGCTTTGCAAAAAACACGGCGTCTTCGCCCGTACCGCTATTTAGCTCCAGTATAGCGGCTCCCGGTTTCAAATACTGCAAAACATGCGCCCGCGCCCTATCGCGTTTATAGTTAACAATGGTATTGCCAGAGTATATCTCATCAAATACACCCGACTGCGCAGTAAATGCTTTCGCTGCGTAATACTCGTTCGTTTGGTCGACAGCTATATCCATTAGGCCTTTTCCAATTGGGTTAATTTAAGTTTTTCAAAAAACGTAGCCGGGGCATGGTACAATACCGAAAGTGCTTTTCTTAAAACACTTGCATTAACGCTCAGCGGATTTTTTATCAGCTTAATCATACTGTTTTTAGCCAGGTGTTTATGATAATTTTGATGTACGTATTTATGCAATTGCTTGTAATAAGACGGCGGAAAAGTATTACTGAACATAAGCGCCATCTCGTCAGAGTCTGTCCAGTTGGTTTTTTTATGCAGATCAGCCTTTACACGATCATAAAAAACGGTGCCCGGCAAGGGGTAAGATACAGATATGCCTATTTCAAAAGGTAGCAGTGTATTTATCATTTCCACTGTTCGGGCAATGTCCGCCTTATCCTCGCCGGGGTAACCAAACTGAATAAAAAATGAAGGCTTGATCCCATTGCTTTTCATGGCATGGGTAGCCGTGGCTATTTGCTCTATTGTAATGCCTTTATCCATGGCATCCAGTACTTTTTGTGATCCGCTTTCGGCTCCTATCCAAACATTTTCGCAGCCTGCGGCGGCCAGCGCGGCAACAACATGATTGTCTGATAACAGGTCGGCCCGTGATTGTATTTTAAAGCGGATGGATATGTTTTGCTGCTTTATAAGCTCTGCGAATTCAATTATCCAGCCTGGTTTTAACCCAAAAATATCGTCGCAAAACCAAATATGATCCATGTTAAAAAGCTCTTTCAGCACTCTAATTTCCTGCAGCACATTTTGCGGACTGCGGGAATTGTAGCGATTGCCATAAATAGGCTTGGCGCACCAATTGCATTTAAAGGGGCAACCCCTCGTGGTGCTCATATTGAGGGAAAAATATCCTGCATTTTTTAACCAGCTTTTACGGTAAGGTTCTATATCGATCAGATCCCAGGCAGGCAGAGGCAAACTATCAAGATCCTTTAAAACCGGGCGTGCGGGTGTTTTGTTGGATTGGCCATCGTTTATAAAAGCAAGTCCGGGTATTGCCGAGTAAGTGTTTTTCCCGGCTTTTATATTATCTACTAAATCAAGCAGGGTATGTTCAGCTTCGCCGATAATTACAAAATCGGCTCCTTCCTGCAAATATTCAGTATAACGATCTGTCGAATCGGAGCTGGACACAATTACCGTGCATCCTTTTGCCTTAGCCAGTTTACACATGCTGAATGCCGCCTCGCGCATATTGGTGAGGCACATTTTGGTGAGGTAGTTAAAGCCATCATCATACAATACAAAAAGCTGCGGAACGCTATTGATCAAAGCTGTATTTACCTCTTCGGGCTGATGACAGAACATGGTATCAAACAACGATACAGTATACCCATTCTCGCGTAGCAAAGCAGCCGCATATAACGTACCCAATGGTGGATATGGCTGCCCTAAAGCCAGTTGCTTCGGGTCAAAACCTAAAAAATAGGAGTGGCTAAACAGTATGTTCTGCATGTATTACGATTACGTTGTCAAAATGCGGCAGGTTGCCCGCCTGGGTAGCTATAAAATTGGAGCTCTACTCAATTCTATGCCTGTCTTAGGGTGGCTCTGAGCCGGGGTGAGCCACCGTGAGCCCTGTGAGCCACCGTGAGCCACCCCTGATAACTGAATGTCGTCCCTATTCATTTTTAATGCGATAAATATCATATCCGCGCAAACTCCTGTCAAAACTATATGATCCGGCAACCAAATGGTCAACATACCCTCGCAAATCGGCGCTTACATATTTGGCGTAATTCGCAAACCGTGGCACCAATACAACATCTGGCTTATTCGTTTTCATATCTCCATAAAATCGTCTTTTGGCGATGTCAGTCTGCGTAACATTAAAATAAATGGTCGGCGAAAGCCTTTCTGAATACACCTGCACCTGTGCGCCAAAGCCCGCTACAAATACTTTTTGATGCACGTTTGTATTGGCCCTAACCCATAACCCTAATTGCTTGCAACGCAGTTCATCAGGTTGGGCGGATATAACTGCGGTTTTAGGCAGATCATTCACAAACAGCTTCTTCAAATTAACCAAGGGCTCGAGTAGCTTGGGGAAGAAACAGACCCATACAATCAACAGAATCCGTTTGAAAGAGATATTATAAGTATTTATTAAATGTACAGTTGCAAAAGCGCTTATAAGCGAAAAGGCGGGCAGCAGGTCTTTAAGCTGTACCCGGGCGTAATTGCCTACTATATTGATGCCGATAAATTCGATTATCAGCCAAAGCAGCAGCCAGTCAACCCGCCGTTTTATAAACCAATAAGCCAACAAAAGCGGATAGAACATTACCATTTCTGAATAAAAGAACATGCCGAACATTTGTTCCAGTCGCCATAATAAGGAATGGTCGGTGGTGCTGCCGGTGCCAAAGTTGTCTGTTAGGGCATAAGTGAAAACCTCGTTAAGATGAATGCCTGTAGCACCAAATAACAGGATCAGTAAACCGGCACCCGCGGACAAACCGCCACAAAAAATAAGGCTAAATCTTTTACCTCTATGCAGCGATGAAATAAACAGCGCTGCGATTCCAAACACTGCCGACAGTCTGAACCCAAAACCAATAGCAGTGAAAAAACCGCTCAAAAACGCACCAGTGGTGCTTTGGCGCGTCAGGAAAATATAAAAAGCGACTATAATAAATAACACCTCATAGGTTTCGGTATACGACACATATTTACCATCGGCACAATGCCATAAAACAGACAGGCCGTAAAATGAGATAGCCAGTATGCCGGCTTGCTTACCCGATATATGGCAGGCAATTTTATAGATATAGTAGATACCAACCGATTGGCAAAGGGTGCCTACAATTCGCGGGAACCAATAATTTACCCCAAAAAGCAGATCAGACAAGCCAAATATGGCAAAGAACAAGGGCGATTTATTATCAACCCCACCAGTATAAGGAACAAGCCCGTGCCTGAACCAGTTGCGCCCAATGTAGTGCCACATGGCCTCGTCGGCAGAAAGGGCGAAACCATTGGTGAGTAGCGTTATTGATAATTGTAAAAGCGTCAGCAATAAAATTACCTGCAAAGCGCTGTAACTGCTTAGGTTTATGCCTGCCTTTAATTTCATCCGGGTACTACAATCGGGTAAATGGTGATAAGTGCAAAGAGCATACGCACTTAACACAGGTGCTGTTGGTACTCATGTCAAGCTCTTTTCTGAAACTCATTGCAGCATCGCTGTTTAAAATATCTGAAAGCGAACTGTCGCGAATATTGCCGATGGTATCATGAAAAAAGCAGGGCCGCACGCTTCCATCGGCCTCAACCACCGTTGATACCCAAGGCGCGTTACACTTTTTAAATGGAAAAGCATTCAGGCCATAAAACGCGGCATAATATTGATAGATATCGTAAATTTTATCTGTCGACTCGGCGATGTATCCATTTTCAAAATCCTCAAGATGATCGTAAAAAATCGTTTTAATAACTTTCAGCAATTCCTTAAGCTCATTTTCCTGCACCAATATTTCATGCTGCCTGGGCTCCGCCCAGGCGGTTTGGCGATTAAAAGCATGGCTACTTACATCGGCCGGCAAAAAGCTTACCTGATCAATTCCCATTGCCTTTGCGGCCCGGATTATGGCGGGCCACTGTCTGAAATTGAGGCGATGAATTACAGTACGGGCCGTTATACGAAAACGCGGGTTTAGCGATTTTAAATGCTGCACACCCTCGCTAAGCTTTTTAAAAGCATTGGGGATATCGCGTATGGCATCATGTAACGGTTCATCACCATCAAGAGACACGATCAGATCATCTACCCATTGCAGTAGTTGATCGGCATTGTTTTTTATAGACAGGCCTGTAGTTAACAGGCCTATTTTAATGCCCTGCTTTTTTAAGATCCGGCAAAGCTCAAAAAAGTTGGGGTTCAGCAGCGCCTCTCCACCCGACATTACTACTTGTTGCGTGCCCAGTTGTTTTAGTGAGATAAGCAATCCGGTAATATCCTGCTCGGTTAATTGCTTCAGGTTTTTATTGTCTTTCCATATATCGCACATTACACAACGGCAGTTGCAGGCGCTATGGGGCATTAATATAACAATAGGCAGCGCCGATATTTTACCACTTTTTAAAGTGCGGTACCGCTGGTAGGTGTTATATAATGATGATGCCATCATGGTTTTGTTTAAAATCCTTGAATCTCAGGCTGGCGATACTTCCAAACCTTTTGCAGTAGCTTTATCTCATAGGGGTAATGGTATAAATTAATTTTGTAGCGTAGGGTTGATGCCGCTTTTATTGCCGCGCGTTTTAGGGCATTTAACCTGATGTCGGTTATTGTTGGATAGACGCCGTTTAACACCGTTTCGAAATTTCTGATCTTATCTATCATCTCAGGCGTTAGCCAGGGTGTAAGCGGATTTTTGCGCAGGTCAAAATTTTCCCAGGCAGGGCTTATCCAGTCTTCTAAAGTCTGCGGAAATTTAAACCCGCTTGCCAATACCTGTTTATACAATTCAGAACCCTCGGTTGGCACAGGGCTGTAAGTGTAGATAATGATCTCCGTTTTAGGATTTACTGCTTTAACCTGTTTTATAAAATCTATCTCAAAATCAATCTGCGCCTGCACTTGCTCAGGTGTTGGTGCGGGTGTACCCAGCACAAAGGAATATTCGGGCACTATATCAAACTTCTTCAGGCGCTCGGCAAATTGGATGATCTGTTCGCCGGTTTGAGTGCCGCCTTTATCCATTTGTTCTAAAATGGCGTTGTTGCCGCTTTCGGCACCAAAAAAAATGATCTTACAACCCGCTCTGCGAATAGCAGCCAACGATTCATCTTTAAACTTGCTCATGGTATCAATACGGGCCATGCCCCACCAGGTCATATTCTCAGGCTCGATCAGCTTTGAAAATTCTACGGCGCGTTTTTCGGAAACAAAGAAATTATTATCGTGAAACTCAATAGCATCGGCACCCCATTTATCCTTTATGTATTTAACATCGGCATAAACATTTTTAGCCGATTTGGCTTTCCACCGCGCTTCGTAAATTGGCACAACCGCGCAGAACGAACAGGTAAAAGGACAGCCAATGCTGGAGTGGTAGGCAAGGGTTTTCTCTCCCAAATATGTCCTCCCTAAAAACTTTGGTATGGGGTAAAAGCGGTTCAGTTTATCATAAGGCAGTGGCGGTAGTGTGTCCTGATCTATCAGGTCCTCTTTGGCGGTTTTAAATATGCGGCCGTCAGTATTTTGATAGATAAGGTTTTTAATAAACTCAAAAGGTTCATTTTTCTCCAAAGCATCTATCAGCAAAGGGAACGCGTTATCGCCGGGGCCATTTACTATAAAATCTACATAGCGGGAACACAAAACAGATTCGGGTTGATTAGAAGGGAAATATCCGCCCCAGATCATTTTTGTGTAGGGATATTTTTCTTTTACCGCTTTGGCCGCGATAATGGCCTGCCGCAATTGCGGACCGGGCATTACGGTAAATCCCAGGTATTTAAACTCACCTGTATCAAGGTAGCTTTCTATTTTCTTTAGTGCATCAGCTTCACAATTGCCGTCAACAATAACCCAGTCGTACTTTCCCTCAACCGAGGCAGCAATATTTAATATGGAGTTGGGTATACGATATTTCGCATCAGAGCTTTTAGGATTAAACAATAATATTTTATTCATTTATCATAAAATTAAAGCGGCGGGCCTGGCCCACCGCTTTCCCCTAAAAAATAGCTAAGAGACCCCCTCCTCAGCTACAGTGAATCATAGTACTAGCATTACGCATGGGATATGCCGGCGGTTGCCTCGCGTAAATAATAACAGATAGAGCAACCCAAAATGCCTTTGCGGCGTATTTGTTAAAAACGCCATTATGATAACCGCCATCAAAAAAATGATCGAACAAAGAATTTTTCCGGTACAGGAAAAAAATTCGGTTGATGCGTATAATTTGTGGGCCGGGGGCTATGATACACAGTCGGGCAACCTGATGATGGATATGGATGCGGCGATCTTCTCGGAACTGTTAAGCGAAGTGAACATCGCCGGTAAACAAATTGCCGACATTGGCTGCGGTACCGGCCGTTACTGGCCGCATTTTTTCAGACAAAAGCCGGCAGGCCTAACCGGGTTTGATGTGTCGCCGGGAATGTTGGAAAGACTTCAACTTAAATATCCTTCGGCTTGTGTTTACCAGATTAAAGACAACCTGTTTACTGACATTCCGAATGGCTCATACGACGTAATAACATCAACGCTTACTGTTGCCCATATTGAAAATATTGACGAGGCCCTGCAGGCCTGGTGCCGAATGTTAAAAGCCAAAGGCGATATTATTATTACCGATTTCCACCCAAACGCGCTGGCATTTGGCGGTAAACGGACTTTTAAGCACAACAATACCAACATCGCCGTAAAAAACTTTGTCCATTACATAAGCGATCTGGAAGATACCCTGCGCAGCCATGGATTAACGGTAGTTAATAAAATTGAGCGGCAGGTTAACGAAGATGTAAAGCATTATTACGAGGCGAAGAACGCTTTGTCCGTTTATGAGAAATTTAAAAATTCGCGTATTATATACGGCATACATTTAAGGCGCGGTTATGACGCTGGATAATGTAATTACCCCAAACAGCAAAACCCCGGTAACCGTCAACATAAGCATTGCGGATTGTGAGCAGTTACAACTGGACTTTGATGATGCTATACTGTTTCCCGGCCTGATAAATTCGCATGATCATTTAGATTTTAACCTGTTCCCTCAATTTGGCGGCGAGATCTATAATAATTACACCGAGTGGGGAAACCATATCCATAAAAAATACAAAAACGAGATAACCGAAGTATTAAAAGTGCCGCTTGAACTGCGTGTGCAATGGGGATTATTTAAAAATCTTTTATGCGGTGTTACAACGGTAGTAAACCACGGCGCATATTTAAATATTACCGATCCGCTTATCAGCGTATGGCAGCCGCAATGTATTCATTCGGTGCAATTTGATAAATTGTGGAAACTCAAATTAAACAATCCCCTGAAAAGAAAACAGCAGGTAGTGGTACATGCCGGCGAGGGTAAAGATGCTTTGGCTCACACAGAAATTGACCAGCTAACCCGATGGAATCTTTGGGGCAAAAAAATGATAGCCGTGCACGGGGTCGCCATGTCCGCAGCGCAGGCAAAAAAGTTTGAGGCATTGGTTTGGTGCCCTGAATCCAACTTTTTTTTGCTGAACAAAACCGCCAGGGTTAATGAGTTAAAGGGGCACACCAAATTACTTTTCGGTACTGATTCTACCTTAACCGGCAACTGGAACATCTGGGACCATCTGCGCCTCGCCCGTAAAACACAACTGCTTAATGACGAGGAACTATATAGCACACTAAGCGCAAATGCGGCTGCTGTTTGGGGTTTTAAAGATAGCGAAGCCAATATAGTAGTGGCGAAAAATAAAGACGGCAGCGGCTTTTATAATGCCCTTTACGCTGTTGAGCCGGAAGATATTTTATTGGTGATCCACCAGGGCAATATCAGGCTGTTTGATGAGGGCCTTCTTAGTCAGCTGCCGGGTATAAACATTGAGAAATTCAGCAGGGTGCATATTAACGGCGCATGCAAATACGTGGAAGGGAATTTGCCTTTGCTGATCAAAAAGATCAAAAAACATTATCCGGCCGCTCCCATGCCGGTTACTATTGATAAGGTCGCGTCATGAAAATTGTATTTGCCAGTTATGTTAAAACAGACAAATTTGATAGTCCTGCTGCATGGCTAAAACGCATTAATATATATGCGGGGGTACTATCCGCATTGGCAAAAAACCACCGGGTAACAAGCATTGAACAAATAAACTACGAGGGCGATGTTTTGAGTAGCGGCGTAGACTATAAGTTCATACGTTTCTCTAAGTGGGGATTAAAGTTTCCATTTGGGTTGCACCGCACTATAAAGCAATTAAACCCTGATGTTGTACTGATACATGGCCTCCACTTCCCATTGCAGGTGATGCAACTGCGGTTGTACTTAGGCAAACACGTAAAGATTATTGTGCAGCACCATGCCGAGCGCCCGTTTATCGGGATAAAAAGGCATTTGCAGCGCTGGGCAGATCCCTTTGTTGATGCTTATTTATTTTCCTCGCGGGATATGGGGCTTGACTGGATAAAAAGGGGCAACCTGGCCTCACCACAAAAGATACATGAGGTGATGGAAGTATCATCAGTTTTTTATAAAATAGACAGAGCACGTTCAAGGTTCAACGCACGCCCTGCCAAACAAATGTTTTTATACGTTGGCAGGCTTATCCCGTTAAAGGATCCATTAACCATTATAAAAGCCTTTTTGAGGTTTGCTGTTATTGCACCGGATGCAAGGCTGTATATGATCTATCAAACTGACGGACTACTGCCGCAGATAAACGCATTGTTAAAAGATCACCCGCAGGCATCAAGTATTGTACTGATTGGAAAGGTGCCGCACGACGAGCTCCTTTATTGGTATAACAGCGCCGATGCTATTATATCGGCATCGTATTATGAAGGCAGCAGCACAACGGTTTGCGAAGCGATGTCATGCGGTTGTGTGCCCATTGTTACTGATATATTCTCTTTCAGAATGATGACCGATAATGGCGGCTGCGGCTTTTTATTTGAGCCGGGTAACGAAACAGCGTTGCTATCAGCGTTACTTCATACCCAACAAGTCGATATGCAAAAATTGAAAAAAGCGACTTTGAATCATTTCAGATCACGTTTATCATTTGAGGCTATAGCGGATAAAATAGCGGAGATCAGTAGTACAATTTAAAGACCATTTCGGCAATATCTGTTGCCGGATAGGGCAACACCGGCTCATGGGTAATATTGACATCCTGCATCAGTTCTTTCAGCAATTGGAGCATCGCTTCTTTATTGGCTGCTGTATGCCAGTTCTTAATGGCGCAATCCATCGGCTTTACAAAACTTACCACCTTGGCCCCGGTATACAGCGCCTCTAAGCAGACTGTTCCAAATCCTTCATAATTAGAGGTGTGCAGAAATATCTTTGCGCGCTGCATATAGGCCAGCACTTCCTGGTTAGATAAGCGACCGGTTAAAGTTACGTTATCTGTTAACCCTAACGCTGCCACCAATTGCTTCAGATATTCCATTTGCGAGCCATCGCCACAGATAGCCGCCCGGATGTTTGGGAAATCGCGTTTTAGCAGGGCTATCATTTCTAAAAAAACATCGTATTGCTTTAGTGGGATCAACGAGCCAGCCCCTAAAATGTCTATGTCCCTATCTACAACTATCGGTTTAAACAAGGCAGTATCAATTCCCACCGGAATAACATTTTGCGGCACTATACCATAGTTCTTTGCAAACTCGCGCCGTATAAAATCGGACAAAGCGATCAATGATGCACCATCGGGCTTTATTCTGCGCACATTTTTATTGCCCGGTTTGGCATCCTGCCCAAGTATCCAGGAATAATGTTTAAACCCATTTTTTTTAGCGAACCGATGACCAATAACAGAACATTTACCCAGCCAAAAACTTAAGGAGCCAATTATATTATATTCCCTGTTTAGTTTATGCAGGGTAAACCAAACTCTGAAATAAGTGAGCAAACCATAAATGCGTCCCTTATTAGTTCCGCCAAACGAAATAACCTGCACCCCATGCCACTCGTAAGTTTTGGAGAAAAACGGATATTGAAGCGTTAACACTATAATGTTTAGCTCCGGGTGCTGCTGCTTTAAGGCCTTAACAAATATCTGCCTTGGCGGCACGCAGGTGCTGTCGGTTTCATCAGCAGGGAAACCCGGCGTAAGTATCACAAATGTCTTACCCTGATCACGCATCCAATTTAATTATCTTATTGCAATAGTCCAGACCGGCTTTATTGTGTGTTATCAACATGATCATTTTGCCCTGTTGCGCCAAAACGTTTAGGTTTTGCAGCATTTCTTTTTCGGCTATCTCATCCATCTCGCTAAATGGTTCATCCAGTATCAACAGATCAAAATCGTGATATAAAGCCCGGGCAAGCATTATCCGCTGCCGCTGTCCGCCGCTTATATTTTTACCATCTTCGGTAATTGCCTTATCTAACCCTTCGGGATATTGTGCCAGCATCGCATCAATACCACACGCCGTTACAACCGCCGATAGTTTACCCGTATTAAAATCATTATTAGTGAGTACAATGTTTTTTAATACGGTATCATTTATAAAAAACGGCTGCTGTTTTACATAGGATATTTGCGGCCAGCACTGTTGCCTTTGCGCGGCTGTAGTGGTTTGGCCATTTATGGCAATGGTGCCCTTATCCTGTTGTAAAAACCCAAGCAATAAATTGATCAGCGTAGTTTTACCAAGACCCGACCTGCCGGAGATCCCCACAAAATCTCCCGGCAATATTTCCATGCTCAAGTTATCGAATACGGCATGCGAATAATATTTAAAACTCAGGCCTTCCAATCGAATTGATTTGATTTGTTGTGGAGGAAGAATCTCAGCACCCTCTTTCAACTCCCCGGGCGGCTGGAGTGCCGGTAATACAAAAGCATATGTTTTCATCTGGCTCAGGCTGTTCAATATCTTAACTACACCGGGAATGATCTTGTACGATGCGGCCATAAAAACGCCCAGACTTAGCAAATCAACGCCCGGCATGCCAGTCGACCATTTATTAACGGCTATCAATATCATAAAGCCTAAAATGGCAAACACTTCTATCGCCCTTGATGAAAGGGCCTGTAGCGTTTGCTGGGTCGAAATGTTATTGTTCAACTTTTGCTGAAACTGAATATACCTGCCGGCAAAAAAAGAATTCTTGTTGTAAATGTTGCTTTCAACAAAACTGTTCAGGGCTTCCTGCAGGTATTGTATCACCCTTACGTGGGTCGTCTTGGCTTCTGTTCGTATCCGTTTTAGCTTGCGTTTAATAAAATAGGCCAAAGCCACAACCGGCGGCAGTAACAACGCAAACAGCCAGGCAAACAGCAGGGGATGATAAAAAACAATTGCGATGACAGTAAAGGCCATCAGCATGCTTTGTGCTATTACCTGCTGCGCATTGGCTAATATATAAGTGCTGAACTCAATAGGCTGATGACTTATCTCGCGGATATGGGTAGACGAATCAGTATGTGTAAAATTAGGGTGATCCTGCTTTAAATATCGCCACATGTTTTGTTCAGACAGCCGGGAAGCCACTTTATAAAAAAAACCATTTTGGGCCTTAAGCATCAAATAAGCCAGCCAGTTTTTTAAGCAATACAGCAAAAAGAAGGTGGATATGATCAGAAGTGAATCGCTTCCCGGATCGATCGGCAGCACCAAAATGTGGTTTGTCCCCTTGGTATAAAAATCTACCACTACAAGCAGCAAAGCTAAAAAAGCAATGTCCAGCAGCGTAATGATCAGGTCTGCCGAGATAAGGACAAATGCCTTTATCTTTTCCTTACGGGTAAGGACATTTAAAACAGCTGCAACAAAGGGTCTCAAAATAAACAGGGATAGGAGAACTTATGCTAAATAGTAAGCTACAGCCAATACGTTCCGCCCAACGGCGGGGTTGCCGCAGCAATGCTTATTATTAAGTTTTCCCTTGCTCTCGCTGCTTGCTAAAGCTTAAAATCCAGGTTTTCTGTTATGCGTTTACCCTCGTTTTTAAAAGTGTCTATATAAAGCTTAATGCGTTGGCGGGCCACTTCCAAATCAAGGTTATTAAGGTTGATGTTCAACAGATCAACAAACCAGGGGAATTTAACCTCGCTTAGTACATAAATGTCAGCTATCTCCCGGGCTATAGGCAGCGTTGTGGTTTTTGAGGCATCAAACACATCTTTGTTACTTGCTTTGAGCAGCTTGGCATATTCCTCTTCCATTAAGCGATCAAACACCGCTTTGGTAAATACGTCGCCGGGTTTTATCCCGGTCTCCGCATCATCCTCTGTAAATACCGCGCCCTTGTGCAACCACTCCCATAAAATGCTTAATCTTATTTCGCCAGTGGCCATATCTTCCATCAGGTATAACACATCGTCGTTCCCAAAAAAATCAGCCGCTTTTAAAGCTGCGGCCTGCATGCCTTGTCCAAAAGCATTACCGTATTGAATGGCTACGCTTAACAGGTTTCTCGCACCGCGGATAGTGGTTGGGGCAGGCTCAATCAGTATCAACCCATCGGCATCTGCGTGCGTATGGGTAAGCTCCGGGAACTTTCTGCCTGCTTGGTTGGCTTCGCCCACTTCTGCCCAAACAGGCCTTACAATATTTACCATTTTCCAGTGGGCTACCCATTTCCCACTCGCTCCTTCGCTTTGCTCGCGGCGGGCGCCGGCTATGGCCTTTTCCATGCTCGCTGCAACACCCTCTGCCGACCCAACCGGGATATTAGGTTCCATACCACCCTGCCATAACGCGAAGTTGCCATTGCTGTCGGGCGTGTTAACAGCCCGGCGCACACGGTCCTCATAATTGCGCATATAACCATAGGTCATGGTTATTGATTCAATATTCGGATTGATGAAGCCTTTATCCCAGGCCATTGCATCGGCAACGCTGTTTATATAATCCCACCTGCCGGTATTATAGCCGACAAAGTGTTTGCCTAATGCCGCTCTTATCTCCATTAACTGGTAGGTGGCTTCCAACTGTTCAACTAATAAATAAACTTTGATACTGCCAATAGCAATGCCCAAATGCTCTTCAAGTGCGGTAAGTATTTCGTTCCACACCGCGGCTTCCTTGGCCTTTTGAATCTTGGGGAGGTAAAGCACAATAGATGACCCCGCCTTTTGCAATTCCTGGTAATTGTTTACCACATACAATACAGTATCAACAATAGAGGCGGCCATGGCCACGCCGCTGCTATCGCGAATATGGCGGTCGTCCAAATGCAGCCCGCGTGCGCGGAATATTTTAGTGGTGAAATTAAGTTGTTCGCGCCAATCCGTAATAGTGGCGCGACCTAAAAAGCCCATTGCCCATTTATTCATTTCGGCAGCTACTTGCTCGGCTACTTTTAAAAACAAAGGATCTTTACGTATGGCCAGTTTAAGGTTACGCTGGTTATCTAAGGACATGGTATCCGTTTGCCCTAAGGCATCTTCGCCATCGAACATCCAACCATCCGCACCCGAAAGCAAGGCATAAGCCACATTGCGTATGCTGTTTTCTACGGGGGCATTGGGTTTGGCTGCCGGACCTGTACCCTGGATCCATTGCCTTTGCAGATCGGCAGGGATAACAGAGCCTTCAAACTTGCCATCGCGGGCGTCCTGCACTTTAATGTTGGTACGCGGAATGGTATACTGAGGACCGAGAAAAGTGATCCTGGCTTTATTTGCAGAGCGCTCAGCACGCTTTTCTGTACGTGCCGCCATCACTTCCTTAACAACCGAATTAAAATGCGCCAGTGCATTAAGCGCTGCAAGGGCTTCGGGTGTATATACGTCGCTATAAATTTCCTGTAGGTTGTCTCTAATGATAATGGAAGTAGCCATAGGTTGTTATTTATTATGATCTGACTATAAATACGGTCATGGTTAAGGGGCCGTGCGCGCCCAGTACCAAAGCCTGTTCAATATCCGCTGTTTTTGAAGGACCACCAATAAAGCCGCCAAAGCCGTAATCGCCCACACCAATTTCAGCATAAGCATCGTGCATGGATGCTACAATATCACCCTCATCAATTAACACAGCGAAATGCTGACAGATGTAAGGTATAATACGCTGTCCCATTGCCTGCTCCGGCAACCAAACCGCGCCGTTTTCTGCTACAGCTAAGGGCGCTTTTATAATGGCCAGCTCCACATCCTCAAAAGAGTGAGGGTCCGCCGTAGGCGAATACATTTCGGCTATATCATTCAGCTCCGGCAGCGTGGTTAACACGCGTTTATCTGTATCAAAGTTTTGATGGATAAGCGCTTTTATCTCTTCCAAATCCCTTACTTCACACACCTCGCCATTAATAGACTTGAATACATCCATATATTTTTGGACGACATCCGCCAGCTCAACCTTAAAAATGCTGATATCCGGCAAGGGCACAGATTCGGGTTGGTTATGTAAAACAGATTGCAATATGGTTTCCCTGCTGCTCATTATTCAGTAATTATTTTTCTTCCTTTTTAATTTGTGTGTTAGCATACCATTCGCCGAAAGACTCCTTGGGGCCATCGGGCATATCTCGTTGTTTATACCAGGGGTTAAAACGGTTATTGACAGCAAACGGGGCATAGTTTAAAAACCATCGCCCCGCTTTGCCCGCGGTTTGATATGCCGTTGGCGATGATAGCGTAAAAGCCATTGCTTTCATGCTTAATGTTTTTGAGTTAGCCACGTAGCCCTCTTTTACTACCACCTGTCGCCATTTATATAGTTGGTCGTGGATGTTTATTTTAACCGGGCATACGTTGGAGCATGATCCACATAGTGTAGATGCAAAGGGCAGATCGGCATGTTTTGCCATGTCAAGATTAGGAGCCAAAATAGCGCCTATCGGACCGGTTATGGTGTTATGGTAGCTTAAACCGCTGCCTTTCCGATATACAGGGCAGGTATTCATACACGCCCCGCATTTAATGCATTTCAGCGATGTACGGAAATCGTCACGACCCAGTAAACGGCTTCTTCCCGCATCCACCAAAACCAGGTGCATCTCCTGTCCGGGGCGCGGTTTTTTATAATGACTTGAATAGATCGTTATCGGCTGTCCTGTTGCGCTGCGGGCAAGCAGCCGTAAAAAAACAGCCAAATGTTTCTTTTCAGGAACGATCTTTTCTAAACCCATAGAGCAGATCTGCACTTCGGACAGATGCGCGCCCATATCGGCATTACCCTCGTTGGTGCATACCACGTACTCCCCTGTTTCGGCAACGGCGAAGTTGGCCCCGGTTAGCGCGGCGCGGCGGGTAAGAAACACATTGCGCAAATGCTTGCGCGCTGCACGGGTGAGGAGCGTGGGATCTGACAACCCTTTTTCTGTTCCCAAGTGCTCATGGAACAGTTCGCCTATTTCCTCCTTGCGTTTATGGATGCAGGGCAGAACAACATGACTTGGCGGCTCGTTATCTATTTGCTGGATATATTCGCCCAGGTCAGAGTTGATCACATCTATGCCGCGCTCAGCTAAATATTCGTTCAGATGGCACTCCTCGGTAAGCATAGATTTGCTTTTCACCATCTGCGTAATCTCTTTCGCTTTCAGGATATTGTAGATGATCTGGTTATGCTCATCAGCATTAGCGGCCCAATACACATTAACGCCGTTCTTTTTCAAATTAGCCTCAAACTGCAACAGATACGTATGCAGATTAGATATCACATTACTTTTAATCGCCGATGCTGCCTCGCGTAGTTCTTCCCATTGCGGCGTGTTGTTTGCCGCTATGTCGCGCTTTTGTCTTATCCACCATAAAGCGCCGTCGTGCCAATCGGCCTTTTCTTTGTCCTGAATAAACTCTTCGGCCAGCGCAGCATGTTTTTTTGTTCCGGTATCTCTCATAAGGCCGAGTTTAAAATTTCTGCGATGTGTATTATCTTAATGTTGCTATTGTCGCGGTGCAATATCCCTTCCAGGTGCATCAGGCAGGAAAGATCAGGCGATGTAATATATTCCGCGCCGTTTTTTGTATGATCTGTTACCCTGTCCTTTCCCATTTTTACCGATACGGCTTCCTCGGCAACACAAAACGTACCGCCAAATCCGCAGCATTCGTCTTTGCGATCAAGGGTGATCAACTCCAATCCCTCCACCATATTTAAAAGCCGCTCAGGTTTTGAAAACGATGGCCCAACCAGCTCGCTCATTTTTGCCAGGTGCAGCCCCCGCAAACCATGGCAACTTTGATGGATGCCTACCTTATGCGGAAACCGTGCCTGCAGTTTATCCACCTTTAAAATATCTGTCATAAATTCTACCAGTTCATAGATCTTTTCGCGGATCTGCGTAGCTTCTTCGGGATTTTTATCTGTATGCAAGTGATCCTTTATATGCAACACACAACTGGCAGATGGCGCCACGATATAATCAAAGCCCGAAAAATTCTCTACAAACAGTTCATTGCAATCCTGCGAAAGATGCTCAAATCCCGAATTGGCCATGGGCTGCCCGCAACAGGTTTGCTTTGTTGGATACACCACATCAACCCCTAACTTTTGCAGCAACTGTAACGTGGCTTTTGCAGCGTTGGGGTAAAGCTGGTTAACGTAGCAGGGGATAAAAAGGCCTACCCTCATATTTTTTTATTTTTTATTTAATATCTCTGCGGAAAGGTAAGCAGATTTTTATTTTATCACCAAACTCATAAACGGCTCTACATAGGCTTGCAAGGTCACTAATAATCCTACCAGGGCCGCTAAAACCAGGCTGTGTACAAATACATAGCGCAATATATCACCCTCATGACCGTACCAGTTGGTGGCGGTACTGGCAACAACTATGCTTTGTGCATCAACCATTTTACCCATTACACCACCCGAGCTGTTGGCTGCCGCCATTAATATCGGACTTACATGGGTTTGCTTGGCTGTTATTACCTGCAAACTACCAAACAGAATATTGGATGAAGTATCCGACCCCGTAAGCGCCACCCCCAGCCAGCCTAACATCGTTCCAAAAAACGGATACATAACCCCCGTTTGCGCCAAGGCGAGACCTAGTGTGGCATCGCCGCCGGAATATTTGGTGACGTAGCCCAGCGCCAGCATAGCAGCAATGGTGATGAGCGAAAACCGCACCCGCCATAGCGTTCGTCCGTAGCTTTTGGCCAGCTCCTTTGCCGAATAGCCCATTACAAACCCGGCAATAATGGCCGCCAGCAATATGCCGCTGCCGGTTGCTGATAGCCAGTTCAATTTAAATATAGCCTCTTCGGGTTTTATGGGATTATCCAACGTTGCCGCCGGAACAATTGGCGGCGTGCGCGAAACAGCCTTATGCAAATACGCGAACTCAAACTGCGGCGCCGAAATTGTGTTGAGCGCGCCTTTAATGGTGGGCAATCCCCATACAAAAATAAAAACGGTAAGCAGTATCCACGGTAACCAGGCCTGCAGCATTTTTTTACCGCTGATGCTGCCATGTACCGGCTCCATCGACATGTCTGCATCCTGCTTGGGTAGTTTCCAGATGGTTTTTGGCTGCCAGAATTTTAGCAGTACCATCAACGCTATCATAGAACAAATAGATGCTACAATATCAACCAGCCAGGGGCCATGAAAATTAGACACCAGGTACTGTGGCACTGCAAAACACAGCCCGGCAACCAGCGCGGCGGGCCAAACGCCCAGCATCCCCCGGAAACCGGCCATGGCCCAAACCACCCAAAACGGAACGATCAATGAAAAAAGCGGCAGCTGCCTGCCTATCATTGCCGAAAGGTGCAACAGGTCTATCCCCGTTACTGATGATAACGCCAAAACCGGCGTACCCAAGGCCCCAAAGGCTACAGGCGCGGTATTGGCAATGAGCGATAAACCGCAGGCCGCCAGCGGCCTGAAACCCAGTTGTATCAAAATAGCCGCGGTAATGGCAACGGGCGTACCAAAGCCTGCCGCGCCTTCAAAAAATGCCCCGAAGGAGAATGCGATCAAAATTACCTGTATGCGCGGATCGGGAGCTATGGCGGCCAGGTTGTGGCGGATGATGGAGAACAACCCCTTATCAACCGTTAACTGGTAAAGAAAAATAATATTGAGGATGATCCATCCGATAGGAAACAAACCATTGGCTGCCCCAAAAAAGGTGGTAGCAGTGGCCGTTTTAAAAGGCATCCCATAAATTAAAACCGCTACTAAAAACGCCGCCGCCAAACCCAGTATAGCCGCAAAGTGGATGCGTACCCTGAAAATGGCTATCAGGCTAAGCAGCAGGATAATAGGAATGGCCGCTACAAGGGTTGATAAAAACACATTGTGCAGCGGATCATAATTTTGTGACCAGATGGTTTCCATAAAAATTGTTATTTAGGTTGGGCATTGCTTATAAATAATTGGTTTCTTCTTTTATTTATTCACCACATTAACCGGCGCTCCATCAATAAACGTCGCTACATTGTTTACCACCATCTCCATCAATCTCAATCTTGCCTCTTTGGTTGCCCAGGCAATATGGGGCGTTATAATACAGTTCTTCGCCGTAAACAGCGGGTTATCCGCCCGCGGCGGCTCAACTGATAAAACATCAATACCCGCGCCTGCAATGGTGCCATTGTTTAGGGCATCGGCAAGGTCCTGATCAACAATGATAGGGCCCCTTGATGTATTGATCAGGTAGGCCGAGCTCTTCATCCGCTTTAAGTTATCAGCATTAATTAAGCCCTGCGTCTCGGGGAACAAAGGGCAATGAATACTCACCACGTCTGCTTGCTCCAGCAGCTCCGGGACATCCGCCCAGCGGAAATTCTTACGCGCCGATTGATCCGTACGTGTACGACTATTGCCAATAATGTTCATGCCGAAAGCGGTAGCCACATCGCCAACCTGTTGGCCAATATGCCCGAAACCGATAATGCCTATTGTTTTACCCGCCAGCTCAACCAACGGAAAGTTCCAGTAACAAAAATCTGCCGACCGAGACCAATCGCCTGCCATAACCGAATCGCTGTGCCGCTGCACGCGCTGGGTAAGCTCAAGCAACAGGGCAAAGGTTTGCTGCACTACCGATGTGGTGCCATAACCCGGCGCATTGGCCACAACAATACCCCGCTTTTTAGCCGCCTCTACATCAATAACATTATAACCGGTGGCCAGCAGGCCAATGTATTTCAAATCGGGCAGGGCCTCTATAGCGTCGGCGTTTATAGGGGTTTTGTTGGATAGTAAAACAGCTGCTCCTTTTGCCCGCTCCAATAACTCATCGGGCGCGGTTCTGTCGTATATATGCACCTCGCCTAATTGCTTTAAACCATCCCAGCTAATATCGCCGGGGTTTAAGGTATAGCCATCCAATACTACTATCTTCATTATTATTAATTATTGCCCCAAGGTATATTGCTGTGGCAATACCCGGGCGCTCCTACAAATTATTCAGAACAGGTAAACGGTTATTATTGGTATTTGCAGCTGTACAGAAAACTGCAATTTGATTATAATGCAATGTAAGGTTTTTTGCATTATCAATTATGCATAGGGGTCACCACACAAAAAAATGAGTGGAATGGGCGTAAGGTGTGGGTTAAAAACTCCTTCCCTGGGGAAGGGTGCGTTGGGCCGTGTCGTGGCGGGTAGGGGTTTTACGTAGGAATGAAAAGTCCGATTAACCCCTTCCTACACCTTCCCCGAGGAAGGAATCGCACGGGCCGCCGCTTCTTAAGTATTACTTAGTATTTACCGGCGTGGCGCTAAACTTCATTACCAGCAACAGGTTGGCATCGGCCTTTACCGCTGTACGCAGGGTATAGATCATTTTTATGCGGATATCCGGTTCGCGGATAAACCGGTCAAGGAAGCCCGAGTTGTTCACATCAAGCGTTATAACGTTGCCCGCGTCGGCAGCTATATTGTCTTTTGATGCCACCAGCACCGCGTCGCTCTCATCGGCCTTCATCATAAAGATCTTGAGCGATTGGATATGTCCCTGGTCAAAATCAGCCGGCAGGGCCGACTTCAGTTCTGCCGAAACCACCTTTACCGCGTTAATGCGGTTGGTGCTTTCGCCGTTTTTAAACAGTATCTGGTCAAAGCTGCTGGCCGTGCCAATAGCCGTAAGGCTTTGCCCGGTTTTTGCCGAAGCAGCAATCATTAAAGGTGTTGTATAAGGTATTGACGACCGCACAATGCTTTGCATAGTACCGCATGCTGCCAACAGGCAGGCCACCATAATGGCCAATAAACGGTATGTATTCTTCATCTTACTTTAGGGGTTGATGTTGTGATATAAATATCGGTATATATAACTGAATTTTTATGGGGATGTTTTTTTTAATTTGGTTGCCGATGCTTACATTTAAGCAAACCTTAACACATGGGCTTTTTTATTTGGCTTTTCTGTATCAGATACTGCGCCTACCAGGGCTCAAAAAGGCTGATAGGGTGTACAGCGGCTATTGTTTGCGGAGCCCTTTTTAGTGTAGTAGGAATATGGATGGTACTATCATCGCGCAGGTTAATTACGGAGGAGGAGATAAAGGCGATTAGGTTGGCGGCGATGGAAGGTGGGGAATGAATGGCAACCAATTAAAACTCACCTAATCAACTAATATGGGCGTTGCCTCCGGCCGGCCCGCCAGCTGGCGGATTATACGCCGGCAGGCCTTAGGCGCGTTTTTTTAGTTAGCAAATCTTACTGCAAACTGCCACTGCCAACTAAAAAAGGCCGGTATTCGCTTTTATCCTAACGTAAGGATTGGCACCCTTTCTGTATCAGTCCGGCAGCTCTGATAGTTTAAACATTACCATCAAACAATTTTTGGCTATAACCTCAAATAACGAAAATGTTAGTATTTTAGCCATATGGATAATATCGTATCTGAACCGTTAGAGTCGTATAGCCAATACGCACTTGGTTTAACAAATTACGTTGACACAAGAAAACTATCGCCAATACTTAAATGGGCCGGAGGGAAAGAACAGGAACTCAAATATATATTGCCGAATTTACCCATAACAAGATTTCAAGATTATTATGAGCCATTTGTTGGTGGAGGAGCAGTATATACAGCTGTTCAAGCGGACAGATATTTTATTAATGACAAATCGGAAGAATTGATTACCCTCTACCGCAGTTTTATTAATGGAGATAGAAAAATATTTTTCGAAGCACTTAGTGAAATAACTCACAATTGGGATTTATTAACAGCTGTTATCCAAAACAATTCAGTTTTTTTTGTAAAAACATATCAAGATTACTCTTCAGATAAACTAGATGATAATAAACTAAAAGACATATTATTTGAATTTATATTGACTCACTCTGAGCAATTTAATGGAATGTTTTCAAGCATTTTTAATTTCAATATTGAGAATTTTATCAAAGAAATTAAAATAAACCTCATTCGTAAAATAAAGCGAATGAAAGAGCTTGAACGACTTAAAAACATCCTTCCTGAAAACGATATTTTAGACAATATTGAAACCGCTTTAAAAAGTGCATTTTATATGCACTTTAGACATATCTATAATAATCAAAGTAAATATAAGATAAACAGCGCCTTTAAGTCTGCAATCTTTCTTTTTATAAGAAACTTTGCATACAGTGGTATGTTTCGCTACAATTCAAAAGGAGATTTTAATGTGCCTTATGGGGGTATTGCTTACAATAGGAAAAACTTCCGTAAAAAAATAGAATACTTGGAAACAAAAGAGCTTAAATCGTTACTTGATAACACTGTTATTGAAAATGAGGATTTTGAGGGATTTTTTAAAAAGCATACCCCATCAAAAAATGACTTTATCTTTCTTGACCCTCCTTATGATAGTGAATTTAGTACTTATGCAAAGAACGAGTTTACAAGAAGAGATCAAGAAAGGTTAGCCAATTATTTAACTAGCCAATGTAAGGCGAAGTGGATGATGATAATCAAAAACACTGATTTTATTTTTGAGCTATATAAAGAAAGGGGTTTAAATATTCAGTCATTTGATAAAACGTATCTAGTTAGTTTTATGAATAGAAACGATAAAAATGTAGAACATTTATTAATAACAAATTATTAATGAGCGAAAGAATTTACGAAATTGATTTGAGGCTTCCCTCGTTGTATTTAATCAGTGTTAATGATGGCAAAATTAACACGACTGCATTATCACAACTTCTTAGAGATATACTTAAACCCTCAGGAGACGATTTAGAAATCTTAGCTAATAGGTCTGACGACTATTTTTCTCAGATCGTAAGAAATTTGACAGCAAGTCAACGGCCATTTGTCAAAAATGGTTTTATAGGTAGAGCATCCAAAGCTGGAAGCCCATTATTTATCACTGATAAAGGACGTCAATACTTAAATGACCACAAATATGAGTTAAGCTACCTGTTAACAAACGATTTTGAATATACAGATATAAAGAATAGCCTTAAAAAAATTGAAACTGAAAAAAGGAAAATTCAAACTTTCGACGAAAACATAATCATTTCAGAAGGAATGAAAAAAGTTTCGGAGGTTGCTGTTTATACGCGTTCCAAGAAGTTAAGAGATTTTGCGATTGACTACTTTACAGTTAATAATAGAATCAGTTGTAAATGTTGTGCTTTCAATTTTTCAGATTTTTATGGGCCTCAAATTGGAAATGGCTTCATTGAAATTCACCACGCAAAGCCAATTTTTACTTATGAAGATGAAGATATCCAAAATACTTTAAAAGAAGCTGTTAATAATCTGACTCCTGTTTGTTCCAACTGCCATCGAATGATACACAGAAATTGGAATAAACCGTTAGAAATACAGACCTTAATAAATAATATAAATCAAAATGGTAAATTTAGCCGAACCTAATTCAAGTCAATGCCAATACCTGAAAACACATTAGTTACACCGGCGCTAGTTGCGATGTATAACTCAAATAATCATGAGATATCAACTTCAGATCTTATAGATATATTAAGTTCTGAATTTAATCTAGATGCGGAGGATTCTCAAATTCTCGATGATAGAAAAGATACAAAATTTTCTCAAAAGGTGAGAAATTTAAAATCACATAAAACATTTGAAAAACTGAATTATGCCGAGGAAATAGATGGCGGGTTTCGGCTCTTGGAGGGCGGCGTTATTTGGTTAACTCAAAATGGATTTATTTATACCAATTAGTTCGATTACAGTATTATACCCCCCTCTGGCGCGAGTATGCAGCGCTGGCTAAAGCGTGGAGTACTCGTGCCCAACAACACCCACATATCGTGTAGAGATTGCTTCGCTCCCGCTTGCAAAGACGTTATGGTGATGGTTTTTGAGAGAACCCGTCAGCAGGGCAGCTTCGGGCGAAATCAGGTAAAACTGCCGGGCGGTGCGCAGGCAGGGGCATAGTAATTTTTTGCAGAAGCGTAGGCCACGAGCGAGCGACAGCGGGGCAAAATTTTACAGCCCGTGGTTTTTCCTGATATGCAGGGTAAAGGACCAGTGCGGCAAAGAAGCCTCCCTGCTGACTTGATTTTTTGGTTCTTTTTCATCAAGAAAAAAGAACTAGCCTTAGCGGCAATGAGCGTCACCAGGCGATATGCGAAGCGCGTTTATCCCGTAATATTTGTTTACATAACAAAACATCACAGAACATATCAAAAACGTGCCAGAACGTATCGTTTTCGTGCGAGAATGTAACAGTTTTTAGCGCTTTAAATTGTAAAAAATTGCCTTATATTAGGTTAACCAATTAAGTTGCCTGCCTTAGGTAAAACAGGCCGGGGAAAAGCCAAACCCGATAATAGCGGCAATATAAACCTTACAACAAATGAAAAAATTAACCTTAGATCCACAGGCTATAGCTATCCTGTCAGAAAGCGAAATGAAGCAAATTAACGGCGGTTACGAGCTTTATGAGCCCTGCACATGTTGCCCCGGCCGTTCAGCCAACGAAAAATGTGTTAAAGCACTCGACGGAAATCCTTCAATATAAGCTATAATATAAGGCAGGCAAATGTTGCCTGCCTTATATTACCTGGTTTTGCCACTGCGGGGTGCCGCAGGCGCTTAAGTTTGCAGCTTTAATACAGCCATAGATGCTGCCCAAAATCCCCCGAAAACTTACCCCTTAACCACTGTTGCAAACCTACTGCGGCGATGGCCGGAAAACGGCAGTTTAT
>NZ_CAMLHX010000033.1 GCF_946479965.1 uncultured Mucilaginibacter sp. | reverse complement strand
AAGCAGGATCGGGGATAGCAGTAGCAACCGACTTTTCAGCCTTATCAATAGCATACGTACCACGTAAATACATTGAATTGGTTAAACCGGTAGGTAGATACGGGTAAGCCTGGTCGCCGGTACCTGCGGCACCTGTGGTTAGTTCGCTTTTAAAAGTAAGATAAGGCATTGCAGGCGTTGAGCCGGTCACGCTAACAGGCGAACCGACAGCACCTGTGCGCAGGTTAATATCAAACTGGTTCTCGTGCCAGCAAAGGGCGTTAACACCCGCCCCGTAATAGGTGCCCAGATCCTGCCAGATCCAGCCATCAGGTATTACCTGCGTGCCATACAAACTGTCATCGCCAATAATTCTTCCGTTGAGTTTAGTGATTCCGGCCTTTTTTAGCGCGGTAACTAATTGATTCAATATAACAGGCCGATTGGTTGTTGCCCAGCGCCAGCTGCCCAGGGTTGGGTCGCCGCTACCTTTAATAATAATATCTCCGTTTAAAGTTCCGTTAGTAACGGTGCCTGTATAACCAAATGGTGTTTGATAGGAAAAATTACTACCCAACAGGTTATAAGCGGTAATGGTGGTGACAACTTTCATGGTAGATCCCGGTGCCATACCCACATTCGGATTGCCGGCAAATACCTGCTCGCCGGTTTTAGCATCCAGTACGGTTAACGATGCCGTACCATATTTGCATTGATCATCCGTTTGCAGCTTGTTAAAAGCAGCCGAAATTTGCTGCTGTAACGATGCCTGGGCGAAAGCCGCAGAGCATCCCCACAATAAAAATAAACTAAGTGCTGCTAACCTCTTCTTCTCCATTGTTAAAGTAACGGTTGGCCAGGAAGTATATTGGCACACCTGCTAAAACTATTATTAAACCGCCCCATGCGTATTGTGGTTTGTACAATAACAGCAAAACACAAAATGCTAAACCTAAAATTATATACAAAGCCGGTAAAAGCGGATAGCCAAATGCTTTATATGGGCGCTCGGCATTAGGTTGCTTGGCGCGCAGTATAAATATACCGATAATGGTAAGCATATAGAATATAACTGCTACTAAAGATATCATATCCAGCAAATCGCCGTATTTACCGCTAAGGCAGAGTATACAAGCTATAAGGCATTGTATCCATAAACCAAAGCTCGGTACTGCAAACTCGTTTAAAGTGCCTGTACGTTTAAAGAACAAGCCATCCTTCGCCATGGTGTAATACACCCGCGCGCCCGACATGATCAGACCGTTATTACATCCAAAAGTAGATACCATTATCATTAAGGCTATTATAAGCGTGCCCACATTACCAAATATCACCTGCGATGCCTCAACCGCTACGCGGTCTTTTTCGGCATTGGCAATATCCAGCAAAGGCAATACACCGGTATAAACCAGGTTAATGCTTACATAAATAACGGTAACTATCAGCGTACCAAAAAATAAGCTTAGCCCCACATTACGTTGCGGGTTACGCATTTCGCCGGCTATAAAGGTTACGTTGTTCCAGGCATCGCTGCTAAAAATAGAACCTACCATCGCGGCAGCAACAGCGCCTAAAGCAGCAGCAATAGTATAAGGTGCAACGCTACCATCTTTGTTAAGCTGATGGATATCCCAGGCATTGGTCCAGTTGGCGGTCCACACGTCGCCCTTTAGCATAATAAAACCGAATATTATCAAGCCGAATAAACTGGCCAGTTTGGTAACGGTAAATGTGTTTTGTATGATTTTGCCGCTTTTTACACCGCGGGTATTAATAAATGTAAGGAAGCAGATGAGCACAATTGATACACACTGCGCCGCGCTGATGCTGAAGTTCCATGAGCCGATCATGGTGGAGAATAGCTTATTATCCTCGCTAACCGCCGGGATAAGGTAGGCTGTAAACTTAGAGAATGCCACACCAACTGCTGCAATGGTTCCGGTTTGTATTACCGCGAACAGGCTCCATCCATATAAAAATGCTACAAACTTATTATAGGCTTCTTTCAGGTAAACATATTGCCCGCCGGCCTTTGGATACATGGCGCTTAACTCGCCGTAACTAACGGCGGCAGTTAATGTCATGAAGCCGGTTATTAACCAAACAGCAATAAGCCAACCTGCTGAGCCAACATTGCGTATAATGTCGGCAGCTACTATAAATATGCCCGACCCGATCATGGAACCGGCTACCAGCATGGTGCCATCTAACAGGCCGAGAGAGGATTTTAGTTTAGGTTGATCAGTTGTTTTGCTCATAAAGTTCAGCTGTTTAAAGTTCTAAGCTATCAAAAAACTTTATAATTGACAGTGTATTGTAAAGAAATTAATTTTCTTAATTTGCACACCCAATTAAAAGCCCTGTGGCATAGGGGAACCGACTAAATAAAATGACAACTAATTAATTTATATGGATTTTTTGAACACTTACTTAATTTATCTGATTCCCGTTTTTGGTCTGGTGGGAATATTATTTATGGCCATAAAATCTGCCTGGGTAACCAAACAGGATGCCGGAAGCGGAGAGATGGCTGAACTTTCAGGCTACATTGCCGATGGTGCAATGGCTTTTTTAAGAGCCGAATGGAAGATCTTGGGTTATTTTGTAGTTGTTGCCGGAATTTTACTGGCCTGGAGTGGTACAACAGTAGAAAACTCGAGCCCTGTTATAGCAGTATCCTTTCTAATTGGCGCGTTCCTTTCTGCTTTCGCAGGATATCTGGGTATGCGTATAGCTACTAAATCAAACGTGCGTACCACGCAGGCGGCTAAAACCAGCTTGGCGCAGGCATTAAAAGTGTCATTTACAGGTGGTACGGTAATGGGTCTGGGTGTAGCCGGTTTGGCTATTATTGGCCTGGGTTCATTATTCATATTATTTTATACCATGTACGTTACAAGCGTTGGCGGCGACGTTAACGGCGAAGCAATGGCTAAAGCGCTGGATGTATTGGCAGGTTTCTCTTTAGGTGCTGAGTCAATAGCCTTATTTGCGCGTGTTGGCGGTGGTATCTATACCAAAGCTGCCGACGTAGGTGCCGATCTTGTGGGTAAAGTTGAAGCAGGTATCCCTGAGGATGACGTACGTAACCCTGCAACCATTGCAGATAACGTAGGTGATAACGTAGGTGACGTTGCAGGTATGGGTGCTGACTTATTCGGTTCATACGTGGCTACAATGCTGGCTACAATGGTATTGGGTCGTGAAATTGTATCGCATGATAATATGGGCGGTATAGCCCCGGTTTTATTGCCGATGGTAATAGCCGGTTTAGGTTTGATATTCTCTATTGTTGGTGCTGCTTTCGTTCGCATTAAAAACGAAACGGACAGTGTACAAAACGCTTTGAATATTGGCAACTGGGCGTCGATAGTGCTAACAGCCATAGCCACTTATTTTATTGTACAATGGATGCTGCCTAACGACGTTATGCATTTAACACGTGATCTGGATGCAAGCGGAAATATAAAAGCAGGTGCATTGGTGTTCACTAAAAATGGCGTGTTTGGTTCTATTGTGGTGGGGTTGATTGTAGGTACTTTAATGTCTATCATCACCGAATACTACACCGCAATGGGTAAACGCCCGGTGTTGAGCATTATCAAACAATCATCAACCGGTCACGCAACCAATATAATTGGTGGTTTGGCTATAGGTATGGAATCAACTGTGTTGCCTATCCTAGTATTAGCAGCAGGTATATATGGCTCTTACCATTTCGCCGGATTATACGGTGTGGCTATAGCTGCAGCAGGTATGATGGCTACAACTGCTATGCAATTAGCAATTGATGCTTTTGGCCCGATAGCTGACAACGCCGGTGGTATTGCCGAAATGAGCCAGTTACCTCCCGAAGTTCGTCACCGTACAGATAATTTGGATGCTGTGGGTAACACTACCGCTGCAACTGGTAAAGGTTTCGCTATTGCTTCGGCTGCATTAACCTCATTGGCGCTGTTTGCTGCCTTTGTTGGTGTTGCGGGTATTGAGCATATTGATATTTACAAGGCCGATGTTTTAGCCGGTTTATTTGTGGGTGGTATGATACCTTTCATCTTCTCTGCGCTTTGTATCTCGGCTGTTGGCCGCGCGGCAATGGCAATGGTTGAAGAAGTTCGCCGCCAGTTCCGCGAAATACCGGGCATTATGGAATACAAAGCTAAACCTGAGTACGAAAAATGCGTGGCTATCTCTACAAAAGCTTCTATCCGCGAGATGGTTGCCCCGGGCCTTATAGCCCTGATCACGCCTATAATCATTGGCTTTGCCTTTGGTCCGGAAGTATTGGGGGGTTTGCTGGCAGGTGTAACGGTATCGGGTGTGTTAATGGGTATTTTCCAAAGCAACGCCGGTGGCGCATGGGACAATGCTAAAAAATCATTCGAAAAAGGTGTTGAGATAAACGGCGAGATGCACTACAAAAAATCAGAACCGCACAAAGCATCAGTAACAGGTGATACTGTTGGTGATCCGTTCAAAGATACCTCAGGCCCGTCAATGAACATTTTGATCAAACTGATGTCTATCGTGTCATTAGTTATCGCGCCGCATTTAAATGCCAATAAAGCCACTGTAGCAATGGCGAAGCATCAGCTTAACAAACCGGTGGTTACCGCGCATGTAATTAAAATCGACAAAAAAATATAATACAAACAATATAAAAGAGAGAGGAATTCATTGATTTGGATTCCTCTTTTTCATTAATGAGATATCTGTTTGAGCGGATACTTTTTTAATGAAAATTAAGTATGTTTGAGATACATTAACTGACTTTTTATTTAAACATGAAACTATTTATTAAGAAACCACTTGCGCAATTAATGGCCGCTTCTAAGGAAGGGGAAAAAACATTAAAGCGCACACTCGGTGTAGGCTCGCTTATCGCCCTGGGTATTGGTGCTATTATTGGCGCCGGTATTTTCGTTCGAACGGCAGCAGCGGCAGGCCAACACGCGGGCCCGGCAGTTACCATCTCTTTTTTAATTGCAGCAGCAGGTTGTGCGCTGGCCGGACTTTGCTATGCTGAGTTTGCCAGTATGATCCCTATTGCCGGCTCGGCCTACACTTACTCATATGCTACTATGGGCGAGTTTATTGCTTGGATAATAGGGTGGGATCTTGTATTAGAATATGCTTTGGGCGCAGCTACTGTTGCTATCGGCTGGTCGCAGTATTTTAATACGTTTCTGGAGACATTCTTTAACGTCCATATACCCTTCGCGCTCTCGCATTCACCTTTTGAGGTGTCAACCACTACCACGGGTATGTATGCCAGCGAACTCGGTACCCACGGGATTGTGAATTTGCCCGCTATTTTTATTTTGCTGATGCTTACTTTACTGTTAATAAAAGGTACAGCGGAGTCGGCAGCGGTAAACAACGTTATTGTAATTGTAAAGGTAGCCATCGTACTAATGATCATTGGTTTAGGTTGGAGCTTTATTAATCCGGTTAACCATACACCCTATATGATACCGGCTGATGCGGGCACTGTTAAAACAAATACCGGCATAGTAAATTATGCTGATACTTTTAATCATGGCTGGCTCGGAATATTACGCGGTGCAAGCGTTGTGTTTTTTGCCTTTATAGGGTTTGATGCTGTATCTACAGCGGCTCAGGAAGCAAAAAATCCGCAAAAAGATATGCCGAAGGGTATTTTGATCTCATTAGCGTTTTGTACCCTGCTTTATATTCTGTTCTCGCATGTGTTAACCGGATTGGTATCTTACAAAGACTTTTTGGTTCAAGGCAAGGAGTCGTCTGTTACCTACGCTATACAGACTGCCATGCATGGTTATGGTTGGTTAGGTAAATTGGTTACGGTAGCTATTTTAGCAGGATTCTCGTCGGTAATCCTGGTGATGTTGCTTGGACAAACCCGCGTGTTCTATACCATGAGTATTGACGGTTTAATTCCGCCTGTGTTTTCTAAATTACATCCTAAGTTCAGAACGCCTTATAAATCTCAATGGTTGTTTTTTGTGATGGTTTCTATATTTGGAGGCTTTATACCGGATAGTATTGTTGGCGATATGGTAAGCATAGGTACATTATTTGCCTTTGTTTTGGTATGTATCGGTATTTTTATTCTTCGTAGAACTGATCCCAAAATTGTCCGCCCTTTTCAAACGCCATTTTATTATATCGTTTGCCCATTAGGAGCATTGATATGTTTAGCGATGATGGGTAGCGAGGGCTTAGATAACTGGCTGCGTTTGTTTATCTGGATGGCAATAGGCTTTATTGTTTATTTTGGATATTCTATTAAGCGTTCACACGTACGCCACGGAAAAGTTGACGCAGCCAACGATCCGCCGAATCCTAAATTTGTAGAATAATATTTCTCTAAAAAGGCTCCCGGTTTATCGGGAGCCTTTCTTGTCTAATTACTGTGTATATTTAATAAATCACTTTGTTATGGAGTCATTCGCTTTAGATTTTAGAGAGATACTTTCCGTCACCATGATCCTGTTTGCCATAATTGATATTGTTGGCTCGGTACCGGTAATTATTGAGATGAGGCAGAGGGCTGGGCATGTTGAGTCAGAAAAAGCAAGCGTGGCTGTATTGGTACTCATGATTGCCTTTCTGCTGGTAGGCGAGAAGATGTTGGATATCATTGGTCTTGATGTGGCATCGTTCGCTATTGCCGGCTCGCTGGTTATATTTATCATTGCGATGGAAATGATACTGGGTATCCATCTTTTCAAGGCAAATGAAAACATGCCATCTACATTATCTATTGTTCCGCTGGCGTTTCCGTTAATTGCCGGTGCAGGCACCATGACCACACTTCTTTCCCTTAAATCGCAGTACGAAACCCAGAATATAATAGCCGCCATTGTTATCAATACGCTGTTTGTTTACCTCGTGCTAAAAAATGTTAAGTGGATAGAAAGACTGCTTGGCGTCGGAGGTATTGAAATTTTACGAAAAGCTTTTGGGGTTATATTGTTAGCTATCGCTATTAAGTTGTTTAGGAATAATACGGGGCTGTAGAAAGAGTCAAGAGTTAAGAATCAAGAGCCAAGAGTAAGATTGTCTTGATTCTTGACTCTACAACTTACTCTGTCCTCAAGCTCTTCACCGGGTTAGCCAGCGCCGCTTTCATAGTTTGTAGTGCTATCAACACCGTTGTTATAATTAACAGCGATAACACCGATATGCCAAATGGTAAAACATTCAATGGTATTTTATGAGCATAACCATTAAGCCAGCTACTCATCATCCAGTAAGCCAGCGGGCACGAGATAAGTCCGGCCAACGCCACAACGCTCAAAAAGTCTTTTAAAAACAACAGGATTATGTTGCTTATTGAAGAACCCAACACCTTACGTATACCAATTTCGCGGACACGCTTTTGAATACTGAGTGATATTAGTCCTAGTACGCCCAGCAACACAATAACAATAGCCAAACCGGTAGCCAGGTACGATGCCTTCTTTAATTGTAATTCTGTTTTATAAAGCTTGGCTAACGCGTCATCCATAAAATTGTACTCAAACGGTGCGCCGGGTAACAACTCGGCCCACTTTTTTTGCAGGGTTGTAATATTTGCCTGTGTGTTGCCGGGCTTAAGCTTTATTGAAAAGTAGCGGTACAGGTTGTTTTGGTTAACGTTCATAAACGTCATAGGCATTACCGCGCCGGTCATAGGGCCGAACTGGAAATCGGCTACCACGCCGCAAATGGTAAACGAAGGATTAAATGGCGTACTAAATTGTTTACCAATCGCATCCTTAGGCAATTTAAAACCGAGCGCTTTTGATTGCGTCTCGTTGATCACTACCAGGGCAGAGTCTGATTGTACATATTCCGGTTTAAAGAACTCACCTGCTTTCAGTGGTATGTTATAAGTTTTAGCGTACTGGTTATCACTTATCATCAATTGGGCAGCAAAGGCCTGTTCAACATTGTCGCCGACCTTAAAAGCGCGTATTTGGCCGCTATTGTTTCCGTCAGGGATCTCCCATGACAGTGATACCGACTCGACTTGGTTTAATTGCGCCAACTGAGAACGGATATGCTGCATTTTCTGCACGCCTACCCTCGACCAATTGCGTGGTAACTGGGCGTATACCACATATTCTTTATCAAAGCCTAAGTTTTTCCCAAAGAAAAGATTGATCTGCTTTGAAATGACTATAGCAGCTATTAATGCAACCGCCGCCGTGGTAAACTGAAACACGATCAATGTCTTTCTGAAAAATACATTGTCTTTCACCCGGTCGCGCTTGCCTTTTAACGAATCGATAGATTTTAGCGATGATAATACCATAGCAGGGTACAACCCTGCCATCAACCCTATCACCAATGCAAACAATATTAGACCCAGGTAAAAATAATAAGGGAAGGATAATACCCCGGTCATTTCGGTAGCCAAAAGGTCAGAAAAAAAGGGTTCTGCCAGCACGTAAATACCGGGTGCCAACAGCGTCGCAATTAATACCATCAGTATTGACTCTGCTAAAAACTGACCGATAAGCTGCTGCCTTAAGCCACCCAGAACCTTACGGATACCCATTTCTTTCATCCGCTCTGATGAGCGGCTGATACAAATATTTACAAAGTTGATAACCGCCATCAATAAAATAAATAACGCGATGCAGGTGAGCGTAAAAAGCGTTTTTTTAACCATAGGATCCTGTTGGTAAAAGGATTGGAGGTTAACCAGGTAAGGATTAAGATTTGCCGCAATTTGCGGAGGCGCATTTGCTTTAATAAGAGTTTTCATTGGGCCTACAAGATCTTGTGGCTTAACACCTTCTTCCAATTCTACCAAACCAACAATACCTATGTTGGCCCAGTTATCAAGGTCGCGGCCCAAAAACTTTACAGCTAACGCGGGTAAAAAGAAGGTGCTGTTACTTTGCTCGATCACATTTGTTACCGAGTTTTTGCGGTATTTGGCCAGTACGCCGGTAACCACAAAATCGTGCTTATCGCCTTTAAAGCTTTCTATGGTAAGCGTTTGGCCAACGCAATCTGTTGTGCCAAAATATTTTATAGCCTTTTCAGCGTTAATTACTACAGAAAAGGGATCATTTAATGCAGTGGCCGCGTCGCCATGCAAAAGCTTAAAGCCATACATGTTTATAAATGAGCTGTCACCAACCTGCAGGCTTTCGCGGAAAGCCTTATTCCCTTTTGACACATTAGAGGTAACTCCGTCCCAATGGTAATAATTGGCAATAAGGTGCGGGTAGTTTTGCTTTAACGCTTGCGGTAAGCCAGCAGGCGTTGCAAAATCATAACCAAGACCTGCCTTTTTCCAACTGCTTTTTATAATGTACTGATTGTCGGCATTTTTCAACTCGCTGTTAACGGTTGATTCCTGCCATACATAAACAGCAATTACCAACGTAAACGAGATGCCTATAGAAAGGCCAAAGATATTAATGAGCGAGAAAAACTTATGTTTCCAGATATTTCGCCAGGCAACTATCAGGTAATTTTGCAGCATAGGGTAAGGGTTATTTATCAGCTAAAGTAAACCCTAACTTGCAGGAAGTAAAAAGATTAACATTTTTTAACGTTAGGCCCAATCCTGATAAATGCAGAATTGCAAAACTATTGTTCCCCCCTTTAGGGGGTTAGGGGGCTTTGGCTTAACCTCGCCACAAACATCGTATCTGCCTTATGCTCATAACCCTTAAAGACTTTCATTTCTTCCAGTTTTAGACCTTTTTCTGCTATCAGGTAATTTATCACATCTTCGTTCTCTGCTTTAAAAGCCGAGCAGGTGATATAAATAAGCGGCTTGCCGGGCTTAAGATACTTTATTACGTTAGCGGCTATGGTTTCTTGCAGCCGCTGGAAGAATTCAATTTTATGCGTATCAAATTGGGCTATCATTTCGGGCGTGCGGCCCCAGGTGCCCGATCCGCTGCAGGGAGCATCCAGTATTATGCCATCAAAAGCATAATTATGTAGTTCCTGGTCTACGTTTTGCATCAGGTCCAATTGTTTTTTTTGATATTTTAATAAGCCTGCCGAGCGGAATCGCTCGTCCAGATTAGCTAAAATAGACTCGCGGATATCAGACACCACCAGTTTTATATTCGGCTCCAAGCCATGCAACAGCAATGATTTTCCTCCTGAAGCCGCGCAGGCATCCCACCAGGCATCCCACTTTTGGGGTTTAAAATAAGCTGCCGTTTGCTGTGAAGACTTGTCCTGCACTTCGTACCAGCGCGGGTTGGATATTACTGTCTCCAACCTTGTCCCGTTGGGTAGGGCAAAACAGCCATTACCTTCATCTTTAAAGGTTATTGAGGCGTTAGTAAGTTCTGTTTTAATTAAAGGCTCAAAGCCGGGGTTTACACGGATAAAAAGATCGGGCTGGATAAAGAATGATCGTAAGAATGCTTCGCGATCAATTCCCTCAGAAAGCATATTGGCCCAAGGGAAAACATCGTCCAGATTGAACGTGGGATATGTTTTTTTGATCAGATCAATTTTTTCTTCAACATCAAAATTAATGCACGCCGCCCAATCGGGTTTAAAATGCTGTAAAAACGAGTTGGTTTGTGTGTTGCATAAAAACTCAGCGACTACAACACGTTCATCAGCCGGCAGATCACTTAATGCTCGTCCTAATCGAAAGTAATTATAAATGAGTCTGCCTGCCACGCGCCGGTCGGTTGAGCCCATTTGCTTGTTTTGCCTGTAAAAGCCGGGTAGAAATTTGCTTAAAGGGGTTTCCGCAGGATACTCTTCCACTATGCGCTGAAACGTTTTAAGCTGGTTTATCGCTTTCATTCTACCTTTTTTAATTCAAAATTGGTGTAGGTAAGTACATCTACATGGGTATTTACCCACCCTAAGCCCGGTAAACGCACAAAATTAAAACTGTTGTGCATACCGGTAAAGCCGGTCTTTTCTATATCAGATTTGATGTTACCTAAAGTGCCGACGGCAAGCAACTTGCCAAAATAAAGGCCATCATCAAATCCTTTTATGGAGTATTCTGATGGTTCGCTTTGGTAAATTCGGCGGTAGTTGCGTAAAAAGTTTACAGTTGATCTGTCTTTATAATTTACTCTGTCTGCGTTGGTAATGCGAGTTTTAAGGCGTTGCAACTGTTCAGCTTTTAAAAAGGTATACTTTTCCCAATTAGGATGTCCGAATAATGTAACAGGATATTTAGCGCTCAGATCATCAAGCGATTTCAATGTAACCATTAAAAAGTCTTGATTAGTTGACGGTATCACAAATACATTCTCTGCCGTTGCAGAAAGGCGCGGAATGATGGTGCTTAAATCGCCCTTGGATACTAATAATTCAGTATACTGAACCGATTTTTTTGTGAGACTATCCGCCGCTTTTTTAAAATAGCGGACATATTCTTTATCAGCTGTAAACCCTGAGCTTAAAATAAATATCCTTTTAGCCTTAATTTTCCCGGTTGCGTATTTAGCCGCGGCTGCAGCGTGATATTGTAAGGGAGGTGTAACGGTTATTAAATTTTGATTAGCAATAGATGATGGCGCGGCCGGAGACAGGGGTGAAACAATAGGATTGCGCTGTGCTGTTAATACGCTCGCAAAAGCCTTAACGTCTTCCGGGTAAACAGGACCTACTATCAAATCGCTTGCGCGTACTTGTGAGTTATAAGCCAAAGCATGCGACTGGCTGGCCTGTCCCTGCGAATCATAAACGTGCAGCTCATAGTTATAGCCAAATGCAGAAAGCGAATCGAGCGCCATTTTAAAACCCTGGTAAAAATCAACCGATAAGTTAGCCTGTTTAAGTCCGTCGGCTGTATAACCCGAACTTAAATTATTTAAGGCAAAAGGTAATATCAAAGATATAACGCTTGTTTTAACGGGCGGCGCAACCACTGGTTTCGGTTGTTCCTTAACTATCTCAGGTTTTTTTTTAGTTTCTGTTTTTACCGACGGGGGAGGAGGCTGTACTTTTGGAGAACATGCACCCAGCCCCAGCATTAGTAAAAACAAGCATAACCATTTATTCCCACTCAATTGTAGCAGGTGGTTTTGAACTGATATCATACACTACCCGGTTAATTCCTTTTACGTTATTAATTATCTCGTTAGAGATCTTTGCCAGTACATCGTACGGTAAGTGGCACCAATCTGCCGTCATACCGTCTAATGATTCTACGGCGCGCAAACAAACGACGTTTTCATACGTGCGCTCATCGCCCATAACACCAACAGATTGCACAGGCAAAAAGATGGTGCCCGCTTGCCAAACTTTATCATAAAGACCGGAAGCACGCAAATTGTTTATATAAATCGCATCGGCCTCTTGCAAAATTGCAACTTTCTCAGGTGTAACCTCGCCTAATATCCTGATAGCCAGTCCGGGACCCGGGAACGGGTGGCGGCCTAAAATGTTAGGATCAATATTTAATGCTTTACCTACGCGGCGCACTTCGTCTTTAAATAGTGTATTTAAAGGCTCAACTACCTTCAATTTCATAAAATCAGGCAAACCGCCCACGTTATGGTGCGATTTGATGGTAGCTGACGGGCCTTTTACTGATAGCGACTCGATCACATCAGGATAGATAGTTCCTTGTCCCAGCCATTTAACGTCTTGCACCTCATGAGCCGCATCGTCAAATACTTCAATAAACGCGCGGCCAATTGCCTTACGTTTCTTTTCAGGATCGCTTATACCTTGCAGGGCATCGTAGAAACGTTGTTTAGCGTCAATCCCTTTTATATTAAGGCCCATATGCTGGTAAGAATCCAATACCGACTGGTACTCATCTTTACGCAATAAGCCATTATCTACAAATATGCAATGTAAATTTTTGCCGATGGCCTGATGCAACAACACTGCTGCTACAGAAGAATCTACGCCACCTGAAAGGCCAAGGACAACTTTGTCATTACCTAATTTTTCGCGCAGACCGGCAATGGTGGTTTCTATGAATGAATCTGAGGTCCAATCCTGTGAGCAGCCGCAAATGTCAACCAAAAAGTTTTCTAATAACTGCCTGCCGTCGATACTGTGCGTAACCTCCGGGTGAAACTGTATGCCGTACGTATGTGTTCCGCTTATTTGGTAAGCAGCTACACGAACGCTGTCTGTACTGGCAATTACCTCAAAGTTATCTGCAATTTTAGCTATGGTATCGCCATGCGACATCCAAACCTGCGAACCGGGAAATATCTGTTTAAATAGCGGATTTGCCTTTTCAATATAATGTAAATGCGCCCGGCCATACTCGCGTGTGCTTGATGGTAAAACCTCGCCGCCGTTAAAATGAGCAAGATACTGCGCACCGTAGCAAACCGCTAAAATGGGCAACTGACCATGATACTTTGCAAAATCAAAGTGCAGCGCATCGTCCTGGCGTACCGAATAGGGGCTGCCCGAAAGGATGATACCTTTGGTATTGTCGTCAATTTCAGGAATGTGGTTAAAGGGGTGAATCTCGCAGTAGATATTGAGTTCTCTGACGCGGCGTGCTATTAGCTGTGTAAATTGAGAGCCGAAGTCAAGAATGAGGATTTTTTCTTGCATGGGCAAAGATAGGATTTTTTGGGGATTTTGAATTTCGAATTTTCGATTTCGGAATTAAAATAATTGGGAAAATAGCGATAGGTTTCAAACGCGTCGCTATTTTCCCAATTGCCGATTTTTATTACCTTTGCTACCCATTAAAAATAAAGAAAAAGCTACATCATACTATGAGCAAAGCAATTATAAAAACTGAAAAAGGCGATATGACAGTTGAGTTTTACGATACTGACGCCCCTAACACAGTGGCTAATTTTAAAAAACTGGCTAAGGAAGGATTTTACAACGGATTAGCGTTTCACCGTGTTATCCCTAACTTTATGATACAGGGCGGATGTCCGTTTTCTAAAGATGCTGCTACCGCTTACCGTGCAGGCAGTGGCGGCCCGGGCTATCATATAGATTGCGAACTTACCGGCGAATTGCAGCATCATGATCGTGGTGTGCTTTCAATGGCGCATGCGGGCCGCAATACAGGCGGATCACAGTTCTTTATTTGTCACAGCCGCAACAATACTGCGCACCTGGACAGAAATCACACTTGCTTCGGTAAGGTTGTTGAAAATGTTGATGTTGTTGATGATATCAGACAGGGAGATAAGATAACCAGTATTGAAATTATAGAAGAATAAGCTAAGCGTATGAATTTACAGGCAATAGTAGCGGTATCGGGCAAGCCGGGGTTGTGGAAAGCATTGGTTCAAAATAAAAGCGGTTTTATTTTGGAGAGCCTTGATGCGCAAAAAACAAAAATGGTAGCCAATTTGGCAACCGCTAAAATGGCGGCGCTTGATGAGATAACTGTTTTTGGTGAGGATGACGACATTAAACTAACTGAAATATTTGAGCGGATGAAAACCGCCGGATCAGTGCCCGAAACTAAGGCCGATGGAAACACCTTAAGGAAGTTTTTCAGGGAAGTAGCTCCGGATCATGATGAGGAACGAGTTTACTCATCTGACATAAAGAAGATAATTACCTGGTATAATATACTTAAAGATCTGCCTTTGTTTAATGAAGAGGTGCAGCAACCTGTGGCTGAGGAAGCGGTAGTTGAAGAACCGGTTGCCGAAGTTGTAGCTGAACCTGAAACCCCGGCTAAAGCGCCAAAAGCGAAGAAGGCGTCTGCAAAAAAAGGATAAGGTTAAATTCAATATAAATAGAAAAACCTCCGATTTTGTCGGAGGTTTTTCTATTTATAGGGCTGTTGAAAAGTTAGCAGTCCTGCTGTTTACATTTTTCGTCTACAAACTCGGGTTCAAAAGTGCTGTGGCTTATATTGAGGTGCTGCAGGCGGTGGCGCAGATCATGCTTTATGGCATCAAAAGCCTGCAAATTATCAGGTGATACTACTACGTGGGCGGTAAGCGCATTTTCCGTAGTACTTATTGCCCAAATATGAATGTGATGCACATTAACGACATTGGGGTTTTTAAGCAGCTCAGTTTTGATTTTCTCCAGGTCTATTTCGCGGGGCACACCATCCATTTCTAAGCGTAGGCTATCCTTAAATAAGCCCCACGTTCCGCGGAGAATAATTACCCCTATGATAATGCTCACCGCGCTATCTATCCACCACAAGCCTGTTATCCATATTATTATACCTGATATCACTACACCTAACGATACTAGCGCGTCGACCGCCATATGCATATAGGCCCCCTTAATATTCAGATCTTTGTCTTTATCCTTAACAAACAGCCATGCTGTAAATCCGTTAATGGCAATACCCACCAATGCTATCCAGGCCATTGCTTCGCCGGAGACAGGTTCCGGATGCATAAAACGGATAATGGCCTCATAAAAGATCACTAAAACTGTTGCCACTAAAATAAAGGCATTAAAAAACGAAACCAGTATAGTAGCGCGCTTGTAACCATAAGTGTAAAGCTTGGTAGCGCCTATTTTGGCCATTTTAAAAGCCAGCAATGCCAAAGCCAAACTTGCAACGTCGCTTAAATTGTGGCCCGCATCGGTAAGCAGTGATAGTGATCCGGTGATAAAACCGGCAACAGCCTCCACCACAACAAAAACCGAATTAAGTACTATACCCCAAATGAATGCTTTATTAATATGATCAAGCTTTGGGGCGTGATCGTGGTGATGATGAGAGTGATCGTGACTCATGTTAAAATTATATCTCCCGGTCCCTTACTTTTACCGCCGGGTTACCCTGGTAGATGCCATACGGTTCCAGATTTTTAGTTGCTACTGATCCACTTGTAAGTACTGCATGCGACCCGACGGTGATTCCCTGGTTTACAATTGCCTTTGCGCCAATCCAAACGCCATCTTCAAGGGTGATATTACCCGTTATTAAATTGAAAGTGGTCTTTTTATAATTATGGCTTCCGGTTAGCAAAAGTGCTCCTTGCGATATACACACGTTAGAACCAATAGTTACCATTACCAGATTATCTATCCAAACCTCTTCGCCTATCCAAACATTGTCCGCAATGGCGAGCAGCCAGGGATATTTAATATTTACGCAGGGCTTTATTTCAACTCGTTTGCCAATCTTGGTACCAAATAAACCTAAGAGAAAATTTTTAAAGCCATAAAACGGGAACAAACTGCTTTTAAACACTATCGCATTTACATAGTACCAAAGCACACGTTTAAGCATAGTACCACCGGGGTGGTATGGCGAATTGTTATAAGCAGAAAGATCAGTTTTTTGCATGCTTTTTTCTATCGTCGGCAGTTACCCAAAAATAAAGGGCTAAGCCGATAACTGTATATATAATTGTATTAAATATAAGATGATGATCAACCACGGCTTCAAACTTTGCATCCCAAAATATTGCAACTAAAGTCATTCTGATAACATTTAGTGTTTGGATAATTAACAGCCCTCCAAAAAGAAAAGGTAATTTCTTTTTAAATGGTTTTGGATACGCCAATACAAACGCAGAAAAGAAGCACATCACACCTATGCCGAGGCAATCATAAGCCATGCGAACAATTCCACGACCAACCGTTAATATATCATAATCATTTGTGATGTTCTCAAAACCAAAACAACGTAACAAAACAGATGTGCAGAAAAGTAGCGCATGCCTAAGCCATTTTATGTAATTAAAATTGTCGGCAATTACACTTATATAATTTTTTGATAATGGGCTGGTTATACTCAAAAAACCTATATTAAAATAATAGGTTACAAGAAAGAGCGTTAAGAAGACAAGAGAAAATTTTACAGCCTTACTTTTTAACATCGTGTTGCTGTTTAAGTAGCTCATCAATTTTTATATCAACAACCAGCCTAAACCAGAAGCTCTGTAAAAAATGATAGATTATACCGGTTCGACCATCCAAAAAACCAAGTTGAAATATCATCCGTTGGGTGAGATATAGCATAGGGCGCACATATCTGGGCAGTTTCCACCAAATTTGTTTTCTCCATGCCGTTCGCTCGTCGGGCGAGCCAAAAAAGTGAGGTTTTACAGTTTGGTTTCGCATTGAACGCATGCGTTCCACTTCTTCGTGCGCCACCAGGTCGCTGTATCTATTATGTTTATCCAGCCAAAAGCTTATTTTATTTTCCTTAAAGTTTTCCTCCAAAATGCCGCCATCTTTCCAAATTACCGTGCTTCCCGGTACAACAAACCTATGATCCATATTTTCATTCAGGTCTGAATAACCAACCCCATATCTGAACATTTTGAGCTGGAAAAAAGGGTAATAACCGCCGTGTTTTATCCATTGACCTTTAAAAACATACTTTCTGTTAAAATATATGCCATCAATATTTGGGTACTCTTCTACATTAAAGTTTTGAAGCTTCTGTTTCAAACCGTCAGTAACCATTTGATCGGCATCAAGACAAATAACCCAGGGAGTTTGTATAGTAAAGGTTTTGAGCGCCTGATGCCATTGTTGTGGGTGGTTAATAAATTGATGCTGCGCTGTTTGAGCGCCATATCGTTCGGCTATTGCAAGTGTGCCGTCTGTACTGCCGGAATCCAGAATAAAAACAGGCGCGTTTAAACCAGCAACGGATTGGAGCAAACGCTGCAAATGCATTTCTTCATTATAAGTTAAAATGATAAATGAAAAAGAGGCGTTCAATATATTAAACTTTAGTATCCGAAAGTAAGCTTTCCATTGCTTATATCAATTTGTTAAGATGATTTTTCGATACATCGCTTCGTACCGATCCAATAAAACCTCATCACTAAAATGAGACCGTATTAAAGTCGGCGCATTTTTTTGTATCGTATCGCGTTTGGTTTTGTCTTCGATAGCCGCTTCTATCGTATTTTTTAATGATATTTCATCCAGATCAAATGTCCAGCCCAGGTTTTCCCTGCTAACATAGTCCGCCAGACCCACATATTTACTCAACAGCACAGGCGTGCCCATGCTAAGGCTTTCTATAACTACATTGCCAAAGTTTTCATTATGCGATGGCAGTATAAAAAGGTCATGCTGCTGATAGATCTCAAACTTGTCTGCCTGTCTGAAACCGAGCCAGAAAATGTTTTGATCAATTTTTTTTGTTATCGCAATTTGTTTTAAACGTTCTATGTATTCCTCGTCCCCATTACCCGCAATACTAAGCGTCCATGGAATGCTTACTAAAGCAAGTGCGTTTATCAATATGTTTAAACCTTTCTTTTCATCAATGCGCGACAGGAAAAGTAATTTAATATAATCAGTGCTAATACTTTTGGTTGTCGGGTTAAAAGAGGGTAAATTGATAAAGTTGCCGATATTGAAAATTTGTTTAGGTTTTATAAGGTCGGTCAGCTCTTGCAGTTCACTTTCTGATGTGGTGTGTATAGCGCACTTTCTTAGTTGGCTCTTCCCAATTGTTTGATGAAATAATTGTTTAATAAAGCCACTTTTATGTGCAAAAGAGTATTTACTAAGTGTTCCGCGCGGCGACACGACAACCTTAACACCTTTTGCCAGTGCTATGATGCAGGAAAGCACAGATACCAAATTCCACCAGGTATGAATATGTACAACATCAAACGATGTAGCATTTTTGCGAAGCGTAGATAATAGTTTGGGCGAGAAATGGGTGTGGCCTTTAACTATACGCGTAAAGTAGATAACGTTTACGCTATCAACTACTACAGCACTATTGGCTGTAACCGGTAATTCTTCAGTTCCGTTAGCGGTAGTAGTATAAACACAAACCTCGTGTCCTGCTTTAACCAGTTGCTCAGATAACGCAGATACCGACATTGTGGGCCCGCCATATATGTAGGCCGGTTTATAAGAAGCGTTTATCTGCAAAATTTTCAAATTTGCTTTACTATTTTAAGGGAACGGAATAATTTAAATAAAATCAGCATAGTTATGTAGCTCCAGAAAACCGAATTGATAAGAAATTCAAAACTTAAACCCCGCCATAGTATCTGAAACATACCCGAAAAAATGAGTGCGGTTCCTAATATATAACCCCCAAAAAGTTTTTCAGCGTTTTGGGATATTACCTGGCAAACTGCTCCATAAATAAAAAGGAAAAAAAATACTCCTAAGGTACCAAATGATAAATAAGCATCTACTATAAATGCCGGCTTAGCAGAAACCGACGAGCCACGATAAACTACGTTGGCGTTATATACCCGCTCCATAACCAACTGTTCTGTAACTGGTTTTCCCGGCCAGATAACGCGGGGAATTAACACAATGGCAGATTGTTCTAATAACTTAAATCCGTAAAAAGGTACTTGTTCAGGAGTGGATTTTAAAAAGTCGGTGAACATATCTATTTCACTGAGGCGGTAAACGTAAAAGGCCCAGTTGCTGTTATCTGTGCCATTGTCACCGTTGAGTGCAGCATCTAAAGCGAGGTGCGTGGCTTCATCGGTAGAGGTATCGCCACTCCATGAATTTTCACGAAAAACACGGTTGTAGGTAGGTAACAATAGAAATACCGCGAACAAAACCGGCACCAGGGTAAAAGTTACTACCCGCTTGTAATTAGGATACAGAAAAATGCCTAATATTAATATACTTAAAATGATAGGTTCTTTAAAACCCGAAATAAGAGCCTGATAAAAATTGAAAAAATATAGTATAGCGCATACCCACGTGTTGGCTGCTTTCCGTTGCGGTATGGCAAAAGCCAGTGCCATGGTACATGCAATAAAGCTTAATGAACGGAGTTGATTATAAAACTGCGCCAAACCGTTTATCATTAAAAGTATGGTTGATACGCATAAGCTGGTAATGGCAACTATAAAAAGGAGGTTGGTAATTTTCCCTTTCTCAACGTAGTATTTGTGTTGAATGGGATATCTCATAAATAACAAAATACCTGTTACGTAAGCTGCGTGGCCTAAACAATAATAGCGTTGGCATTGTGCTGTTAACGCTAGTTGCCGCTGGTCGACCAGGAAAAAACTGCCCGGCGCTATAAAATTATTATAACCTAATACGTTTAAAAAATAGAAGATGGAAGTGGTACACATGTACCCTGCAAAAATTATATGCACCAAAAAAAGCGGACGCATCAATTGTTCTGCAATACTTCTATCATTTGGTAAGTCTCTTAGTTTTCCGCTGAGTGTGATATAAAAGATAAAAAATGAGCCCAACCACGCTATAGAATAGGATAGTATGGGCGAAAAATCCAGCATAATTGAAAGCAGCCATGGCACATAAAGCAATGCATAAAGTTCTAATGGTTTGTTGCCCCTCACTGGTGTAAATTAGTTACTGTTAAGTCCTGGTAAACAAAATAAATTCCCCCCGGTTAACTCCGCCGCGTTATTCCTCAACTCGGCACCCACATCACTTATTTGGTAAATAGCGTAGCCCAATCCGGTCAAATAATCAAAGCAACCGGCAATACTCTGCCCGGTGCTTTGCCAGTAATTGCTATCGTATTCAAAAATAATACGGGGGCGGTGCTTTTGAAGTGTTGCCTTTAAGCCCCGTAAAACATTATATTCAAACCCTTCAACATCTATTTTAATTAATGCAAGTTTTTCAAGTTGTTGTATTTCGGGTAACTCGTCGGCTATTTTTATGATAACTTTTTGTGTATCAGTACCGGTTACCTCATTCTTCAAACTAAACGTACCTTGGTTCCAGGTGTTTTTATCCAGCTCAAAACTCATTTCGCCGCTTTCGTCTGATAGTGCCACCTCAAACAACGTTACATTTGATGCCTTATTTAAAGCCATATTCTTTTTGAATTTCTCCTGAATATGATGTAAAGGCTCAAATGCATAAATCTTTCCTTCTGATCCTATACATGCAGACATACGTAAGCTTTGCAAGCCTATATTGCCACCAATGTCCAACGCATTATCGCCTTCTTTCAGCGATATTTTTATCAATTTCCCAATCTCATCCTCATAGGTGCCCGTACTAAGAATGGTCCATTCAATATAATTGTCTGCTGTGGTATACACAGCAATATCTTCATTATTTAACCATATAATGCCATCTTTTAAAGCGGATTTAAGCTGCGGTGATGGCCCAAACCAACGCGCTAATCTTTCTTTTCCCGGCAGGTTCCAGTTCCTGATGAAGTTTAATTTTATACGGTCAGTTCTTTTCATTTATGCGGGTTTTAATTGCTGAAGCAATTTGTTCAAAATTCCACGAGGCAATAATAGTTTTTGATCGGCGGCCATATTCTGACAATTTATCCTTGCTTGCAGTAAGTTTGGTTAATGCTCGCACCAAATCATCGGCGTTTTTACTTTCAAATATATCTCCATTTTTATCGGGTTTAACCAGGTCAATGGCACATCCTACTTTATTAGATACTAATATGGCTTTGCCGCATGCCATAGCCTCATTAACAGCCAGGCCCCATGTTTCGGCGGGTCCTCTTGATGGCAGGCAAAATAAATCGCAGGCCTGGTAAACCACGGGCATATATTGTTGATTTTGAAAATCAATAAAATGGACATTTGCGTTACCTGATGCAGCTGTTTTTAATTGTTGCTGTAAAACACCACTACCTGTAAACAGCAAATGCGCATCGGGCTTATTCAACCGCAAAAAGGCAGTAAGTAACAGTAATGGATCTTTTTTTTCTTCAAATTTTCCAGCAAACAATATAACAAGGTCTTCCTGCTTTATACCAAGACTTTGTTTAAGGGCCGCTACATCAGTAGTTCTGTCTGCAGCGAACTGATTGTTATCTATTGCATGTGGTGCAAAACTAAGCTGCTGCTCTTTTAATCCGTATTTTCTAAAGTAAGCTTTATTATTGGCACCCACATAAAAAGCATGATCTACGTGGGTATAGACCCATTTTAAAAGCAACGATCGCAGCCAACTTTTAAGACCCGACTTTTCATCAAGCAGCGTAGAGTCGCCACGAAACCAAACCGGAACCCTGCCTTTAAAATGGCGCATAACTTTAAGGTGACTTTGATAAGCCCATCCGAATATAAGTAGAGCGTCAGGCTTGAAAGTGTCAATTTGCTGAACAAGCTCAGGGTTTACTATTCCTTTAAAATGATGCGAGCCCGGGTTGTCAGCGGTATTAACTACCCATTGGTAATTGTATCCGTCAAATAGGTCAGCATCCCATTCTATTATTTTGCCAAAACCGGGGTCATGCTTTTTAACCGACTGTTCTCCCCAAGTATAAAATACCACCAGATCTATTTGCTGCTGCAGCAGTTTAAATAACGGGGCATAATACTGAATTGGGTGGGTAGTAACTACAGCTAGTTTCTTCATTTAGTACACTCAAAAGAGGCAGCCTGGTTAAAGCGATCTTCCTCTTCAACATATTTAAAATGGGGGTCTGTCGAGTCGCCAAAAGCACAGGGGCGAATGTTTTTAAATCCTACTTTTTGAAGTTCGCTTTTTAATGATTTATAATCCCACATCCAAAGATGTTTAGAGTTTCCATAAAACCCCTTTACCGTGGAAGCGAGGGTTTTATTTCTGCTTTCAATTCCAAGCATTGTGCTACGCAAAAAATCATTTGCCGGTGCTTCATTTTCGTCAAAGTGTTCAAGATAATTTATTGCAGCGGCTTTAAGATCCGGCACTACGCCCCTGAATATGCCACCGGGCTTTAGTATAACAAACGTGTTTTTTAAAGCGCTCTGAAAATCCTGATAAGAAAGATGTTCCAGTACATGGGAGCAATAAATACCATCGGCGCTGTCGGGTGATTCCGGTAGTCCCTTTACTACATCCCCGTATTTTACGTTGGCCGGAAACCTCTGGTTATTGCGGGTATAAAATTTCCCTACCAAAGGCAGCCTTTCAAACCGCAGGGTAGGAGAAGCATCATAGTTTATCCAGGTTGACGGAGCGGTAAAACCACAGCCATATTGAACATATCTTTTCATAAAAATTTAGTTATAACCAAATCAAAAAGCTGGTATTGCTTGCGTGTGCTCAGCACAAAGAACCGAATAGGATTGCCTGCAATTACAGTAATTTTTTTCATTTATTATTACGAGCCATAAAAGGTTTTTCAAGCAGACGAAAACTAAGTATCGATATTGGTATAAGTATAGCCGTGCTGACAAAAAAATTAACAAATGGCACTAGTATACCGGCGTTGCTACCAAACCGTTTTATAAGATAGGCCCCAATAAAGGCATGCACCACTGCGTGCCATAAATAGAAACTAAAAGACACCCGCCCCAGCAAGCTAATTATACGATTACCAAGCAGTAATTTAATAGTATTTTGCGATGTAATTGCCAGGTAAACAATGCCGCCAAATCCTAATCCCATTAAGCCAAAACCTAATAGCTTAAAAAGGTTATAATATTGACTTGACAAACTTAACACCGGATGAGATATACATATGCGGCCCATATAAGTGATAATTACAAAACCGAAGAAAAATAGTGGCCGGTACTTTAACTGGTATTGCGGAAACAGCAAAATTAAACGCCCCACTAATATTCCCCACATAAACTGAAAATATCTGAAAATGATCTGATTGGTTAATATATCAGACTTTGATCTGAATAAAAGGACGCTCCCTACAGCTAAAACCAGCATTAATATGGTTATGACGCCAAAGCTGATCTTGAAACCTACTCGATGTTGATAGATCAGTAAAAACGGTACAATAATGTAGAATTGCCACTCTGCGGTTAAAGACCATAAAATAGATTCAGGCGTATATTGATAAATTATGCCATTAAGGTAAGCTACGCTGGTAAGCGCACTTTTGATGATATTAAACGAAGGATCGCGGTAAAATTTTAAGCCGATATAAACCAAACAAGCGGCGTAAAAGGCAGGGGAGAGCCGTATCCACCGCTGCTTTATAAATTGAGCAAAATCGGCGTAACTGAATGTTTTATTGCGCACGTAAAAATAATACATGCAAAATCCGCTTATTACAAAAAACAAGTCTACACCGTTGCCGCCCAAAGCTAATAGTGAAGTAATATCAAAGCCTTTTACAACAAAACGCGGTGCTTCATAAACAGACCAGCAATGTATCCATAAAACACCAAGCGCTGCAATTGCCCTCAGTCCATCCAAAGCAGCGAACCTGTTTTGCCGGTTTATTGTACTACCTGGTTGAATAGCTGACATTGTTTTTTTGTCATTTGCTGCGCACTAAATTGTTTCAATTGTTGCGTATCGTATTCGGTTGGATCAAAAGAATCGTTCATTAATTTCAGAAAAAACCTATGTAAGTTTTTATCTAGCTCCGGCGCATCATCATAACCATACGCGTACTGAGCGCCACACAGTTTTAGTTCGTTTAAAGCGGGGCTTTTAGGATTAAATATTGCCAGCAATGGCTTTTTTGCCAACAGGTAGGGATAAATTTTTGATGCGGTATAATTAGGATCATCTGACCCGGGAATGAATAGCGCATCCGCCTGTTGTAAGGTTACTAATGCATGATAGTAAGTTATTCTATCCGTTATCTCAATCACACTATCTTCTACCCCCATTTGTTTAGCAAGCGGTAATATTGTGGCAATGCCGGTCCCTGCCGGTGCATAGCTGGTGCCTATAAAATAAAGCTTAAGCCTGGCCTCCGGATAACTTGTGATAAATTGCTTTAACGCGTGGAAAACCGGTTTTACTGCTTTTTGCATATCCATACCACCACGGCCCACATATACTAGGTTTTTACATCCGGGAGAAAGCAAGCTGCTAAACTTATCGCGATTTTTTAAGGCAATGTCCATATCCGGTTCAAAATAACCGAACGTGATAACCGACGACGGAATTGACGCTATTTTAGTGTATCGGGTTTTCAAATCAGTAATATAACTCTCTGATACGCTGATAAGGCCGTCAACATGCCTCATGGCTATTGGTTCAAGATATTTGTTGAGCCGGTAAGAGAACCAATACTTGGGCGGGCGTTCGTTTTTGGGTTTAGCTTTATAGTATTCTGAATGCCAGGGGTCCTGCATGTCAATAACATAGGGTACGCCGAATTTCTTTTTCCAATATGCGCCTAAAATGCAGACCGGAAATTGCGTGGTTGAAAAATATATCAGATCAAATTTTTCTTTTTTTAGCAATTGATCAACCTTTTGTTTGTAAAACCAGATCGATCGCAATGCAAGGCCACCTAAACCAAATTTTGAGGTTATGCCTTTTGATAACGCTTTAACCTTATGGATCTTCAGATCAACAGGTAGACTCTTCGTCAGCAGCTCGTCTTTTATCATGTCTGAGTATCGCTCATCTACCATTACAACTTCTGCTTGCCAGCCAAAATCAATAAAGTAAGGCAGGCTCATGCGCACGCGTTGCATGTCTGCAGCATTACATGGAGGAAAGAATGGAGACATGATCAATACCCGTTTCAAAGCGTTTCTTCAACCAATTTTAAAAACTTTTGGCTTTCAGTTTCCCAATTGTAATGCTCGTGTGCCAATTGTAACGACGCCTCTTTACAAGCCATTAATTTATCGGGATGCTGTTGGTAGCCCAAGATAATTTCGGCTAAAGCTTTTACATTGCCAACAGGGTAGGTACTGCCAATTGCCGGATTTTGCCGCATAAAATCGGCCTGCGCGGTTGTTTGGCTGGCAACTGTTGTTAACCCGGCCTGCATGTAGGTAAATATTTTATTTGTTAAACACAGGTCGCGATTTAAAGGGCTTTGGGTTTCCAGCGCCAGGCCTATATCAAATTGTGCGGCGAAGGCTATTACCTCATCAGGCGCAACAGGCTTATGAAACTTTATATTGATGTTGCCTTTCTTAATCTCCTCAACAAAGTTTATACTAAACTCAGGCAAATAGCCAAGTAAATGGAGTTCAAAATCATCTTTTTTTAAGGTAGATAAGGCACTAACTACATCCTCGATACCACGGCCAATCCCTATAGTTTGCGAAAACCAAAACAGTTTCAGCGGCTTATGTACCTTGGTTAAAGTAGTATTGCTTTTGTTAAAAACATTCAATAAAACCACAGGCTTTAAAGCAGGAAATAGTTTATTATAAATTGCCGCTATTTGCGGGCTACTGGCCGTAAAATAATTTAACTGCGGTATAAATCTATCTTCGATAATTGATTTTTTTATAACATCAGCATCGTTTTTATCATCACTGATCTCATTCCGATGGAAATCCTCAGCATCAAAGCCACAGGGTTTATTATGCTTTTTTGCTGCCGTAATAACTGCTGGCAAAGCACCTAAATTATGCGCGATATAAAGATCGGCCCTATGTCTTTTTACTTCGCCGACTAAAACATGGCTTGCCCGCGATAAGCCCATAGCTGCAAAAGCAGGGTGGTTAATTACCCTGCCCATCCTTTGTACAATACGGCTTGTTAAATAACTAAGGCGATCGCGCTTAGGCGAACCACCCACACGGATGGCGCTCCACTTTTTGTTCGCTAGCAATTGTATGTCATATGCTGTTGCCCAGTCGTTCCAGTAAGCGTAAAATACAGTAACGTTATATCCAGCCTGGATAAGGGAATCGGCTTCTTTAACCAGCCGTGGATTTAGAGAGGGTTGCCCCGATGTAACCAGAATTATTTTTTTAGCCATTAAGAAGGCCTAAATATTTTTGAGCTATAATTTTCACATCAAACCTGTTTTCGGCATAGCTACGACAGGATGCACGGTCAATCAATGCAATGCTCTTAATTGCATTTTCCATTTCAATATTGTTAACCACAATAAAACCGTTAACACCATCCTTCACAACTTCGGGTACTGATCCTTTTTTAAAAGCAATAACCGGCGTCCCGCAAGCCATAGCCTCAATCATCACTATCCCAAAAGGCTCATCCCACTCTATAGGGAATAGCAGCGCCTTAGCTTGTTGCAACCACATATTCTTTTGTGTATCGTTTAATGCCCCTACATAGGTTATCTGATCGCCGTCTATTAGTGGTTCTATCTCTGTTTTAAAATATTGAAGATTGTCGGGTGTGTCGGGTTTGTTTCCCGCCAATATCAATTTGTTCCCTGTTGCTTTGGCCACTTTTATTGCTGTGTGTGCACCTTTTATCCTATCTAAACGACCCAAAAAAATCAATGGGGCATTGGCCGGTACATTTATATTAAGCTGATAAGATGAAAAATCAATAGCGTTATATACCGTGTTCCAGTTGCCCGCAACGTTGCCGGTAGAAACGCAATAATTACTACAGGCGGTAAATATAAGATTGCGGTTAGGCAGTGATGTTACCATCCTTATGCCTTTTTTACCAACTGGCCTGCCATAAGTCATTATTTTTTTTACCGGTTTATTTAGCACAGGTAACAGATAAACAAGTCGTCCAAAATTATGGATCAGATCAAAATTTGTATGATTTTTACGCAGGTATGCCCAGGCAAAAAATATCTCATTGAATTGCTGTTTTTTTGATCTGTTAAGGTCGTTAACGCCGAAATCAACAACCTCGCCACTTATATGCGACCCGGGTCCCGCTAAAAGCGTAACCTGATGACCCAACCTGTTGTATTCTTCGGCAAACAGATAAACCAAACGCTCGTGCCCTCCGTATAGCTGCGGAGGTACAGGAATACCCGGATCCATTATTAGTAGTATCCTCATGAATAAACGCTGTTAATGATCTGTAACATACGTTCCCCGCTTTTTTTCAAAGATAAATTAGTTTCAATAAAAACACGGGGAGCAAAAGCGTGCGTTTTTACCTTCTGCCAAAACAATGGCAACTGTGTTTCAAATTCCTGGAGATCTTTAAATTTAGTGCCGCAGCTCTCGTCAAAAAAAGGTACTGATGACGCAGGTACCTCCGTTTCTCCCCAACCAAACCGGTTTGGATCCAGCCAATAACCTTGATCCCATGCTAGTATCGGAACATTCATTGACATAGCCTCACAGCAGGCAAAACCCTGACTCTCGTGCTCGCTTAAAAATATCATGGCACGGCATTCTTGCAGTAATTGTAAATAGTCCTGCTCAACGTATTGGCCATAAATAATTTCCTTATAAGTAAAGCCGGCGTCGGTAAGTTTTTTAAGTATGGGTTGATATAGCGTATTTTTAGTTGTAGGCTTATCCCACATTATTTTTTTATAAACCAGGAAGTCCGTTGTTTTTTCTGTATTAGCAGGTTTCCATTTTTGGGTATCAATACCTGCAGGCCAGATGTCGCAGTTCTCTTTACCAAAGTGTTTTACATAGATGTTGTTTGTCCACTCAGAATGCTGTAAATACTTTGCAACCGGGTATTCTTTAAATAACGTGGGCCACTCGTTAGGATGCGTCATTAGTCCCACGCCCGCTATAACAGGGTTAGGTTGTGTATAGCCTTTTAAGCTATATCTGCCAACACCTAAAACTACTACAGGCTCGTCGGCTTTAATATTTTTAAAAGGTTTGTTAACGGTGTACTCAATATTTAATTCATCAAAGCTCTTGCATAAATTAACAAACACCCTTTCAACGCCGCTGGTCTTCCTTTTGCCCAATATTCTCCGCAGCATATCCAACAAATACCTGTCGCCAGGGAATATTTTATACCCTTTTGGGGGGTAGCGAAAATATAGGTTTATAGTTTTCAATTTACTTTAACGCCTGTAAGATCTTATTAAGCGATTGCGGAATAGTATGATTTGTTAAGGCCCGTTTTTGGCCTTCAGATCGAAGAGTTTTTCTAAGGGTACTATTTTTCTTCAGCTCATCCACTTTTTCTATCAGGTCATCGGCGTCTTTATAAACCGCGATCTCTTTTCCAATATCATATAACTCTTCCAATCCCTGGGTATATTCAGTAAGGTAACAGGCACCCAACATCGGTGCTTCAATATCGCGCAGGCGCGAGTAGGTATTAGGCCTGTTTAACGGAAAGCGGAAGGATGGATAGCGGTTAACGCCTACCGTTATCATGCTTTCGGTCGTCAATTTGTTATAAGTATCAAAATCTATAGGGCCTTTTGCCTTTGCTTTTAAAGCTTCGCTCGGGGCCGTATCAGTATTGCGCTGCGCTATTTTATGCATGTAAGCCATTAACCCTTGGTGGCTAATGAATTTAAATTGATTGATGAATTTTGTGATAGTAGAATTTTCGGACGACAATGGTGGTTGTCGGGATGCATCATTGCTCCAGCCGGCACCATAAATGCTTAGATCAATATCCGGAGATTTTTTTAAAACCTGCTCAAAAAGACGACTCCGCTGCACGTCTTTTGAGCCTATAAACGTTACCTGCTGATTATGTTCACTGCGAGGAATTCGCATTTCAGGCAATATCCACATGGGCATTGGGACATTAATATGCGAATAACCGGCCTCTTGATACATTTTAACCGCCTTATATTCCGGAACCCAATTAAGGTCAAATACCCCAAATTGATCTGGCAAAATGCTGAATTGCCTTACATTGTCGCAATAAAAATTAACACAAGGCACGCCCATTTTTTTTATTTCCTGTATGGCGCTTTTGTCAATTTGTTCGGGATATAAGTAACTCAAGAATAGATCAACAGGTTGCTCCTTAAGCCGCTTCACTGTTTTACTCCATGCCTCTTCTTTCCAGTTGGCCAGATCAACCTTGCTTTGCGGCACCAGCCCTTTGGCCCAGTCAATATCAGAATGCTCTTCCCATTCATATCCCGCTTCCTCAATACCGTTTTTTATATAATATTGCCAGAAATCGTAGGCGGGTATAGGGTGTTTTTTTTGAGATTGAAGAAAAGAAAGAAAAATTTTCATCCAATAGCTTTATAGAACAGCTTTTTAATTTTTGGCTGATAAACATTGTCAAAAAAAGCGGCTGCGCCAAAGGTTAGCGCTATCCACAGTGGAAACTTTATAGCGGCCGCGGTTGTAGCGTCATCAATAACAATTACTTTTTTTATTATTAACGCTACCGGGATATGCAGCAAATAAAGTGCGTATGATATTTTGCCAATGCCGGTAAGTTTTTCAAGTAAAAACGTTGAAAGCTTTTCTTCATATAAAAATACGATTGAAAGCAGCCAGAAAACACCGCACATTATCCATCTTTCGTTTTCAAATAAACGATATTGAATTGCAAGATATAGGAAAATTACAAGCGGGGTGAGATAAACTATTGCTTTGTTAACCCGTAGTAACCGGTTGTCCATATGGGTTAATGTCGCCATTACCATTAAACAAAAGGGTAAGTCAAAAAGCCAATTAAAATTGGTATTGGTTGAAATGCCGAGTGTATTCAACACGATCATTCCCAAACCCAAATGATTTTGGCACATGTGAAGAAAAAGCAAGCTAAGCAGATTAATAGGCTTGGTCGTCCCACCGCCATAAACAAGTCCCCAGGCTATAGCTAATCCTAATATCCAAAAGTAAAAGCCGTTTAGGTAACCTGTAAACCAAAGCAGGGGTGTAGGGCCATTTATAAAAAAAATACTTAAAACAAGCATGGCAGCAAGTAATTGCCAAAGCTTTGGCTTCAACCAAAACAAGGGTATAAATAATAAGTAGTAAATAATCTCGTAATTTAAGCTCCATGTAGGAAAATTTACGAACAGCGGTACGTGAAAATTGCCGTACCCCGAGTCATTTTGAAGCATAAATAAGTTGCCAAAAAACTCCAGCCAGCTAATGCGTTGCACTATCATAATACAAATCACAAATACAGCAAGGTATACCGGATACAGCCTAATAAAGCGCTTTTTAATATAGGCGATTATATTAAGCCGTGGTACATCATTGCTTATGCCAATTACGTAGCCCGAGAGGCAAAAAAAGATGGTTACAGATAGATAGCCGGCACCCAAATAACGAATGTATTCCGGCCACTTAAAGTTATCCACCAGTATTGGTTCGTGCCCGGTGCCATGCGCTACCAGTACAAGTATTGCACACAGCCCCCTGTATTGTTCAATTGATTTATTAAAGCTATGCGGCTCTAATGGTGCCTGCAGTCGGTTGGTAAAAAAGCGGGAGAAGAGGTTGGTTGAATATTCGGCTACCTTATTCAATTATTTTTTCCTCCCTGTCGCTTCCGGCAACTAAACCTTCTATGTTTAGCTCATTTAAAAATGACGCGCTATATTTTGAGCGCTTTAAAATATTGGCGGCTGCAAACTCAATCGAAATATTTAGCGGCTTACATTGCGCACCGAACATGTTTTTAACCTTATAAATTAAACTACCTAAACCAACTATACGCTCAGGATAAGCAAATACCTCTCTTAGCGTAGCGTTCAAAAAATCTTCAAATAAGGCGGCATTTTTTACCCAATAGCCCCGGGTAGAGATCGTACCGGTTTTATTTGAAAAATGATAGCCTTTAACAGCTAAATCAACAAATTCAGGCTTTTTGAATGCAGCATTTGCGCTATATCTTCCACTTATCTTAAATATGGGTTGATCTGCAGGGAGATGTGGACATATACAAAGCAGCATTAATAACTCGTTAATGCCTTTGTTATTAAACTGATATTGGTTGGTGTGAAATACGTGTACCGGAGCATATTCTTTTAGTAATAGCCGCAGCTGATCCATATCCAATTGCTGTGAGTTATCAACCAGATAAATTTCGTCGAAACCTGCTTGTTGTAAACTTTGCAAGGTGGCTATGGTTTGCTCAATACGTTGTGTATAGGAATAATAGCTTTTGCCCTCAGCTGTTTTAATTGTGGATGTGACTACCGCGACCATTTAAATAATAATTGCAAAAGCCTGGCTATTTTCCAACCGAACAGCCGTGCTGTTAAGCTGCCTGCCTTTGTGCCGAACATGGGTTGAAATTTAAAATTGATATTAAGCGAACTAATCTCGTTGTCTATTATTGATACAGTGGGTCCGTTATTAGGATAGAGCTTAAATTTTATCTCACTTAAGCCGCGGGCATAAGCGGATTTGAGATTGGAAGATTGGTTGAAACGCGAAATGTGAGCATACTTCAGCTGGAGCGATCTAACCTGAGAAAGGATGCCTTTTTGATCTTTTAAAGAAGACAGATTGATATTGCTCTGTTCATGCTTTCTATAAAAATTCTTTCCATCTGTTTTAATAACACCATCAGAGTTTAACAATACGCGCGTAAAATACTCGCCATCGTCGTCAACAGTTAATTCCTCGTTCCATGGTCCGGCTTTGTTAATTATAGCGCGGGGCGCCAACCAGGAGTGTATTGTGATCATACCGCCATTTTCTGAGTAGCCTCCCATAAGTCTTATTAAAAATCGCACCGGATCGTCGTCTGAAATTGCAAACTGCTCCTCATAATCTGATGGCGAAAAGTCAAGATGAGAAGCGTGTGCGGGGAAATGTACCGTGCTGCAAACAGCTACTTTGTTGGGTTGTTCTTCAAGGGCGAGCACCTGGTTATATATTTTATCATTGCTGATCAGATCATCAGCATCTAAAAACTGAATATAATCACCTTTTGCCTCGCTTAAGCCTTTATTACGCGCTGCACTAGCACCTTTATTTTTCTGTGAGATTACTTTTATATTTTCACGGTCAAATTTTTTTGCAGCAATTAACGAATCGTCGGTCGATCCGTCATCAACTATAATTATCTCAATATTTGGCCAGGTTTGATCCAAAACCGAATTAATGCACGCTTCAATATACCTGTCCGCATTATATAGCGGGATAATCACTGAAACCAAAGGCTGGGCTGCACCGCTCATTTTATCTGGCCGAAAATTTCCTGCCACTGCTTTTTGTTAGATGCGTTTTCGGGTGGTTGATTATTATTGAACCAGGGCTGCCTTAACATGGCTATATAAGCATCATCATTTCTGTCCAGTTCGATTATCCTTTCTATAAGTGGCGTAAAATCCAGCTTGCCGAATTGTAGCTTCATCTTTAGATCGCGCCCCCAGGCTTTCAGTTTTCGCTTTATACGATGTTGCGGTGCATGGTAATAGGTGGGTAACACATCAACAAAATCCAGCTGACAATGACGCTGTAACCAACTAACGGTGCTACTTTCCGTTCTTATCAGATCGCCGGCATTGATGAACGATGATGTGTTGAAAATTTCCCCAACGCGGGGGTCGCCGCAATATATTGGGATACTGTTTGCCTGCATCGCATCATACAGTTTTTCCGTTTGATAACCCGGGTAAACATAATTTTCAAAAGCGATAGTAAACTTAAAGCTGTTTAAAAAAGAGCGTTTTCGCTCCCAGATGGTGCCTTTGTATAATGTATCAATGCCCGGCATGTTGTTCATTGATTTACCGGGAGCATCAACTTTTTTGTATTTTGATAGCTGCCTGAAAAACTCTTCACGATAAGGCACTTGGTGTGAGTACAGAAAATTGCAAAAGCCGGTTTTTTGTTTAAATATTTCATCAGGATCGTAACTGGCAGGCTTTACCAGAATATTCGGGTCTGTTCCGTGCCATTGTATACGCCTGTACCTATCGTTGTTAATCTCATTTACATAAGGTACCCCAAAGGCCCATTCGCATATAGATAGATCCGGTGTTATATTTTCACAGAAATATCCTACGCGTGTGTAGTTACCTTGAGCTGGTATGTCATTGCCGTACGGCCCAAAAATGATCACTTCAGGCTGAGTAGATTCTTCAAAATCATAAATATCCGATAAGCCTTCTATGTCGAATACCTCTTTTTTAAAAGGTTCGAGGCCGAGGCCGTTTTGCAGGCGGATTTTTATTTTGCGTTTCAGAGAAATTAACTTTTTGTTAGCAGTTTGCGCAATTGGCCCAAATAGAATTTGCTAAACAACACTTTGGGTTTGCCTATAGCCAGATTTATCAGCGATAAAGCAGTAGTCTTTTTTGACGATGCTATAGCCGTCTGTACCGCTAAATAACAGTCTAAACGAAAAATATATTTATGTAAAGTCAGCCTATTGGCAAAGGAATTTGCCTTTTGCAAATAGCTTTTCACTATCAATAATTTTTCCTGCTTAAACCTTTCGTCAAACAAGCTGGTTTTTGACTGCTCGTGATGTCTGAAGTGCGATAATATAACGGGTAGATAAACAATTTCCTGCGCCTTAAGATCAAGATTCAATATCATATCCCAATCAAAAGCATAATGAAGATTTTGATTGAGTGCCAGTTCGCCAATATTTTTTAAAACCAGCCATTGTGATGGTTGCTGAAACCAGGAGTATTCGCCAATCATCCCGTCAAACGTTAAGTCCTTAACATAGGCCGGGTCACATTTGTTATTGGTGCTAAAATGGTTGCAACCTCCTGCAATCACTTTAACATTGGTCTCATTTTTTAAATAAGTAAGGCCTATTTGATACAGGGCATCTTTTCCCAAAAGGTCATCGCTGTTTATCCAGTTAAAGATAATTCCGGTGCATTTATCAAGGCCTTTTTGAATAGCATTGGCCTGGCCGGTATCTTTTTCACTTACCCAATAGGTTATCCATTGTTCATACTTCTTTATAATGGCTGTGGTTTCGTCGGTACTTTCGCCATCAATAATTATATACTCAAGGTTGGGGTAATTTTGTAAAAGTATGGAGCGTATGGTTTCTTCAATATAAGGTCCCTGGTTAAAGCTGGGTGTTATTACCGAGATCTTTGGCCAGTTGCTTGCGCAATTGTAAATATCTGCCGCTACCTGCTCATCCCATGGCCAGCCAGATTTGCCGGCGCAGGTTGGTAATTGATTAAGTAACGAAGTATTATACAATGGTAAATTCCTGCGTAAAACGGTCTATCTGTATCCGTCTGGGCCGTTTATGTATATCGCGACTAATTTTGTCGAGGACGCGCCTGATTATATCAAGGTCGAAGATATAAGTGTGGTGTAATATCTTTTTTATTTGGGCTATAGCATTCAGCCGTTTTAAGGATGCCCTTGTGCTGGTATCTAATGTTTTGATCTCATCATCTATCACTCGTTTTGCCTGAGCTAAATAATCATCCAGGCCATCAAGTGACTTCTGATCAGAGGCGCGCATCCTAAAGCTACCTATCATTACATCGGCAGGGTATAAATTGGCTTTGCGAAAGAAACGTACCCAAAGTTCAAGGTCTGCGGCTAATGACAGATCGGTGCTTATGTAACCACCTGCTTCATCCCACAGACTTTTGCGCCATGCCGTAGATTCCTGCTGCAACCAATAAAAATTATAGGTGTAAAAATCAAATTTCGAAAAACTTTTGGCCCTGTCGGCACCGATTATCCGGCTTCGTTCGTCAAGGGACACACTTATACCGGTTATCCAATTTACCTCACTGTGTTTCATAAAGATCTCGCCAACACTAAACAGCGACATCGGCATCAGCAGATCATCAGAGTTTATCCACATCAAAATCTCACCTGTAGCTACCTTAAACCCCTTATTAATGGCGTCATATAAACCATTATCTTTTTCGCTGCTCCAATAGCTTAATTTGGATTCATGTTTTTTTATGATGTCAACACTGCCGTCGGTACTGCCGCCATCAATAACTATATACTCCAGGTTAGGATAATTCTGATTGGTCACAGATAGAATGGTCTCTTCTAAAAAACCAGCCTGATTATAACTTGGCGTAACCACTGATATTTTCGGCCAGTTTTTTATCCCGGCAAAATGACTTATTATTCGTTCGTTTCTATCAGGTAGCACTATTTTTCCTGTTTGTAGAAATCGACAAGCTCTTTCAAATGGCGTTCCTTATGCGGATGCTCACTGTTTATTTCGCCTATAAAAAAATCGTAATCGTCATGCGGCATTACATCAGCCTGTTCATCCGGAAAGCGATTATATATGTCATTCACATATATATCCGGGAAAGTTTCGTGGTATATCATCTCTAAAAAAGACTGGTCCATACCAAATTCATCCAGCTTTTTAAAGCCCAACATTTTTGCTTTAATGTTCTGGTTAATATTATGGGTGTTTACTCCCCATAAGCCGCCCATTATTAATGATATATGTGAAGGATGATCGCGAATAATATGTAGTTTTTTACCCGAAGCCATCCATTTATCAACCATTATTTTTTCCCTGTCAGATGCAACGGAATCAATATCCCTTATAATGGCGCAATAAACGTTAGTATCATCCAATACCAAAAAGCGCCAAAACATGTACCTGTTATCAATGCCGGTGCTGTTCATAATTACCAGTTCGCACCCCAGGGTTTTTAACAGGTTTAGGGTTTCCGCAGGCAGGTCGCGGCTAACGTATACACGTATTATCCATCCTTCAAATTTTTGGTGATAACTGTTTATACAAGTAGTGATGTTCGAAAAATATTTTTGACTGTTACCATATAAACAAAACGATATTATTTTTTTGTCACTTTGATTTTGCAGGTCTGCACTTTGAATCTTGAATAAATAAAAATTGATAAAAAAGCCCGACAAGGCGTTTTTCGATAGAAAATAGAGCTTTTTAAGAAGCTGGTAACCCGGTATTTTACTTCTTGTAAACAAGGCCATCAACATCAAGGTATCCGTAGCCTACGTTATCGGCCAGTGTATATTTTTTTCCACTCGGACAAGCGCTGCCTTCAATATTCAATTTAAAAAGATTTTCAATTTTATAATAGAACAGGCTACCCGGTTTCGTTATCATTATGTTCATGTTATAAATCCCCGAGAACATATTATCAGGTAAGTGCATATTAAAACTTAACTCAAACGGGCCCTTTGCAACATCAACGGCTATATCCTGCGAATATTTAAGACTGCAAAAAAACAAGGGACTAGCGCTTACAGTATCAGTCAAATAAACTTCAATATCAACGGGGCTATCAACTGCCGCTGTTCCAATAAACTTAAGGTTAACCATATGGTTATCTGTGGTTACCGATGTTTCCGACTGGTTATTGACCAATATTTGGTCAACCCGTAGGCCGGTATTGATGTTTTGTAAAAGGTAATCGGTAATACTTTGGTTGGCGTTATTTATAACATTGTTAAGGTAAAAGCCTACGGTTGATTTAATGTTGCCCTGGTATTTGATCTGCGCTTTATCAAACAAGATCCCTTTATTACATAATGCCTCAATGCTTGACATGTTGTGTGATACAAACAGCACTGTTCTTCCTTCGCCTTTACTTATTGCGCCCATCTTTCCTAAACATTTTTTCTGAAACTCTGCATCGCCAACAGCCAACACCTCGTCCACTATCAATATTTCTGATTCAAGATGAGCAGCAACGGCAAATGCAAGGCGAACATACATGCCCGATGAATAGCGTTTTACAGGGGTATCTATATAGCGTTCAACGCCCGAAAAGTTTACTATCTCATCAAACTTGCGCTTTATCTCGGCTTTGCGCATGCCTAATATGGCACCGTTCAGAAATATGTTTTCCCTTCCGGTTAACTCGGGGTGAAAACCCGTACCCACCTCTAATAAGCTGGCAATGCGTCCCTTTATTTTTATTGACCCGATGGTAGGAGAGGTAACCCTGCTCAGTAACTTTAACAGGGTGCTTTTGCCTGCACCGTTACGGCCTATAATTCCTACCGCGTCTCCCTGTTCAACTTCAAAGTTCAGATCCTTTAGGCTCCAAACCATATTACTTGTGCCTTTTACGGAACGGTCATTGGTTTCGCCTATCTTCAGGAAGGGATCTTCCTTGCCTCTCAATCTCGCCCACGTACGTTCAATGTCGCGCGAAACAGTGCCGGTACCAAAATCGCCCAGTTGATAGGCTTTTGAAAGATTTTCTACCTTTATTACTTTAGCCATTAAACAGTATCAACAAAAGATTTTTCCACCTTATTAAACACAATCATACCCAGCAACAAAATTATTAATGTTACAAAACTGCTATACCCAAGCAGTTCCCAACTAAATGTTCCTTTGCCAAAGAAACCATATCTCATGGTTTCAATAATAGCGGTGATAGGATTAAATTTAATTATCCAACTGTAAGCTGGGTACTTGTTTATTACAGCCGACAGGGGATATATCACCGTTGTTGTATACATAAGCAAGGGCACACCAAACGACACTACAAACGCCAGGTCGCGATATTTGGTTGTCACCGCTGATATAAGCATACCCAAGCCAAGCCCCAGGGCAGCAACAAGTAGTATTAGTAAAGGCAGCAGCAGCAGATACGCGTTGGGTGCAAAATCTGTTCCCGAGACGCTATAACCTATTAGCAGGATAATGAAAAGCACAAACTGTATACCAAAACGGATAAGGTTTGATGCCACAATGCTCAATGGCATAATAAGCCGCGGAAAGTAAACTTTACCAAGCATAGCCGAATTATCTTTAAATACCGTTGAAGTTTTGGTTATACATTCAGAAAAGTAATTCCAGATAATTGTACCCGCCAGGTAAAATAGCGGCTTTGGTACGCCATCAACAGGTATGCCTGCCAGGGTGCCAAAAACTATGGTATAAATTAAGATAGTTATAACGGGCTGCACAAAAAACCAAATTGGCCCTAAAATGGTCTGCTTATAAAATGATACAAAATCTCGCCTTACCAATAATAAAAGCAGGTCGCGATATTGCCAAACGTCTTTTAAGCCCAGGCGTAGCGCCTGGCTTTTCGCAGTAATTTCAATATCCCATTCCTGTTGGGTACTATCGTTCATTTATAAGTAGCTTTTCAAGTTGTTGTGTATAACTATCGCTATTAAAATAGCTCAAACATTCTTGCTGTAAATGCCCGCGTTCGACAACGCTAAGCCTGTTTTCCAAATATTTTAATACTTCGGTCTGTAACTCATCCGGGTCATCCGGATTGATAGCCGTACCTAATTTACCCTGTTTTATGGCATCCAAACTGCCATCTGTATTGCCGCAAATTACAGGCAACCCACAGGCGAGGGCCTCAATAAAAACTATCCCGAACCCTTCTTTTTTACTGGGCAATATAAACAGATCAGCCATTAAAAAATGTTGGGCCAATTCCTCTTCACTTATAAATCCCGATAAAATTACTAATTCCTCAACGCCGTGCTTTTTAATTAAGTTGGTAATACGCAGCTTCTCTTTCTCGTCATATTGTCCCCCTAAAACATACCTTATTCCCGGAAATTTGAGCCTTAATTTACATAATGATCTTATTACCTGATCATACCCTTTATATTGCTCAGTGTTAGCCAGGCGGGTAAGGGTAAATAAAATGTCGTGTTGGGACGTTAACCCATACCGTTCTAATAAATGAGCCGGTTTGCCAAGGTTAACCGGTAATTTCATAAAGGGATCTATGGCGTTATTTAAAACTGCGCATTTAGCCGGGTTTACTTTGTGCCATCTTACAACTTCAGCGCGGGTAAACTGGCTCACGCAAATTATCTTATCGCTTTTTTTCAGAAATAATCTTTTGAACAAACTTACCGGTCGCCAAACTTCAATGCCGTGGGCAATCAGCATAACATGGCATTTAGGATTAAACAGTTTTATTGCAAGGCCTACAACGGCTAAATTAATATGACTTAAAACTATTGTATCGCATTGCCGGCCCAGTTTAATTGCTGCTACAATAAATTGAATGCGGTTGGCGCTGAAGCCTTTAAAATTGCCTGGAGACAAATATTTAGGCATGAGGTGTTCATCACGGTCGTAAACAGACCATAAGGCAAAATTAAATTTGTGCCGCCCGGCTATCTCGTTCATAGAAAAAGCCAAAGTGCGGGTCATTTTTTGGATGCCACCCGTAGTGCTGAAAGTTTGCAAACTAAAAAGGGCTATCTTATTACGCATGTAATTGGGTCAAATAAAGCGCAAATGCCTTTGACCAATGCGTTTTGTTATTTTTAAAATTTCTGATGATGCCTTTAGCGTAATTGCCGGTGTAAAAGTTTTCATCACCGATCTGACTATGGGTTTGCATCCACTGTTGCAAGGGGAATGAAAAGCCCATTTTTGGTCTGTCCCACACAGCCCGGGGCAAAACATTTTCGAAACTTTCTATCAGTATTTTTTTTGGCTGGGCCTTATTAAACAGTAGAGATGGTGAGATGCTATGTACAACTCTCTGGAAATCTTCATCTAAAAAAGGAACTCTTACCTCTAACCCGTGGCTCATGCTCATCACGTCGGTATCGCGCAGCAACTGGTTCTGCATGTATATGTTGCTTTCAAGCCACGATGCCAGCTCTTCGTTCCGAAGGCTTTTTTCTAAACCGATATTTAGCCCAAAAAGTTCGTGGTTAACTTGTTCTTCATCGCAATCGAGCAGTTTGGCAATGTCTGCAGACGTAAAAATAGCCCTCATTGCTAAATATAAAGCAAGCGGACCGGGGTTGGCTAAATAGGATATTTTCTTATATCGATCGCTCAATATACCGCCCGCGGCTTTAAATAAAAACGGCTGTAACTTTTGCAGTGCCTGAATAAGCCCCACTCTTTTAAATGACGGATAGCCCCCAAAAAGTTCGTCGGCACCCAAACCGGAGAGAACAGCTTTTAATCCATCCTGATTGGCGTACTTGCTAATAAACCACGTGTTAATGCCATCAGTAGTAGGCATATCCATTGCAGTTACAATATCAGGTAAACAACCGTTAAACTCTTGCTGCGTTATAAGGTGCGAGAAATTTTGTCCTGATATTTCTTTCGTCACTATTTCCTGAAAAGCGTGCTCATCATAAGCCTTTTCATTAAAGAAAATAGAGATCGTTTTTAGCTGGTCATGTTTTTCTTTAGCGGCAAGCAGCGTAAGCAAACTGGAGTCTATACCTCCGCTTAAAAACACCCCAATCGGTGCATCTGCAATCAACTGCCGTTTTACCGCTACCCTTAAAGCGTTTGCAATAGCCGCATGCGCCTCGTTAATGCCTGTTATTTTTACTGCTGATGGGGACTTACGATAGGATTGAATAGTAAAGCTTTGTTTACCGTTGTCCCAGCATAACATATTTCCTTTTCGTAGGGATAATACACCTTTTAATGTAGTATCTGGCTCGGGTACGTGCCCGAATGCCAAAAACCTGATGCGCCATGACGGATCGTCTACCGTAGCAATACCGGCAGCTTTAAAGGCCCGCACTTCCGAAGCAAAACTAAGTTCGCCTTTGTTTATGTGATAATATAAGGGCTTAACCCCCATACTATCGCGCACCAGGTAGGTCAAGTTTTTCCTGATATCAAATAAAGCAAAAGCGAAAATTCCGCGCAGCTTATCAAATGCGGCAACGTCCCAGTGCAAATAGGCTTGTATAATAACCTCCGTATCCGTATCCGACTTAAATACGGCACCCATGGCAACTAACTCGGCTTTTAAGGCCGGGTAATTATATATTTCGCCGTTAAATGTGATCCACGCCCTTGTATCCGCATCAGCCATGGGCTGATGTCCGTTATTGCTCAGATCGATTATTGAAAGCCTGCGATGACCGAATAACAATCCGCTTTCGGCCACAAATATGCCTTCATCGTCAGGGCCACCGTGCTGCAATGCACTGCACATAGCTTTCACCTTTTGCAGGCCATCAGCCTCATTCAAATTTTTATTAACTACTCCCGCTATCCTACACATAGTTGTGGTTTATACACAGCTTCGCCCCGTAAGTCACATTTGTAAAATTTAACTTATTAATTATCAATACTTTATTAAGTACACATAAAAGATAAAATAGCTTTAATATAACTGTTTTATCTTTTATAATCTATCTATCAATTCTGCCGCAACATTAACAATAATAGAGCAGCCCAGATTTTCAAGCCGTAGCGCCAATTGCTTTTGCGACCGGTATGACAAAATTTCGCCCGTTAACCCTTTCAACGCGCCTGCCTTAATTACAACTTTTTCTCCCGCTTGCAGGTCTTCCTGGGTAATTTCTAACTCAAATGAGCTAGCCAGTAAAAGTTTAAGGTCATTGATCTGTCGATCGGGCATGCTGGCTATTTTGTCTGAAAAATAAATGAACCGCGAAATACCCTTCGTCATCAATACCTCCGTTTTTTCGTGCTCATTAATATTAACAAAAAGGTACGATTTGATCAAAGGCTCTTCTACCCATTTTTTTCTGTCGCTCCATTGTTTTTGCTGGCGATGCAAGGGCAGGTAGGCCTGTAAGCCCTTATTGATCAATGCCTGATAAGCTTTCTTTTCAGCACGCGGCATTGTACATACCGGATACCACTTGCGCACACCTGTGTTTAATGGTTGGATCATTTGGCAGCAGCTTAGTTTGATTTAAACCAGCTTCCTATTTTCCACCATCGCTTTTTATCCTCATCGTCAACATAATATCCCTGACTTTCATATCCGGAATAATCGGAATAATAATAGTAGCGACTGTTGTAACCTTCGCCGGTGAATTTTGTGGTATAATACCTGGAGTGCAAAATATCTTCTTTAAAGGCATTAAGCACTATAACAGTATTATCTAAATGATACTCGCTGGCTATTTTTTGAGGTATTGTTGCAGCGTAATATTTTGATTTGCCTGAACGTATCACAAAAACATTAATGTCGCTCAATCTTATCAACGGTATAGCATCAGAAACCAGGCCCACGGGGGCGGTATCAATTAGAATTATGTCATACCTGTTACGTAATTCATCTACCAATTCTGCCATTTTTTTGGTGTGCAATAGTTCAGATGGATTGGGCGGAACAGGGCCTGATGATATAAAATCCATATTCTCCTGCTCGGTAGGCGTTATAATATCATCAAGCGTTTTTTGATTAATCAGATAATTGCTCAAACCTACTTCGTTTGTCATATTGAAAGTCTTGTGCAGTTTTGAGCGTCTCAGATCCGCCGCAATAATCACCACTTTTTTATCAATAAGGGCCAG
>NZ_CAMLHX010000032.1 GCF_946479965.1 uncultured Mucilaginibacter sp. | reverse complement strand
GATCCGGAATAGTGACTGGAGTTCAGACGTGTGCTCTTCCGATCTGGCGGCATCGCGATTACGCCCTATCCTGATGACATCTTTCGCGTTTATCGCTGGCTTAATTCCGCTTTGTATTGCAACGGGTGCGGGAGCCGTAGGTAATAGGTCAATTGGTACCGCTGCCGCTGGCGGTATGTTATTCGGTACCATTTTCGGTGTATTTATCATCCCGGGCCTGTACGTCATTTTTGCATCAATGGATAAAAAGAAGCCTCAAGAGTGTGTAGTCCCTGTTCAGGTATTAGAATCTGAACATTTAAACCATCATCATCATCAATAATGCGACATCCTATAAAATCCTATAAATTCTACGTTCTCATCCTGCTGTTTGCCATGGCGGCAGGATGCAAGAACTATAAAGCCATAACGGTAAAATCAGAAAAGGCTTTACCTACTACTTTTGAAACAGCCGCCGCTGATACTACTACTATAGCCACGCTGCCTTCAAAGAGCTTTTTTGCTGATCCTTTGTTGACCCAGCTTATCGATACTGCATTTAGCTCTAATTTGGATCTGCAGGCTACTCTGCAACGCGTGGAAATGGCAGCTGCCAATTTCAAGTACAGTAAGTCTTTGCTGCTGCCTTGGGTAAATTTTAACGTGAGTGCGGGCGCTGACCGTTTTGGTGCTTACACTATGAATGGTGTGGGCAACTATGATACCAACCTGTCAAATAATATTAACGATAAGCAGAAGATCCCTACCAGCCCAACGCCCGATCTGTTTGTTGCTTTGCGAAGCTCGTGGGAAGTTGACCTTTGGGGCAAGCTTAAAAGTCAAAAGAAAGCGGCTTTAGTTCGTTACTTAGCCACGCAAAGCGGATACAGGTTGGTCTCAACCGAATTAACTGCGCAAATAGCTGCTAACTATTATGAGTTACTTGCGTTAGACAGCGAACTGGGTATCATCAAAAAAAATATAGTACTACAGGAAAGCGCGCTCGAAATTGTACAAATTCAAAAACTAGGTGGCCGTGCTACAGAATTGGCAGTACAGCAATTTGTAGCTCAACTAGCCTATACAAAAGGCTTACAGTATGAAGTATCGCAACAAATAACTGAAGTAGAAAATGCATTGCGGTTACTTACAGGTAGTTTTAATCGCCCTATAGCGCGTGATACGTCCATTATAGCACTTAAAGAGCCGCGTCAGTTGAGTACAGGTATACCTACCCAATTGTTGCTTAACCGGCCGGATATACGCCAGGCTGAGTTGGAACTAGCCGCGCTTAACGCCGATATCCGCTCTGCAAGGGCCGCGTTCTTCCCAGCTTTAACCATTGATGCTTATGGCGGATATAATGCCTTTAAAGGCGCATTGTTATTTAATCCTGCGTCTGCCGTTTATGGCATCGTTGGAGGGCTCACAGCCCCGGTGCTCAACCGACGACGCATAAAATCTGACTATGAATATAAAGTAGCCGAAGCTAAGGCCGCGCTTTACGATTATCAGAAAATTATCATCGGTGGTTACCAGGAGGTAATGAACAGTCTTAGAGGCATGGATAACTTCCATAAATATTACCAGTTAAAGCAGGAAGAGGTAACGGCATTAAATAATGCAGTAAGTGTATCAAGAGACCTTTACCTTGTTGGTCGCGCAACTTATCTGGAAGTTATTATGGCACAGCGAAATGTACTTGATGCTGAATTGCAATTAGCTGTTACTAAAAAGAATATATTTTTAAACGAGGTGAAATTATACCGTGCTTTAGGCGGCGGCTGGCGCTAAAATTTTTTGTAAAGTTGGGGTGGGGATCAGTTTGGTCTTCGCCCTTTTTTTATTACAGTTCGTCTCTTATCATGAGCAAACAATTTCGCATTGAGGCGGTTATAATATCGCACTATAAAATATCCTGCCATGAACAGAACAATTGGAATTATAATAATAGTGATTGGCGCAGTGATGCTGATCTGGACCGGCTTTACTTACACTAAGAAAGAAAAAGTAGTTGATGCGGGTCCTTTGGAAATATCTGCAGACAAAGAAAAAACTGTTACCTGGCCGCCATATGCAGGCGGTATTTTACTTGTAGGCGGCATAATTATTTTCGCAACAGCCAAGAAATCGTAGATCTTAACACGTAGGTAACCTAAAACTTACTTAATGCAAGCATGTTGCTTTTAGTTTTTAATAGCTATATTTGTCGCGCGTTATGAAGAATAGGACGATAAAAATTATAGCTGCCTTTACTCTGCTTCTGTGTTTTACCACGGGACAGGTCATTGTTTTTACCCACAGCCACGTTACCTCCTTTTCTAAAACAAACCCGTCGAAACACAGTGCGCCCGCCAGCACAGACGAGAATTGTAAAATTTGTCAGCTTAACCATAGTTCAACAGCACTTTTAAGTGTCGACCTGAATCATACCGTAATTTATGGTACCGTTTATAAACGACTGCAGTTAGCAGGCCTTTCCTATCAAAGTATATCGCTGGTTCTAGCGGCAACGCGCGGCCCGCCGCTTATTTAACCGAAGCAAGCGTGCCTGTTAGGGCATAATTAATCCTTTGTTAAAAATTCAGTTAAACATTCTTGTAATGAAACTAAAATTATTATTCAGCTTTTTTATAGCTGTAATATTTCCATATTATTTATTCGCAAGCGCCACTGGCTCGGTAAGCGGCACTATAACAGACGCCAAAACAGGCGAAAATTTGCCGGGCGCTGTAATTACCATATCTCAGTTACGGTTGAGTACAATTAGTGATGCAAACGGCCAATTCTCATTTGCCTCACTCCCATCCCGGGGCCGCTACGTTATTGAAGCACGTTATTCGGGTTATAAAACACAAGTAAAAACTATTGACCTTGCTACCGGCGGCGCTTTAAATTTCGCGCTGGAGCGTAGTATTGTTGAGATAAAAGAGGTGGTAATTACCGGTACGCCTATAACATCCAGCAATAAAAGTAACAGCACTTCGGCAAGCAGCGTATCGCGTGAGGAACTGCTTGCGCCTTCAACAAATTTGGTAGACGCATTGTCGCGCCAGGTACCCGGCATGGGGCAAATTACCACCGGTGGTGCCATATCAAAACCCGTTATCCGCGGCCTTAGTTATAATCGGGTGGTTACTCTTACCAACGGTGTAAAACAACAAGGCCAGCAATGGGGCGATGAACACGGTATAGAAATAGATCAAAATCAAGCCGATCGCGTTGAAGTGCTTCGCGGTGCAGCCTCCCTTCTATATGGATCTGACGCTATTGGCGGCGTTATCAATGTACTTGATCCCTTAGTGCCCTCGCCGGGAAAAATGAAAGGCGAGGTATTGAGCAGCTACGCAACCAATAACGGCCTCACTAATACATCATTAATGTTAAGTGGTAACAATAACGGTTTCGTATGGCGCGGCCGTGGCTCATATCAAAACGCATACTCCTTTAAAACTCCGGTGGGTTATTATGACAACAGCGGCTTTAATAACACCAGTTTGAGCGGCATGCTTGGCCTTAATAAAGAGTGGGGGTATTCTCACCTTAATTTCTCCTATTTTAAAAACAACATAGGTTTTAACGAAGCAGAACCGGGCGACGCGTTATATACGGATAAAGCCAGCAGTCGCACACTTGATTTCCCAAGGCAGGATATCCGCCATTATAAACTGGCATTAAATAATAATTTCATCATCGGTAATAATACTCTTAAACTTGATCTTGGTTATCAAAAGAATCAACGCCGCGAACTGGAAAACTTAGACCCCGCCCTGTTTTTTGACCTAAATACTTTTTCTGCGGATGCCAAATATTATTTAGGAGAGGCAGATGGCTGGCAACCCATAATAGGCTTGAGCGCATCGAACGAACGTAGTACGAACAAAGGTTTTGAATACCTGATTCCAGATTATGACCAGACATCTGTAGGAACTTTCGTCTACATCAAAAAGTCGTGGGATAAAAACACCTTTAACGCGGGTTTACGTTACGATTATATAAATAACGATGGCAAACAGCTTTTTGTAAATGGTGCCGAACAATTTTCGGGATTTAAAAACAGGTTCAGCAACCTGAGCGGTGCTGTTGGCTACACCCACTCCTTTAACGACGCTCTCACTTTTAAAGCTAACGCAGGTTCAGCATTTCGTGCCCCCAACCCTGCCGAGTTGGGTTCAAATGGTGCACATGAAGGCACTGTGCGTTACGAGATAGGCAACCCCAATCTGAAACCTGAACGCAGTTATCAGGCCGATGCTACGCTTGATTTTGATGCCGATATATTTTCGGGAAGTTTTGGCGTGTATGAAAACTATATTAACAATTACATATATGCATCGGCAAAGGCCGGAGAACAAATTACCCAGCCCGATGAAAATGGCGATCCGCAAAACTTTGACGTCTATCGTTACGGACAGGTAAACGCAAACCTTTACGGCCTGGAAGGAAGCCTTAATCTGCACCCTGCCGGGTTTCTTCATTTTGACAATGCATTCTCATACACCCACGCACAAAACAACACATTCAATAGGCCACTCGCGCTTATACCAGCAGGGGTTATTCATAATACATTACGGTTTGAACCTAAAGTAACCAGATTAAAAAACTTTTACATCTCGTTAGGTCTTGATAATTTTTTTAGTCAGAACCGTATTGACCCAACTTTTGAAACACCGGCAGGTGGTTACACGCTGCTAAACGCGGGCGTAGGTGCAACATTTAACATAGGCAAACAGGCTGTTAAACTAGCCGTATCAGGAAATAACCTGACTGATAAACGCTACTATGACGCGCTTAACCGCCTGCGCCCGGGACGTTTGGCGTTAACGGATCCTACGTTCGGGGTTTACAATCCCGGGCGGAACGTAACTTTCAGCTTATACGTACCGCTTAATATCAATTAGACTGTCTTTAATACTTTACGATCCTTCTCCCTCTTGGGGGAAGGATTTTTTTTGTTACCCGCAAATATTATAGCAAAAAGTTCCTCATCAAAAACATAGTGCTTTTAAGGGTTGAGCCTGTTTATGATTAATTTATATATTTGATAACCAAATATATAAATCAATAAAAAATGAACACGCTAAAATCGATGAAAGCCCTGGCTTTTGTTTTTTGTTTTGCTCTGCAAGTTGCATTTTCACAGGCACCTGTAGAAAAATATCCGGTTGATTCTGCTTCGGTAGTACACGCAGGTGTGCCACAGGGCGAATTAATACAATTGCCTTTTACGGAATCCAAAATATTCCCCGGAACGACGCGCACGGTTACTATTTATGTACCTGCGCAATATGACGGAAAAAAAGCCGCTTGCTTATATGTAAATCAGGACGCCGTTCAGTTTAAAGCGCCTACGGTTTTTGATAATTTGATCAATAGTAAAGAAATGCCTGTTACAATTGGAGTTTTTGTAACCCCCGGACAAGTGGTTGCCGAAAACACACAAACTGCCAGTAACCGTAACAACCGCAGCTATGAGTATGATGGCTTAGGCGATAACTACGCACGATTTTTACTGACTGAGGTTTTACCATTTGTTGAGAAACAGAAAACTAAAGACGGCCGTGTGATTATGCTTTCAAAAAGCGCTAACGACAGGGCTATTGGCGGGCAAAGCAGCGGTGCTATTGCAGGTTTTAATGTTGCCTGGGAACGTCCGGAATCTTTCTCGAGGGTTTTCAGCGCGATAAGCACCTTTGTTGGCTTACGCGGTGGAGAAAGATTCGCCACCCTAATACGGAAATATGAGCCCAGACCGATAAGAGTATTCTTGCAGGATGGCACAAACGACCTAAACAACTATGCAGGTGACTGGTGGATAACCGCGCAAATGATGGAACGGGCATTTAAGTTCGCCGGTTATGAGGTGGAGCACTCATGGGGTGAAGGAGCCCACAACAGTACTCACGCCACAGCGGTATTTCCGCAGGCTATGCGCTTTTTATGGAAGGGCTACCCTGAGCCGGTTAAAGTCGGAATTTCAAAGAATGCCTATACCAATAAGATAATCATTCCTAACGAAGGTTGGGAACTGGTTGGCGAAGGATATGGATTTAGTGAGGGCACGGCTACTAATGCCGCAGGCGAGGTCTTTTTTCAGGATATTCCCAATTCAAAAACATATAAGGTTGATTTAAACGGCAAGCTTACCCAATTAAATGTCGATGCAAAAAAAGCAAGTGGAACGGCATTTGGCCCTGATGGCAAGCGTTATACCGTAGCAAACGCAACCAATCAGATTATAAGCTATGACGATAATAACAAAGCAACTATTGTTGCAAGCGATGTTATTAACGGCAACGATATTGCTATTGGAAACAACGGAAACATGTATGTGACCGCTCCAAATGGCGTTGACAAGCCAAGTAAGATATATCTGGTAAGACCCAACGGCCAAAAGGTTGTGGTAGATGAAGGTTTGAAGTTTGCCAACGGACTGGCCCTAAGTGTAGACCAAACTATGTTATATGTGTGCGAATCGGCTTCGCATTGGGTTTATGTTTTTAATATAAAGGCTGATGGAACTCTTACCAACAAGCAACGCCTGGGTTGGCTGCATGTACCGGATGATGCAGATAACGCATGGTCTGACGGCGTAAAATTTGATGCTAATGGCCGCATGTGGGTTACAACCAGAATGGGCATACAGGTGCTTGATGAGCAGAGCAGGGTGATTACTATAATCCCAACTCCTGGCAAAGGCAACCCTTCAAATCTTTGTTTTGGCGGGCCGAATTTTGATGTTATGTACGTAACGATAAACGATAAGGTATATCGCCGTAAGGTGGGTGTAAAAGGGGTAAAACCTTTTGAAAAGCCTTTCAAGCCGGAGATTCAAAGAATATAGCCGATGCTTTCATCACTTGATGTGTTTGTTCCGGAATAAGCGGAACACACCGGAACAGAAATTTTAGTAAGCATTTGACAGATAGCGCTTTGTAGTTTCAGGCCGGAACAAAGTGAAACAACTTATAGGTCAGGAAATTTAGCTGTAAACTTCACGTAAAATTCTGATTATCAGGATGCTAAAAATATGCTAATTTTTACTTAAGCATCTGAACAAAAACCCGCAGGTTTAAAGGCCAACATGGTGGTGATAAAAAAAGGGAGCCCCGCAAAAATACGAGGCTCCTTTTTCTATTTCGTAAATATCAGAGACAAAGAATACTGCGATATTAGGTATCGCAATCATTAAATGTCCTTATAAATTTTATTTCTTTTGGTTAGCAAACGGAAGGCTTGAAATATACATTACAACGCCAACACCAAAAACTATAAAGCCACCGAAAGTTAATGCTGCTTCAGCATTAAGTCCACTTTCAGAATCTGCTGCGTTTAATGCGTGCGGAGGAGTTAAAAAGAAACAACCTGCAATTATGGCTAATCCAACTACTGTTATAATAAGTCCTAAGTTTTTCATTTATTATATACTATATGGCGCAAATATATAAACTTTGATTTTTATTTACACTTCCTGCGCTAGTTTTATCTCAACATTTTTGCGTTTGAGTATCTATTCATTAGCCGTTATACCTTGACTCAATTCCCCCTGTATGTTGTCGCTTATGCACCTCACTTGGTAAGCAAGGTGCCCTTTATCTTTACATCAACAAAAACAGTTATTTGAAATAACATTTATAGGAGGAAAAAATCATGCAAAAAATAACCCCATTCTTATGGTTTGACAACAATGCCGAAGAGGCGATGAACTTTTACGTTTCTGTTTTCAGTGATGCCAAAATAGGCGGCGTCCATAAAGTGGGCGATAAAGTACTTACAGCCTCCTTTACTATCAACGGCCAGGAATTTATGGTACTTAATGGCGGCCCGCTTTTTAAATTTAATGAGTCGGTATCGTTTTACGTGAACTGTGCCGACCAGAGCGAGGTTGACTATTTTTGGGAAAAACTAACTGCGGATGGCGGAAAGGAAAGCCAATGCGGATGGCTGAAAGACAAATTTGGCCTGTCGTGGCAAATTGTACCGCAAATGCTTGGTTCTGTTTTGTGGGGACCTGATGCAGCGGGTTCACAACGCGCTATGCAGGCTATGATGCAAATGGGCAAACTGGATATTGCTAAGTTGCAGGCTGCTTATAATGGCTAAATCAAAATGTTTGCACTGTAAAAGTTAACGCAGTGCAAACATTTTAACAAATTCTTGCTTTACTACATTGGCATCCCGGGCGGTACTACAATTATTAGTTCCGTTTTCCTATTGTGCCGATATTTAAATATGCTATTCCGACCTTTTGCCTGTAAGTTCTCCATAAAGACGGTACTGTCTTTTGTGTTTATTCTAACTGTTTATTGCGCCGGCGCTGTGGCACAAGTAATGCCTGTTTTAGAGGTCCCAGAGGTTGTTGATTCTATTAAACGAAAAAGACCACCGGTAGAAGCTCCACGCGAAAAGCATTTTGGACGAGCAGCATTTCAAACGGGCATTTCATTGGTAACGCCATGGCTGTATGATAAGTTCGTTGTAAACAAAGATTACGCTGATATTAACCTGGCAAGCATGTGCCGTAACCTTAAACCCAGTGCATGGGAATGGGATAGAGATCCTTTTCAAACAAACCAGTTTGGACATCCCTATCATGGCAGTTTATATTTTACCTCTTTCAGGGCAAATGGTTATAACTTTTGGGAATCAATACCGGGTACTGTAGCAGGAACTTTGGTTTGGGAAACCCTGGCCGAAACCGAGCGGCCTTCTATTAATGACGCCGTTAACACCACCTTTGGTGGTATAGTTTTAGGCGAAATGACCTATCGGTTATCTAACATGATAGTGAACAACCGTGGCCGCGGCTTTAAGCGATATGGCAGCGAAGTGCTGGCATTTGTGGTAAGCCCTATGAATGGCTTTAATAGAATTATTACCGGCAAGTTTGGCAAATCAACACGTAACACCACAGAACGCGACTCATCAAAAGTATTAGCAGAATTTGACCTCGGTTATCGCCGTTATAGTGCCGACAACCGTGGCAGGTTTGGCTGGTATGGGCATATGAAATTTATTTATGGCACGCCCTACCAGGGATATCGTACTCCGTTTAGTAATATAGTAGTAAACATTGAAGGAGGTAAGGACGACAGCTCAATGGTTAATGTGGTAAGTGTATATGGATCGTTAGCGGGTTGGCGCATACGGTCTAACAAAGAAATTAACCACGTTGCTGTTTTATCAGCCAATTATGATTACATCAACAACCAGTCTTTTTTTTATGGAGGACAAAGCGTCAAGATCAACCTGATCTCTGAATTTACTTTGCCAAAAAAATTCAAACTGACTACAAATATTGGCGCCGGCCCGATACTTTTAGGTGCAGTGCCTGATGATCATATATTCAATATGCGTAACTATGATTACGGAATAGGCTTTGCTGTAAATGGTGGAGGAACCATAGCGTTATCTGACAGGGTATCCTACGGGCTGCATTATAATGGCGGGTATCTTAACACCATAAATGGCAATTCTTCGCATTATTACCTGCACGCCGTATCAAACGAACTGGATGTAAAGGTCATTAAAAATTTCTCTGTTGTAGCTGAGTCGGGATATTTTACCCTGCAAGGAAATTATAAGAACTTTCCGGATGTAGTTAAAAATTACCCTTACGTGCGTGCATCGGTACGGTATACTGTAAACTTTAATAATGGTGACAGGTATAAATTCCAGCCGCGTTAAGCTTTGTGTTGCTCATTAGCCATTTTTATTTCTATCCGTCTATCGGGGATGAACCATATACAGGCAACAATAAAATATAAACTGAAACTTATATAAGTGTTTACAAAAGCCAATGCGATAGCAGCTAAATAGAACGCCAAAGATATTTTCCCTTTCCAATCACGGCCAAGGGCATTGGCTAATATTGACGCTTCACCTTCGTGTTTTACCAATACAACTGTCAGTATAGTATAAGCAACAGCATTCATTAGTAGCACGAATCCGTACAGCGCCATCGGCCAGGTCTCGGCAAAATGACTCTCTCCCATCCATGCAGTAACAAACGGCACCATTGACAACCAGAAAAGCAGGTGCATGTTGGCCCAAAGTACCATTCCGTTAATTGAACGGACAGTATGCAGCATGTGGTGATGATTATTCCAATAGATGCCTACGTAAATAAAGCTCATTACGTAGCTGATGAAAACGAACTGCAAAGACTTCAGATCTTCGAGATGCGGGCCGTGGGGTACCTTTAATTCAAGCACCATAATAGTAATTATTATGGCTATAACTCCGTCGCTAAACGCTTCCAGGCGATTTTTTGTCATATTTACGTTAATACGTTTCAATGTATAAAAAAACCTGGAAGTGTTTAGCTAAAGGAGTAAGTTTTGTTAATTAATAATCAGAGTATTCTGTAGGATATAAAAAAGTCTGTTCGTTTTTTGAAACGTTGCCTTTATATTGAGGATCCTTAGACAATGCTGAAAATTGAGGATCAGCAAAAAACACTTTCCATTTATCTGTATTTTCCTGTTTGTTATTAAAGGTTGTCATGTACATAAGGTTTGGCATTTTGCTTCCTGCTATAACTGCACCGTAAAAAACCGCGTTAAAGTTCAGCCTTTTAAAAATCCCCATTTCGTCGCCATCATTAAACATTTTTAATTTATTGGCATGCAAGGCCTCTGTAGCGCCCTCATAGCTGCGCAGCTCATAAACACGTTGCGCTTTAGGGCCTGTTAAATTAGGGACAGCCGGCTCGGGTGCTCCGCTCATTGCGCGTAAAATGATAGTTTCGATACGGGCATAAGGCGCTTCTTTAGATGGCGCTTCCAGGTAATCTTTTCCTGCTGTTAAATATTGCTGATCCTTCAACAATTTCTGATCAGTGGTCTCTAGTTCATCAAATGTTTTGAACGGAGCAAAAACATATATTTTTTTGTCAAGGCTATCCTGGGCTATTACTTTAAATACACCTACATTTTTAACGCCGGCTTTGTGCATGGCTGGTAAATAAGCGTTTTTAAAATAAGCATCGAGCCTATCTTCCTGCGCTTTGGTTTTAATGTGATACACTTTTATTTTGTAATAATATTGGGTTGCCGCCTGAACACGTATTCCTGAAAATACGCAGGTTACAAACACAAATAAAGCAAGGCAAGCTATTGGACAAGCTTTGTAGAACATTTTCATTTTATCGGGTTTTATAATTGTTTACTAAAAAAATTCAATCGAGGCAGTATTACTATTGCCAAAACAAACGCGGCGGTTACCAGCTTAAGCAGGTTGGCGTCAACACCAATATCGAGGGTGAACGCCAACACAAATTGAAATATCACGGCTCCCCCTAATACCAACGCTAAGCTTAACCACACAGATGTTATCTGCAACCAGCCTATTAATGTTTCGGCGATAATTACCGAGCCTAGACCAATAATTACTACGCCTATGCCCATGTTAATATCGGCAAATCCTTGCAGCTGGCTAATTAAATAACCACTTACTGCGGTAAGCGCGTTGGCTAACGCCAAACCAACTATTTTCATTCTATCGGTATTCACACCAAGGGCTCGAATCATCGTTTCGCTGTCGCCGGTTGCCCTCATGGCTATACCAAAATCAGTCTTAAGCAGGTATCCGATCAACAATGTAATGGTCAGCACAAATAACGATAATATCCAAAACGTATTGATATCCGCGTTATTACTAATTAATAAGATAGTGAATATAGACGGCGTATTTATAAGAGGTAGATCTGAACGCCCCATTACTTCCAGATTAACCGAAAACAGCGCATACATTACCAGTATTCCGGCCAATAGGGCGTTTATTTTAAATTTTGTGTGGAGTATACCTGTTATAGCACCTGCCATTCCGCCAGCCACAAGTACAGCAGGCAACACAAAACCAAGCGGTAAATGGTGGGTAAGCATTGTCGCGGTAACTGCGCCGCCCAGTGTATAACTACCATCAGTGGTGATATCGGGGATCTTAAATATCTTCATCGATACAAAAATGCCCAATGCCAGGCCAGCAAAACATAGTCCCTGCAATAGTGCTGTTAAGTAAAAACTCATTTTACAACTTCAAAGCTAGCAGGAATAACAAGATTATATTTCTTTGCGGCATCAGCATTATATACCCGCTTGCGCACTTTAACCATTTCACGCTGCAGCCCATCTGTTTTGCCTGTCTTTAAAAACTGTGCAGCCTGCTCGCCCGCCTGGTATCCCCACTGGTAGATATCGGCACCAAAAGCAGCCACCGCGCCACGCTGCACCAAGCCAGCCTCGCTGGTAAAAATAGGCACGTTTGCTGTGTTACAGTTTTTCAAAATGGTCTCGAAAGATGCAAACACTGTATTGTCAGGATTCGCGAAAAAAGCGTCGATGTTTTTGTCTAATAACGATCTGGTAACCAATTGCGCATCGGCGGAGGTATTTAATGGCAATGCTATTAGTGTTATACCCGCTGCATCCGATAACTGCTTGATATGCGCCATAGCATCTGCCGATTGTGGCTCTGCCTGGTTATAGATCATGCCAATAACCAGCTTTTTACCTTTCGGTTTAAGTAACTGAGGAATAATATTAAATGATGTGTCTATGTATTTTAGATCTTCCATTGTACCCAATAAATTAGCGGGAGCCTTTCCCTTGGCATCTAACACCTTCATCAATTCGGGCGTTGGCGAAACCATGCCAAAAATTGGGATAGTTTTAGTTTTTTGAACAGATGTAAGTGTAGATAACGTTGTGCAGGTTGCCAGCAGATCAACCGGTTCTGAAACAAAATAATTTACTATCTGTGTTAATGTAGGCTGGCTGCCCTGCGCATTTCTGTATTCAATTTTAACAGTTTTATCTTCCTCGCTAAAACCATTCTTTTTTAAAGCATCGGTAAACCCGGTACGGGCCTGAGATAATGTTGCGTCTTCCAAATAATCAACAAAGCCAACAATAGGTACATCACTCTTTTTTGAGGGCCAGCAAGACAGCATTACAAGGGCAAAAAGAACAACAGGCAAACAGCTTTTTATCTTCATGCTACTAAGTTAAATAAAATGGAGAGAATGCAAAAAACGCCAACGCTGGGGGTTTTTTACTATTTTAGCGTTACATGACTACCATAACATCTAAATTACCATCTGTTGGTACTACTATATTTACTACCATGTCTGCCCTTGCTACCGAGGTTGGCGCGATCAATCTTTCGCAGGGTTTTCCTGATTACGAGTGCTCTGCAGAACTGATAGAACTGGTTAATCAAGCCATGAAAGATGGCCATAACCAATACGCGCCGATGGGCGGAGTTATGAAGCTACGTGAGCAGATTGCTATAAAAACCGAGAAATTATATGGCGCAAAATACGATCCCGCAACAGAAATTACGGTTACTGCCGGAGGAACGCAGGCTGTTTTTACCGCTATATGTACTGTTGTAAATCCTAATGATGAGGTGATAATTTTTGAGCCGGCCTTTGATTGCTACGCCCCGGCTGTTAAGCTAATGGGGGGCGTGGTAAAATCAATGGAACTACAGCCGCCCAATTACCGGATTGATTGGGGAATGGTGCGTAAACTGATGAGTAACCGCACCAAACTAATCATTATTAACTCGCCGCATAACCCAACCGCTACTATTTTAAATGAGGAAGATATTGAGGAACTTACCGCGTTGGTAAAGGACCGGGATATATTTATTTTAAGCGATGAGGTTTATGAGCATTTAATATACGATGGCGCAACGCACCATAGCATGGCGCGTTACCCCGACCTTGCGCAGCGCAGTTTTGTAATCGCGTCATTTGGTAAATTGTTTCATGCTACCGGATGGAAAGTTGGTTACTGCCTGGCTCCTGCTTATTTAACGCACGAGTTTAGAAAGATCCATCAGTATATTGTGTTTAGCGTAAACTCGGCGGTGCAAACCGGGATTGCTAATTATCTGGAAGACGAAAATGTATACTTAAGCCTTCCGGCTTTCTTTCAGCAAAAGCGGGATCATTTTGAAAAAGGCCTGTCAGAAACACAATTTGAGCTGTTGCCGTCATCGGGTTCTTACTTTCAGTTGGCTAAGTATGGGCACCTTACTGATGAGCCGGATGTTGACTTTGCGTTACGCTTAACAAAGGAGGCGGGTGTAGCATGTATACCTACCTCTGTGTTCTATACACAAGGTACAGATCATCACATAATTCGCTTTTGCTTTGCCAAAAAGCAAGAAACATTAGATAATGCCGTTAATAGATTGATTGCTTTTAAGCTTTGACCCACCATTTAAGCCAAGGAAATAAGATGGAAAACTTAAAGATAACTACATTTCAGGGATACTTGTTTTGGGAAAACATTGATAAGAACCTACAAAACATAGGTTTACGCTTATCAGGCGGGATCCGCGAAAAAACGGATCTTATCATTTTACCTGAGATGTTCAATACAGGTTTTTCTATGAATGCAGCCCAATTGGCCGAACCTATGGGTGGTAAAACGATGGATTGGATGCATCAAACCGCCATAAAACACAGTTGCGAAATAACAGGCACCCTTGTGATACAGGAGAAAGGGAAATATTATAACCGGCTTATATGGATGCGTTCCGATGGCACCTACCAACACTATGATAAAAAACATCTTTTTACGCTTGCTAAAGAAGATGAGGTTTATACACCCGGCAATAAAAGAATAATGGTTGAATTGAAAGGCTGGAAAATTTGCCCTGCTATTTGTTATGATCTAAGATTTCCGGTATGGTTGAGAAACACAGGTGAACTGTACGACTTACTGTTAATAGTGGCCAATTGGCCTGAGAAGCGGGCCTCCCATTGGCGGGCACTGATAAACGCACGGGCTATTGAAAATCAGGCTTATGTAATAGGACTAAACCGGGTTGGGCATGATGGTCACGGGATCTATCACTCAGGCGATTCAAGCTGCATTGATCCCAACGGCAATACGGTTTACTATAAACGCGATGAAGAGGATGTTTATACCTTCTCTATTATTGCCGACGAAGTGGCTAAAACACGCGCTGCATTACCTTTTTTGAATGATGCTGACGACTTTGCCATAAAATCTTAAATTCACAATAAAAAACATTCGCCCTAATGAGGATATTTTGTGCCGCCCTGTTTATCGCGTTTACATTCAATTTCGCTCCTTCTGCGTCGGCTCAAAAAAAGCAGGATTATACAAAATTTGTTGATCCCTTTATAGGAACTGGAGCACATGGGCATACGTATCCAGGAGCAGTAACTCCCTTTGGGATGATGCAGTTAAGCCCTGATACGCGCCTTACAGGCTGGGACGGTTGCTCGGGTTACCATTATACCGACACCGTTGTTTACGGCTTTTCGCACACTCATTTAAGCGGAACCGGCATAGCCGACTATTGTGATGTTTTGTTTATGCCCACAACCGGGCTACCTCAGTTTAAAAACACCGAATACCGTTCGCCGTTTCAAAAGAAAAATGAGGATGCCTCGCCGGGTTATTACAAAACTCATTTGGATAAGTATGATATCGACGTTGAACTCACCGCAACTACGCGGGTTGGCGTTCACAAGTACGATTTTCCATCGACCAAACAAGCTAATATCATTATAGACCTTCAGCACCGAGACCAGGTTTTAAACTCTTGGATAGAGGTCGTGAACGATCGTGAGATACGTGGCATGCGGCAATCAAAAAGCTGGGCTAAAGATCAGTATGTTTATTTTCACGCTAAGTTTTCAAAGCCCTTTAAAACCTTTGGCATAGCTGTTAACGATGAAGTTAAAGATGGACTTAAAAAAGCCGAAGGAAAAAACATCAAGTTATTTATTCAGTTTGATGACCCTAACGAGGTGGTCAGTAAAGTCGGCATATCATCAGTAAGCGCCGAAGGCGCTTTAAAGAACCTGGAGGCCGAAGTACCTGATTTTGATTTTAAACGTGTAGAAAAAGCCGCGAAGGCTGCCTGGAACGTTGAGCTTTCAAAAATTGAGGTAGAAGGTGGCGCACCGCCGGCTAATCTGCGCACGGTACCTATGGGAATGCCAAATCCTGATGCCGTAAAGAGCGCGAAAGATAAAACCAAGAAGAAAACGCCTCCTCCTCCCGATCCTTCAAAAGTAAAACTAACGGTTTTTTATACCGCCATGTACCACGCTATGCTGGCGCCAAATATTTACAATGATGTCGACGGGCAGTACCGAGGGCTAGATGGCCGCATACACTATGCAGAAGGTTTTAATTACTATACGGTATTCTCGTTGTGGGATACCTATCGTGCCGAGCATCCTTTGCTTACTCTGATAGACCGGAAACGCACTACCGACTTTATAAAAAGCTTTTTAGCTATTAATCAACAAGGCGGGCAGTTGCCGGTATGGCCCCTTGCCTCCGACGAAACTTATTGCATGATAGGTAGTCATTCTATCCCGGTCATTGTGGATGCGTATGCAAAAGGAATAAGAGATTTTGATGCAAAAGAAGCCTTTGCCGCTATGAAGGCCACAGTTAACCGGGATCATTTCGGCTTAGCGTCTTACGTAAAAAACGGTTTGGTTGCTAATGAGGAAAAAGAGAACGTATCAAAAACATTAGAGTATGCGTATGATGACTGGTGTGTTGCGCAAATGGCTAAAATGTTGGGCGAGCAAAAAGATTATGAAACTTACATTCAGCGTGCGCAATACTGGAAAAATGTTTTTAATAACCAAAGCGGTTTTATGCAGCCGCATGTGAATGGTGGATGGCTCTCCGGTTTTGACCCGAATGAGGTTAACAATAAATACTATGTAGAAGGTAACGCCTGGCAGTACGCATTTTATGTTCCTCAGGATGTTGAGGGATTGATCAGTTACATGGGCGGTGCGGATAAATTTGCTGCTAAATTAGATGAGCTATTTACTACCAACGCCAAACTAACCGGTACTGAGCTTCCTGATTTGACGGGGCTTATAGGCATGTATGCCCATGGAAACGAACCCAGTCATCATTTGGCTTACTTGTTTAATTTCACCAATACACCCGATAAAACGCAGCTTTACCTTAATCGCATACTTAATGATTATTATACCGCCAAACCTGATGGCCTTACCGGTAATGAGGATTGCGGACAAATGTCGGCTTGGTATATTATGTCAAGCCTTGGGCTGTATAATATAGCACCGGGTCAGCAGCAGTATCAGATAGGTTTACCACAGTTTGCAAAGGCAGTGGTGCACCTTGAGAATGGCAAGAAGCTTACTATATTGAACAGCGGGGCCGTTGTTAGTCGTGATAACATCTATGTTCAGGGACTTAATTTTAACAAGAAATCGCATAATAAACTTTACATTAATCATGATGACATCGCCAATGGCGGCGATCTGGAAGTTTTTACCGGAAAGTTACCCAATCGCATGGCTATGCAGGATATGGAGCGTCCGACATCAAAGATCAGCGACAACAAAATTGTGCCTAACCCGTCAATAACATTGTTACAAACCTTCGCACCGCCCACTCAGATCTCCATAAAAAGCAATGATATTGAAGCTAATACAATTTATTACACAACCGACGGCTCCACTCCTACTACATCATCAACAATTTATAGTAAACCTATCCCTTTAATTGGGGGGATGATGATAAAAGCCATTGCAGTAAGAAACGGCGCATCAAGTTTTGTAACAACAACAACATTTAAATAATCAAATGCCCGCTAACGAAGATTTAACCAATAGAATTAGAGAAGCGCTATTTAACAAAGGTATTACCGAGGTTGAAGAGAAAAAGATGTTCAACGGCATTTGCTTCATGGTTGATGGAAAAATGTGTGTTTGCGCCAGTAACGACGAAATGCTTTGCCGGGTTGGTCCTTTCTATTTGGAAGCATTGGAAATGCATGGTGTGCGAGGAATGATACGCAATGGAAAACCGTTAAAGGATTACGTTTTTGTAAGTCCGGAAATATTAAGTAACACTATAAATTTTAATTATTGGATAGATACAGCGCTTGCTTTTAATAAATTTGCAATGGCGAGCAAAAAACTAAAACGTAAATTATAATATAACGGGTTGGTGGTGGTCGTAATTAAGGTGGTTAATAAAATTTATTCCCACTTCTGCCGTTGTACTGAATAATAATCCGGCTTGTGTTTTTGGGCCATAATTTTACATCTTTACCGAATGTTTAAACGCATACAAAACAAATATCTCAGGTATACTGTCATCTTTATTTACTTTGTTATTTTATTCTTTTGCTGCATTGAACTTAACTTTTTGTGGCTGTTCGGATACTCGCCTGATATGCAGGACATTAAACATCCGCAACTATCAGTAGGATCGCAGGTATACACCGCAGATGGTAAACTTATTGGCCAATATTACCGCGAAAACAGATCGCCGGTTGAGTTTAAAGATATCTCACCTAATCTTATAAATGCGCTTATAGTTACCGAGGATATAAGGTTTTACAACCACAGCGGCGTCGATTTTTACTCCTTTGCTACCAGTATGTTATCCACAGCACAGGGCGATCGCCGGGGAGGTAGTACTATTACCCAGCAGTTGGCAAAAAACTTATTTTCAACCCGTAAGCGTAAGTCGCAGGGCTTGGTAAGTCACATTCCACTTCTGCGTACCATCGTTTTTAAATTTAAGGAATGGTTAACCGCTTTTAAATTGGAGCATGTTTACAACAAGCAGGAAATATTAACGCTTTATTTTAATACCGTGCCATTTGGCAATAATTCTTTTGGCATTAAAACAGCTACGTTGAAGTTTTTTAATAAAAACCCCAACACAGTCAATCCTGCTGAGGCAGCAACCCTTGTGGGTATGCTCAAAGCAACATCCACCTATAATCCTATAAATAATCCCAAAAAATCAAAGGAACGCCGTAACGTAGTATTGGGGCAGATGCAAAAGTATGAGCATATAAGCAAGCAAGCCTTTGATACATACAGTAAACAACCTATCAAGCTCAATTTAAGTTATGTTGAAACTGCCTCGCACGGCGACTCATATTTGCGCGAAGCCGTGGAGCGTTGGTTAAAAGATTGGTGCAAAGAGAATGATTATAACTTGTACGAGGATGGATTGAAGATATATACTACCATCGATTCGCGTTTGCAGCAATATGCCGAGGAAGCCGTTGCAGAAAAAATGAAGTCGTTGCAGCGTCGTTTTGACAACGTTTGGGGTGATCAAAACCCATGGCGCGACTCAAAGGGCAATGAAATAAAAGACTTTGTTTTAAAAGCCGAACAGCGCCTGCCTATTTATAAACTATTAAAAGCGAAATATAAAGGGGACACCGTACAGATAAAAAAATACTTTGAAACGCCTAAACGTATGAAGGTATTTACCTGGAAGGGCGATAAAGACACTACATTTTCCACCATTGATTCTATTAAATATTACGCCCGTATTTTAAATACAGGCATGATGAGTGTTGAACCTACAACCGGAAAAATAAAAGTTTGGGTTGGTGGTATAGATTTTAAACACTTTAACTACGACCACGTAAATCAATCAAAACGTCAGGCTGGATCAACATTTAAACCATTTGCTTACTTAACTGCATTAGATAATGGCTATACGCCTTGCGATAAATTTACCGACAAGCGCGTGACTATTAACTATACCTACGGGGGGAAAAAAGAAATTTGGGAACCGAATAATGCCGACTGGAACTTTTCTGGCCGCGAAATGTCATTACGCTGGGCGATGGGAAAATCTGTAAACTCTGTTACAGCACAAGTTACTGAGGCGGTTGGATGGGATAAAGTAGTTGAGTATGCGCACAAGGTAGGTATTGAAAGTGAGCTTAAACCGGTACCATCAGTGTCTTTGGGCTCAAATGACGTGTCGGTTTACGAGATGGTGCGTGCTTACAGTACCTTTTTAAATAAAGGAGAAAAGATTGACCCATTACTGGTAACCAAAATAACCGATCAGGATGGTAATATGCTGAAGGAATTTAAATTACAAACAGAACGTGCCATAAGCGAGGAAACTGCATGGCTTATGTTGTATATGTTCAGGGGCGGCATGGAAGAACCCGGCGGAACCTCGCAGGCGCTTTGGGAATATAAGTTATGGAACAATAATAACCAGATAGGCGGCAAAACAGGCACATCGTCTGACTATGTTGACGGCTGGTATATGGGTATTACCAAAGACCTTGTTACCGGTGTGTGGGTAGGTGCTGACGACCGTAGTGTGCATTTCAATTCATCAGAAACCGGCGAAGGCTCGCGCACAGCACTACCTATTTTTGGTAGGTTTATGGAGAAAGTTTACGCTGATCCGAAATCAGGCTATACGTACGGACCCTTTCCGAAACCTTGGGTAAAGATCAGCAAACCTTATGATTGCCCTTCGCCGCATATACCGGTTGATACACTTGCTGTTGACAGCCTGATGGAAATTCCTTTTGATACGCTTCAAACGGAACCTGCGCCGGCACCAACTATTGCACCATAAGTCTCCTTAACAAAATTTAACACCATTTAACAGGGCATTTTTTTAAATTAGCGCTTGCATAATATTAAACCCATGGTTAAACCCTGCTTCCTTATTGCTAAAACGGCAAAACTCTCTGTTATATTGATCAGTATTGCCTTTGTTTTGTTGGCCGGGTTTGATGCAAATGCTCAATATTTTGGTCAAAATAAGGTCCGTTATAAAAAACTCAAATTTCAGGTTTACAAAACACCCCATTTTGAAATATACTACTATCTGAAAAATGATAGCCTGGTAAAACGCATAGCACAGGAAAGCGAGCTTTGGTATACCCTGCACCAACAGGTTTTTAGGGACACTTTTAAAGTAGCCAACCCCATTATCTTATATGCCAATCACCCCGACTTTCAACAAACTACCGCCATTGACGGCGATATTGAGGTTGGAACAGGCGGTGTTACCGAAGGTTTAAAGAATCGTGTGGTAATGCCCGTTATGGAGAATAACCATGTAACCCGACACGTATTGGGCCACGAATTGGTACACGCTTTTCAATATCACGTACTCTTAGGAAAGGGTGACGAATTTGAAAACTTAGATAATGTGCCGTTATGGATGATAGAGGGTATGGCAGAATATCTCTCCCTTGGTAAAAAAGATACTTATACGGCCATGTGGATGCGCGATGCGTATCTTAATAACGATATCCCCACCATACGAGATCTAACTGAAAGCAGTAAATACTTCCCCTACCGTTATGGCGAGGCATTCTGGTCGTTTATAGGCTCAACTTATGGCGATACTGTTATTGTACCTTTTTTCAAAAACACGGCGCGTTACGGGCTACCTTATGCCATTAGGCGCACGTTTGGTTATGACGATAAAACCTTATCAGCGCTCTGGAAAAAATCAATTGAAGCCACTTACAAGCCGTTTTTAACTGATACTGTACAGAAACCAATAGGCAATATTGTTATTGATGAGAAAAATTCGGGCAAGATGAATCTAGCCCCTTCTATCAGCCCGGATGGTAAATACATGGCCTTCTTGTCAGAAAAAAGCCTATTTGCTATAGATCTCTTTCTGGCCGATAACCGAACGGGGCGCATAATTAAAAAGCTGACCAGCCGTGTCACAAACACGCACGTTGACGAGTTTAACTTTTTGGAATCAGCTGGAACCTGGTCTCCCGATGGTAAAAAGTTCGCTTTCAGTATATTCAGCAAGGGCCGCAACCGCATGCTGGTTGTCGAGGTACCAAGCGGCAAGGTGTTATATAATGTTTCGATGGGGAAGGCCGAGCAGTTTGGTAACTTGTCATGGTCGCCCACCGGGAATCAGATCGTATTCCAGGGCATGTCCGAAGGGCAAAGCGACTTGTATGTTTACAACTTTGATACAAAAAAAGTTACTCAGTTAACCAACGATAAATATTCTGATTATCAGCCAAGCTTTTCAAGAGATGGTAAAAAAGTAGTATTTGCTACAGATAGGGCCACTTATGATAAAACCCTATCGCAAGCTATAACATTTAACCTGGCTATTTATGATATGGCTACCGGCCATGTAACCAACTTGAACGTGTTTAACGGCGCGAATAACTTAAACCCTCAATATTCGTCAGACGGTAAGGGCATTTACTTTCTATCCAACCGCGATGGTTTCCGCAATCTTTATCTTTACGATGTTGCCGGTGGGCAGTTAAAGCAAATGACCAATATGTTCACGGGTATTAGCGGAATAACTGAGTTTTCGCCGGCCTTGAGCGTATCAGCCAGTGGTGATATAGCCTACTCCTATTATCGAGCACAAAAATATACCCTGTTCAGCGCTAAGGAATCTGATTTTACAGCGGTTAACGCCGATCCTGCCCAAACTAATTTTGCAGCCGGCACACTTCCTCCGCCGCGTTCCGTTGGTGTTGATCTTATCAATACAAACCTTAACAACTACCTCGCCTATCCCAGAATACCTGCTGATTCGGTTAAAACAATTAAGTACCGGTCAAAATTTAAGTTAGATTATTTAGCAAGCAGCGGCGTTGGCGTAGCGGTAAATTCGTTTGGCAGTACCGGCCTTGCCAGTGGCGTGCAGGGGGTATTTAGCGATATATTGGGTCGTAATCAAATATATGCGGGGCTAGCTGTTAACGGCGAATTGTATGATATCGGCGGGCAATTTATGTACGTTAACCAGGAAAGCCGCTGGAACTGGGGCGGCGGCATATCACATATTCCTTTAAAGTTTGCAACCTATAACGTTGTACCAACAAGTTTCAATGCCAAGCCAGCAGTTGAAGAACGTTATGATATAGTGCGTATCTTCCAGGATCAGCTGTCGGCATTTACCTCCTACCCTTTATCAAAGGTGCATCGCATTGAATTTGGTACCGGCGCAACACAATATTATTATAAGGTTGATCGCTACAGTACATACTACGACAAAGCCACCGGCAATTACGTGGGGTATGACAAACACAATGTAAGTTTAACCGACTATAATTCTGATCCGTACAATAGTGGAGTTAATTTACAGTCTGCCAGTATATTCCAGGTAAGCACGGCTTTGGTTGGCGACAATTCCTTTTTTGGCGTGGCTTCACCATTAAGTGGTTTTAGATACCGCATAGAAGCCGAGTACAACTTTGGTAGCTATAAATTCTTTTCACCAACTATCGATCTTCGTAAATATACCCGCGTAGCACCCGTAACTTTTGCCATGCGCCTGTATGGCTACGGCCGGTTGGGAAAAAACAATGCGCTTTACCCCTTGTTTTTAGGTTATCCTTTCCTGATGCGAGGTTATGAATCTCAAACTTTCTACAACAGCAACGGAAAACCAAGCAACGGCTTCACCATTGATCAGCTATCCGGATCGCGTATAGCGGTGGGCAGCTTTGAGGTGAGACTACCGTTTACAGGCCCCGAAAAACTATCTGCAATAAAATCAAAGTTCCTTTTCTCTGAGCTAAATGTGTTTTTTGATGCCGGTTTAGCTTGGAACGCCGGAAACCAAATAAAAATGGGGCTCGCACCTGATAGGATTGGTACCGATGCAAATGGGTTGCCTGTATACAATGCCAACCAGCGCGTGCCTGCTTTAAGTACAGGTATATCTTTACGTGTTAATCTGTTTGGCTATTTTGTATTGGAGCCTTACTTTGCCCTTCCACTAAACCGTAATGACGTAAAGAAACCTGTTTTTGGTTTGGGCTTCACACCGGGATGGTAATTTGTAATATTTAAAACCTAAAGGCACGGTATTGGCATTTATAACAGCATTATGAAAATAATACTGTTAAGCATCGTTTTTTGTGCTGTTATTACTACAGTAACAGCACAAGAGCCGGTTAAAAACGCCGGATCACCTAAAAACAAACAGGATGAATTAATGAATCCTGGAAATTCAATTGAAGTCAATATCCGGACATTTAAACAGGCAAAAGTATTTTCCCGCTCCCTTAATATATGCGGTTTGATACAAACGTTTAATGACCCTGGGCCGCTGACCGTTTTTTTACCGGTTGACAGTACCTTTGATAAATTGCCGCCGGGCAAACTTGACGCGTTGTTAATGCCCAAAAATAAGTACGATCTTATCGCCTTAATAACTTATCATGCTTTGCCTGGTAAAATTTCTGCTAAAAACATTGCTAAAGAGATAAGCAAGCAAAAGGGCACTGCCGTTTTTAGAACAATTGCCGGTGCCCCGCTCAAGGCGCAGTTTGATGGAGATAATAATATTGTTTTAATTGATGAAATGGGCGGTAAAAGTATCCTGCAAAAAAGTGATCTGAAACAACACAATGGTTTTATACATTTGGTCTCATCGCCGTTAATACCAAAATTCAAATCAATTTAATCTACTTTCTAATGACAAACCAATAACGCGGGTTTTGCGTAATTTTGGTAAAAACAATGAATATAAATATGAGAAAGATAATAGGCGCACTTGCAATATTGTTTAGCATAGTTGCCGTTGGCTGCCAGGATAGTAATGGTCAGCAGGTAAAAAGAACAGCGGCCAAAACTTCTGCCGAGTGGAAAAAGTTGCTTACGGCTAACCAATACCATATTATGGTTGAAAAAGGTACTGAGTCACCGTTTCAAAATGCATATCATGATAATCATCAAAAAGGCGTTTATGTTAGCGCCGCAACCGGCGAAGTGCTTTTTTCGTCGGAAGATAAATTTGATAGCGGAACAGGATGGCCGAGCTTTGTTAAGCCGGTTGATCCCAAAAAAATAGAGATAGTTGTAGATAATAGCTACGGCATGGAACGCTCAGAAGTTATTGAGCGCAGCACAGGCTTGCATTTAGGCCATGTATTTGATGATGGTCCTCCTTCTCGCGGTGGCAAAAGATATTGCATGAATTCGGGCGCGCTTAAATTTATTAAGCAGTAAGCGCCACTCTGTTCATATTAATTGAGGGCCGTACTTGTTGCGGCCTTCTAACACCACTTTCAAAATTCAATGCAGCGGTAAGGTCTATCCAATCAGGATTAACGGGCCGTATCATTCTTTCCTTTTGGGCACGGGTGTAAGTGCTTACAGTTTTAAAGCGCTCCATCGCCATGTCTTCGTTATTTATCTCCTCAAAATAAACCAAACGGTTTAGCTGCTTTGAATTATCAAAGAACAAAGTAGGCATATCATTATAAAACTTGATGGTTTTTAACAGGTCTGAACATAGGCCTACATGCAGGTTATTGCGGTTTCTGTCGGTGATAATGTAAATAAAGCGCTTCATTTGATAATAAAATTTGCTGATGAAAAAATAATTACTAACTTTATGAGCATAAAATTACTAATTAATTTAGCAATTCCAAATTTTATGGCAAATATTTCTTTAAATATTAAATTCCTCCGAAAGAAAAAAGGTCTTACGCAGCAACAGTTTGCAGATGAGATAGGTATAAAAAGGTCATTAGTGGGCGCATATGAAGAAGAACGCGCAGAACCCAAATATGATTTACTAAAAAAAATAGCATTATATTTTGATATTAGTCTTGACGACTTTATTAACGAAGAAATAAACGAAAAATGGGCGCCAAAACCCAAAGGCAATCCTGATAATTTACGCATTCTCAGCATATCAGTTGATAAAGAGGATAACGAAAATATAGAAATGGTGCCGGTAAAAGCTTCCGCCGGTTACCTTAATGGGTACGCTGATCCGGAATATGTGGCAAAGCTGCCCAAGTTTTATTTGCCCATGTTTAAGCAAGGTACTTACCGTGCTTTTGAGATAAATGGCGACTCAATGCTGCCACTAACATCGGGCACTACTATTATAGGTGAGTATGTTGAGAACTGGGCCGATGTTAAACCCGGCCAAACGTACGTGGTGGTATCAAAAACCGAAGGTGTGGTTTATAAAAGGATAGGCAATAAGTTTAAGGATAATAAAAAGCTGAAGCTGGTATCAGACAACCCGGTTTACGAATCTTACGAAGTAAATGGCGAAGATGTGCTTGAATTATGGAAAGCCAAAGCCTATATATCTATGCAATTGCCAGAGCCCATGCCCGAGCCTACTATGGAAAGCCTTACCAATATGATGGCGCAGATGCAACGATCTATAAGTAAGCTGCAGCAAAATAATAATTAAACGGCTTTTTTTGAATGAGATATTTGCGTGCAAAATTGTAGTTTTTACTTATGGCAACATTTAAGTTACATAATAAAATTTAAACCTTTAGCGTATACCTTTATCTTATACTAAAACAATAAAAACCGTAAGAAATGAAAAAAGTATTATTAGTAGGCGCTTTCGTATTAGGCATTAGCGCTGTTAGCTTCGCACAAGGTGGCCCGGGTGGTGGCTTCAGACGTACCCCTGAACAAAGTGTTGAGGGTTTAAAAACTTCGCTTACAGGCATCACTGATGCGCAAGCTGCAAAACTATTGGTTGTTTACCAAGCTCAAACAAAAAGCAGAGATAGCTTAATGACAGCTCTCGGCGATGACAGAAGCTCGATTAGAGAAAAAATGGCTCCTATCACTGCTTCTGTTACTGCAAAATTAAAAACCATTTTAACTCCTGAGCAGTTCACAGCGTACGAAAAAGCACAAGCTGCACGTATGCAAGGTGGCCCAGGTGGCGGCGGTCCTCGCTAATCGATCCGTTATGTTTTAACTAAAAAGCCTTTCCGTATTCGGAAAGGCTTTTTAGTTATCCCTTATATCTAAAAAAATCCACTCCGGCTAACCGAAGTGGATCCAAAAACTAAAAAGGTAAACTGTAATGGGCTTATTTAATAGCTTGGAAAAAAGCCAGGCTTTGATTTGGAACTGCTTTTAACACAACTTCCTTGTTTGCTTTTACAAGGTCAACAAAGTAAACCAATGGTTCCGCACTCGTATTTTCGTACTGAATAACTTGGCTAACGGTGTAGTCGGCATATTTAGCTTTAAGCTCCTTACGGCTAGCTTCCGGTAAAAGCAATACAGAAATTTCCTGCGTGCGGCCCAGATATTCGCCGTCAAGATCATAAAATGCAGTGTATTTACCACTTTCCGTAACAAAATCAACTTTCTGGCAATTTGGAGTTACTGTCCAAACAACATTTGAAGCATTTTCAAATTCGGTAGAGAATTTGGTAAGTGCACTATATGATACATTTTTCTCACCTTCTGCTTTAACTTTCTTTCCACCATCCGCAAACGCAGTAACACTAAACATTGTAGCTATTGCTGCTGTAATAAATAATTTTTTCATAGTCTTAAATTTTAAATCCATAACAAAAGTACAGTAACATTAACGATTTGGCAAATAAATTTGAATTTTTATAATAATTTAATAATACACCGTGATAAACGTTAGGATTTTTTAATATTTTCAACGAAGTAGGTGTATAGATTACAATATCCTTAATACCCTTAGTGTATAAAATACATCACAAAAAATCGATTGTGTAACAAACACACTAACAAATCAGCATAAATGACAAAAAACTGCCTGTACTTTACCGTAACGCCATATTTACACAAAAATAACACCGTGACATTGTATTGACATAGTGTCGATTCTACGTGATTTATCCTATAGTTTTGGTAAGAAACATTACGATTTTAACAGAAAAAAGATAGAATAAAAAGCTTTTCAGTAACATCGCAGCTATCTTAAATATTAGCTTTCATCCCGTTATAACCTCTTGTAATCCATCCATCAAAAAAGTAAATTGCACTCCCAGTCAATAAAAATTAATGCCTCACAAACCAATTATAGGAATTACAATGGGCGACCCGGCCAGCATTGGGCCCGAGATAGCTATAAAAGCATTACTTAATAAAAGTATATACGATAGCTGTAAACCCTTATTGGTTGGCGACTCTGTGGTATTTGAGGCGATTATTAAGCGGCTAAATTTAGACGCAGCTATAAATACTATTAAAAGTGTAGGTGAAGCACAGTTTAAGTATGGGATAATAGATGTGTTTGGCTTGCATAATATAGAGACAGACCAGTTTAATTTCGGTGAGATATCTGCCATAGCCGGCGAAGCGGCTTTTCAATCCGTAAAAAAAGTAATTGAACTGGCACTGTCCGGCGATATAGATGCGACGGTAACGGGCCCTATCAACAAAAAATCTATAAACGAGGCCGGACACCACTATGCCGGGCACACCGAGATATATGCCGACCTTACTGATACGCACAAATATGCCATGCTTCTGGTTGAGGATAATTTAAAGGTTATCCATGTATCAACCCATGTATCGTTAAGGCAGGCCTGCGACCTGGTAAAAAAGGATCGCATATTAGAAGTAGTGGATCTGCTGCATAATGGCCTCATCAGCTTGGGAGAAACGAATTTAAAAATAGGCGTAGCGGGGTTAAACCCCCACGCAGGCGATAGTGGTTTATTTGGTACCGAAGAAGAACTGGAGATATTACCCGCAGTTGAAGAGGCACGCCGCAGAGGTTACGATGTGGATGGTCCGGTGCCCCCCGATACGCTGTTTGCCAAAGCCGCAACCGGCGCTTACGGCGGCGTAGTAGCTATGTACCACGACCAGGGACATATCCCTTTTAAATTAACAGGATTTCAGTGGGATGCTGCGAAGCAACAAATGAAGAGTGTTAAAGGCGTAAACATTACTATGGGACTACCTATTATCCGTACCTCGGTTGATCATGGAACGGCGTTTGAAATTGCGGGAAAGGGCGTTGCCAGCGCCGATGCGATGATTTTGGCTATTGAATCGGCTGTGCAATTAAGCAAATACCGTAAGCAAGCTGTAAGCTAAATGATAGCCGTTGTTGCTGACGATTTAACCGGGGCCGTTGAAATTGCAGGCATAGGCTTGCGTTATGGCCTAAAGGTTGAGATTGTTACGACGATTGATCAAACGACCACTGCTGGTTTACTGGTTGTAGCTACTGATACTCGGTCAATGGGCGAAGCGGACGCGGTAAAAACAATGGCTGACATTACTGACCGACTAAAAAAGTTAAATCCCGAGTTTTTGTTTAAAAAGGTGGACTCCGTGTTGCGTGGTCACGTAATTGCAGAGCTTCGCTCCCATTTAAAGCAACTTGGTTTAGATAAAGCGCTATTGGCACCTACTAACCCCGCTTTAAATCGTAAAATAATAAAGGGGAAATATTATATAGATGGGTTGCCTATTCATTTAAGCAGTTTTGCCAATGATCCGGATTTTTCAATAACCGGAGCGGAGATACATACCATGCTTCGCTGCGACAAAAACGATATCGCCGTAAAAACTACGGAAGATGTTTTACCGGCAAAAGGTATTACGATAGCCTGTTGTGAAACCGAAACTGATCTTAAAAAATGGGCCGCTAAAACAGACAAGGAAACATTATTGGCAGGGGGTTCAGGTTTTTTTGCCGCGATACTGGAATCACTGGAGCATTTACCACAACTTATTGACCATACAAGTCCAATACAAAAGCCGATTTTATTTGTAAGCGGTACTACATTTGACAAAAGCATGCAAGCCATTAAACATCTAAAAAATGCTGGTGGGGCGGTAAGCTATATGCCACAGCGTATAGTCAGCTCAGCCACCCCTTCCGAAAATTTATTTGATAACTGGGCCGATGAAGTTATAACCTTATTAAAGCTGCATAATAACGCTGTAATTGCTGTTGCTGAAATTGCGATAGGTGCAATCAACCTACGCGAAAAGACGGCTATATTGGTTGAAAAGGTCTTTAAAAGGATAGAAGTAAAAGAATTGCTAATTGAAGGCGGTGCAACGGCATCGGCTATAATAAAACAGTTAAACTTAACCCAGTTTACGCCTGTGCAGGAATTCAGCACCGGTGTGGTACGCATGAAGGCAATCCTACGCGACGACCTGTTTTTAACCTTAAAGCCCGGCAGCTATAGCTGGCCGTCACAGGTTTGGGATAAGTAATTAGTTAGCAGCGCCCGTTGCCGTTTTTTTTATACCTTTCAATTGTCTGAATCTGAATAGATAAACCTAACAGGCAAAACCTGGATATCAAATGGCTTTTAATACTAAATCCCTCGTGCCGGTTATCGTCGGTTCGTCTATAGGCACTATTGTAGAATGGTACGACTTTTACATTTTTGGGAGCCTGGCAAGCGTTATAGCCACTAAATTTTTTCCGCAAGGTAATGCTACCGCGGCATTCCTCATCACTTTGGCGACCTATGCGGCGGGTTTTGTGGTACGCCCGTTTGGCGCTTTGTTTTTCGGTCGTTTGGGCGATCTGATCGGTCGCAAATATACTTTTATGGTAACACTGCTGGTAATGGGTGGTTCCACCATACTTATCGGCGCCATACCCACTTATCAAACCATAGGCTATTTAGCGCCGGTTCTGGTGCTTATTTTAAGGCTGCTGCAAGGCTTAGCCATAGGCGGTGAATATGGCGGTGCAGCCACATTTGTAGCTGAGCACTCCCCTGCTGAGGATCGCGGCTTTTGGACAGGCTGGATACAGGTAACCGCAGTTATAGCCTTCCTCATTTCGTTGGGTGTGGTATTGCTTATTAAAAGTGTACTTACTCCCGCCGATTGGGAAGCATGGGGCTGGCGGCTGCCATTTTTAGTATCTGTATTCCTGGTGGTAATCTCCGTTTATATCCGAAAAAACATGGCCGAGTCGCCGTTGTTCGCTAACGCAAAAGCGCAGGGAAAGACTTCGGCTACTCCCTTGAAAGACACATTTGGCAACAAGGCAAATTTAAAATTAATATTATTGGCGCTATTTGGCGTTACACTGGGCGTGGGAGTTTTAAACGGCCAGTTCTTTACCTTTATCCAAACTTTTTTGTTAAAAACCTTATACCTTGAGTTTAACGAGGTGAACACTATCCTCATTATAGCATTTCTTATAGGGATGCCCGTATATGTGCTGTCAGGTTGGTTGTCCGACAAAACGGGGCGCAAACCTTTAATATTGGCCAGTTTATTTATTGCTATCGTGTTTTCGCGCCCTTTATATCAGCAGATCTACCAAACTGTTAACCTAAAAAACAAGACAGAAGATACTGCTAAACTATTCATCGAAAAGAAACAGGAAGGAGCGATCGTCACAACCACAACACGACATTTTTATACCGACCAAACCATTTACCAGGAGGTAGAAAAGTTAACACTTGCCAACGGCCAACCGGTAAATGCCGAAGTCCTCAAAAGCATCATCCTGAATAGTAAGGATAAGTGGGTGCTGATATTTTACGTAGCCATATTGTTAAGCATAGTTGCATTGTCCTACGGTCCGCTGGCTGCTTATTTGGTTGAAATGTTTCCTTTAAAGATCAGGTACACCTCTATCTCGTTCCCATATCATATTGGTTTTGGCGTATTTGGGGGTATGTGTATGGTTATTTCTACCTATCTGGTAAACAAGGCTACCGAGGCCGGTAGTAAAGATTATTATCTGGCAGGCCTCTCCTATCCTATTATCATTATGTGTGTATCCTTTATAATAGGCGTATTTTACCTTAAAGAATATAGAGAATCTAACATCGAACCTAAAATACCATCAGCTTTGCTAATAAAGGCAAAAAGGCTGCTTGGCATAGTTTGGATATTGTTGGGTTTGATTGTTGTTTATATCGGAATATTTAAATTGGGCATCCCTAAAATATCATCAGGCAAACAGGATGATATGATCTTCGGTATAATAGTGACCGCAATTATAACCCCTCTGGCCACCGCAGGGTTATGTCTGTTTGGCAAGTACGCGCTGCAGGGCGAGTATGATGGTTAATTGTTGATTAATTAACTTTTAACGAGTACTTAGTTTTTGCAGATTCCCGCCTGCCCTACACAACCGCCCATTACTAATTTCTTCTGCAAACTAACGTTATTTACCCACCGATGATTGTGGCATAGATATTATATCCATATTACTTTCCGGCATTTTATATTCATTTCCATTTGCACTGTGGCATGTGTAAAACTTTTGGCTGGATTGATCGCTTGACCAAAGCTCATCAATAATAAACGGATTTTGAGGCGTCACCATAACTCCGTTGTTGGGTATCGCTAAGCTATTCAGCGATACATTTTTAACGTTGAAGAGTGTGCCGCTGGGATAAGTAATTTTTGAAGTTTCTTTTTTACAACTTGCCAGGATAATAACTATCAATAATAGTAATAACTTCTTCATAATACTTGTTTTTAGGGCGGGGCCCGCTGGTTAATAATTGGTTTATTAATAAAACAAAGTTGCTTGTCCGGGCAATGCGCCCCTATAGTCCCGATAATGAAAGCGACGTAATGATTTGGTCTACAAACCCCCCTTTCTCAATATCCTGCCTTAATTAGCTGTGTCAATCAAATAACTACAGGGTTTTCATACTTCAGTCTAATCTACATCCTTATTGTATTGAACAATTTTGATCCGTGACTAAAAGACACTTTAAACTTTTGAGACATGAGATTAAAAAATAAGTTAGTACTGTTGATACTATTGTTCGCAGTAACGTCAGGCTCATACGCACAAAACAGAAATACAATAGGTGCAAACTTTATGTACGGTGCCACAATGTTTGGTGCGCAGGGTGCCTATAATGGGGTTGGCATTAATTATAATATAAGCACGGCTAATAGCGAAGCTGAGTGGACAAAAGCATTGAATGTAGAAAACATATCTATTGAAGCCACTTTATATAATATGAACGGCGTTAGCGGTGGCAATGCCTTAACGGCTTATAACCCAGAATTTCGTAACAATGGATATTTTGGCAGCCATGTAGCAGTATCAGGTGGAATAGACATCAGATTACTAAATACTAACGGCTTTAAGGTTTTATTTGCGCCGGGCCTTGGTCTTCTATATTCAACAAAGGACTACGGTGCCACCGGCGGCGTAAACCAGGTCATGGGCGGTCGATTAAATATTATAAGCAGTGCTAAGCTAAAATTAGTTTTCCCGGTAACCCACAATACCAACTTGCAAATAGGTGCGGTTGTAGCGCATGCCTCAAACTCTAATACCAGCAAGCCTAACGTTGGGTTAAATAAAATAGAATCATTCATAGGTGTAACACATGGCCTGTCATCAGCTCCTACACGCGCGCCTAAATTTAATTTAGGTCAAAATGCGCTGGCAATTGAGCTTATTGGCGGCTATACCGGCCAAATAACAACGGGCTTTTACCAACTAAAAGGCGTCAATTTACAATTGGACAAATCATTCCGAAAATCAACGACACCCATTTTTAAAGCAGGTTTATCAGCTTCTTATAGCCGTTATGTAAACAATGTGCTGGGACTAAAGGTTGGTACAGATGTGGTTTATTCATCCAAAACATCGCCGCTTGGATCTGCTACTTCTGACACTACCCGTTTTATACAAACATTTCAAGGTGATTATACACCGGTATACAGCCGTCTTAACGTTGGTTTGAATGCCGGTATTGATTTGCGCCTGGGCAGGGTTGTTTTCTCAGGCAGTTACGGCTACTTTTTGGGCGGGTATGAACGCTATAATTACAATGGAGGCAAGGGCGATAACAACTTTGAGTACGGCAGAATGTTTTATTCTACCCTGTCGGCTAAATATTTTATAACCAGAAATATAGCCGTGAGCGCCAAATCATTCCTGAATAATTTTGGGGGTATTGGCGTTCAGGTAGGAATTTAACGCAATTAAAAAGGCAATAATGACGTTTGATGTAAAAGTTGATTTTGTAAGGGTAATATTAACAAAAACTCAATTCTCTGCCGTTGAATTTAATTTGACCATTTATCGCTATATTTAATCACATCTAAAACAAAACGTAAAAATTCAATCGCGATTATCCGATAATTATGATCAGACATACTGACCAACTTTATGAAGTGCTGGTTGTGGAGGATAATCCGGGCGATTTTATACTCGTTGAAGAGATGATTGCGGAGCAAATGACAGCGGTAGTGCGCCGGGCGACATCTTTTAGGCAGGCCCGGGAGTTAATAGAGGCGGGTAATTCTTATAATGTTGTGTTAGTAGACCTAACATTACCCGACAATACAGGCGAAGAATTAATACGGGATATGGTAGAGTTGTGCCGCGATACACCTGTAATTGTGTTAACAGGTTTTACCGATTTTGATTTTGGCATCCGTTCATTATCCATGGGTGCTTCTGATTACTTGTTAAAAGATGAACTGACGGGCACAGCATTATACAAAAGCATGGCCTACAGCGCGGAACGCAAAAAGGTAACTTCAGCTCTTGAAGCTTCCGAAATGCGTGCACGTAGCTTTGCCGGGCAGTTAAATAGTGTTTTAGAGGAAGAACGATCGCGGATTGCCCGCGAGATACACGACGAATTCGGACAGCAGCTTACGGGCCTTAAAATGTCATTAACTGCACTTAAACGAAGTAAAATAGATGACGCAGCCAGGGATGAAATTATTGACGGACTATTGGCAGAGGTGAATAACGGCATAGGGTCTATACGCAAAATTGCAAACGAATTGCGCCCTGCCTTGTTGGACAAATTGGGGCTGCTGCCTGCGCTTGAGTGGTTGGCTACTGAGTTTACAAAAAAAACCGGGATTGCTGCAACTTGCTTTTTTACGCCTGATCCGCCTGAACTTGACAGAGCTGCCCAGATCAATATTTTCAGAATATGCCAGGAAGCTTTAAACAATATTGCAAAACATGCAGATGCTACTGAAATGATAATGCAAATAGAAGAAGAGACTGATAGGTGGCAATTAATTATTGCCGATAACGGGCAGGGGTTTTTGGCAACTACTGCCGGTAATTCTTTATCCATGGGTTTGCTCAATATGCAGGAGCGGGCTCAACTTATTGGTGCCGACTTAACCGTGAGCAGTAATTATGCAAGCGGCACAGTTATTACTTTAACATTTATCAATAATGCCTAACAATATATTAATAGCAGATGATCATTCCGCCATCAGGATCGGTGTAAAACAGATATGTGCAAATGAATTTTCCGCGCTCCGTTTTGGCGAGGCGGTTAATTACGCCGAGGTTTTTCAGCAATTGAAAGACGGTCCCTGGGATATCCTGATTCTCGACATTGATCTGCCCGGCCGTAATGGCCTGGATATTTTGAAGCAAATAAAAGCCGATAAGATAAAAACACCTGTTTTGATGTTTAGCTTTCATAGTGAAGAGCAAATAGCTGTAAGGGCTTTGAAACTCGGCGCGGCAGGCTATCTGTCTAAAGATGCAGCCGATCTTGAACTGGTGAAAGCTGTTCAACGGGTTATTTCAGGCAAAAAATATGTTTCGCCTGCACTTTCTGAAAAACTTTTGGACCTGCTTGACGATACCAGCGATAAAGAGCCACACGAGCTGTTATCTGACCGTGAATATCAGACATTGCTGCTGATCGCGTCAGGCAAAACGGTGTCAGACATAGCCAATAGCCTGTGCCTGAGCAAACCTACAGTTAGCACCTACAGGGCACGCATTCTTGAAAAAATGCGGATGAGAAATAATGCCGAGCTCACTACATATGCTATTACACAGAAGCTGGTGTGAAATCAGATATCCAATAATGATTTTTAACCCGATGTATTACTCCGGTTGGCGGCCGGTGGTAATGCCAACGCGGTTCCATGCATTCATGGCAATCACAGCCATCATCACTTCCGTCAAATATTTTTGGCCCAAAACGCTTAACGCCTCATCGTATACTTTGTCTGATACACCGTTTTGAGCTATTAGGGTAACCTCTTCAAGCAGCGCCAGAATTGCGCGCTCCTGTTCTGAAAACAACGGCGTTTCTCGCCAAACAGCCAAAAGATATATTCGTCGGGGATCTTCTCCATAGCTTAGTGCATCTTTAATATGTTTATCAATACAGTAAGAACAACCATTGATCTGTGACACCCTGATCTTTATAAGCTCGGCATGCGTTTTTGTTAAAGAGCTGGCGGCCAAATATCTCTCAAAACCAAGCATAGCTTCAAATGCACCCGGATCAACGTCCTTTAAAAACTTCCTTTTACTCATAATTATCTTTTTGAGCAAAAATAAAGATATTCAGCATGTGGGAAAAGGAATTGACTGTTAGTAGAAGGAATAATAACTGGTGGTGAAATAAAAACCGGTGTTGCAGAAATATATACAACACTTTGCAACACTTGCAACAGCATTTTTTTGCAAGTGATTGATTTCTAGTGTTCTGTATATATTATAAGTTTAAACTTGCAACACTTTGCAACAGACTTATCACTCAGGATGTTTAGCTGTGGAATTGGGATAAGTTGCTGCATTTCAATGTATTGAAAAAAGCCAATTTATTTACTTTCGTGCAACAGGCTTCCAACTTTCTACGAATAGCAAAAGCTGCCCTAAAAAAACAAAGCCGACGCACGACCAGGCTCAATTTTCCAACAAGCAATTCGTTATCCAGGTTAAGCGGCACGCTTACCCGGGCGGATGTAGTTTACAAATTTCGTATCATTACGCTTTATGCCACTGCATAATAGATTCTCAAGGTAGCCGTAGACTACCCGCATAGTCGTTCGTAGTTTGGAGACTACAAACAGCGGATATAAATTCGTCTATACGTCATTACTCTTATAAAGTATAAGAGTACCCGATGCCGAGCAAAAAGAAAGACCAACGATAATTATCAGAAGTCCACTAAGCAGCCAAATCAGCTTGCTGGTATAAATCGCCGCGCAAACGCAAAAAAGAAAATGAATTACTACCATTATCGCGTAAAACATCAAACCCGATTCATCACCAGAAATCACACAAGGGATACCGTAGCTCAATACCACCAAAAGGTTATAGCCCACAATCTTCATTGCCGGTGTTTTAGGTTGTTCAGGTGTCTCGTTTTGAGGTTTATCTACTTTCATTTCCTCCTTAACCGGTTAACTACGCCTATATATTGCCTGAATAAGCTATCCAACAAGTAGAAAAACCAATCAATAAAATCGCAAGCGCACTTAGCAAAAAACCTTTTGGCTGAAAAAATATGGCAATTAAAAGGCAAATTATTATCTGTATTGCTATAAAAAAAGCTACGCCTATTATTGAATAAGTACCTTTCGATAATCGGAAAACTATTGTATAAATAACCATTAGGGCGAGGTTAATAGCGACAATCGTCATTGTCCAATCTTTTTTTGCTTCCGGGATATTGTTCTCCTCATTTATATCCATTTCATTTCCTCCTTTAACTGATTTAGATATTCAATCTTGTCGTCCCTGTAAAACATGTTCATGGTTTCAAAGGGAATAATGTTAAGGTCTTTGTTAACGATGTGTACGCATGATTTTTTAATTGCCCGTACATCAAAATTCTGCACGTCAATAAACTGCATAATAATTACCCGGAACAGGTTGTCGTATCCCAGGTTTGGTGCATCTATTTCGGGCAGGCAGCACATTATCGACTTTAAATGCTCTGTCGCTTTATCAACTGAATTACCCGTGCTAAACATATTAAGCAAATGCCCCTTCAACTGCTCATCCTGTTCATAAACAATCGTGTTTTTTGAATTATCCAACAGATCATTCGGGTCTATCATACGGGTTAGCGGGAATACCTGCCCGTTAAGTTTCAGCGCATATCCCATAACCAGCGCATCCGGATTGCAGGGTACAGGGATCAAGTCGGCAGCATTAAAAACATCGCTTTGTTCCAAAATAGCCGACCGCACCTCGGTTAAAGTATATCTGTCGGTATCGGCGTTAAAATTCTCCAGGCGCCCCGCTTGCTGCGTGGGCTGGAAAGTAACCCCGCGAACGCAGGGCTGCTTTAAAGCATATTCAATAATTTCGCCTATCTCATCTGTGTTTAGTCCCTTTTGCAGTGTTACAACCAATGTTGTGGAGAGATTGTATTTATTAAGATTAGCAATTGCTTTCTGTCTTACTTCGCGAAGATCCTCGCCACGCAACTGCTCTAAAGCTTCCTTTTTAAAAGAATCAAACTGAAGGTAGATCTCAAAATCGGGCGTGTAGGTTGCCAGTCTCTTAACAAACTCCTCATCTTTTGCTATCCTTATGCCGTTTGTATTCAGCATTAAATGGCGGATGGGTTTGGTTTTCGCTATATCTAAGATCTCGAAAAACTGCGGATGCACCGTAGGTTCGCCGCCGCTTATTTGCACCACATCGGGCTCACCCTCGTTGGCAACAACCACATCCAGCATCGCCTCAATTTCCTCCAACGTGCGGTGCCTGCCATAGCTTGGCGACGACATGGCATAACAAGTTGGGCAGCTTAAATTGCACCTGTCTGTAACCTCAATAACGGTAAGGCAAGAATGCTGTTCATGATCCTGGCACAAACCACAATCGTAAGGACAGCCAAAGTGGGTTTTGGTATTAAACTTAAGCGGGATCTCGCTGCGTTTGGCGTAATTGCGGCAGTTTTTGTAGTACTCAATATCTGTCGCTATTAATACTTTTTCAAAACCATGTATACGGCAGTTTTTCAGCATATATACCTTTTCGTCTTCAAAAACTATTTTGGCATCAACCCTGCGTAAACAGGTTGAACAAACACTCTGGGTAAAATCGTAATAAATATATGGGCGCTCAGGCATGTGTTTTAGGTTGGAATAGGCAATTTGGCTTTAAAAAAACTTTATAATAATACAAAATACCTGCCATACAAACCAATTGTATTGTTGACAAGCCTATCGGGAAAAAATATGCCGGCTTTATAAATTCTATCAACAACCTGAATATTAAATAGCTTACCATAAATACTTTGAACCTGGAGCCATTAGAAAAAGTATGCTTCCGTTCAATCAATACTAACGCGACCCATAACAATATCCAGAAAAGAATTTCGTATAAATTGGTGGGATGCCGGGGCACCCCATCGCCAAAATCAATTGCCCAGGGTAATGATGAAGCTATGCCTAAGGTGCCGTCTTTTAGTCCCGCCAAAAAGCAACCAATCCTGCCAATTATCATGGCCAATATTAGTGGGTAAACCATCAGATCGCCGGAAGATACCTTTACGCCTATCTGCTTTTTTACAAGTTCAACTCCTACTAAGCCACCCAGCATCCCTCCCACAATTGTTTTATTACTCATAAAATATATCAAGCTTAAATTAGAAAGGCCGGCCGGATTTTCAAATATCCCAACGAGATGTGAACCTATAAAAGCACCAAATGCTGCTCCTATAAAAATATATAAACGGTTTTGGTTACTTATAGCATCAAGCTGGTGCTTACGGAGATATGCGTAATAACGATACCCGATAAAATAAGCAAGCGTTTCAAAAATAAGATGTAGCGGGATGGCTGATCTTCCGATATGGATGTCGATGGGGAATTGCAAAGGTTTTTTATTGGCAAGATAAGCTTGCAGCACAAAAGCGCAAAACAGTTTTATGGTTTTTGGTAAAATAGATATAAACAACCCAAGACAAAAAGTTCTCCCGGCCTTGGCATTAAGCTATTCCCATTGCTCAATCAACAAAACAATAATAGCTGCCGCAGGGTTATGTTTGCATTACACATTCATTGCCTGAAGATTGTAAATTCCGGCACAGGGAAATAAACAACATTATTATGGAAAACGTAAAACCTGCACCGATAACAGTCGAACCAAAAGGCGGAGAAATATTATCAATCGTGGGCGATAACTATCGTGTACTTATTTCTGGCAAGCAAACCAATGGTGCTTTTGCAACTATTGATATGCTGATACCTCCTCAAAGTGGCCCCGGGCCTCATTCTCATGCCAATTTTTATGAAACCTTTTATGTTGTTGACGGCGAGGTGGAAGTTCATTCTGAAGCCGGGTCTTATTCGGCAACTAAAGGCTCCTATGTGGTAATTCCCAGAGGTGGTATAGTGCATTATTTTAAAAATGTAAGTGATCAGGTAGCACATTTGCTTTGCACCGTTGTCCCGGCCGGGTTAGAAGCATTTTTTGAAGAAATTGGGGAACCGGTAGCTGCCGGTGAATTTCTCCCACCGCCGCCGATGACACCAGATGCTATAAAAAAGCTAGAGGCTATTGCCCAAAAGCATGGGCAGGTAGTTTATCCGCCGGACTTTCTTGATAAGAAGTAAAGATTGGATGCTTTTACAATTCGGATGGATCGGCCTATTTTGGGGCTTGACGCGCTAATTTAATTCGCCTCCCGGCGGCGTTAAACGATTTCACTAATATTCCTTTTCTAAACAACAAAGCCCCTTTCGGGGCTTCTATTATTTTAAGTTTTCTATAGCTTCTTGTTCTTTAAGCGCTGTGATGTTATTCTTGTCGCTGAATTTGTCGGTCTGCTCTGCAAAATCTTCCATTAATGCGGCTATAGCATCAAGGTTGTCGGCAATGCGTTGGTGCATATCGGGCAGAACTTTTTCCAACCGTTTATCGCCCAGATCAATGTTGTCCACTTCTATTTTGGCAAGCTTTTGCATTATTGCCTGCTGACTGTTCCTTAAGTCTTCCAACTCGTGGACTATTTTCTCCATCAATCCAAATTTCTTTAACGTATCCATAAGTATGTTTTTTAAGTTTTATTATAGATGTAACCCCGTAAAAGGTTTTTTGTTTAAGATTTGGATATCTCAATTTTAACTAATACTTTAGTTAAATGAAATTGATATTTACTTCTCTTTTACTATTTATAGCCACTTATACAACGTGTTTAGCACAGCAAGCCCGCAAAACCGATGACGCATTACTGCTGGAATATTACCAGAATAACCGGTTTGCAGAGGCGTTTAATTATTTAAAAACAGTGTACACTGAGCCGGTTACTAATGCAAAAGAACTATCAAGATTGGCTTATACAGCATCAATGGGTAATAAGCTGGCCGAAGCTGAGGGTTTTTATCAGCGGATGTATGATCGTGATACGACTGATAAGGTTTCACTGCAAAATATGGCTAATATTAATCTGCGCCGTGGTAACGTTTTTAAGGCCGAAGGTTTCTTAAAAAAGTATATTTTAATAGACAGTACTAACTTTGAGGTTTATAAAGATCTGGCCAACTTTAAACGGTTAGACCCTGTCTCGCAGCTTAAATATCTTCAAAAAGCCAACAAACTTGATTCAGTCGAATTTGATGTAGCATCAGACCTGAGCGATCTTTATGTAAAACTACAACAGTTTGCGCAGGCAGAAAAAGTACTGTCGGTAGCAATAGCGGCAGATCCTGAGAACATTATTCTGCTTGAAAGTTTACTGCGACTGGCATCGGCACAAAAAAAATGGCCGCTTGCCGTAAAAACAGGCGAACAACTGATAAAAGCCGGAGATGAATCGGCATTTGTTACTACCAAGTTGGGCGTAGCCTATTACCACACTAAAAATTACCGTTGCGGCATTGAAACTTTGGTAGCAATGCCAGAGATATCGCAAACGGAAGTCACTGCATATTTTACCGCGGCATGTTATAAGCAGCTAAAGGATCAAAAAAATGCCATATCATTCTTTGAAAAGGCTATTAAATTAAGCATCTCCCCTAGCACCAATACCTATTACAGCGAAATGGCAGATAGCTACGAAACCACTAAACAATTAAGCAAAGCGCTGGCATCTTACCAAAAAGCCCTGCTATACGATGAAAAGGCGCTTACTTTTTATTTCCTGGCTAACTTATATGATGTGAAATTGAATGATCAGAAAAGCGCGCTAAAATATTTTAAGAAATACCTTGCAGCAAAACCCGATGAAAAGGAAGAAAAGGAATATATAGCCTATACCAAAAGCCGCCTGGAGCAATTAACAATTAAAACGAAGTAACACTTAACGCTGCATTAAACGGGCTACGTATTTGCCAATTATATCAAACTCAAGGTTAACCACTGATCCTTCGCGTACGTTATGCAGGTTAGTATGCTGGTAGGTATACGGGATTATGGCTACCGAAAAGCTGTTGGCCTGCGAGTTGACTACAGTAAGACTAATGCCGTTTACGCAGACAGAGCCTTTTTCAACAGTAACATTGCCTAAAGCCGCATCATATTCAAATGTGTACTCCCAGCTGCCATCCAGTTCTTTAAATAGGGTGCAAATTGCAGTTTGATCAACGTGGCCCTGTACTATGTGGCCGTCCAATCGCGCATTCATCTGCATGCAACGTTCCAGGTTCACCGGATCACCCAAGTTAAAATGGCCAAGGCTGGTTTTATTAAGTGTTTCTGCAATAGCGGTCACGGTGTGCCTGCCATCAGCCACACCAACCACAGTTAAGCAAACGCCGTTATGCGCAACAGACTGATCGATTTTTAATTCGTTGGATATAGCAGATTCGACAGTGATGTGCAGGTTCCCCTGCTCGTGCTGTAAGTTGGTTATAGTACCTAAAGTTTCTATTATTCCTGTAAACATTAGCCCCCCGGCCCCCTAAAGGGGGAGCATGGTTTCGCAAAATTAATTATATTGACGATACATTTGCTAAAAGCGACAATATGTCTAAACAAAGCGCCGGAATTTTACTTTACCGCAACATCAACAATCAACTGCAGGTTTTCCTGGTGCATCCGGGTGGGCCGTTCTTTAAAAATAAAGATGCAGGCGCGTGGTCAATCCCAAAAGGAGAGTTTTTAGACGATGAGGATGCGTTATTGGCTGCCAAGCGGGAATTTTTAGAAGAGACGGGGCAGTCGGTTGACGGCGATTTCATCAAACTATCCCCCATAAAATTGAAAAGCGGCAAAACGGTGCATGCCTGGGCCGTTGAAGGGGATATTGACCATGAAACGATAATTAGTAATGTTTTTGAAATAGAATGGCCGCCGCGCTCTGGTAAAATGGCCAGCTTTCCTGAAGTTGACCGTGCGGGTTGGTTTAATGTTGATGAAGCTTGTGTTAAGGTTAATGAGGCGCAGGTTAAGTTGATTGGGGAGTTGACCACGTTGTTAAAAACATAACGATGGGTTTGAAACCGTTATGATTTTAACTGGAAACTAACTATCTTAGCATTATGCTTATCACTGAGGATTTTTTGCACTATGTATGGAAGTTCCGTTTGTTTGAACGCGCTGCATTGCAAACTACTGATGGTGAAGAACTGGAGATCTATTCGGCGGGGATGCACAATACAGATTCAGGTCCTGATTTTCATAACGGGCGTGTTCGTATAAGCGATACCTCCTGGGCAGGAAACATTGAACTCCACATCAATTCTTCCGATTGGCAAAAACATAACCACACTATCGACGGTGCCTATAACAACGTTGTTCTGCATGTAGTTTACCGCGATGATTCACCGCTTGTATTGACTAACGGCAGGCGTATCCCCACCCTCGAATTAAAAGACCGCATTCCCGAAGACCTGTATATTAAATATCACAACCTGGTTTATGGCGAAAAGACTATTATTCCATGTGAGAACAGTATAGGTAAGCTAGACGATTTTACCCTGCGCACCTGGCTTACGCGGGTATTAATAGAACGCCTGGAGAAGAAATCAGCCGCAGTAATTGCCGCGCTTGAAGTTAACCGCGGCGATTGGGAAGAAACTTTTTACCAGTTTTTGGCGGCCAACTTTGGCTTTAAAACCAACGCCTTGCCGTTTGAATTGATGGCCCGATCGCTGCCACAAAATATTTTGGCTAAAAACAAAAATAACCCGCTGCAAATTGAGGCATTGATATTTGGTCAGGCCGGTATGTTGGAGGATGAATTGGAAGACGAATATCCGCAGCAACTAAAAAAAGAATACGCTTTCCTTCGCAAAAAATACAATTTACAACCAATTGAAAAGCACTTGTGGAAGTTTATGCGTCTGCGCCCGCAGAACTTCCCTACAATCAGGTTGGCGCAGTTTGCCGCATTGGTAGTAAGCTCCAATCACCTGTTTTCAAAAGTGCTTGATATAAGAGACGTAAAAGCCCTGGGCGACCTATTTGATGGGATAAAAGTAAACGCTTATTGGGACGACAGGTACCGTTTTGATAAAATTTCTAAACCTTTCCCGAAAAATTTCGGCGCGGCATCAATTAATGTGTTACTTTTAAACACTTTAGCTGTATTTTTGTTTAGTTATGGTAAGCATCATCAGCAGCAATACTACATTGATCGTAGTTTAAAACTGTTGGAAAGTTTACCCGGCGAGCAAAATCAGATTATTGCTGATTTTAACTCGTTAGGTGTTAAGGCGGCCTCGGCATTTGAATCGCAGGCGCTGCTGGAATTGAAGAATTATTATTGTAATTATAAGAAATGCCTGCAATGCAGCGTTGGAAATAAAATATTAAAGTTATCCTGATTAATTATGTTACAACAACTGATCACTTTTTTTGAACGGTATTCTTTTGGAGTTTGCACCTATTTAGGCGAGCGCTTTAATATTTCTATCTCTAAGATCAGGCTGTTTTTTATTTACTCTTCGTTTTTAGCCGTAGGCTTCCCGCTTATATTTTACTTTTTTGCAGGTATTGTTTTAGATATCCGCAACTACATAAAACGCGGTCGCGCAGGCGCGACAGATCTCTAATTTGCAGGTCAGGTACTGACCACCGTCATTTATTTATAAAAACCATTCCGCTATATTTAAAGTTTAGTATTTACAACTAAACAACTATGGCGTTTATTGACTATTATAAGGTTTTAGGGCTGGACAAAACAGCATCAGATAAAGACATAAAAAATGCTTACCGCAAACTCGCGCGCAAGTACCACCCCGACCTTAACCCTAACGACGCCGAAGCTAATAAGAAATTTCAACAACTTAATGAAGCCAACGAGGTGCTGGCTGATCCAGAAAAGCGCAAAAAATACGATAAGTACGGCGAGAACTGGCAGCATGGTGAAGCTTATGACCAAGCCCGGCAACAGCAGCAGAACCAGCAGCGCAGTTATGGCGGCGGTGGCGCGCAGGGGTTTGATTTTGAAGGATTTGGCAGCGGCGATGATTTTTCTGATTTCTTTCAATCCATGTTTGGCGGAGGTGGTGGCGGCAGAGGCAGGCAGCCCAGATACCGGGGACAGGATTATAACGCCGAACTGCAACTTAACCTGAACCAAATTGCCGAAACGCATAAGCAAACCCTTACCGTTAACGGAAAGAACATCCGCATTACCATACCAGCCGGTGTT
>NZ_CAMLHX010000031.1 GCF_946479965.1 uncultured Mucilaginibacter sp. | reverse complement strand
ATCCGGAATAGTGACTGGAGTTCAGACGTGTGCTCTTCCGATCTGCTTACAATATCGCGTATGTCTTTACCGGCCCAGGTCATCCAGAAAAACTTGTGTAAAAATATAAAAGTTAGGCCTTCTGCGCGATCTGTTCCATCTACTTTGGTGGCTAATTTAGCTGATGTTGTTTCAATGTACCAGTCACCATCGTTAGGGTAACTTACCTGCTGAACCGGCAAGCGCTTATTGATAAAGCCATATTCATTGGTGAATTGCTTAACGGGAGTTACAACTGTACGGGCGTATAATTTTTGTTTTCTGTCGACGGCATCCGCTGTTTTGTAATAGGTAGCTAAAAAGCGGGCAAATTCCGCATCACCATTTTGTAATTCTCCGCCGTTTTGTGCATCAATATATCGCACCTTCTTGTTATCAGTGAGTATTTGGTAATCGGTTTTATCGTTAAACTTAGCCAGGCCAATCCGCAAAATGGTGCTGTCAGCTATGGGCAATTCAAGGTTGGATAATTTCAATTCCTGTATATTTATCAGTTGCCGGTAGTCATTGCTTTCTCCCTTCAAATTATATAAGGAAATATAGATATGAAACGCCCCGCTTAAGGTAAACGTCAGCATTAACGCCGACATAATAAGCCCCAATTGCCTATGGTAACGGTGAATGATACGCCTATCTTCCGTTCCGTTATTTTTCTTTTTCTGTGTTACCTCTTTAAATTTCTTCCAAAACAAACCATAAACGGTTAAGCCGCTCAGCATGGCAAGAAATATAACGCTTACCACTACCATTAAAACTATCAACCTGAATTGCTCTCCACCAATGGCCACTAAAAATTGCCAGGTGTGCAATTGCTCAAACAACACCAGGAAGAACTTGCGTGTGTCGTTATTGAACGTTCCCATGCGGCTTTGCACGGTTTCTACGTATACATCCATTCCATCAGGGCGGGCAAAACTTACTTTCCAAACGGGTAGCAGGCGGTTTATAGGCTGGTAATAGCTGTCAAATCTAGTTTGCAACCGTATTTTCTTTATTGGCGATGTATTATCCTGCGTAAAATAACGGGCCAGGTACTCGGCATAAGCTTTGTCGCCATTAGGAAGGAAACTACCATCAGTAACCGAATAGTAATCATAAACATTGTTGCTACCCAGAATTTGATAATACGCGCCTTTGTTAAACTTTATCAAACTGAAATTTCTTACCTCGGTAATGTTATGCATCTCTAAAACCCGCTGCAGCGAAACTTGCGGCGCAATTTTATCCTGCGTAGCCGGAACAAACACCTCCTTAGCTATGGCCGGCCTTAACCAGTTTGACATTAAAGGATGCGATAGCCCGCTGATGGTCCACCCGATAATAGGTATCAATGCGGTTAGCCCCAGTATCCGGTGCCATTTATAAAAACGCTTTTTAGCTGCCTGGTTGTTGGCTGTATTTTTTGTCATGATCAGTTTTTTGAGAACGAATAGTTTAAACCCAGTGTATAAGTGCGCGGTGGCGCGGCAGTATAAGTGTCGCCGTATTGGTTGCTTACAACCGTTGTGGCATACAGCTTATTAGTTAAATTGAGTACGTTGAACCATATACCAAAGCCGTTTAACGCATTTTGTTTTGCTTCATAGCCTAAACGCAGGTTATAAATATTATAGCCGCTGTAGCTTTTGGTATTTGCCGGGTTGGTAAAGTATTTATCAATATGCTGCCATTCGCCAGCTATTCTGAAACCGGGTATAAACAATGGCTTGTAAGTAAGCTCGCTGTTGGCTATCCAAGCCGGTGCATTATTCATGCGGTTGCCGTTATACACGTTGATTGTGCTGGTGTTTGTGGCAAAATTGGTGCTTACCTCACTATAATCTAAATACGAGTGTTTAGCATTGGTACCACTAAACCTGAAACTCAATTGTGCGGATGGCGCATAAGTAACCGCATACTCGACACCACGGTGGCGCGTGGCACCTGCGTTTTGGTTTTGGGTGGTATTATCAGGCAGTAGTTGGTTGATGATCTCATTGCGCCCTTCCAAATCGTATAAGCTTACTTCCAGGTAAACTTTCTTGTTAAGCATTGCCAGCCATCCCCCCACTTCATAGTTATTAAATGTGGCCTGTTTAAGTGGTGTTAGCTGCCGTGCACTGTATAGGTCGCCTGTTTCAGGTGGTTGGAAACCTATGCTATAATTAGCATATAAACCTGTATTGCTACCAAAATTATAAGTAAGCCCGAGCTTAGGCGCTACAATATTAAAATCGTTAACCTCGTGCTGCTTGTATTTGGTGCCTGCTGTAAGGTTGTTGTTGAAGTTATAATGAACATGGTCATACCTTACACCCAAAACTATCCGCAGCGGCTCAACAGGGTTCATTTCGTATTGCGCATAGGCAGCGGTATTAAAAAGTTTTATCCGGTAATCATCTAAATATTTACCGCTGTTGGTAAAGCCGGTATAGTAATTACGGGCAACATCCTTTTGAATATCTAAAAACTGCGCGTAAAATGAGCTCGGGCTATTATCCAAATATCCACCCAAAATTAAACGCGAGTTAAGAAAGTTCATATTTACACGGTGTTGCGCTAACAAACCAAAACTTTGCAGCCGCTGATCATTAACCTGTCCGTTGGAGCTTAAATACGCGCCCGTATTATCCCGCACATCCGAGATATAATAGCTTGGCAACTGAGCAGTAGAATTGGCGCGGATAAAGGCAGTAATAAAGGCGCTGCTCTTTTCGCTCCAGTTATGCTCCAGTTTAAGCGATGCCCTGAAAGCTTTTACCCTGCGATAGGTAAACCGTTGGTTGGCACCATAACTGCGACTATAAAACTTAAAAGCATCCAAACTGCCCGGCGTTTGGGTATTAAGGTAGTTGTATGCCGATGCAAAGGTTAGTTTGGTGCGATCAGTAGCCGCATAGGTCATTTTTAAATTGAGGGAGGTTTTATCAAAATCAGAATAATCCTGCCAGCCATCTTTTTGCTTTACCAAATATCCGCCCACATACAAACCAAACTTTCCTTTAGTAAAACCACCGTCGGCATCAACCCGGCGATAGTTATAATTATCGCCCTGTATGGAAACATTTCCTGCATAACCAGCCGGCGGACTTTGCGTAATAAAATTGATAGCGCCCCCAATAGCGTTGCTTCCGTACAATGAGGATGCCGGGCCTTTTATCACTTCTATATCCTTTACACCCGACATGTTGATCTCGTACAGCGAGTTGTGGTTGAATATCCCTGTTGGGCGTATGGGCAAACCATCTTCCATATATAAATACAGCGCATTATAAGTGATGGGCTGCCTTATAGACATGGTGTGCTGCTCGTTACCCAGGTTCACCATATAAACGCCGGGTACCTTATTTAACAATTGGTACAGCGCTGTTGCTTTGGTGTCTTTTATTAAAGTTGAATTGATTTTGCTGATGGCGATAGGAGCGTCGCGGCGGTCTTGTCCCTCACGATTAGCCGAGACAACAACGGTTTGCAGATCGGTTGTTGAAGGTTCAAGCTCAACGCTGACCGGAGCACCGTCTACAACTATAACGGTGCGTGGGGTATAACCCACCATGGTCACCTTAATGGTTTTTAACGCCGATTGGAGCAGGCTAAACTCTCCGTGTATGTTGGTATGGGTAAGGCTTTTAGCGCCGTCGTTTATCGCTGCGCCGGCCAAGCCTTCGTGTGTTATGGCATCGGTAACCGTGCCTTTTATTTGACTGAATGCTGCCACTGTAAGCAGGTTCAGCAAAAACAATACATAGTATTTTTTCACCTAAGTGTTTGTTGTTAAGGGAGATCTTCTCCCTTGATTAGCATAAAATAGTGGAGTACTTAAGCGTACGATTTGATCAAACGGCAAAGCAAGGCAGTCCGTTGATTAAAAATGCACTAAGAGAAAGGAATTATTACGCTAATTGCGGAGGCTGGAACACGCCAAGCGGGGAAGATGTGGTCCCGGCCATTTTATAAGGTGTAGCTATGGTATTAACTACCTGCGAAAAGAACTTTACTGAGCTGGATGATTTTACAAAAACTTCCTGAAACAAGCTTTTTTGCGTTTGGCGCTCATTGCTTTTTTCTTTTTCCTGCACCTGTTTAACTTTTTTCATAAAGTAACAGTGCCCGTCGCAATGCAGCAGTGGTTTATCTCTGTTCTCGCAAAGTTGGGTTGCAATGTATTTTTTGTTCAGTTCAAAACCGGCATAAACAAACAAGCGCGAAAAATTGGCCGAAAGCAGCGCAACCAATAACACTATGGCAGTAACACGGTTTAACATTGCTGCAAAAGTAGCGTAGGACAGGGGTAAAAGCAAATAAAAAAAGGCCTGCAAGAAATTGCAGGCCTTCTCTTTTTAATTTAATGCTGTTATTGAGCGCGCACTAATTTAACGCGGGTTTTTTGGCCTTGGAACTCAGAAGTAATAACGGTTGAATCACCATAGAATTTACCGGTTTGCGGCATTTGTTGTCCTTGAATATCTAAGGCAAATGTGAAATCACTTCCTTTGATCTTGCCGTTTAAGATAGGAAGGTCGCCCTGATCAGTAGTGCAGGCGCCGGTTACAGTTTCGCCATCAACTTTAAAAGTATAAGTAAGCGGCAATTCAAAGTCGCCAAATTTTAATGTGCCTTTCCATTTTCCATTCAGGTCGGCAAATGCTGCAAATGCAACTGCAAAGCTGCAAACAAGCAGCGCAATGATTGATAGTCTTTTTTTCATAATAATTGGGTTTTCGGTTTTATTTTAAGGGATTTTTCGGTTTAATATTTATTGCGCACGGGTAAGTTTAATATTGGTTTTGTTGCCATTAAAATCTTGTGTTATAATGGTTGAATCGCCATAATATTTACCTGTGTTAGGTATTTTGGTTCCGTTAAAATCAAGTGAGAAAGAAAAATCGTTGCCCTTTATTTTTCCTTCAGCAATGGGGAATTCGCCCTGCCCTGTGCCTATAGTACCTGTCAGGTTTTCACCATCAACTTTAAAAGTGTAGGTCAGGTCAATTTGATTGTCGCCAAATTTTAATGTGCCTTTCCATTTTCCATTTAGGTCGGCAAATGCTGCAAGTGCAACAACAAAGCTGCAAACAAGTGCTGCAATAATTGAAATTCTTTTTTTCATAATTACTTTTGGTTTTCGGTTTAATGCTTTAATTGTCATTGGAGCTTATCCAACGACAAATCGATTTAAAACTCTGTTACTGGGCGCGGGTAAGTTTAACACGGTTTTTCTGACCCTGAAATTCAGAAATGACAATGGTAGAATCACCATAGTACGTACCTGTATGAGGTATTTTTTCTCCGTTAAAATCTAAAGAAAATGAAAAATCATTTCCCTTTATTTTACCCTCAGAAATCGGGTTTTCACCCTGGTCAGAGCCAATTGAGCCGGTTAGTTTTTCGCCATCCACTTTAAAAGTATAATTAAGCGGGATTTCCATGTCGCCAAATTTTAATGTGCCTTTCCATTTTCCGGATAGATCTGCAAATGCTGCAAAAGCAACAGTAACGCAGCAAACAAGTAGTGCTGCAATAGATAATTTTTTCTTCATAACTATTTTAGTTTTTTTCGGTGCATTAAATATAGAAATTCTTTTTAAAAGGCTTATGGTGTTTTATGATAATATATCGGGGCAAACACACCTTCGCTGGTGGTATAAAAGCCCCTGCCGTCGGCACCAAAAGCAATGGCTTCGCCTAATTTTTCTTCTTCGTAATGTGGGTTAAACGGTTTTCTTTGCATGGCCTGCCATACAGTTTCATTGTCGCGGCGTTCCCAGTAGTAGATCTCCTGGTAGCTTTTTAGTAAGATGTGTTTCCCGTCTTTTGATATATCGCCGGCAGTTATCCATTTTAAAGGTTTTATGCCGCTAAAAGTTAACGTGCATTTTTTGGTTAGCGTAACGGTGTCACCCGGTGCTGAATTTAAAGGGGCTGTATAAACACCCACCGCATCGCCACGTTTGGTTACTATGTAAAGCAGTTTCTCCAGCGGATCTATCATCAGTGTTTCGGCGTCCTTCGGACTGTCAGGATATTTCAAATAAATGGGCATTGCTTTTACTGTTTTGGTAGTTCCGTCAAGCAGCGCCTCTTTTTCTTCCATTCTGTAAATAGTAATGGCGGGCCTTTTAAAAGAATTGTCGCCCATATCACCTATATAAATGTAACTTTTCCCGGCTTTTGGTCCCGGCCCCACGGCCATGTCTTCGCAATCGTAAACGCCTGTCGGAAACAAGGGATTACCTTGGTAGGAAATAGTATTAAAAAGCTTTCCTTCGGCGTTTATAACAAAAAAGCGGCTACCATCGCCGCTGTCATTATGTACATAAAATAATTGGTCGTTAATACCTGATGCCGCCATGCCCGATGTTTCGCTCATAGCTTTATTCTGTAGCTGGCCCGTTATGGTGATCTTGCTAAGTAAATAGCGGTGACGGGCGAAAGCTCCAACAAATAAAAAGATGACTACTACAGCTATGTATTTAAGCTTTCTGCTTCTGCTTATCCGGGGGAACAACATAGCGAAAAAATAGCTTAAAAATTAAGACAGAATAATTTATTGGATCTGCATTTCAACGTCAGGTTTTGACACATCGGTCAAAGCCACTTTACCTCTTTCTTTACGCAGTATGCGGTTAAAAAGCGATATCTCTTTGTCGAAAAGGAAGCGGAAGAATAACTTGGTCCACGATTTATGGTAGAACAGCGTATCATAATATGCCGGCGCTGTTTTCTTTATCTGCGGAAGCTTGTTCCATGGGATAGAAGGAAAATCATGGTGCTCGTTATGGAAGCCCACGTTAAAAGCTACCAGGTTAAGGCCGCCATAATAGCTGTAAGTTTCCTGCTCAACACTATGGGTTAAGTAATGCTCCTGTACCCAGCGTGCACCCAGCGGATGCAAACCTACCGAGAACGAAAAGCTTAACAGCAGGAACGCTAATGCGTGCCATCCCATAAAGTAATATATAACAGCTGTAAAAGCTACCTGCACCAATAAGTTGGTTACTATCCAAATATCAAATGTTTGTATTTCGCGTAAGCGCGATAAACGGAAAACCTGGAACAGTGGGTAGAAAAGCAGCCAAAGCGCTTTGCCTAAAAACGAGTTGTTTATCAGTTTTGCTTCCCATTTGTTGGGTAGATCGGCGTCCAGCTCATGCACACCCTGAAACGAGTGATGCTTTATATGGTATCGCTCAAATGATATGGAGCTTGGGAAAATTTGCGGCATATTGGCAAAAATACCGGCCCAACGATTAGCAGATCTGCTTTTAAATAGTAGTTGATGAGCACATTCGTGTATCATTACAAAAAGGGCGTGATCTGCAAAGGCACCTAAAAAATAAGCTGCGCCAAATACCAGCCACCATGATTGATCGCGAAGCAACCAAGCCAAAACTAACTGAAAGGATACCAAGCCAATTATAGCCCAAATTGTGTTGGGATTTTTGCCTATCAGGTTCCTCAGATCAGGAAATTCCTTTAAAATTTGCTTAGTGCGTTTACGGTGTGGTTCAGAAACTTCTGAGTAAACAAAATCAGTTTTTTTAGCCATTTTTTATAAGAGAAATATTCAAATTCAGGTTCGCCTATCCTATACAAACTCCAATTTCCAATAATAATTATAAAATTTTACATAAAAGTTATAAAATTTTAATTTGTGATAAACGTCATAAAATGGCTACTTAGAAGCTGTGAGGTAAGGATTTTTTGATGTTAATTATCAGGATTCGGAATAAAAATGAGCCGATATGAACCAATAAGAACTAATAATGAGCCAATAAGGAATCTATCATTCTATGTGGTGCGGTGACAACACCGACCACAGGCTGGATTTTACATAAAAGTTATAAAATTTTTATTTGTGATAATTAAGGTAATTTCTCCTCTTTTGTCTATAAACAATTATAAAATAAATCATGTGGTGGATATACGCTTTACTATCGGCACTTTTTGCAGCCCTGACAGCATTGTTTGCAAAGGTGGGGATCAAGGGAATAGACTCAGATTTGGCTACTGCTATTCGAACTGTTGTTATAGTGGTTTTGGCTTGGACAATAGTTGCTTTTAAAGGAACAGGCAACGCAATTACCTCGCTAAGCCGCCAGAATTGGATATTCCTTATTCTATCGGGAATTACAACAGGATTATCATGGCTTTGTTATTTTAAGGCTTTGCAATTAGGAAAGGTTTCTCAGGTCGCACCCGTTGATAAATTGAGCGTTGCGCTGGCTATTATATTAGCGGCATTGTTTTTAGGCGAACAAATAACTTTAAAAACCGGCATTGCAACTGCGCTTATTGTTAGCGGCACCTTAGTGCTGATATTTTAGTTTTTGGAGCGTTATAGAATAATTTAAGCCCATTGCTGTAAATTTGCATCAATTGTGCTAAAAAAATCAACCGAACATAGAACGCCTCGGCAACTGCGCCTGGCAAATGCCGTTTTCTTTTTCCTATCCGGCCTTGGTTTTGCCACCTGGGCATCGCGTATTCCTGATATTCAAAAACAATTTAATTTAAACGAAGCTGAGTTAGGCGGCATTTTGTTGGCTACACCAGTTGGCTTAATGCTCACCGTACCGGTAACCGGTAAAATGCTAAGCAAATTTAGCAGTCGCACAGTTATGTTGGTTGGTGGGGTATTATTTGCTATTGATCTGGGCCTGCTTGGGTTTTGCAATACAGTGTGGCAATTGGTGGTGGTATTGTTCTTTTTGGGTGCCACCCGCAATTTGTTCAATATATCTACCAACGCGCAGGCAGTAGCTGTGCAGTCGTTGTATGATCGTTCCATAATGGCCAATTTTCACGGCATATGGAGCCTTGCGGGTTTTGCCGGCGCTGCTATTGGATATTTCGCGGTGCATTATGGTATAAGCACCTTCTACCATTTACCGGCAGTAAGTATTTTACTTATAATTTGCTCATTCTGGTTCATTTCGGGCACTATATATCAGCCGCCCATAGTGCAGCCCAAGCGAAAACTGTTCTCACTTCCCGAAAAATCGTTGATCATCTTCGCGCTCATCTGTTTTTGCTGTATGGCCTGCGAAAATACTATGTACGACTGGAGCGGAGTGTATTTCGAAAAGGTTATACATGTATCAAAAGGCAACGCTACCGAGGGGTTTGTTGTTTATATGATAGCCATGACGCTTGGCCGTTTTGTTGGCGACGCGATTGTTAACCGCTTTGGTATTAAGAATGTGCTTCGCGGCAGCGGGGTGTTAATATTTATTGGCTTGCTGTTATCGGTAATATTTCCAAATCAACTGATAGCGGCGCTGGGTTTTATCATGGTAGGTTTCGGCGTATCGTGCGTAGTGCCAATGGTTTTTCAAATGGCCGGGCGTTCAAAAACAATGAGTAGCGGTACCGCTCTGGCATCCATATCATCTATTGGCTATTTGGGTTTTCTGCTGGTCCCGCCATTTGTGGGTTTTGTTGCCGAAGCACTTAGCCTGCGCGCATCATTTGGTTTGATCTCTTTGTTGGGTTTGATGATCTTGTTTTTGGTTTATCGTATTGATGAGGAGCACAAATGATTGCGTCCTGAGGGCGTTTTCGCGTTTCACGTTTCAATCAAAAAACTACTATTTGACAATTAGTTGATAATAAGTGGTTTGTGTAATATTTGAAGCTAAACTTACTGACGAATAAGTAGTTTCATTCTGTTTCATGCGAAATTGCAAAGGTCTTATATTAAAGAGATTACGAATAAAAGCGTTTCATCCGTTTCACCTGTGTTTCATATTTTTGTGAAACACCTGTTGTTACTTGCTAATGAGGTAGACCTTATCTAACACGGTATTCCGTTCTGCTGCATTAACAAAGGCTGGCAGTATCCGCTCCTGCGGATAGTTGGGGAAAAGACCTAATATTTCGAAGGGAATATTTTGCTGCCGTAGATAGTCAACCGATTGCTGGTTAGCGTAGCAGATGGCGTTTGCGGGCAACGATCCTTTTAAGCTTTCCAGGGGCATATAGCCCACCGGCCTGTTGCACTCAAACTGGAAGACGTTGTTTTGTTGTTTGAGGGAGTATATTTTGTAACTTTTAAACTTGGGCTGGTTTACATATTTCGCCGCGGCTATTTGTCCGTTAAAATAGCCAAGTATAGGATAAACGGTATTGTTTATATAAAAGTTGGCAAAGAGCGCGGCTGTGACAGCGATAAAAAAAGTAGTCTTTACCGCGTTTTTAACCCTATTTGTTATATAAGATATCAAGGCAAAATACAGCACACAAACAACGGTCAAAAACACATAGCTGCTGATGTTTAAAAAGTAGTTGATAGCGAATACTCCTAGGGTGAAAGCCGCGATGTATAACCACCACGATATAATCCTTATGCGGCTGCCCCAAACATTTAGGCGTTCAAAGCAGTAAGGCGCGGTAATTAAGGCAAACAGCGGAAACAGGATATTTGTATAAAACGGCAATTGAAATCGCGACAGCGAAAACAACAGCAACAAAAGCAGGCCACCGCCAAGGGTGTAATACTCGGCTTGTTTTTCCCCTTTTATAATCCCGCATATGCGGCTATACAAAGCGAAGTAAAATAACAAACACCAGGGAGCAAACGCCCAAAGCAGGGTATGTACATAGAAGAATACATCGCCTGATTTTTGCTGACTGATGGGCCCGCTGTTTACAAAGCGCCCAAACTGGCTGTCCCACAAAAACCATTTTATGCCGGATACGCCTTGCCTGCCAAAAACAGTTTTCCCGGGATGAAGATCAAATTGTATATATAAAGCATACAGCTCCGGCAGGGTAAAAAGCAAGGTAAGCAAGAACAAGCCTATCCATTTTATAGAAAACACCTCTGCAAACCTTTTCTGAAAAATGAGTTGCCCCAGCAAACTGCCATAAATAACCACCAGAACAAATATCCCTTTGGTCATAACCGCACAGGCAGTTAGCAGTGCGGCAAGTAGCAGGTCCTTATAATTAAAGCGGTCGTTAAGTCCGGTTATGTGGTAAATGGCCCCGGTTATAAGGCCCATTAAGTACGGCTCAGCGCGCACGTCTGTATTGCTCATTATAACGTACTGCGATGCAAGCACAATCAGCACAGCCACAAACGCAATCTCCTGTGTATAGAATTTTTTGCCTAAAAGGTAAGTGTACCACAGTCCCAAGGTAAAAAACAGCAGAGCAGGCAGGCGGTACGCCCAGGCGCTTATACCAAACAGTTTAAAACTGGCAGCCGCCATCCAAAACGGAAAATGGGGTTTATCCAGCCAATCCTGTCCGTAACTATATAACGATAGCCAATCATGTCTGTACAGCATGTTTTTAGCGATGGCGGCATACAGGCCGGGGTCATCAGTAAAAAAAGCGAGGTTAATGCCGCTAACATTAACGACAAAGGCAAGCATTATAAAAAGCACGTAAAACAGCTTTTCCTGTTTTTTCATGCTTCAAATTAAAGTATAATAATGGTCTATTGCTATGCCATCGCAAAATAAACAAGAAACAAAAAACCCCTGCCTCACGGCAAGGGCCAACTCACAACAATTGTTTAACCTTAGGGTATGGTTAACCTTACGGTCAATTCCTAACTGCAATGCAAGTCAGAAACATAAACAAAGCACCGTAATATTTAGTTTTTAAAATTTAACATATTTTTAAAAAATCGGCGTTTACTAACTAATCAGTTATATTAGCAGCACCAAGTTTTTAATTTATATTTGTTACAATCAATATTAAGCTTAAGAAGAAACCATGAAAAAAGTATTCCAATTTACAGCAGCTGCTTGTTTTGCATTTGCTTTATTTTTAATGTCATCATCCGCGTTTGCACAAGGCGGCAGGCCCCAAGCAAGTCCGCGCGACAGTGTTAGCGCTAAAGTAGGCGGTGCTACCATCAGCATTAATTATGGCAGCCCCTCAGTAAATGGACGTAAAATATTTGGCGGTTTAGAGCCTTATGGTAAACTATGGCGCGCCGGAGCTAACCAGGCCACCGTATTTACTACTGATAAGGACATAATGATAGAAGGCAAAAAGCTGCCGGCCGGCAAATACACCTTTTTCGCTATGCCGGGCGAAAGCGAGTGGAAAATAGTATTTAACTCGCAGGTAGGCCAATGGGGTATTAAGCAAGGTGGCGTGGCTAATGCAGACCCTGCGAAGAATGTGCTAGAGGCTACAGTTAAAGCTAAAACAGCAACTGCTACTGACCGTTTACAGAGATGGTACGCCGTTGAGAGTTTAAAGTATGTTATCAACCCTACAGGTTTTTCTTTGATATGGGAAAATACTGAAGTACCTGTAAGCATAAAATAACTACAATTAAATTTGTGAGAAAGCGTCCCGAGTTATCGGGACGCTTTTTTTGTGCCCATTGGATACACAAACCTATATTTGTGCTAATGCCACGTAAGCTAAACCCATTTGTAAAGCGACTTATTGCCATTGCCGGTCTGGCTTTGGTTATTTGCCTGCTTAATGTGCTTACTAATTACCCGGCTGTAGTTGAGCGCTATTACTCTCGGGGTTTTTATGTGGGCGTTTGCTATGTGCTGCATCCCGTTTTAAATATTCTTCCCTTAAGCTTTGGCGATGTGCTTTACTCGGCTGTTATTTTATATCTAATTTATTTGGTTGGCCGCCTCATTTACCTGCTGTTTAAAGGCAGGTTTAAGGTAATAGGCAGGGCTTTGTTAGGATTGATCATTGGCATACAGGCTGCCTATGTTATATTCTATTTGTTTTGGGGGATGAACTACTATCGCCCCTCGGCAGCGGAACGCCTTAACCTGCGCGATACAGCATTCACCGCCGCCGACCTGGAAGCCGTTACCTGCGCAATTATTGATAGCGCCAACGTCACCCGCATGCGATTAAAGCACGAAGACACGCTGCAAACCAACCAACAAATTTACGGCAATGCCCTGTCGGCTATAAAAAAGCTTTCTGCCGATTCAGCTAACTTCCGAACTTACTATCCCGGGATAAAATCGTCTCTGCTTACGCCTGTTATTAACTATCTCACAACGTCAGGCTATTATAACCCTTTTACCGGCGAAGCGCAGATAAACTACCAGATGCCGGTTTTTGCGCGCCCGGTTGTGGCTTGCCATGAGCTTTCTCATCAAACGGGATTTGGCGCCGAGGATGAGGCCAATTTTGCCGGCTTTTTGGCGGGTATAAACTCGCGCGACCGGCTGCTACGTTACTCTGCATACCAGTTAGCGTTGGGGGAGTGCATGCAGTCTATGCGCCGCCGCGATACCCTGATCAGTAACGAACTGAAAACCCACATTTCCCAAAAGGTTAGGGGCGATTTTATAGCCGAACGCTACTATTGGTTCTCCTTTCGCGGTAAAGCGGGACTGCTTAGCGGCATGCTTTATAACGACTTTTTAAAGGCCAATAACCAGCCCATGGGTATGGATACCTATAACCAAATGGTGCTGTTGCTGGTAAACTGGTATAAGCGGTAAATACTGATTGCTGTTGCAGAAATATATACAACACTTTGCAACACTTGCAACACTGTTTTTTGTAAGTGTTTGGTGATTAAAACTTTGCAAATATTATAAGTCTAAACATGCAACACTTTGCAACAGACTTATTCGTTATGAATTTTAGCTGTAAAAGCATTGTAAGACTTTGATTATAAAGGTATTCAATATCAGGAAATTTTACACTTTGCTTGCAACAGCTATGCCGCAGCAGTTATCGACCTTTGAAAGCTGTGTGATTTTCAGTATACTTACATTAAAACCAGAACATCTATTCGCATCAGGTACTGATCCGATCGCAATAATTCAACATGTTACACCACACAGGCAAATATCGCACCTACGCGCACAATCTGCGGTTGGCAGCGCTTTTGTGCCTAACAGCTGGCTTTGTTAATGGTGCCGGTTTTTTATCATTTTATGTGCTTACTACCAATGTAACGGGCCACGTAGCGCTCTTTGCCGAGAAGCTGGCGGCAGGCGATTTTACAGACGCACGCACCGTGGGCATGTGGATGATCCTGTTTTTGGCGGGTGCATTTGTATCCAGTTTTATTATCCGCAGGGTGGGTAAGGAGCAACGCTTCGCCTACACCATATCTATATGTATAGAGATAGCCATATTGTTATTTGTGGCTATTTATGGCACCAATATGCGTCCATCGGTAGTAAACACGCGTTTGCTGGCCGGTAGCTTATTGTTCGCTATGGGGCTGCAAAATGCCATGGTTTCTATGGTTTCGGGCTCGGTGGTGCGCACCACGCATTTAACCGGGATATTTACCGATCTGGGCATTGACCTATCGGCAATAATACAAAGCAACGCCGCTGAGGACATGAGTCCATTGCGCCAGCGCATATCCTTGCGCCTGGTCATTATATTTTTCTTTTTCTTCGGATGCGTATCAGCAGCTTATCTGTATCGTTATTTTGGCTTGAATGAGTTTTTTATTCCCGCGGCCATCCTCGCTTTTGTTATGTTTTATGATATTTTCCGGACCAAGATCCATAAAACATTTTTGCGCCTTAAGCGCAAGGAAAAAGCTGATTGACATTAAGCAAAGCGTAATAAAATGATATGATTTATTAGGATATGACCTTGCGCTCGTCTGCGACGAGTGCTTAATGTGGGACAGCGATTGAATCGCGTTGCAAACGCTTTGAAGTGTTACGCACTCGTTGCAAACGAGCGCGAGTAGCATGGCATAACAAAACGATGTCGCATCAATTTGCCCTATAGTCGCAACATTATAACCCATTGTATACTTTACTTTTACACGTGCAGTCTAAGCGGTATACTTGTATGTGTTTTAATCTCAAATGAGTTTACAGCGCGATCAATTTTTCAGGGAATCATACTTAGCTAAATAAAATTTTGAAACAAAAGGCATCTTTTAAATTCTTAGTAACACTCTTGCTTCTGCTTCCAACGGTGTTGCGGGCGCAGGTTGTAAGCGGCAGAATTACCGATGCCGTTACAGGCAAGCCCTTAGACAAGGTGAGTGTTTATTTTGACGGCACTTTTCAGGGCACGGTATCTGATAGTGCCGGGAATTTCGCTTTAAATAACACCATAAAAACCAAGTCTCCGCTTGTTGTCAGTTCCATGGGCTACGAATCGCAAAAGATAAGTAACTACACGGATGCAAGTTTAAACATCGCCTTAAAACATAAAGTAATTGAACTGGCAGAGGTAACCATTGGCGGCGATGAGATAAGCAGGGAAAAGGCCATGAAGGTATTTTTGAAGGAGTTTATTGGCGAGGATAGCAAAGATTGCGTGATAGATAATCAGGATGAAATTTATTTCCGCTATAATAAAAAGAGGGACCTGCTAACCGCCGATACCGAAAAGCCATTAATTATTACTAACAAGCTACTGGGTTATAAGATCACTTATTTCTTAACCTCTTTTAGTCGCACCCCTTCACAAACAAAATACAAAGGGAATTATTTTTTTACGGAAGATGTAGCGGGCCTTAAACCGGCTAAAGTAAAGGCCGTTATGAAGGCGAGGGACGAAGCGTATTTTGGATCAAGAATGCACTTTATCCGTTCATTATGGGCAGATCAGGTACAGGAAAATAATTTTTTAATGTACAAAACGCCGGCCGGGGCCGCGAGTTCTAACAAGGAAGTTAACCTTGATCCTGCAAACATGCTTGGCTATAATAGTATTGTTCAGGTTTCTGACGGGCAAAAATTTGTCATGCTTAAAAAAGAGGCAGACAAGGACGAGAATAAGTTTGATAGAAATGAGGTTTTTATCACCTATAAAAAGGGAAACGAATCTTTTTTGCAACAGGAAGATGGCTACGCGGGAGTAAGTATTGATAAAAATGGGTATTACGACGAAGGCTTAGAATGGAAAGGAAATATCAGCGTTTACCGTATTAACATGTTATTGCCTTTTGAGTTTATGCCGTCGCAGAAGTAAATGTAAGAACTTGCCCTCGTCTGCGCCGAGCACGAATAGCGTAACAAAGCAACTATTGTTATGTCTTAAAGTAAACAGAACGTTTATGAAGATATTTTACAAAAATAGCACCCTTGTTTTGCTTACTATAATTTTAATGGGTACCCACGCATTTGGCCAAAATAACAAGGCGCTTTCAATAAATAAATATTTAAACGAAACATTTCAATCAGGGTCTTTCAATGGTAATATATTGGTAGTAGACCATGGAAAACTCATTGTAAAAGCGGCTTTTGGCTATGCAGATGCAGCAAAAAAAACTCCGCTTAAAACACAATACCGTTTTCATATTGGGTCAATTGCGAAAGAGTTTGACGCGGTAGGATTAATGATGCTTAAGGAACAAGGTAGGCTAAACCTGGATGATAAGGTAGCAAAGTTTTTTCCTGATCTGCCTGCATGGGCGGAAAAAGTAAGCATAAAAAACTTATTACAATATACCAGCGGTCTGCCAGAGGTGAAATGGAAAACTGTTCATACCGATGCTGATAATTGGAAAGACCTTCAGTCCTTACAACAATTAGACTTTGAACCCGGCAGCAAATACGCTTATAACAACAACAATACTTTTTTACGCAGACGACTAATTGAAAAGGTTACAGGTATGCCTTTTACCCAATTTGTACAGCAAACTTTACTAAAAAAAGCAGGTATCAGCAATGGTATTGTAGACCCAACCGACAGTGAACCGTTAATGGCCAAATCATTTAATGAAAGTTTTGTACAGGATGGCCTTGCAGTTCCAATATCGGGATGGACGGCGCTGAATTTAGACGATTTTTACAAATGGTCGGAATGTATAGTTAACTTTCGCCTTATAGATCCAACTTCTACACGTCAAATCCTCATTCCCTTTGCGCCCGATAATCAATCAGGCCTGGGGGGCGGCACTATGGAGGGAGATAAAATAACGACCCACGTACACGATGGCACCGCAATGCACTATCAGGCGTTGCTCACAACAAACACAGGCAAAGGCAGAACCATCATTATCTTAACTAACCAACGGAATGGTAACCTGTATGATATTGCAAAAGCTGTAGATGCAATTTTAGATAGCAAGCCCTAACAACCAGTAAACCTTGCGCTCGTTTGTAACGAGTGCTTAATGTGGGGTTGCGATTGTATCGCGTTGCAAACGCTGTTAAGTGTTACGCACTCGTTGTAAACGAGCGCGAGCAGGCCCTCCTATGCGACTGATCAATTTATTTTTTTATTGTAATCCAGTGCGGTTTTCTGAATATCAGTTCTTGAGGAATCAATTTTAAAAGCGAGGTTTAAAACTCCAACAGAAAATTTTTTATAATTTAAACCTTCCTCTTTTTTACCTTCTTTTTCATAGCCTTCTCCATAAGCAAAAGCAAGTTTACCAACGTCATGCAAATCTTCCACAGTAATGTCTTTAATTTCTTTGGATTTATCTAATTCAAAAGCCTTAAGCAGATCTTTTTCACCTTCTTTAACCATACCCAGGTTTATTTCACTTAAACCCAATTCCCTGTAATTTGCGGCAGATGATTTATCTATTGTGTTAGCTTTTTTAAACCAATTAATAGCTTCCCTGTAATTTCTATTCAGGTAAAGACTATGGGCTAAAGCACTACGCACAACCTTGTGATTGGAATCTGTTTTTAATGTTTCCTCAAACTTTTTTATTGCCTCATTATTCAGCTCATTTGCTTTTTCCTGATTCCCTTTTTCCGATTCTTCATATGCTTCTAACGACAAGGAAGCACCTTCGTTAAAGATTTTAAAGGCTTTTTCTTCTTTGCTCTGTTGACAGGAAAGCAGAAATATTAAAAGCAGAGCAGCTATAAGGTGTTTTTTTGAAAGGGGGGCGGTTAACATGGTACATTAGTTTATCTAAAAATAACTAATTTATTTCCGAAATTCGCCCACATGCTGCAAATACAGGAAAACGTATCCCTAAAAAACTTTAACACTTTTGGCGTTGATGTTAATGCCCGCTTTTTTGTGGAGATCAACCATGAGGACGACCTGGTGGAGTTGTTTATGGATCCGCAATGGCAGCACACCCGGCGTTTGGTAATGGGCGGCGGCAGCAATATGCTGCTGATAAACGATTTTGATGGTTTGGTTATCCGATTGAACATCCGCGGTATCGAACATCGCATTAACCATAACGAGGTATTTGTTGAAGCAGGCGCAGGCGAGGTTTGGAACGATCTGGTAAATTATGCAGTGAAACACGACTTTGCCGGTTTAGAAAACCTGAGTTTGATACCCGGCTCGGTTGGCGCATCGCCCATACAAAACATAGGCGCTTATGGTGTTGAGTTGAAGGATGTTTTTGAAAGCTGCAAAGCCTTTGAGATAGCCACAGGCAAATTTAAAACCTTTACCAAAGCCGATTGCAAATTTGGCTACCGCGAAAGCGTTTTTAAAGACGAACTGAAGGAGCAATTCATTATTACTTCCGTTAAGTTTCATCTGTCCCTTATACCTAATCTTAATTTAAAATACGGTGCCATTGAGCAGGAGTTGGCGTACAGGGGCATAACCCAACCTAATATTAAGGATGTATCGCAGGTGGTGTCGCACATCCGCGTAGCTAAATTGCCCGATCCTTCTACCATAGGTAATGCGGGCAGTTTCTTTAAAAACCCTGTTATTACTGCAGATGAGTTTGCACCCATCTTAATAAATCGCCCTGATGTAGTGCATTATCCTGCAGGCGAAGGGCTGGTTAAACTGGCCGCCGGATGGCTGATAGAGCAATGCGGCTGGAAGGGAAAAGTGGTTGGCAATACCGGTACATGGAAAAACCAGGCGCTGGTGCTGGTTAACCACGGTGGCGCTACGGGGCAGGAGGTGTACAATTTTTCGTCGCAAATCATAGACAGTGTGTACACTAAATTTGGCGTTGCCCTACAACGCGAAGTGAATATTATTAAATAAGATAAAAACTTTTTTCCTTGTTAATATTTGCATTGTATCAACTGATATTGAGTTAGTTTTGTGCAAAAAATAATCATACATATATGTCTGTAAATCAAACATATACATTATTTTTTGTGTGGATAATACACAACTAAATTCCTGTCATTGTTAAGTCATTGCCGCTAATGTTTAAAAGCAGATGAAATCGTATTGTGGTATCAACTTTGTCTTAAATGCAATACAAAACATTAGCAAAATGACAAAAATTGAGTTTAACACCCTGGTATTACGTCAAGCAAGTTCATTAAGGTCATACGCCTTACACTTTACACACGACGCAGACGACGCGAACGATTTAGTGCAAGACACTATTTTAAAAGCCATTACTTATTATAATAAGTTTAAAGAAGGCACTAATTTGAAAGGTTGGTTGTATACCATCATGAAAAACACTTTCATTAACAATTATCGCCGTTTTGTTAAAATGAGCACTTTTGTTACCAAGAGTGACGAGATCTCATCGCCTAACCTGGTATTCAGCTCTACTAAAAATCAGGGCGAGGCTAAATTTGTGATGGACGACATCAAGAGAGCTTTAGACAGGCTACCTGCTGATTACTATGTGCCGTTCACTATGTATTTTGAAGGACATAAATACCATGAGATAGCAGATCATTTAGCGATTCCGATTGGTACTGTTAAAACCCGCATTCACGTAGCACGTAAGCTATTGAAGAAAAACTTAAAAGCGTATGATAACGGTGTTAAAAAACCGGTTTACGCAGAAATGTAAAACTATATTAAACTCAACATATATAATGGAAAAACCCCGCTGCCGAATAGGTTAGCGGGGTTTTTTAATGGTGCCCGTTCATTATCTCATAACACAACTTTTCCTTTTTTCAGTTTCAAAACCTTATCGACACTGTTCGGTATTTCGTGCTGGTAATGGGTAACGTAGATCAGTGTAACATTGCTTAAGCTGCAAATGGTATCAACAAGCGTTTTAAAATGCTGTACCTGGTGCGCGTCCATTCCCTGGCAGGGTTCATCAAAAATTAATAGCGGCGGGTTTTTAATGAGTGCGCGGGCAAGCAAGCAAAGCCGCTGCGCACTTGCGGGAATGTTTTTTAATAACACGCGTGCGTATTTATCAATCTCCAATGCTTTCATCCAGCGTAAGGCAATTTCCGCGCGTTTTGGGTTGCTTTGTCTGAACAAGCCGAGGGTATCATAATAACCTGACTCAATTACCTGCAGGCAGCTGTTATCAGTTGGAAAATACTGATGCAGTTCGGGCGAGACAAAGCCGGTTTTCTTTTTGATGTCCCAAATGCTTTCGCCGCTCCCGCGTTTTCTGTCAAACAACACAATATCATTGGCGTAGGCCTGGGGGTTATCGCCGTTAACTAAGCTCAGTAAAGTTGATTTACCCGCTCCGTTGTGGCCTAATAGCGCCCATTTGTCGCCGGGTTTTACATGCCAGTTTACTTTGTCTAAAATTACATTGTCGCCGTACTTTATGGTCACGTTCTTCATGCTGATTATTTGCCTGAAGGTTTCTGCAGCGTTTAAATTTAAAAGCGATTTTATCTCCGCTTTATTTACGCCGGTATCCGGCGGCAGGGCAGCCAGGTGGGTTTTAAACTGATCTTTTGGTCCATACCAATTAATGTCGCCATGTTTTAATAGGGCTACGTTTGTAATAATATCCGGTAGTTCATCGGGTGAGGTAGCCATTAAAATGGTAATACCTGAGGCGGCAATTTCGCCAATAATGTTATTAAACTCCCGTCGGGTTTCAACATCCAACCCTGTAAGTGGGCTATCCAGCAAGAGCAGCACAGGGTTTCTCATCAGCGCGGCTGCAATACGTAAGCGTTTGCCCTCACCGTTGGATAGTTTGATGAGCTGTTTTTCTTTAAGCTCCCCTAGCTTTAATGCAGAAACTATCTTGTCATAATTCCAATAGCTATTGCCGCCGGTTAAGGGCTTGATAGTATCCAGATACGCGGCAACGGTGAGCGCATCTTCTGAGTCGGAGGAGTTATAGCGCTGCTGGTAATAAAATTCGGTAGTGTTAGATAGATTTCTGAAATGATGCCGGGGTTCAACCAAAGCTATCATTTTGTGATGAGTGATATAGCCTTTTTGGTCAGGATGTTGGCGGATGTATTCTTCAAAGAAATGATAGTGTATATTTCCGCCGGCGGCGTTTAAATTACCCGCTATGGTTTGCAGCAGTGCGCTTTTACCCGATCCACTTTCGCCCACAATGGCCCAATGCTCACCTTTATTGATGCTGAAATTCAGATCGGCAAATACCGTGTTGTTAAACAGTTTTACGGTAGCATGGGCTATAGAAAATAGTGGCTGCATTTGGGCGGTAAAAATAGTTATATATCGTTTATAAGCTAATAATAAAACAAAGTGTAGCTATAAAACTACATTTTAAAGGCCCGGGAATTGCTTTTTATGCGGGGGTAAAAAAAGGCGCAATTATTGAAATAGACCTACTAAAATGTAAACCTATGAAAAAGCTCACCCTACCTTTTTTTATTTTACTCGTAACCATGTTAAGCAGTTGCGAGGTAATTGGCGGAATTTTTAAAGCCGGCGCAGTTACCGGGATAGTAGCCGTAGTGGTTATCCTGGTTCTAATTTTATGGCTTATGTCGAAATTTCGATCGAAATAATTTATTTACAAATGTGAAAATAAATGTTTTTTAAATTAAAACAGTTTGCGTTTACTCAGGTTATTTAATAAACATCTAATATCATGGAAAACACAAAGGAAACAGTTGGAATTTTGAATGATCTGATAGAGATCAATAACGACCGGGTAAAGGGTTTTGAGAAAGCCTTAAAAGATGTAGAGGGCGACGAAGAACTAAGGGCAACCTTTACTGAAAAAATTGGCGAAAGCCACCATCTTAAAATGCAATTGGCTAAAGAAGTTGAAGCTTTGGGTCAGGATGCCGAAACCGGCACCAGCGTAAGCGGTACCATACACCGCAACTGGCTGGATCTGCGGGCTAAGTTTACCGGCCACAGCGAACATACCATTTTAGAAGATTGCGAATTTGGTGAAGACGCCATTTTGAAAGCTTACAGAAGCGCCCTGGCCGAAGAACATTTGCCGGCTTATGTAAGGGATCTGTTAAATGATCAACTGGTAGTTTTACAAGCTTCGCATGATGAGATCAAAGCATTACGCGATAGCACGGTTCATTAATCGGTTTAAAACAAAAAAGGCCTCCGAGTTATCGGAGGCCTTTTTTGTTTAGCTAAAAATGGATTACATTTTAGTAGTTGTGTCTTTAGCAGCTGTGTCAGCAGTAGTGTCAGCAGCAGTAGTATCAACTACTGTAGTGTCAACAGCTGGAGAATCAACAACAGCTTCTTCTTTACCTTTACAAGCTGCGAATGAAGTTGCGATAGCTAATGCTACGAAAGCGATTTTTAAGTTTTTCATTTTTTTAAAATTTTAAAAGTGACTATATAGTTTTGCTGTTAATACAACAAAAAGCAAAAGGTAACCCATGTATTTTAAAAAAATAGGTTACCTTTTGTAAAATAGCTAATAATCAGCCACTAAATTTAAAAATTACATTTTTGCAGCGGTGTCAGTATGAACTGTATCAGTTACAGTAGAATCAACTTTGATAGTAGAATCAACCTTCACAGTTGAATCAACTACAGTTGTGTCAACTCCTTTGTCACCATCACCTTTACAGGCAGAAACCGTTGTTGCTAAAGCTAAGGCTACGAAAGCCAGTTTAAATAAATTTTTCATAATAGAAATGTTTTTAAGTTATATGTAACTGTTAATACCTTCAATTAAAAAAGGTAACCCCATTTTTCTTTAAATAATATATTTCGACGAAATCAGCATTAAAAACTTTCTGTTGGCGTTGAGCATAGCACATTGTAATAATATTTATACTTTTATTTTTTTATCACCCGCGTTGGGTTACAATTTTATATAAAAGGTATTAAGTAGTGAATAAAGAGCTAAAAGATTCAACGCCAACAGACAGCGAAGTTATTCTTGGTATACTCAACAACTCAGAAACAGCATTAAAAAAGCTGTATGTTGCGTATTTCCCGATGATATTGCAGCTGATAATAAACAACAGCGGCGATGAGGATGATGCAAAGGATATTTATCAGGAGGCTATAATTGTTCTTTATAATAAGGTTAAGGCAGGTGATTTTGAGTTAAGCAGTAAGCTAAAAACTTACATTTATTCTGTTTGCAGGCGTTTGTGGCTAAAACGACTTAACCAGATAAACCGGTACGGTGGCGATATCAAAGATTTCCAGGAATTTCTTCCGGTTGAGGAGGATGATCTTGAAAAACATGAGGATCGCGACCTTCAGTTTAAAAAAATGGAAAGCGCCTTACAATTGTTGGGCGAACCCTGCAAAACCATTATGGAAGATTTTTATATACATAACAGATCAATGCAGGAGATCTGTGAACGTTTTGGCTATACCAATGCCGATAATGCCAAAACACAAAAATATAAATGCCTGCAAAGGCTGAAAAAATTGTTTTTTCAGCAGATATAAAACGGAGGGTAAATCAAGATGAGTGAGCGTCAGGTTTTAGAGAATATTGAGCGATACCATAGCGGCCAGATGACCGCGGCGGAACGTAAAGAATTTGAAGCGATGCGTAAAGCTGATGCCGGATTTGATGCGAAAGTTGTGGAACATCAGCTTTTTGCCGGCTTACTTAAACAATACAGCGAACGGGTGGAGTTAGAAAACCGCCTGAACACCATCCACCAGGAAATTGACGTACACGATCTGAAGGAAAGCCTTATGGCTCATCCATTATGGGTTGTGCGCCTATGGCGTAACCATCATTCAAAAATATCGGTGGCGGCTTCGGTAACCATTTTAGCAGTTTTATCTATTTTGTGGGGTGCCGGTAAGTTTGATAATCACGACAATTTGCAGGCGCTAAAAAGCAAAGTTGCCCAATTAGACAGATCAAATGCTACACTTAGCAAGTCTATCAATGCAATAAAATCGCAACAGGAAAAAACTGACGATCGTTACAGCGGTACCGGTACCGGTTTCGCTGTAACATCCGACGGTATTATTGCTACCAACTATCACGTAATTGAGAACGCCGATTCGGTTTATGTGCAAAATGAAGAAGGGAAGTCATTCAAAGCTAATGTTTTATATACTGAGCCTCAACATGATCTGGCAATCCTTAAAATAGCAGATAAATCATTTTCCGGTTTAGGCACAATTCCGTATGCCATCAAGCGTTCAGAAAGTGCTCTTGGCGAGCGATTGTTTACTTACGGTTATCCTGATCGTACAGCAACATTCCACACAGGTTATTTAGAAGCTAAAACCGGTTACCGCCGCGATACTTTACATTACCAGATAGATATTAACATTTTGCCCGGCAATAGTGGTAGCCCGCTTTTGGATGCCAGGGGCAATTTAGTTGGTATTACTGATGCAAAAGAAGCTCAAACAGAGGGGGCGCATTATGCCATCAAATCAAAATATTTGTTGGACGCTATAAAGAACATTCCTGAAGATTCGCTGACCCAAAAAGTAACGCTTACCAAAAAGAGTTCTCTGTCTGGTTTGAACGAGGCTGATAAAATAGAAAAGGTTAAAAATTTTACTTTTATGGTTAAAACATACGGTAACTAATAAAACACCGACATTTTATAAACAAAAAGAGACGCCTAAAGCGTCTCTTTTTATTAGCGGTCAACTTCGCCTAATACAAAATCAATTGATCCTACTATAGCTATCAGATCGGCTATCATAACGCCTTTAGCCAACTCAGGCAGTACAGACAGGTTATTAAAGCCGGGCCCACGAGCTTTTGCGCGGAAAGGTACTTCGGTGTCTGTCATCCGTATGGAACCGTCCTTACTTAGTTCTTTATTTTGCTTGTGGATAAAGTAAAAGCCCAGTTCACCCCTTGGTCCTTCGCAGCGTACATAGTAATCCTGTGGCTTTGGTGTGAGTTTACGTGGGAGTTTGGCGCGCGGATCAAAGTCGGGTGTGCGTTTTAATTCTTTTTGCAGGCGATCAAGGCATTGTTCAATAATTTTAAGCGACTGCTCTATCTCGTCAATACGAACCTTGTAGCGGTCCCAGCAATCGCCTTTGCTGCCCATTTCTCCCTTACCTACCGGGATATCAAAATCAAGTTCGGGGTAAGCAGAGTAACCATCTATGCGGCGCAGATCATATTTTAAGCCGGATGCCCGCACAATTGGGCCCGAGCAGCCGTAATTAATAGCCACATCAAGCGGTAGCACGCCAATATTAGCGGTGCGACTTATAAAGATCTGGTTATTGGTAAGCAATTGATTAAGTTCAACCATTTTAGGCTTAAAGTAGTTTACAAACTCGCGGCAGCGCTCCTCAAACCCTACAGGCAGATCGTAAAATAAACCACCTACCCAAATGTAGTTATACAACAAGCGCGAGCCGGATGCCCACTCTAACATCCCCATTATATGTTCGCGGTCGCGGAAACACCATAAAAATGGTGTAAAAGCACCAATATCAATACCATAAGTTCCGACAGCAATTAAGTGGGAGGCGATGCGATTAAGCTCGCAAACCAACACGCGGATATATTCAACACGTTTAGGGATATCTTTATCAATGCCCAACATACGCTCAACGCCCATTACCCAAGCGTGGCTATTATTCATTGATGCCAGGTAGTCCATCCTGTCGGTAAACGGAATGGTTTGCTGATAGGTAAGCCGCTCTGCATGTTTCTCAAAACAGCGGTGCAGGTAACCCATGTGTGGGATCACCTCTTTCACAATCTCGCCGTCGGTAATCAACTCCAACCGCAAAACCCCATGCGTAGACGGATGCTGCGGCCCCATGTTCAGCACCATGTCTTCTACGCTTGCAGCAGAGATTTTTTCGTTATAGTTTTTTAAAGCCTGGTTCAATTTATTTCGAATTTCGAATGTTCAATTTATTTTGATTTCGGATTTCGGATGTTCGATTTCGGAATTATTTGTTTTTATTTCAAATTTCGAATGTTCCATTTCGATTTTATTTTTTTGAATTTTTTATTCTTTGATTTTCTTTGGCTGTTTTTCCTATGGTCGTAAATATAGCAGTTAGTTCGTTGGCCTCGTTTCGTAAAGTAATTACTTGATTCGGTTGAACTAACTCTGCTTCCATCAACAAATCGATCCAATATATACACTCATCTGCTTCTTCTTCACAGATTACTATCTTATTAATAAAGTCGGCAGTTGATTTACCTTTGCACGCCGCCCTATAGTTAGCACCTACTGACGTAGCACTTCGTAGCAATTGATTACATAATGTGTTAGCGGCGCGATATAAGGGATACCCTCAGTAAACTTAATAACATCAACTGCAAATCTTTGTGTTCTACGTTTTAGTTCCGCTTTATCCATCTTTCAATAAAAATATCCGAAATCGAACATCCGAAATCCGACATCAATCTATCTTAATTCCCTTATAATATTCAGCGTTAGTATAATCTTTCCTTAACGGGTAACCTTCCCAATCGTCCGGCAATAAAATACGGCGCAGATCGGGATTGCCTTCAAAAAATATCCCTACCAGGTCATAGGCTTCACGCTCATGCCATTCGGCAGTGCGATACACATCGGCTACGCTTTTAAATGATGGAAGGTCTTGGATTGCCCTGTCATGCACCTTGGCCACTTTTAGAGTGAGCTGTAAATGATAGGGGATGGATGATAAATGATAAACCACCTCAAAGCGGCCATCTTCGGCACCATGATCAACGCCAGTGAGACATGATAGAAAATCGAAATAGGTTAATGGGTTATTGCGCAGTTCCAAACATACACCAGCTATCAGATCAGGAGCTATCAGCAATGCAGGTTGCAGAACCGACGTTTCCTCGCCGACAATAACTGCGGCGCCAAATTTATCTGTTAATATTTGTTTGATACCGTCAAAACTCATGGCGCAAGGCGTACTTTTTTCCAGGTTTTATTGTCAACTTTTTTATAAACAATACGATCGTGCATACGGCTTGGTCTGCCTTGCCAAAACTCAATTACGCGGGGTTTTAATATATATCCCCCCCAATGCGCAGGCTTCAAAACTTCCTTGTCCTTATACTCGTTCTCCGCCTTAACCATCATGCTGTCCAACTCGCCGCGACTGCCAATTTCCTGGCTTTGAGGCGAAACTACTGCGCTTATCTGGCTGCCTTTGGGTCTGGAGTTGAAATACCTGTCGGATTGAACCTTACTCAGTTTTTCTATAGTGCCCTCTATGCGCACCTGGCGCTCTAACTCGCCCCAAAAAAAGGTAATCGCCCCCATGGGGTTTTTAGCTATTTCGCGGCCTTTCCGGCTTAAGTAATTGGTATAAAAAGAAAACCCATCCGGATTATAATCTTTTAATAATAAAACCCGCGCTGACGGTCGCCCATCCGTGGTAGCGGTTGAAAGCGTCATGGCGTTTGGCTCAAGCACATTTGCTGTTATTGCCTCGTTAAACCAGGCATCAAACTGCTTAATGGGGTTAGCGTCGCTGTCCTTTTCAGTTAACGAGGCTGAACTGTAGTCTTTCCTTAAATTTTGTAATTCTTCGCGGTTCATTACCTGCAAACTTACAAATTTATTAAGCCGTAATACTTAATATTGTATAGCAAAATATTACTTAGGCAATAATTTACTTTGGCTTGTTAATTGTGTCTATATTATATAAAAATAAAAACGATGTTAAATTCAATTACACCAACGGCGGGCGGATTGTTAATATCAGAGCCCTTTATGATGGACCCCAACTTTAAGCGGTCGGTTATTTTAATAACGGAGTATGCCGATATAGGGGTGATGGGTTTTATATTGAATCATCAAAGCGACTATTTATTAGGTGATGTTTTGCCTGATGTTTCCTATTCTGAGATCCCGGTATTTACCGGCGGCCCGGTAGCGGCAAACACACTGCATTTCATCCATCGCGCGCCCGAAAAAATTGATGGCGGAATTGAATTAACGGAAGGAATTTATTGGGGCGGCGATTTTGAACAGGTGAAAGAATTGGTGAGCAGCTATCAATTAAACGAGACAGAGATAAAGTTTTTTATGGGATACTCCGGGTGGTCGCCCGAACAATTATCCGACGAGATAAGAGACAACAGTTGGCTGGTAACCGATAAATTTAACAGCGAAATGTTGTTTAACAGCAACGATCAGCAAATGTGGAAACAAGTGGTAATAAGTATGGGGCAGCGTTTTGCTCACATTGCTAATTTCCCCGAAAACCCGCAGTTGAATTAGATCCGCTCACTTAAGCAGTGGAATAGTTGAAGGGAAGTGTAGCGTTTGAAAGTGTCTTAGCGTTTCAGATGAAATATGTTCAACAAAATATCATCTGCCATGACAAAAAAAATATTCATTGTATTATTAGTTGCCTGCTGCTTCGGTTGTAGTAAAATTCAACAGGATGTGATTGATTGCCCGGCGCAGGCATGTACCATGGTGTTTGCGTCAATAAGCGTGCAGTTTCAGGATAAGAATGGAAATGCCGTGGATGTGAAAAATTTTACGGCGGTCAATCAACGCACTAATGAAACGCTGTCATCAGGCAGCAACCCGGGATCAAATAGTTACGGTTACACCGTTGCAGATGATAATGTACTTGGTAAGCTTTCAACAACAGGCGATGAGGTAATTGTTACAGCAACACATCCCACAACCGGACAAACTAAAACCGCCATATTTAAAATATCAGGTGGCTGTAATTGCCACGTTGCGCGGATTTCAGGGCCGCAGGTGATTAAGTTTGATTAGGTTTTACTCTTAAAAGCTAATTCATTGGTTCTAAATCTGCAAAAATCATGATAGATCAACGATCAATATTTTCGGTAATTTTATTGCATGGATGAAATTTATTACCAACCGCTTTTATCACTGGTGTTCGGCCTGATTGTTATTTTTGTTATTAAAGGCAGAGGCGAGCGCAAAAGAAAAATATTGAGCAACTGCAAGGAAGTTACCGGCACCGTCGTTGATCAGAAAGAAAATTATAGCAGAGGTTCGGGAAATATGAGCTCGGTTATTTATTACCCGATTATAAGGTTTGCAACGGAGGATGAATTATTGATAAGGGAAGAGTATAGTGAAGGTAGTAACCCGATAAAATATGCCAATGGTCAGCAGGTTACAATTCAATATTTTGTTGACGATCCCAAAGAGTTTTTAATAAAAGGCGATGATACCAGATTGATCAATATGGTATTTGTATTGATAGGTGTCGCCTTAATTTTATATTCGGGTTTTTTGTTTTTTAATATATTCTTCACCTAAAAAGACATCGGCGACAACAGCAAGATTACTTACCCATATCCTCTGCCGACTCCTCCACTTTCTTCTTCAGATCCTCTTTAAACGCAATAAGATTTTTAACAACGGTTTCGTCAGCGGTTGATATGATCTGTGCAGCTAGTATACCTGCATTTTTTGCTGCGTTTAATGCCACTGTAGCAACGGGGATACCATTAGGCATTTGCAGGATAGACAGGATAGAGTCCCAGCCGTCAATCGAATTACTTGACTTTACCGGAACACCAATAACAGGCAAATGAGTTAGTGAAGCCACCATGCCCGGCAAATGCGCCGCGCCACCGGCGCCGGCGATAATCACCTTGATACCACGCCCCGCAGCTTCGCGGGCGTAGGCAAACATACGGTCGGGCGTGCGGTGGGCCGATACAACGGTTATTTCGTATTCAACACCTAGTACCTTTAACACGTCAGCAGCATCCTGCATAACCGGAAGATCCGATTTACTGCCCATTATTATTCCTACTTTAACCTTACTGAAACTCATATTAAGGGAGCTTTTTTTGTTTTTTATATATTATTTTTCTTAATAGAAATACGATCGCTAATCCTATAACTAATGGAATAGCAACCACAATTAATATTCCTATAGCGCTACCAAATTTATGCGCAGCAGTGGATGCGTCAATTTCGTCTAACTCTGCTACGCTTATTACCTTAAATGTATCAAAAAATGCCTTAATAATTCGTTCGTTTTTAGGCACCAAGTCTGATGATAAAACTCCGCATGATACTAATGTATCGCCTAAGAGCACCGTACGATAATGTCCGTAAATGATTTGATCTTTTGCTATTCCCTTAAAAGCGAATTGTATGGCTTGATGCCCGTTTATTTTAATTTTGTCTTTATATATCAGTTTACCTTTAGTGCTATGTAAAAACCCTTTTAAATAATCCACATACAAAGAGTCGATACGAGAGGAAGAAAAAATATTTTTTAAGCCCTTATTTACATGTACGAAAGCCGCTTGAAAAACTACTCCGTTTTCATTAACTGCTACATACTGCTTAATGCCCTCTGCATCAACCAATTTAGGCGTATCTGGTAACGCAACAGTAGCAATACTACCTAGTTTTTGAATATAAGTATATTGCCCAAAGGCAGTTATCGATATCAACAGAAAGTTAAGTAAAACGACAACCGATTTTAGGTTCATTAATTAGCGAGCTTAAAAATCTTAACTAATAACTTTTAAAGTCTTCTGCACAAACCTCGCCTTCTCAATAGCCTTTTCACGGTCTGCGTCAATTATGGTAACATGTCCCATTTTACGGTAAGGCTTGGTTAAAGCTTTGCCATATAAATGTACGTATACGCCGGGGCATTTTAATATTTTCTCAATTCCCTGGTAAACTGCCGGTCCTTCGTGGCCCTCTTCGCCTAAAACGTTAACCATTATGGCATTGTTAAGGCAGGCGGTATCACCAAGCGGTTGGTCAAATATCGCGCGTAAGTGTTGCTCAAACTGCGATACTACGTTACCCTCAATACTTTGGTGACCGCTGTTATGTGGGCGCGGTGCCAATTCGTTTACCAATATCTGGCCGTCTTTGGTTAAAAACATTTCAACCGCTAACAGGCCCACAATTTTTAGGTCGTCGGCTATTTTTTTGGCGATGTTTTCAGCTTGCTGATGTATTTCAAATGGAAGGGTAGAAGGGGTGATGAGAAACTCAACCAAGTTAACATCCGGGTTAAATTCCATCTCCACCATCGGGAAGGCGCTGATGTCGCCGCTTTCATTACGCGCCACAATTACACCTAGTTCTTTTTCAAAATCTATCCACTGCTCAATTAGGCTGGGCTCTTTAAATGCTTCCTTTAAATACGATCTATCAACCACCTTATAAACGCCACGGCCGTCATAACCATCTCGCCTTAACTTCTGAATGAATGGAAAAGGCATGCTGATCTGCTCCAATTCTGCAGGCGAAGAAATTACCTGGAACGGGGCAGTGGGGATATCGTTTTGTTTAAAGAATTGCTTCTGCAGGCCTTTATCCTGTATCAACCGGATAACACGTGCCTGTGGATAAACTAATACGCCTTCTTTCTCTAACTGCTCAAGGGCGTCCACGTTAACTTTCTCAATCTCAATTGTTAGCAGGTCAACCTTTTTGCCGAAGTTGTAAACTGTTTGATAATCGTTTAGTGCGCCTACCACAAACTCATCACATAATTTGCGGCAAGGAGCTTCTCGATCAGGGTCGAGTACTTTAACCGTAACGTTATAATTTATAGCCTGTTGTATCAGCATGCGGCCCAATTGTCCGCCGCCTAAAATGCCGAGTTTAAGGTCTCCGTAAAATGTTTTCATTTCCAATTGCAAGTTTACCCTAAATCTTTCAAAAAATATAGGTAATTGTGCTATCTGTCTGCGTGTAACTTCTTATCCGCTATCAGAGCAATAGGTAACCCTATACAAATTATCAATACCAACAAAGCCTTAACAACAGCAAACGCTTTAAAATCATGCGGGCCGATCTTGCTTAGCGGTACCACGATCATATTCATAAAAAGCCATGTTATCCCACCGTAAACATTGGCCACAACATACTTGTTTTTTAACAATGATAGGCTGAAAGGATATAGTAGATAAAAAGCTGTTGTAAACAAATAAGCAATGAGGTAATGAAACACAATGCCCGCCACAACCATTTCGGTGCCGCCCTTGAATGCGTCTGGACCGAACACGCCGCTTGCTATAAATTTGAATATCGGTGCCGGACCGACGTTGTAATTAAGTAGTAAAGCCGCAAGTCCATCCAACGTGCCAACCAAAAAACCCACCCAAAGGATGTTTTTTAAGGCGTGTTTTTTGTAATTGCTTAGGTTGTACATTATATTTTGATGAGTTGTTCCCCTTCAATTTTCTTTTGCAGCTCCAATATACCGCCAATCAATGCCTCAGGGCGGGGTGGGCAGCCCTGCACATATACATCAACCGGAATTACCCGATCAACACCCTTCACTACATGATAACCATGCTGCCAATATGGGCCGCCGCAATTGGAGCATGATCCCATTGAAATAACATATTTAGGCTCGGGCATTTGTTCATACAAAAGTTTAATGCGTTCGGCCATTTTAAAGGTAACAGTACCGGCTATAATGATAACATCTGCCTGGCGTGCTGAAGCACGCGGAAAGACACCGAATCTCTCCAGATCATAAGTTGAAGCATACGAGGCCATCATTTCGATGGCGCAGCAGGCTATACCAAACTGCAGCGGCCATACTGATGATAACCGCGACCAGTTAAGCAGATCGTTCAATTTGGTAACTACAAAACCACCGCCCTCGTTATTTAGATCACTCATCGCTTGCAGGTTTTTTAAAGGTAGGTTTGAACATAGGCTTTCTTATGGGTGTCTCACTTACCGGTTTTTCGGTTGTTACGGTGGCTAAAGGTTCCATAACAACAGGTTCCGCTCCAAACTTTTTAACAAGATAAGCGCTTTGCTGCAGGTTTACTTTTTCATACAACGATGCGGGAATGTTGACGTTGGTAGTGGGTACGACAGGGTTTGGCTTAATCCAATCCAGATCACCTTTTACCCATACGTAAACCAAGCCTAATATCAGTATGCCTAAAAATATAAACATCTCTGCTAACGAGAACCAACCCCAATTAGGTGCAGCAGCTATAATTTCGTGATTGCCGAATACCGTGGCCCAAGGGAAAATGAACACCATTTCCACATCAAACAACAGGAAAACCAGCGCTATAACGTAAAACCGTGGGTTAAACGGCAACCAGGCATTACCTGTTGGTTCTTCACCGCATTCGTACGAAGAGAGCTTGACGGGATTTGGTTTATTGGTAGATAAAACGCGGTTGGCCAAAAAGCCAACGCATACCATAATTATTCCCGCAATTAAAAAGATAAGTATCTTGCCAAATTCTGATATTTGCGAAACTTCACCCATGTCTGCAAAATTAATAAAACAAACCCATTTTGATGCTATAATTATCGGCGGTGGCGCATGCGGATTGATGTGCGCTGTTCAGGCTGGTTTTTTAGGTAAACAAACGCTTATTCTGGAAAAGAACGACAAGGTAGGCGCCAAGATATTGATCAGCGGCGGTGGACGTTGCAATTACACCAATCTTTACACTACAGACCAACAGTTTATTAGCGAGAACGAGCATTTTGTAAAGTCGGCTTTTGCGCAGTGGACGGTTGACGATACCATTAGTTTTTTTGAAACCTACGGCATAACCGGCAAAGAAAAAACCTTGGGTCAGCTTTTCCCGGAGAGCGATAAGGCGCGCGATGTGGTTAAAGTATTTACCGATCTGTGCCAGGATCTCGGTCAGGAAATAGAATGCAATGCAGATGTTAAGCAGATTGAGCAAACTGCTGATGGCTTTAAAGTAGTTTATGAAAGCTATGGCGAGGAAGTGGAACTTACCGCATCCAAGGTAGTTATCGCCTCTGGCGGCCTGCCCATAGCTAAAATGGGCGCAACTGATTTTGGCTTGCGTACTGCGCGTAAGTTCAACTTAAATATTGTCAACACAGCGCCTGCCCTTGTGCCCCTAACCATTACAGGCAAAGATCAGCCTTGGTATGAGCAGCTGTCGGGCAACAGCATTTTTTGCCGGGTTTGGAACGATAGGGCCAGCTTTGATGAGAATATTCTGTTTACGCATTGGGGCCTTAGCGGCCCGGCCATTTTGCAAATCTCATCCTACTGGCGGCCGGGGGAGTTTATTTATATTGATCTGTTACCGGATAGGGATATAGGCCAACTTATACAAGAAGAACGAACAGTAAACGGCAAAAAAATGCTGCTAAACTTCCTTACTACGCTATACACCCGCAAGTTTGTTGAGGCGCTGAGCGATCATTTACCTGTTGATAAAAACCTGGCATCACTAAGTAAAACGGATCTCGAGAGTATCCACAACCTCATCCATAATTTTAAGGTAAAGCCTGCCGGCGATAAGGGTTACGATAAAGCCGAAGTTATGCGCGGCGGCGTATCAACTGACGAACTCTACTCAAAAACGTTGGAAGCTAAGAAAGTGCCAGGCCTGTTCTTTGGTGGCGAGTGCGTTGACGTTACAGGGTGGCTGGGCGGATACAATTTTCAGTGGGCCTGGGCAAGCGGCTTTGTTATCGCTCAAAACCTTTAGTTGCTGCGCCTGCTGCGCTCGTCCTGCAAGGAATGATAATAGGCAATTATCTTCTCAATATCCTTCAAGCCCACTTTACCGCTTCTTAATTGTTCAACAGCTGCGGGTTCATCACCCATCACTTCTATCATCACGTCAACAAAGTTTTCGGGGGTTATGGCTTTCATGCCGTTGGTGCTTTCGCCATAGAAATAGCTTATGTGCGTGCCACCACCACCGCGGTTGCGGCCCAAGTTAATGGCTACGCCGCCGCCAACGCCGGCACCCATGCCGCCGCTACCGTAACCAGTGCTCAAGGCCGGGCTTACCGATACCGCTTTTTGCTGTGCATTTACGTTGCCAACCCTTGCCATGTATAATTTTAGGGGAGCATTTATAGCTACGCGGATAAAATCCATCTGCTCACTTGCCCAATCGTCGGTAAGGGATATGGCCACAATAAAGCTATCGCGACCTACCACGTACGACTTCATGTCGCTGGCGCTTAGCTTAATGGGCTTGTCCTTTTCGTACTCTTTAAATTCAATAAAGGCCTCGTTTTTTAGGGGGCCCTTGCCTGATGGGTTTTGGCTGATATAGCCTACGTTTTTTGCGCCCCGCTTATCGTAAAAATAGCCTTGCTGCCATTTTTGGGCAATGGCGCTAATGCTTAGTAGGCTGAATAATATAAAGGTTGTAATGTGGCGTATCATACTAAAACACAAATAACGTAATTTTAAGCATATTTGATATATGATGACCGTTGATTTAAGAAGCGATACCCTTACCCGCCCCACACCGGGTATGTTACAGGCCATGTTAAACGCCAAAGTTGGTGACGATGTGTTTGGCGAGGATGAAACCGTTAGCCAATTAGAGGAAAAAGCCGCTGCCATGTTCGGTATGGAGGCTGGCCTGTTTTGTCCATCAGGTACCATGACAAACCAGATAGCCATTAAGTGCTTCACCCAGCCCATGGATGAGCTTATAACCGACCAAACCGCGCATGTGTACCGTTACGAGGGCGGAGGTATAGCGTTCAACTCAGCCGTGTCTGCACGGTTGCTTAATGGTTACCGCGGGCTCATTACTGCCGAGATGATAGAACCCGAGATCAATGCCGATAACATTCATTACTCACGTACCAGCTTGGTGGTGCTGGAGAACACCAGCAACCGCGGCGGAGGCAGTTGCTATACATTGGAGCAAATAAAGCCCATTGCTGACCTCTGCCGCTCTCGCGGACTTAAGCTGCATCTGGATGGCGCCCGACTCTTTAATGCCCTTGCGCATACCGGCGATAGCGCTGCCGACTATGGCCAATACTTCAACGGTATCTCTGTTTGTTTATCAAAAGGGTTGGGAGCGCCGGTGGGGTCGGTTCTGTTGGCTGATAGGGAGACTATTAAACAAGCCAGGCGCATACGCAAGGTTTTGGGTGGTGGCTGGCGGCAAGCGGGCTTTCTGGCGGCGGCGGGTATTTACGCTTTAGATCATCATGTAGAGCGGTTGAAGATAGACCATGCCCACGCACGTATAATTGCCGAAGCCCTTGCACAATGCCCGTGGGTAAGCAGCGTGATGCCGGTTGAGACCAACATTGTGTTATTTGATACCGTTCAACCCGCCTCGTCTGTAATTGAGCTGCTGACTGTCTGGGGTGTTAAGGCCATGGCTACCGCGCCCAACCGCATACGTTTTGTGCTGCATCTGGATGTGGACCCGGAACAGATAGATTATGCTGTTGGGGTTTTATGCTCTTTAGCAAGGTGTTCCGTTTCACACAGAATATAACACACGTGAAACGGATGAAACGCTTTTTTATATAAGTATTTGATAGTAAGCTGTTTAATTTTTTGAGTGAAACACTTTGAAACTACTTATAAGTCAGGAAATTTAGCTGTAAAAGTGTTGTAGAGAGCTGTATTACAGATAATTGTAAACTGGTAGTGTTTGTGTTCCAAAATGAAACGCTTTTGAAACAGTAAATGCATATCAAAACTTAATCTTAAAGGGTCATTTTGCCAACGTATACTCGCCCCAAAAATCGGTACTGGCACTTATATCATTTGCTGTTTTTTGTATGCTTTGGGCCACTGCGTCCATTTGTGCCTGGCTCATAGGGCTGCCGTCGCCATTGGTCCCACCGGTAACCGGGCCGAAAAACTGACTCATAGAAAATTTATTAGGCTCTGCGTTCACCATAATATGGTAGGCGAATTTTGATGCATTTTCTGCGGATAACCCAAGAAGTTTAAGATCAATAGCCAACTCATAAGTATAAGTTTTTTTGGCATCAAAGGCCGCCGCACCTTCAATCCCTTTATCGTTATATATCGACAATAGGCTATCTACACCCGTTATGCCATTTGTATATATCCATTTTATATTAGCGGCAAGCTTTTTATTATTAACTATCATTATTGAGTCTGCTATATGATCAGCCAGCTCTTTGGGCGGCGGGATTTCGCCCTTTTTATGAAGTGTGAACAATAGTATTTTGCCTTTTTCCAGATAAGGGAATTTTACCGCCCAAGCCCCTGCATCAGCTTTGTTGCCCGCCTTTTGTATGTTTATCCTTAGGCCGCCACTTATAATGTTATTAAATACCTTTTGGTTGTCTGTTTGCGCAATCAGGTATAACTTTTTACTATCATTAGCAATGGTATAAAAAAGTTCAGTGGCGGGGTTATACGCCTGAAATTTATCGCCCCATTCTGTTGCTTTACCATCTATTCTGACGGTAGAAGGTGCACGCAAACTTACCTGCTGCACGCCGGGTAGCTTTTGGGCACAAGCGCTTGTAAAACTAAACGCCGCTAAAAGAAGTAGTTTGATCTTTTTCATAGTAAAGTTATTTAGCCAACGTATACTCTCCCCAAAAATCAGTACGCGGGTTTCTGGCGTATATGCGTGCATTTAGTTCTGCTATGCCTTGTTCTATTTCGGCAGCAGTTGGTTGGGGTTGTGGTGCCATACCCGGGATGATGGGCGCAGCACCCATGGTATAATTCTTAGGTGCTACATATCCGCTAACCGTCATGTGGTAAGAGAATGTTGAACCACTATTGCCTGCAAGGCCCAAATGCTTAAGCGGGATTGCAAACTCAACAGTATAAACTCCTTTAATATCAAACTGACATGCTGCCATAATTCCGGCATCATTATATATTGACAATGTATCCAGGCCGGGTATCCCCTTAACAATTAACTTTTTAAGATTCGTTATTCTTTTGTTATTAAAGTTCATTTTCTCGGCTGGCAGATGTGTCGCCGCTTACATCGTTCTTTCTAAAAGTATTGGCCCATTGGTTGGGATTTACCGGATAATTTACAGCAATTTTATCGTTGTCGTTCTTTCTCCCCGATCGGTGAATAGCAAATTCAAAACCGTACCCAAAAATAGTATTGATAACATTTACGTCTTTTGCCTGGATAACAAGGTAAAGCATTTCATTATTATTGGCTATTGAGTAGGAGATATTAGACGTGGTATTATAAGCCTGTAACTGATCATTCCATTCAGTTGCCTTGCCATCTACTTTAACGTTAGCCGGCGCGCGTAAACTTACCTGCTGCACGTTGGGTAGTTTTTGGGCGTAAGCGCTTGCACAGCCTATAGCGGCAAATAAAAGAAATTTTAGCTTTTTCATGGCGGGTTTGTGATTATTCTGAATAGCTTAAGTTTGGTTAACACAATCTACCTACTTACCCGTATAAACACAAATTATTTAACGGAATTTAACTTTCCATTGTGCAATGTAGTCAGAAACAAGCATAGTCGTCCGTAGTCAGGAGACTATGGACAGCGGGTAGTTAAAGAAGCACCCAGAATTGATTACTGTTTTTTCCATTCAAGAACCGAAAACGACTTGACGACAGAATCTCCGGCTAAATTAAATTTGAGGGTTTTTGTGTAAACAGGATCTATATCGTTTCCGTAATCTACAGTGATATCGTAATAGACATTGTTTTTTTCTATATGATCTGATGGCCCTAATAAATTGAATAATTGAGTTTTTGTAAGGCCTTTTAATTTATGGTTTTTTGTAAGGTCGGTTAACATGGATTGCCTGCTTGGCGAAGGAAACCCGGAATCTCCATCTACCCATAGATCTTTTTTGTATGCTTTATTAAGTGTGCAAGAGTGCAGCATCAGAAATAAAACAAAAAATAACGATCTTATCCGTTTCAACTTATCTGTTAATCAATAACATCTTTTTCTTTTCCCTCATCCCGTGCCTTATTCCTATTATGCAAATAGTTAAAAAGCACAACCAACCCCAGCAGCACAATGCCATTCAGCCCAAAAAATATATCGGTTTTGCCGGGTACGGCGTGCCCTGTAAAATAGGTCATGCCCCATGTAAACAGGTTTACACATAAAAAAACGGCGAATATGGCGCGAAGGATCTTTATTAATAACATGCCGCTAAGATAATGTTATTCTATTGCTTAATTCCGGATGGCCTGACCAACTTTTGATCAAGGTATTCAATAGCAAGCCCAACCAATAACACCGAGGCGATTAGGTATTTAAAATGCGAAAGGAAAGAGAGCAACTGGTTTGATGTATCGGTTTTTGACAGTTTGAGCATGCAAACTATAACTGATGCTGCCACAATTACCGCCACTAAAGCGAGGGCATAGGTAGTAAATCCTAACGTTTTGGCGCGGCTTGTTTTTCTGGCAGTTATGGCAGCAAAACCATGGGGCAGGTCAAGTTCGGGCTCCTTTTTTAATGCAGTAAGCAGTATAGCGTCTATATCGTCCTCTTTTAAATTTTTCATATCACTCCTCGTTTTGCAAATAGATGGTCAACTTTTCTTTTAACAGGTTCCGCCCTCTGAACAGGTAGTTTTTAATGGTCCCCTCGGGCATCCCGGTAATTTCCTGTATTTCGTTATAACTAAATTCCTGCAGGTGATAAAGCGTCAATACGGTACGGTAGGCTAAAGGCAATTGCATTATTAAATAATGCACATAAGCGTTAACGTCTTTTTTAACCAGCAAGTGCTCCGGGGTTTCGTTACTAAAATGATAATTGTCAAGGTTATCATCTTCACTTACCACCCTGTTCAGATTTTCATTTTTATACTTCCGCAAATGATTGACGGAAGTAAGGTAAGCAATCCGTGCTATCCAGGTACTTAGTTTAGATTGCGAATTAAATTTACTTAAACCATAATATACCTTTATAAAAACCTCCTGGCAAACATCGGTAACATCTTCGTCTCGTTTTATAAGCCGCCCTGTTACGTGCAACACAAGTCTTTCGTACTGCTTGATCAGCAACTCAAAAGCTTTGTTATCGCCTCGCAGTATTTTTGCGATAAGCTGCTGCTCATGTAACATGGCCATTAGACACCCCCGGGCAGGCTAATGTTGCAATTGCACCAAATTAATATTTTTAGCTTTATTGCAACCTTTTTAAAGTCAGCTGTGTCTACTGGGCATTAATCATTTAAAACAATCATCATGCAAAATTTAGAAAATATACTGGTATCCATAACCTTGTTCGGTGGAACAGGTGTAGTATTAATAGCCATATTAAACTTCATTTTAAAAATGCGGCTTATCAACTCAGGCCAAACAAACCCTGATGTTCTCAAAATACTCAGTAATTCATTTAATCAAAAAATAGCCTCTCTTAAATGGGGTATAATTTTACTATCCGGCGGTATCGGGCTGGTACTCATTTATTTTATTCCCTCGGCCAATCAATACGAATCGCCTCTTCCTTATGGTATAGAGATGATCTTTATCGCTATTGGCTTTCTGGCGTACTATTTCATCGCCCATAACAAAACGGACGCGTAAGCCTCAACTAATCTTCTTAATTATTTACTGTTAATTTTTTAACCTCAAAAAGGCCGGTGGGAGAGGTATGCCCATTTCTGCCGGCCTTACTAAGCCAAATCATATGAAATTTTTTAAAATATTAATGCTGATCACAGTTGTTGTGCTGTTCAGCTATAACCTGACACAGGCGCAGAATAAGCCTTCCGGATTTTCAATTACCGGTACGGTTACAGATTCTATTACTAAAAAGCCCATACAGGCAGCAACGGTCGCGGTTAAGTCTTTAACCGATAAATCTGTTAAAAGCGTTGTCAGTGGCGAAAAAGGCAGGTTTACTTTCACTGAGTTACAAGGCGATTATCGCTTAGGTGCCCAAACGGTGGGCTACCAAAGTAAAACCATTGTTGTTGAATCAAAAAACATTGCAAACGGGCATATTGAGGTTGAGCTGGATTTGGCACCCGAGGCCAAAACACTTAAAACAGTAGAAATTGCGGCTACAAAACAATTGGTGCGGCTGGAGGCCGACCGCGTGGTGTACGATATAAAAGCCGATCCGGATAGCAAAGGCAGCAGTGTGTTGGATATGATGCGCAAAGTGCCATTTGTATCGCTTGATGCCGACCAAAATATCCTGCTTAAAAATAACGCCGGGTTTCAGATCTTTTTAAACGGCAAGGCCTCGGGCATGATAGCGCAAAACCCTAAAGATGTGTTGCGCAGCATGCCGGCCGCCACTATCGAAAAAATAGAGGTTATTACCACTCCGCCTGCTAAATATGACGCTGAAGGTTTTGTGGGGATAATTAACATTATAACCAATAAAAAGGTAGCCGATGGTTACAACGGAACCATGAATTTAAACTGGAGCACACCAACGGGCGGCCCGGGAGCAGGGGGTTCTTTCAATTTTAAAGCGGGTAAACTAATGGTTGCCGCTACAGCGGGAGGATCTTTCAACAAAACACCTGAAATAGAAAACGCTTTAATGCGCAATTCATTTGTCAGCAACCCCACTAACCTTACCCAGAGCGGTAAGCGCAACTCAGACGGAAAAACGGGTTACTTTGGCACCGAGTTAAGTTATGAGATCAATAAATTTCAACTTTTATCGGCCCAGTTTAATGTAAGCGGCACAGGCAGTAATACGGCAATTTACCAGCAATCGTTACTCAGCGGGACAGGTGGAGTGTTACAGGGCTATAACCTGCAAAACAATTTTAAGGGCAACGGTAACAGTTTAGATGTTTCGGTAAATTATCAGCTGGCTTTTCAATCAAAAAAAATAAGATTGCTTACTTTTTCCTATCGTTATACAGATTACGTAAACAAAAATGATAACCGCCTAAGCCTTAGTAATAGGGTAAATTATACCCTTCCTGATTTTTACCAGGAAAATATAGCCGGAAGCGATGAGCATACCATTCAGCTTGACTATGCCGCAGGTACCAAAGCCTTAGGCTTTGAACATGGTGTTAAAGCCATTCTGCGGGGTAACTCCAGCGATTTTAGCTACACAGGTGCGGGCGCGCTGACTAATAACTTTAATGTATCGCAGGACGTTTTTTCTGCTTTTAGCTCTGTAACCTATACCGCAAAAAAATGGGGAATTAAGGCCGGGGTACGTGCCGAGAAAACAGCTGTAAGCGGTGATGTAACCCAGGATTATTTAAATGTGGTGCCCTCTGTTTCGGCAAGCTACCAGGTAGATGGGGCTAACAGCTTCAATTTTGGCTTTTCGCAAAGATTGAGACGCCCGGGTATAAACAGAATTAACCCGTTCACAGATCGCAGTAATCCCAATTATGAGATACAGGGAAACCCGGATCTGCGGCCATCAACGGTTAGCAATATTTTATTTGGATATAACTTCAGCGGTAAAATGCTTTCAGTAACTATGGGTGCAGGATATTCTTACTTTAATAATTTAGATTTTAAGGTGCTAACCTATAATGCGGCAACGGGCATAACCCGCAGTACTTATAAAAATATTGGCAAAGGTGATGCCTTAAGTATTGACTTAAACGCGAATTTTACCGCTACCAAGGAGCTAAACCTGGGCTTTAATGGCAACTTAACTTACCTGAATGTACGGGTAACCAATGAGCTGCCTAAAACAGAAGGCTGGTATCATAATTTTACCGTCAGTGGCAGTTATCGCCCAAGCGCCTCATGGCGTTTAAGCAGCAATGTGAATTTTATTGGAAAGAATTTCGCGCCACAATCTTTTCAATCATTAATAGCTCCGCAGATCAATACATCCTTTAGCAGCACACACGAATTGATAAAAGGAAAACTGAGTATGACGGCTACCTTGAATAACCCTTTTAAGAAGTTCAGAAATATTGAGACCCGTGTAACCGGGACAGATTTTTACGAGGTAAGTAACAATCAAGCCTTTTTAAGAACTTACAAATTGAGTTTGAATTACAATTTCGGTAAACTGAAAGATGCGGTTAAGCGCACCAAAATTGGAATACGGAATGATGATGTTGCTAATTGATCTGATCCAAAAAAATAGCGATGGGTTTCAAACCCATCGCTATTTTGACCAGTGACGGCTGCCAACTGCCAACTAAAAACTGCCAACTAAACCACAGGCGGTTCCCTGTCCATTGATTGTCTTTCGACCATCCAGCCCGGGTATTCGCGCGGCAGGGCGCTTATTTCGTCAATACGTTTCAGTTCATCGGCAGATAACACCACATCAATTGATTTAAGGTTATCATTCAGCTGATCGATGTTTTTAGCGCCTATTATGGTACTGGTAACGCCTTTTTGTAAACGTACCCATGCCAATGCCACCTGTGCAACCGATACACCGTGCTGTTTGGCAATCTCCGTCAGCACATCAATTATATCATAAGTTTTTTCTTTGTTTATCGGCGGGAAATCAAACTTATCGCGGCGTGCACCGGCTGCGCCGCCATCGCGGGTGTATTTGCCTGATAGGAAGCCACCTGCCAGCGGGCTCCATGGCATAATGGCCAGGTTTTGGTCAACAGCCAACGGAACTATCTCGCGCTCAATATCACGGCTCGCCAACGAATAATAATACTGCAGACCGACAAATTTATTCCAGCCGTATTTATCTGCTATGCCTAATGCCTTCATCACCATCCATGCGGGCCAGTTGCAAAGGGCCACGTAGCGTACTTTGCCGGTTAATACAATATCATTCAATGCACGCACGGTCTCCTCGATAGGTGTTTTAAGGTCGGTGCCATGCACGTATAGTATATCCATATAATCCAGCTGCATGCGCTTCAAACTGGCATCAACGGCCTGAAAAATGTTAAGGCGGGTAAGGCCAACATCGTTAACACCCTTGCTCATGCGGCCGCGCACCTTGCTGGCTATAACCAGGTCATTGCGGTTAAGGCCCAGATCAATTATAGACTGCCCCAGCAGTGTTTCCGATTCGCCGAATGAATAGATGTTAGCGGTATCAATAAAGTTAATGCCGGCATCAACAACCGTTTTCATCAGGCTATTCACTTCCTGTTGCTGTACCTGGCCAATGTTGGTCCAAATGCCGCCGTTACTGCCGCCGAAGGTCATGGTGCCAAAACAAATTTCGGACACGTAGATGCCCGTGTTTCCTAAAAGATTGTATTTCATAGTGGTTTATTTGTTGTGAATATAAAAACTAAAATTCGGAATATTCTCTAATAAAATGGTTAGTACAGCGTCAAACTTAAAACTAAGGTTGCTGTTGTTAGCATACTATGACTCGCTTACAAAAGAAACTTGAAAAAATAGGCCGCGATCCTAAGATCACAGCCAAAGCCGTTGGGCTGCGCTATGTAAGCGATTCAACTCCCGGTTACACCCGCAAAAAAGCGGGTAAGGGCTGGAGCTATTATGATGCCGGTGGTGCGCTTGTAAAAGACAAAGAGTTGATAAAGCGTTTTAATGCGCTGGTTATTCCGCCGGCTTATACCAGGGTTTGGATCTCGCCGTATGATAACAGTCATTTGCAGTTTACGGCTATTGATGTGGCAGGACGTAAGCAATACCGCTACCATCCATCGTGGAATAGCATTCGCAATCAATCAAAATACCACCGCCTGCAAACTTTCGCATCGCATTTGCCGTCTATCCGCATGCAGGTAGATAAGGACCTGGCCCGCCCCAACCTTGACCACGATAAAGTAGTGGCGCTGGTGGTGCGACTGATGGAGCTGACGAGCATTAGGGTAGGGAACGAGTCGTATAAAAAACTGTATGGATCTTTTGGGTTAACTACTTTGCAGGACAGGCATGTTAAAATTGATGGCACGCAGCTCAACTTTGAGTTTAAAGGCAAAAAGGGTGTAATGCATAAAATTGCTTTGCAAAGCCGCAAACTAGCCCGGCTGGTAAAACAGTGCCGGGATATTCCCGGTAAGGATCTTTTCCAGTATTACAATGCTGATGGAACACGTTGTGTTATAGGCTCGGGCGATGTGAACAATTACCTTAAGCAAATAACCGGAGAGGACTTTACCGCTAAAGATTTCAGAACCTGGGCGGGCAGCGTAAGCGCCTTATACGCCTTTAAGCAGGCCGGCGAATTTGAAACCGTAAGCGAATGCAAAAAGAAGATTATAAGTGTTTTGGATGAGGTAGCCATAAACTTAGGTAATACCCGTACGGTTTGTAAAAAGTATTACGTGCATCCAACAGTAATAAAGAGCTACGAGGATGGCACCTTGTTTAGTTATATTAAGGAGCTTGATGAGGAAAAGGACATAAAAGCGGCGGAATTAAATACCGCCGAAAAAGCCCTGCTGACATTGTTAGAAACAGAAAAACTCGCCGAAGCGAGTTGATCTGTTGTTAATTCGTGGTCAGCAAATTAGCAACCTTTACTTGTGTTTTTAATATCGTCATTGATTTTAAAACAAAGTAGCCATAAGACGATATTTTGACTGAAAAGGTTACGTTTTTTTCTGTTTTATTTCTTTTCCTTTTTT
>NZ_CAMLHX010000030.1 GCF_946479965.1 uncultured Mucilaginibacter sp. | reverse complement strand
TCAGCAGTACCTAAGTTTGGTTTATCAGCATTTCTATCAGCAGTACCTAAGTTTGGTTTATCAGCATTTCTATCGGCAGTACCCAGGTTTGGTTTATCAACGGTGTTATTTGCAAATGATGAAGTGATACCTGTGGTAAGTAAGATGGCTGCTACGATAATTAATTTTTTCATGGTTAGTATTATTAAATTGTTGTATGTGTTTGTTAATTAGTGATTTAGTTTATGTCGATTAAAACGAAATTAGTCTGCGGTTGCTAAAATATTGTGAACATTCACAGCCAGCAGTGCAGATTTAGCTGAACCAGGATCACATTTTTTGCAATCAGAGTTGTTAAACATCGTAAGTGAGCCTAGTGCAAATACGATAACAGCGGCCAGCGTAAATTTTTTCATTTTAATTAAGATTTTTTTAGTTATGACATTGATTTTATTGCGTACAACGACTTAGTCAGCAGTAGCTAAAATGTTTTTTGCAGAATAAGAACTTGCCGAAAAGTCGGTTGAGCTTGCAGAAACATTGTTGGTTTTTGAGCGTGATGACACAGTTCCTGCTAAAATTATTGCAACTGTCAAAATGATTAACTTTTTCATATGTCGTAATTATTTAAATTTTTAATATAATTAATATTTTATAAATTATCTGTGTTAATTATTAGTTAACGAATAGTTCAAATTTATCCGTCAGGTCTGTTTTGCTTTTCTAAAACCTATCCTGAAAAAATTGTTATTTTTTAATTTTTATTCAATACCGAGTTTTTTTGTCTTTTTTTAAGCTGTCATAGATATCTGGTTTTCAAATAGTTATCAGTCACAAATATATACAGGTTTTGTTAATTGCAAAGAAAAATGAAATATATTTTTTTAATACTCCTAATCATATTTTTTATTGAAACAGTGATATATTTAGGTAATATTTATAACTTTCACCATAATTAACCGTAAAGGTGCTTTAATGAAGAAAACTTACGCTTTCCTTGTTTTTATAATACTTACAACAACTGTATACGGGTATAATACTAAGGAAGTTACGCCAAAAGATACCGCCGAAGTTATTGCCCTAAATAAAAGCGCGTACGCCAATCGCTTTACAAAGCCCCGCGCAACTGTAGCTGAAGCTGAAAGAGCTCGTATAATAGCTGTGCAACTAAACTATACCGCCGGTATCGCAGAGTCTTATCGTATAAAGGGCATTGGCGAATACTATTTAAATAAACTTGACAGTGCCTACAATTCTTATTTTAGCGCATGGGATATGTTCAAGAAAATTAATGATGAACGCGGCATTGCCAAGGTATTGAATAATATAGGTAATCTTTATCAAACAGTTGATTACGTAAAAGCGATAGAATATTTTAACCAGGCGCAGGAAATTGCCGAGAAGTATGCAGATAAAAAACTGATAGCTTCTTTACAACTAAACATGGGTAATATTTATAACCGGACTAATAGCTATAATAAAGCTCTCTTATCTTACAATAAAAGTCACGACCTTTTTAAACAGCTCAAAGACTCTGTAAACCTTGTTCAGTGTCTTGAAAACCTGGGTGATATTTACTATAAACTACGTGATTACAAAAAAGCCGAAGAGTTATTGTTGCAGGCAAATAAAGACGCAAAACGTATGGACATGCATGCATCTATCGCGGCGATCAACATGACGCTTACTGATATTTACATTGCACAAAGCAAGTTTAGCGACGCTGAAAAATATATTACCGAAGGCGAAACTTATTCAATGCTAATTGACAGCGCTAAGAATAATAAGAATATTTATGAATATAAGCATTCGCGATATGAGTTGGAACGAAAACGGGGAGATTATGAAAAGGCACTTAATCAGCTAATTGAAATATACCAGCGGGATAGTCTTAGTTATAAAGCAGGAAATTCAACTCTGCTAACTTTACAGCAAAAGGAGCAGGACCGTGTAATTGATGCAGCACAGGCACAGGCTAATGAAGAAAAATCTCGCATAAAATTTTGGGCGGTTACATTAGTGGCTGCCCTTTTATTGATTGTAGTTGGTCTTTTAATAACAAACGTTAGGCGCAAAGCCGTTACCAATTTAAAACTACAGGAATTGAATGAAGAGGTATCCAGGCAAAAGGACAACCTTGACCGAATTAACCATCATTTGGAAGAAATAATTGACGAAAGAACCCAAGATCTGCAGGCAAAAAACAGAAAACTATCAGAGTACTCATCTTACCTGTCGCACCAAATACGCGGCCCTATTGCTACGCTTAAAGGGCTTATGAACCTGGAAAGTGAGTCGTTAGTTGATCAGGCTGAATGTATAAGCCTGATGGGTAAATGCGTATCAGAAATTGATGATAAGATAATTGAGATGAGTGATATGCTGCACGATCCGGAAGCGGAGGAATCCTAGCTATTAACAATAAATTAGGGCATGTGGGGGTGTATAGTTGCTGTCTCAATCCAACCGGCGTAAGCGCAGTACCACGATATCATATGTAAAATAAGGTCCCGCCTGTGGCGTCTGTAGCCGCGGGTTTCAAATGCTATTTTTTCCTCACCGGCCGTTACAAAAAACCTTACCTCGCCTTTACTCGGCGTAAATACCGAACGCAATAAATTTATTGCCTTAACCTTTAATTTTGAGTCAGCATCATGTATAATGTCCGCACTTGCTCCATCGCCCGCCTGTGTTGATATTAAATAGTTAGCCATGACCTCGCCGTATTTCAGATTTTACTTACAATTCCATATCAACTAGTAACGAGCCAAAACCAGGCCAAACCAATGTGGTTGCAAGACTGTACATTAATTCGTAAATCAATTTCGTTAATTCAGTTGGCAGCGCTAACTGTGCTTTGTTATGAAGTTACTTTACTATTGCGCAACTCTTCATACAATAAAATAACCTTGCGTTGCAGGTTTACTATTTCTGATTCGCGGTCGACCAATTTCTTTTGAATGATACTTAAATTTGAGGGCTGCTGCTCAATAGACTGCTCTGCCTCCAATGATAATATTTGCACTACATCCACCTCATAGATATTAGCTATCTGCTCAAGGCGCGAAAGATTAATATCAGTAACACCCGTTTCAATTTTAGAGAATGCAGGTATGGATATACCCAGTTTATTAGCCACATCTTCCTGGCTCCAGCCATTTTGATGGCGGAAAGCGCGAATGTTTTTGCCTACATTCTTGTTGTTTTTCTTTTTCAAATTTTCGTTCATGGTCATAATAGTTTAATTGTGAAAAATTTGGGGTTGCTATTACGAAACCAAAAGGCATGCCATGTTAATTATAAGGCATATTTAACTTAAGAAGCAAAAAAGTAGGTTTATGGGATGTGTTTTTGGGGAATTGCTTCCCCAAAAACAGGGTAAGCTTAATTATTGGTTACTATTGATAGCTTGGCAAATTTCAGTAACAATTGTTTTTGTCCAATCTCTTTAAAGAAAATAGTGGCCTTGATATCGGGTTTGTTGCCTTCCATACTTATCACCTTACCAAAGCCAAACCGCTCGTGCTCTACTTCCATGCCTACTTGCAGGTTGGATGTGTCGGACGGTTTAAAATTAGCCGAGGGTACATGTGCCTTTGCTAATATGGACGTGGTTTTTATGGGTGCACTTGCAGTGGTTTTAGGCTTGGGTTTGGAAAAACTATCGCTGCGGCCCCAGGCGGTACGCTCATCATCGTAAGATGTGTTGCTGCCAGCAGCCGGTTTGGCGGTAAAGTCTAACTCAAGGTACTGTGCGTCTATTTCGTCCAAAAAGCGGCTCGGTTCGCAGCTTATCAATGTGCCGAATTTAAAGCGGGACGTGGCATAGCTTAATGATAACTTGCTTTCTGCCCGGGTAATGGCCACGTAAAAAAGCCGGCGTTCTTCTTCAAGGTCGCTGCGCGAGTTAAGCGCCATTTGCGAAGGGAAAAGATTTTCCTCCAAACCAACAACGTACACCTGCGGAAACTCCAGACCTTTTGAGGAGTGTATTGTCATGAGGGATACTGTGTCGGCATCCTTGTTTTTATCGTTATCATCATTGGTAAGCAAAGCAATATCCTGCATAAAAACGTCCAAGCCTTTTTCTTCAAGGTCCTCGCGTTCGCTAAACTCTTTAATACCATTCAGTAATTCTTGAATATTCTCATAACGGTTAAGGCCCTCAACAGATTTATCCTCGTAAAGATCCTTAAGCAAGCCTGAGTGCTGTGCAATATACAAAGCCGCCTCATAAGCCGTCTGCGTTTTGGTAAGCACCTGGAAGCTCTGTATCATGGTTGCGAAAGCCATCAGTTGTGCCGGCGCTTTTTCAAGGTAACGTGGCGCCTCTAGTATGATTTCAAACGGACTAAGCTGGAATTTGTCGGCTGCTACAATTATCCTGTCAACGGTAGTATCGCCGATACCGCGTTTAGGGTAGTTAATAACCCGCTTAAGCGCTTCTTCATCGTTAGGGTTAAAAGTAAGCCTGAAGTAGGCTATCAGATCCTTTATTTCTTTACGTTGATAGAAGGAGAGGCCTCCATAAATTTTGTAAGGAATACCCAGCTTACGCAAAGCTTCCTCCATAGAGCGTGATTGCGCGTTGGTGCGGTACAGGATGGCAAAATCATGCCATTTAAGGCCCTTGGTGCTACGTTCCTGCATAATGCCGTCCGCAACTATCTTACCCTCTTCGTTATCGCTAAAGGCACGCATAACCTTTATACGGTCACCGGCTTCTTTTTCAGAAAAAACGTTCTTTTTAAGCTGCTCTTTGTTGTTGGCAATAATACTGTTGGCAACATTTACAATATTTTGGGTAGAGCGATAATTCTGCTCCAGCTTAAATATTTTCAGATCCGGGTAATCTTTCTCAAAGTTGAGTATGTTCTGGATGTTGGCACCACGGAAGGCGTAGATACTTTGCGCGTCATCACCCACCACACAGATATTCTCGTTAACCGCAGCCAGTTTCTTTACTATCAGGTATTGCGAAAAGTTGGTATCCTGATACTCATCAACCATTAAAAATTTAAACTTGTGCTGGTACTTGTTTAGCACATCAGGGTAAAGCTTTAAAAGCTCGTTGGTTTTAAAAAGCAGATCATCAAAATCCATGGCGCCGGCGCGGAAGCAGCGGTTTACATAGGTTTCGTATATCTTACCCAGCATTCCCCGGCCGCTTGCAAAGTCGTCGGCTTGTATCTGCTCATTATTTTGATACTCCTGCCATGATACCAGGTTGTTTTTTGCAGCAGAGACACGGTTCAGTACAAAGTTTACACTGTACAGCTTGTCGTCAAGGTTCATTTCTTTTAAAACGGCCCTGTAAACGCTTTTGCTGTCGTCGGTATCGTATATGGTAAAGTTGTTGGGGTAGCCGATCTTGTCGGCCTCAACACGCAGTAATTTGGCAAAAACAGAGTGGAAGGTACCCATCCAGATGTTCTTGGCCTCGGGGCCTACCAGGTGTGTTATACGCTCGCGCATTTCACGTGCGGCTTTGTTGGTAAAGGTAAGTACCAGTATATTAAACGGATCGACCCCGTTGGCAATAAGGTGCGCCACCCTGTAAGTTATAACCCTTGTTTTACCCGAACCTGCACCGGCAATTATCATTACCGGCCCGCGTATTTGCTGCACGGCCGCCCGCTGTTCGGTATTCAATCCCGCTAAGTAATCCAATTCTTTCTCCCTGTTTTATAAGGCAGCTAAATTAGTAATTAGTGAGTAGAGATTAAGCATTAGTTGTTAAAGATTAAGGTCGGAAAAATGCGAATTTAGATGGGCCGACAAAAACGAGGTGTTGCAGAAAAATATACAACACTTTGCAACACTTGCAACGGCGTTTTTTGTATCTGATTTATAATTAGATTTTTATAAAATTTAAATGTGTAAACATGCAACACTTTGCAACACCAATATATTCACGTTTTATAATACTATGTTCACTTATTTAATTATAAAATTCTGTAAACGAACAATTTATAACCTGTAAATGTAATTAGACTTTTCGCAAGGTCTTGCAACACTTTTTCGTGTGAACGACTTTAAATCCGCGCAATGACAACTATAGTAGTTCTTCACTATGAGCCATGAACTACCAACCATGAACTAATCTTACATTCCCCCGTAATCACTCGTTTTATCCCTCCAAACCGAGTGCGGGTGAATGCCTGCATAAACAACACCATTCTGACTAACATACTCAATCCACAACGAAGGCCCATCCAAACGCATATAATCATTACGGGTTATAAACTCGTTAGTTCCGGTGAATGACAGGTAGGTATTATCCAACTCTTTAGTATATTTTTTCAGGTAAGCCGCCGCCTCTTTTTCGCCAATATCATCGGTGTAGGTATTAATGGCAGCTATCACCAGCTTTTTTTGTGCAGATGTTAAGGTGCTGCATTTTATACCCAATGGTGTAGCGGGAAACTGCCCGTCTTTATTGGGGCCGAGTACTATATCTCTAAAGGTGTTGGTTAACCTTGCGGCTTGCTGCTGCTCTGGTGTAAGCGAGGCTAATATTGCGGCAAAGGCGGCATGCTCCTGCACCATAGGCTCGTTACTGCGGCCATTTTGCTCAAACTTGCCAAAGGGCTCGGCACCGCGGAAGGATGGCGTAGCGCCTATTAAGGCACCATCTTTATAGGTATTGGCAAAAGCAGTGTGGTGACCGCCGTACTGGATTTCAAACGTACCGCTTGCAGATGGTGTACCTAAAAATGCCATATAATAATTGCCTGATCCGTAATCACTCGACTTTTTAATAGCCAGGTAGTCATCGGCATTGCGTAATTGTACCATTTCATCATAACCCTCGTTAGCGCCTGTACCCGATACTTCTTTTAGCAGCGCCATGGCGGCCTGCAATTGCTCGGGTGTTAAATCGCCAAACTTAATACCAATGCGCTTGGCAGTAGGGAAGGTAGCCGGCAGGTTACTCCATTTCTGCGCATCAGCTTTTGAGTAGGGTAGTTGCAACTTAGCCAACTGCTCAGCGTTAAGCATTGCTTTAAAATTTTCGGCCAGGCAAGCCACTTTTGCAATGCCTTTTGCTTTGGCACAATCCGGAGCGATAACAGCAACAGGTGCCGCGCTTTGATAAGTATTATTGGGCTTACCCGGCAGCATAAAAAAACCTGCGGCCAATATAGAAGCCACACTTAAAAAAAGTATATTATTTGCTGCGGGATTTAACCGCGCGGTAACAGATGATGCCATAAAAGGTATTTAATTGGTTTACAGAGAGTAAATATAGTTTTTTTATTACTTGTCAACCGGCTCGGCACGGTTTAATTTGATGCTGAACAGGCAGGCAGCTATAGCTAATAAAATTATTAGTCGCGGAGCGTAGGGCGTAAGGTCATTTATGGCGACGGTCACCATGTTGGAATTGCCGCTTACCCGCTCCGCGATCCAGCCTAAAGCGGCAACCGCCGCGAATAGGGCAGCAGGCACGCTTACCCATTTATAAAAGTTGGTTCTGCTTAACAATATCAGCCAGGGCGCAATTATCAGGATAATAAAAAGCTGCATCAGCTCAATGCCCAAATTGAATCCGAGAATACTTAGCGCCAGCGTGCTTACATTCAGGTCAAGCCCCGCTAAAACGGACGCGAAAGCCATACCGTGGATCAATCCAAAACCCGCCGCTATATAAACTTCCCTGCCCGGAAACAATGGACGGACGGCATGCGCAGCGGATACCAATATGGAACAAGCGATCAATATCTCAATCGGTTGAGAAGGTACCGTCAACCATCCCGAAGCGCATAAAAGCAGCGTAATGGAATGCCCGATAGTAAAAGCAGTAACTATTTTTACCAGGTTTTTAAGACTGTATTTAAGGCCGCCAAAGCCTCCCCACTTTTTATTTTGGGCGATGAGCATAGCGGGCAGTAAAAGCACGATCAAAAACAGCAGATGGTCTGTGCCCTCTTTTATATGCTGCATGCCTAAGTTTAACATGCTGGTGAAGCCTTTCCATGCGCTGCCTTTTTCAAGGGAGATGGCTAAGGGATATATTTTACCACTGGGTACATCCAGCTTAATAGTACCTATTACACGCGCAGCGCTTTCTTCGTTTATGCCGTTGTACCAATCCTGTTGTAGCAGTACCAAGACTTCATGTGTTACAACCTGGTGCAGAATAACGTCATAAGCGAAAGTGAACTTGCGGAGATCGATGGGCTCGGCTGGTTTCAATTCAAAGGTTAGCTCTACCTGCTGATATTTACCCACAGCATCATCATGCGTGGTCGTAACTTTAACGGATGTTATAGTGGTGCGCCAGTTATTTCCGCCTGTATAGGCCTTAATGTGTTGTGCAAAGTAGAGCCTAAAAAATGGGTCAGTAGTGATATTGCTAATGGGGTGATCAATGGCACTTTCCAATTCGGGCAGGGGCATTTTCGCCTCGCCTTTAATATAACCATCCATAACGGATAGCTTAACTACTGATGCCGGCATAGGATGCGCCGACGCTATCGCGACAGCAAATAATAAAAGTAAGCTAAGAATATATTTGGGCATTAATAATAATTGGCGTTTGGAAGGTAAACAAAAGCCGCATAAAAGCAATGCTAATTAATGGAGGAGTGGTTGGTAATGCCTCAATAAAATGGTTGTTTACACCTTAGCGCCTAAAACCAACCGCCAGGCAAACCGCGTTAGCTTATTAAAGCCACCCCATTCATTCACAAATTCAATAATATCGTCAAGGCATTTATCGGCAAATTTTTGCTTAAAGTTTTTGCGGGCGATTTGATAAACGGCATCAGGATCTTCCATACCAATGCGCTCATATATTTCGCGCTTAACATACATGGTGCGCACAAATAATATGTTGAACAGAATTACATAGCTGTACAATGTTCGCTTTATATCTCCTGCTTTGGCCGCATAATCGTTTAGCAGGCTTTTTGTGAAAAGAATATGTCGCCCTTCTTCAATATTATGCAGATCAAACATCTTCTTTATCACCGGGTAAATATCGGGTGCCCTGCGGGCATAATTACCGTAAACATCTGTAACCAATTCAACGGAGACACTTCCCATAAAAAGGTAATCGGCCGGGAGATATTTATTACTGAAATTGCCAAAGAATTTATGTAGCCGGCTTTGCGGCAGGGGTTTCCCGCCCAATTTGGCAATAGCCTGTGCAAACATTTCCTGGTGACGCAGCTCCTCAATCATTTCCCGTATCAAAAACTGATGCTCAACACTATCAGTTGGTAAAGTAAGCATGTGGCGCGTCATAAACAGACAAAACAACAGCTCGCCCCATGCGTACGAGGCAATTACTTGCACCAACTCGTGCCGGCCCAGCTCGGTTTTTTGTGTGGGAGTAAGGGTTTGGTAGATATCTAATCCTTGTAAAGAGGTAAGCAGCTCCGGCAGAAAAATATCCTCAGGCTCCGGCTCCAGTTGCCAGGGGATGTATGTTTCCGGCATCAGCGGTCGCTCCCTGCTGATCTTTATTAACCGCTCTATCTCCTTTACATTCATTAAATTATATACGTTTAAAATTGAGAAACGTTTACGAATTCAGAATTTTACCAATACGCCACACCAACTACCGCGGCTACTATTGCGAAGTTTGCTGAGAGACCGATTAAATGTACTTTTTTTGGTTTACCTAAAACCGCGTCAATAATCAATAGAACGATTCCCGCCAGGCATACCATTAGTGAGATAACAAACGACGCAGGGGGCGTGTGAGAGTTAGCGTAACCCGGGTTGATTACCCAATATATGGATGTCAAAAATCCAAGGCCATAAAAAGTATAGTAGATTTGTTCGCGCAAACTCATTCGGCTCTCCATTGAAAACCCCGTTTTTTATTTAACCCGCGTATACCAAAAATCATATTTTTCAGGTTTGCCTTTATACATACCATCTATCCAGGCATGCAAATAGTTTGGTTTTACAAAATGATAGACCACCCGTTGTGGGAAATCGTGCTTCGGGTCTTCAAAAATAAATTGGTTGTTTTTTGCTGATGTTAGCTTAAACGAATTTTTATCGCCGCTTTTTGCACCTGTAACGTTGTAGGATATATTGCCTGCTTTGTTAATCAACCTTACGCGTTCAAGCATGGTTGTATCTTTTCCTTTTATATCAAACGCGATGGATGACAGCTCGTTATTATTAACTTTTATCCATTTTTCGCAACTGTAACCATTAGAGTTTTTCATTTTCCAGGTGCCGCCTACTAGCTTATAAAGCGCACTAAAATTATCCGCGCTTATAAAACTGCAAAAAAGTAGGAGCGTGGCCGGTAAATATTTTTTCATGTTTAAATGTACAAACAATAACCTATTGATGGTGTTGCTTTTTATAACCAACAACAAAATTATGTTCAGTAACTCAAAAGCGTTCAGCAGCTTTTCTGTTGATGATATCCAGAAAGCCAGGAAATTTTACGAAGAAGTATTGGGTTTACAAACCGAGACCCCGATGGATATGCTCGCCATAAAAACCAGCGGCAATAATGATATTTTTATCTACGGCAAGCCCAATCACCAACCTGCCACGTTTACGGTGCTCAACTTCCCGGTTGATGATATTAACAAAGCAGTTGATGAATTAACGGCCAAAGGCGTAAAATTTGAACAATACCACAACGAATACATAAATACCGACGAAAAAGGCATAGCGCACGGCGAGCCTACAGTGGCCTGGTTTAAAGATCCCGCAGGTAATATTCTTTCGGTAATTGAGGAGCACTAGCCATTTAATGCCCAATATTAAGGCGTTTTACCAGTCCGCCTCGTACTTCTGATACGGAGTGGGTGGTGATGAACGCGTTGGGGTCTATTTGTTGTACACGTGTAACCAAACGCTGCACATCAAGGCGGGTTATTACGGTAAACAGTATGTCTATGTCTTTATCCTCAAACGTGGTTTTGCCAAACCCCCGCTCGCCTTTATAAACAGTAACACCCCTGTGCAAGTGGCGCATAATAACATTTTTTATCAGCTCACTTTTGGGTGATATGATAGTTACTGCGGTAAACTCGTCAAAACCCTGAATAATATAATTAATAGTTTGCGAAGCCGCGAGGTAGGTTAAAATAGAGTATAATGCTGATTCGACGCCTAAAAAGAAAGCCGCAACACCGAATATCACAATATTGATAACTAAAATGATCTGGCCGATAGACAGGAACGACTTAGGGTTTATATAAACAGCCAGTAGTTCGGTGCCATCAATAACACAGCCGCCGCGCATAGCCAGGCCTATACCCATCCCCAAAAAAAAGCCGCCAAATACAGCGGTAAGCAGTTTATCATTGGTTACATCCTTAAATTCTACAAAGTAGATTACCAGGGCCAGTAAAATAATTGCCACCAATGTTTTTATGGCGAAAACTTTATCTACACGCTTATAACCGAGCCAGATAAAAGGGATGTTTATGATAAAAAGCAAAATAGAAACCGGCCAATCAGTTAGCGAGCTTATCAGCAGCGAAATACCTGTTACACCCCCGTCAATAAAATGATTAGGAATTAAAAACCCTTTTAAACCAAAGGCGGCAGACATAATGCCCGCTATTATCATTACTATTCGTCCGGCTTCTCTTCGTGGGCTTATTTTTCTCGTCATAGTAGATAGTTATTCTTGAAGTCCCTGAAAAATAGCAAAAATCCGTGAGAGATAGCGTTTCAACCTGTAAAATAGTCTTCTAATTTCGCGGATGATGCTGAATAATAGTGCTTTTTAAATACTCACGGTCAAGGTGGGTATAGATCTCGGTAGTAGTAATACTTTCATGACCAAGCATTTCCTGCACAGCCCGCAGATCAGCTCCGCCCTCAACCAAGTGTGTGGCAAATGAGTGCCGGAATGTATGCGGACTTATACTCTTTTTAAGGCCTATCACCCCGGCCAATTCCTTTATAATCATGAAGATATATACTCTGCTAAGCCTTGCGCCCCGCCGGTTTAAAAAAACCAGGTCTTCTTCACCTTTTTTAATAGAAATGTGTACCCTTACTTCGTCAATCCAAATTTTAAGCGCTTTTATAGCTTCGCCACCAATTGGGACTAAACGCTCTTTGCTGCCTTTGCCGGTTACTTTTATAAATTCGATATCAAGGTATAAATTGGATAATTTGAGTTCCGTTAATTCGGACACACGCAGACCACAGCCATATAAAACTTCCATTATCGCCTTGTTTCGGGCACCTTCCGGTTTAGAAAGATCAATTGCGGCTATTAGTTTGTTGATATCGTTATAGCTGAGCGTGTCGGGCAGTTTACGCTGAATTTTAGGCGATTCAAGTAATTCTGAAGGATCGCTAACGATAAGATCTTCAGTCAGCAGGTATTTGTAAAATGCTTTAACGCCCGACAAGATGCGCGCCTGAGAGGAAGGAAGTACACCCAACTCATTAATAAAACCAATAAACCGGCGGAGATCGGAAAGGGTTATTTGCTCAGGTTTTAAAGGCGTTACCTCGGTTTGCGAAAACTGAAACAGCTTTTCAATATCGCGACTGTAGGCTGCTACCGAGTTAGGAGACAGCGACCGCTCTAACTTCATATACACTTTAAATCCCTTTATTGCCGATGGCCAATCCAATTGATTTTAGTTTTGAATGATTTATATTTAAGTTTGAGCAAATGAATATACAAATTATAAACGGCCCAAATTTAAACTTGTTAGGCGTTCGCGAGAAATCTATCTACGGCGATACCGGCTTTGAAGCATATTTAACAGAATTGCAACAACGTTTTCCGGATGTAACCATCAGCTACTATCAAAGCAATGTTGAAGGCGAGATCATTAATAAACTGCATGAGGTTGGTTTTAGTTTTGATGGTATCATTCTTAACGCAGCAGGTTACACCCACACATCTGTTGCGCTTGCCGATGCTATTGCCGCCATAAATACACCAGTGATAGAGGTACATATATCCAATGTACACAAGCGTGAAGAATTTAGGCACCATTCTTATATTTCAGCCAACTGCAAAGGCATTATTGTTGGTTTTGGACTTGACGGGTACCGTTTGGCAATTGAAAATTTTATTGGCTAATTAAAATCTTTCCTTATCGAGGCAGTAAAACCGGTGGCATTTCTTAACAAAGAACTCCCAAACTATACTGCCGCGGTACATGCCGGTAAGTTTTGTGGGTAGGTGACCCCGGTGATGTTCTTTCTCAGATTTGAAGATATTTCTCGCGAAATTTTGATGTGCTTTGCTCACCGCCCAGGCATCTTTGCGTTTGCCTTCGCTTAAAAATCGGAGCAGCGCTGTCAGATCCAGAAAGAAGCGAGTAATAATTATACTGGCACCTCGCCAAAATGGGTAGTTCTTTTTTAATAACAAAAGATTATTGCGAAAGTTGAGATAGGTTTTATATGGATTTTCGGTGTTTAAGGTACCTCCGCCTAAATGGTAAACGTAAGAATCTGCGCAATACATAATTTTATAACCCCGGTTTTTTAATCGCCAGCACAGATCAATCTCTTCCATGTGGGCAAAAAAGCGGTCGTCAAAACCTCCGGCTTCATCCCAGCATTTCTTTTTAATGAACATAGCCGCACCCGATGCCCAGAAAACTTCGCGCGAAGTGTTGTATTGCCCGTTATCCTTTTCTATCTCATAAAACATGCGCCCCTGGCAAAAGGGGTAACCAAAGCTGTCTATAAAACCGCCTGCCGCGCCTGCATGCTCAAAGTGATCCTTGCTGTTAAAATCCAGTATTTTGGGAGCGGCAACCGCTATCTGCGGGTCGCTTTCCATTAGCGCAATAACAGGTTCAATCCAGCCGGGATGCACCTCTACATCTGAGTTTAAAAGAATATAATAATCTGCCTCAACTTGTGCTAATATCCGATTATAGCCCCCTGTAAAGCCGTAGTTTTCGTTATTGCGAATGATGCGGATAGACGGATACATCCCCGCAATAAACGTAAGGGAATCATCAGTTGAAGCATTGTCGCCCACCACAATTTCCAGATTTGGGTAGGAGGAGGTAAGTACAGATGGCAAAAAACTGCGCAGGTGATCAACACCGTTCCAGTTTAGTATAACTATGGCAACTTTTGGTTTATCGTTCATTTAATTATTGTCTTCCGGCTTAAATTTCCATCTGCGGTGCGACCATAGCCAGTATTGCGGCTCGCGCCTTATCATCATCTCAAGATACTTAACGTGTGCCTCTGTAATTTCATATGGCGCGCTGTTTTTTGACTCCTCAACCAAAGGGACGATCGTATAGGTGTAGTAACCCCGTTTAACCCGCTTCATATCGTAAAATATAACAGCTGAATCTATCAGCTTTGCAATTTTTTCTATCCCCAAAAAAACAGCCGTTGGTTGGTTTAAGAAGGTTGTGAAATAATTGGCTTCGGCCTGAACCGGTGTTTGGTCGCCGGCAAAAACGGTTACGGTAAACTCATTTCGGTGCGCTACCATGGTACGCATGGTTTGTTTCATGGCGACGGCTATACCGCCAAACCTGGAACGTACTTTAATAAAAAAACCATCAAATGATTTACTGCTGAGCGGCTTATAAATAAAAAACAAGCGCGAATCAACACTAAACTCCAGTCCCGCCCATTCCCAGTTGCAATAGTGCCCGGCTACAGCGGTAATGCTTTTATTCTCTTGGGTATAGCGTTCAATAATTTCGGGGTTGGTCAATACTACCCTGCGCTGCAACTCTTCTTTTGATATACTGATCATCTTAATAGTTTCAACAATCAGGTCGGCTAGATATTTGAAGTAATTTTTTTCGATCAGTTTGCGTTCGCCTTCGGTTTTTTCGGGAAATGAATTACGCAGGTTTTCCTGTACAACCTTGCGCCGGTAGCCTATAATGTGATACAGAACAACAAACAACAAATCGGATATCAGGTATAGCAGCCAAAATGGAAGTAAGGAGATGAGGTATAAAAAGAGTAGTGATAGCCTCGAAAGCCCTTTATTTATCATTATTTTCGCCGGTTGTATCTGCAAACATAATTGATATGATTGAAAAAGGCGCTCTACTGCCCATGTTTTATCTGCCGCCCGTGGCCTGGTTTTCAAAGTTTAAAACTTATCAACCTGATATTCTGATAGAAGCTGAGGAGCATTTTCCTAAACAAACCTACCGTAACCGTGCTAATATTTATTCTCCCGATGGCGTTCTTTCGCTGGTGGTGCCTGTAGTAAAAGGCTCTAAAGTTCATACTAAAGTTAAGGATGTAAGGATAAGTTATGATTTTAGGTGGCAGCGTTTGCATTGGATGAGTTTAGAGGCCTGCTACCGCCGCTCAGCTTATTTTGAATATTATGAAGATGCCTTTGCACCCTTCTATCAAAAACAGTTCGATTTTCTTTTTGATTTTAATGAGCAGCTTTTACAACTGCTGTTAAAGTCTATAAAAATATCGGCTCCGCTGCCAAAAACGGAAACCTATGAGCCGGTGTATGCAACGGATATTGTTGATCTGCGTAAGGATATCAGTTCTAAAAAAGACTATGATATGGAACAAAAGCCCTATTTTCAGGTTTTTGAAGAGCGGCACGGGTTTGTTAAAAATCTGAGCATCGTCGATCTTCTTTTTAATCAAGGTCCGCACGCTATAAATTACTTGTAAATGAAGGGTACCATCAAAAAAATACAACGCAAAAGTCCTTATCGTACAGTAGGGTTGATGCCTGGTACTCTAAGTATAGATGCGAAAGCTTTAAAACCTAAAATTGAGCTATTTTCTTACAATAAAGATGGACTTACTTCCTCGCAGGTTAAAGATATTGAGGAGACATTTAAGGAGATAAAAAAACAAAAGGGGCTAACCCATTGGATACAGATAAGCGGCATAGGCGATGCCGGATTGCTTGAATGGCTGGGAACAAATTTGAATATCAACCCACTGGTTTTAGAGGATATAGTAAATACCCACCAGCGGCCTAAGTTTGATGAGTACGATGATTATGTTTTCATGGTAAGCCGCGTTATCTATTTTTCAGACGAAGGCGAACTGATGAATGAGCAGTTCTCCGCTATAATAAAAGATAATCTGCTTATCACCTTTCAGGAGACACATGTGGAGTGTTTTGAGGGCGTTAAAACACGCCTTGAGGGTGGTAAAGGCTTAATACGCACGGCCGGCCCGGGATATATGAGCTATGCGCTTACTGATACTATACTTGATATATATTTTGTAGTACTGGCGCAGATAGGCGACTCATTAGATGCGTTGGAAGATAAACTGTACGCACACGCTGATAAAAGCATAATGTATGACGCTCAGCAACTTAAACGATCGCTCATAACTGTACGCCGTGCGGTTTGGCCCGAGCGCGATAAAATAAACGATATTTTAAGGACAGATAATCCGCTTATAAAAAAGGACGTGAAAATGTATCTGCGCGATGCTTATGACCATTGCGTACAGATAATGGATCTAATAGAAAATGACAAAGATATCACTTCCAGCATCATCGACCTATACCTGTCAATGGTAAGTAATCGCATGAACGAGATAATGAAAGTGCTAACTATTATCTCTGCCATATTTATCCCCTTAACGTTTATAGCAGGTGTTTACGGAATGAATTTCGCTGTGGTTGATCCCGTAACTAACAAAGTATTGCCAAATAATATGCCCGAGCTTTACTCGCCCAATGGTTACTATTATGCCATTGCTGCCATGTTGGGTATAGCGTTGGTACAAGTGATCATATTCTGGCGTAAAGGGTGGTTTAGCAAGTTGTAGGGCTAATAGAAAATTGTCATTCTGAGCGTAGCGAAGAATCCTGTAAACCTTACTTAGACGCGCAATTTGCAAGGCGTACAAGATTCTTCGCTGCGCTCAGAATGACAATATTTTAAATGTTATTTCCTAAACTCCGGCTTCAATAACTCAGGTACCGCTGCGCGCATTTTCATCACTTTAGGTGTCGATACATTGCGTATGTAGGTGCGATCCAGGTGATCACGGTAATAACCCTGATGGTAGGCTTCGCCACCATAAAAAGCGGTATAGCTTGCAACCTGCGTTACAATCTTATCTTTATAATGCTTTGACGCATTTACTTCTTTTATAACTTTTTGAATAGTTTCTTTTTCGGCAGGTGTGCGGTAAAATATCGCCGAACGGTAACTGGTACCTTCATCAGGTCCCTGACGGTTTAGCGTAGTAGGATTGTGTGCATAAAAAAACGCCGTAACCAGTTGTTCGTAGCTTATTACTTTTGGGTCATAGTAAACTTGAACGGCTTCTGCGTGTCCGGTTTGTTCAGTGCAGACGTCCCTATAAGAAGGGTTTTTCATTGCTCCGCCTGAATAGCCTGCAACAACCTGTTCTACCCCCTTTAACTCAGACATTGCCTCCTGCGATGCCCAAAAACATCCTGCAGCAAAAGTGGCCACTGCTTTACCAGCTTTGGCCGCGGGCACACGCACAAGGGTTTCATCTTCATCCTGAGCGTTTGCGCAGCCGAAAGACATTACTAACAATAGAATATAAAGAATTGATCTTTTCATAATTTTTTGTGTTTGATCAAATATACGCAGCAGGTTTAAAGGCGGATGGTCATTAAAGCGTAAGATTGATTAAAATTTAATTTTAGGTATTCCACTTGTGGTGGTTGGTGCATTACCGCGCATTGTGGCTTTAAGCAAATCGAGAATGCGGGTTAAACCGTTTATTTTAATTTCATAAGTGGTTGATAGCATCATCCCTAATTTTCCCGCAGGTAAACCTTTGTTTTTAAGCCACTCCAGGTAATAAACAGGCAAGTCGCTTATCAAAGTGCCCTTATATTTACCGAAGGGCATTTGTGTGGTAACAATATCAGTTAGTACCTTAACATCTGGTTTTATGGGTTCCATGGCGTTGCTAAGATAAACTATGTCGCTCTATCGCGTTAGCAAATGAAAAACTTTTTAATTGTAGCCAATTAAAAAATCTTAATACCTTAGTTTCTCCATAAAACTAAAATTCGACCATGACATCAAGAAGAAATTTTGTTAAGACCTCTGCACTGCTTTCGACAGGAGTTTTAGCCGCACCACAACTATTTGCAGCCGACAAAAAATACATTGGCCTGCAATTATATACAATCCGCAACGCTATGCAGGCCGATCCGGCTGCAGCGCTGGCCAAAGTTGCTGCTATCGGTTATAACTCGGTTGAAGGTGCTACATATTCCGGAAGTGAGAAGTTTTATGGTATGGATGCGGCAGCTTTTTCAAAAGTGTTAAAACAGAACGGCCTGGAGATGCTAAGCGGCCACTATGCGTTGGGTGAAGAAAAGGTTAACCCGGGAAGTATACTTACCGGCTGGGAAAAAGCGGTTGATGAAGCTAAAAAGGTTGGCCTGAAATATATGGTATGCGCTTATTTAAATGCAGGCGAGCGTGGTAGTCTTGATCATTACAAAAAATTAGCGGCAGACTTTAATAAGGCCGGAGAGATTTGCGCTAAAGCAGGTATACAATTTTGCTACCACAATCATGATTTTGAATTTATTCAGCAAGACGGCAAATACCCATACGAAACCCTTTTAACCAATACGGATAAGAACCTGGTGAAAATGGAAATGGATATCTATTGGGTGTCAAAGGCCAAGCAAGATCCGATAGCATTGTTTAACCAGCATCCCGGCCGTTTCCCTTTGTGGCATGTAAAAGATATGGACAGCACACCTCGAGCTAACTTTACCGAAGTGGGTAATGGCGTTATTGATTTTAAAAAGATCTTCGCGGAAGCTAAAAAAGCCGGAATGAAATATTTCTTTGTAGAGCAAGACAGCACGCCCGGAGATCCGTTTGACAGCATTACCAAAAGCTTCAATTACATCAAGAGCAACTTAGTTTAAGGAAGCCAAAGAAAATATCTTTAGCGCGTAAATGGAAGCTAAAAATAATCCCAGAACCATATGGGCGTGGTGCATGTTCGATTGGGCCAATCAATCGTACAATATGGTTATCACATCAACAATTTTTCCGGCTTATTGGGTATATATAACTACCACGGCAAAAAATAAGGATGTGGTTACTTTTTTTGGCCACAGTTACGTTAATACTGTACTGTCCAATTATGTATTGGCTGCTTCGTACCTTATTGTTGCTGCGCTGTTACCCATTCTTACATCCATTGCGGATTACCGCGGCAATAAAAAACGATACCTGCAATTGTTTACCTGGCTGGGTGCGCTAGCCTGTGTAGGCTTGTTTTGGTTAAAACCCGGAGGACCGTATGAGGTTGGCATGATCTGTTTTGGACTGGCATCCATAGGCTACTGCGGTGGTTTTGTTTTTTATAACTCCTATCTGCCCCAAATTGCCAGTCATGATAAACAGGATTCCGTTAGCGCCAAGGGTTTTATTTATGGATATGTAGGCAGTATTGTAGTGCAGATAATTTGCTTTGTAGTGGTTTTGTCGCCGCAAACATTTGGTTTAAAAGATGATGACATGCCCGCACGCATCTCGTTTTTAATAGTAGGCGCATGGTGGCTGGGCTTTTCTATTATACCCTTTAAATTGCTGCCTATGGGTACTCCCAACGCAGGCTCGCACAAGTTCAACGTATTAACCGGCGGATTTAAAGAACTGGCGAAGGTTTTTAGTAAAGTAAAGCAGATGCCCTTGCTAAAGCGATATCTGTCTGCCTTCTTTTTCTATTCGGTAGGTGTACAAACAATAATGTTAGCTGCCGCTAACTTTGCTGCCAAAGAGCTTAAAATGCCAGAGGATTCGTTGATCATTATTATCCTAGTTATACAGGTTGTGGCCGTGCCGGGAGCTTTATTAGCATCCAAATCATCAGAGAAATATGGCAACACGAGGACGCTGATCGCATTGGTTGCAGTTTGGACAGCCGTATGCTTTTGCGTATTCCTCATCACCAGCCCTACGCAATTTTATATTGCGGCTGTGGTTGTGGGCATTGTAATGGGAGGGGTGCAGTCGCTATCACGGTCTACTTACTCAAAATATCTTCCGCAGAATATACCTGATACGGCGTCGTTTTTTAGCTTCTACGACGTTACCGAGAAGTTGTCTATTGTTGTAGGGCTTTTTTGTTTCGGCTTCGTTGAGTCTGTTACGCATAAAATGCGCTATTCGACACTGGCACTTGACGTGTTTTTTGCGCTTGGATTAATATTATTGATAACACTGTTTTTTGCAGAGAAAAGAAACGCTAACCATATACAGGAATTAAATTAACACATATGAAAATTATACGCTGGGGTATTTTAGGTACAGGTTACATTGCCCGCAGATTTGCGTCGGATCTGAAACTGGCGGAAGGTGCCGAGCTCACAGCCGTAGGTTCACGATCCGTATCATCTGCACAGCAATTTGCGGATGAATATAACGTGCCCAATTACTTTGGAAGTTATGAGGAACTGGCGCAATGCGAGGATGTAGACGTTGTTTATGTGGCGACACCACATACGCTGCATCATCAAAACACTTTAATGTGCTTAAATCACGGCAAAGCAGTGCTTTGCGAAAAACCCTTTGCGATAAATAGCCGCGATACTGAAGAAATGATCGCATTGGCGCAGCATAAGAAACTATTTTTGATGGATGCTTTATGGACAAAGTTCCACCCGCATTATTTAAAGATGTTGGAAATGGTTAAAGGTGGAGCATTGGGTGATGTGAAATTAGTACTCTCCAACTTTGGTTATGTGGTTACGCCGGAGCATTCAACGCGTCTGCTTGATCCGGCATTAGGTGGAGGTTCAATTTTAGATATTGGTATTTATAATATTTTTACTACGTTGGATGTCTTGGGTGTACCCGACAACATTGACGTTAAGGTAATAGCGACAGAGCAGGGGATAGACGAACAGTGTGCCCTTACCTTTTCTTATAATAATGGCGCAATGGCAAGCTTGTTTTCTACATTTAGAACCACGCTGGCTACCGAAGCAGAAGTTTGCGGAACTAACGCTAGATTGAAATTGACCCCCGACTTTTATACAGCTGCCTGCAATTTAGAATTGCATGCGAACGGTACCAAAGCAGATATCCCGGTTGAAAAAGAAAATGGCTTTGGCTATCAATACGAGGCGCGTCACGTTAACGAGTGCCTGCGCGCCGGATTAACGCAAAGCCCTGTAGTGCCACATGATTATACATTGATGCTTATGGACGTACTTGACAAGATACGCCGCCAGGCAGGCGTTGTGTATGCAGAGGACGAATATTGGGGGCTATAGTAACAACATGAACAGATATCGTATTTTCATATCCTTAATTTCTATAAATTTTCTTCTAAGTTGCAGCAAAATCGACTCTAGGGAATTGCCAGGAACGTACGTGTTTAATCAATCGGACACGGGGGATACATTAATTGTTTTAACTGACAATACATACAAACACACAGCATATATTAATAACGAAAGACAACTAAATTCCGGCACTTGGAAATTTAATGGCCGTGAAATAGACTTTCAGAACTTTACCTTTTTCAATGGCGGCAATGGAGTTTGGAGTTCAAGAGTGATTAAAGATGACGATATAATCAAACTTAATTATGCAGAGGAGCAAGTGTATTATTTAAAGGTGAAATAAAATCTGCTAATTGTTAATTACAAAATATAGGCCACATCCTTTTCAGGAATAGTAACTGTATAGCCATCAATAATTAAGGCATCGCTCAGCGCCTGCATACTGCCGGTTTCACCATGCACTAAAAAGATGTTTTTTAAGGTTGATTTATCCTGTTGTTTAACAGTGTTAACAAGGTCGTTATGGTCGCCGTGTGCACTTAAAACGTCTGTTTGTTTAATGGAGGCATAAACTGCAAGGTCGCGGTCTTTTATATGGACAATAGAGTCGCCGCGTAACAGACGATAACCTAATGTTCCTTTGGCGCAGTAGCCTATAAACAGTATTGTACAATAATAATTCTGAATGTTATAAAACAAGTGATCCTGGATGCGCCCGCCCTCAAGCATCCCTGCTGATGAGATGATAATACACGGCTCGTAATAGTTAGATACCTGGCGGCTATCCTTCAGCGTTTCAACATAAGTAAGGTTATCAAAATCAAACTCATCGCCTTGCTGGTTGTAAAACTCCTTTGCCTCGTCGTTCACCAGATTATGGTGTTTCCTAAAAACACTGGTCGCCATGGTTGCCATAGGGCTATCTACAAAAACCTGAACCTTGGGTAATAAGCCGCTGCTGAAAATCTTATTCAGCGTAAAAACCAAAGATTGGGTTCTGCCTATACTAAACGCGGGGATAATTAAGCGGCCCTGTTCTTTTATACAAACCTTTTCAATCACCTCAACAAAAGTATCCTCAACTGTTTTATCATGGGTGTGTATGCGGCCGCCGTAAGTTGATTCTGTCACCAGGAAATCAACAGGAGGAATAGGCTCAGGATCGTTCAGCACAGGATAGTTTTTGCGCCCTATATCACCGGTAAACGCAATGGATTTTTCCTCGCCATTGTCATTTACCTTAAAAACAACAGATGCAGCGCCCAGTAAATGCCCTGCCGGAATGAATGTAAGTTCCACATCCCCGCTTATACGGAAAGCTTTATTAAAGCCGATGGTAACGAAGCGCTCCATGGCATCCATAACATGCTTTTGCAGGTACAGAGGCTGTGCGCCGCTGTTAAACTTGCCTTTATTTTTACCGTATTTGCTTTTTTTACCGGCTTTGCTCATAAAGATGTTTACCGAGTCCATCAAGAGCAGTTCGGTAAGGTCGGCAGTAGGAGGGGTACACAATATTTGGCCGTTAAAACCCAGCCTTACCAGTGTAGGAATATTGCCTGAATGATCTATATGCGCGTGCGTTAAAACGACGACATCTATATCACGTGGATCAAAAGGAAAATCTTCATTAGATTGGATACTGCGGTCTTTCTCATAATCCAAACCGCAATCCACCAGTATTTTATAGTTGTCAAGCTCAAGCAAATGCATGCTGCCCGTAACCTGTTGAGCTGCGCCGTGTATAGTTAATTTCATTTTTAATTTAGATCAGTATCCGGACGATGTGTGAACACCCCAACGCTGTATTGCCGAAAGATACTTATTTACGGCCTTGTTTTGTTAAATTTCTGTTATTGCAAAACGAATTGTTTACTGACAAATTATTCAAAGTCAATAATAACGCTGTCGCCTAAATTAAGGCCCAGCAATCCGCTGGCATTTCCTTTATTAATAGCAATCTCCAGATGGTCACTTATCCCAAACAGGCAAAGTTTTTCGCCTTCGGGTACTTCGTTATAGTGCCAGCTTAAATGGGTTATAGTTTCGTTTCGTTTGAAGTACAGCGTAAACTGCCTGCCTTGCTGTATGCGGTTAAAAAACTCTTTGGTAATGTTGGTTATCACATTCTGAAAAGAATCTATGTAGATCACTACACCTTTTATCAAGTTTTTCTCAATAACCGGCTGCAGGTTCATTTTATTTTCGATGCTGTTTACCGGCAAGCCTATTTCTGTCAGCTTGCCACCTTTAGCCATGTGTACGGCTGCTTTAACAAATATGTCGGCCAGCGGGAAATGCAGGAATTTAAGGTCTTGCATAATGTTAAGTTCAACCATCTCTGTTGGCGCATCGTTAAACATCAGCGAAAAAATGCCGTTATCAGCCCCTACAAAGTAGTGTTTGTTGTACTGTACGGCTAAGTAGCGGGTCTGCTCGTTGAAAACTGTATCAATGCCTATCAGGTGCACAGAACCCTCCGGAAAGTAATAATAACTGTTCTTTAGAATGAATGCGGCCTGCTGCACATTAAAGGCGGCAACGCTGTGGGTTATATCAACAATGGTTACTGTGGGCAACAACTTTAGGATGCTTCCTTTAAGGGCGGCCTGGTATATGTCCTTGTCGCCCAAATCAGTAGTTAAAGTTATAATTGCCATTAATTTTTTAAATATTTATTGCTAATCTTGTACAAGCAGGAAACGCTGCAAATATTCAATTTTTAATTCATAAAATTCGGCAACAAAATAATCATTTACTATTGAACGAACTTAAATTATCTATCGAAAACATAAACCCGGCAGTGTTATGGGGACCTAATAATGATCATTTTGAGATCATTAAAAAACAATACCCAAAACTTAAAATTGTTGCCCGAGGCAATGATGTTAAAATATTGGGAGATGACGCCGAATTAACGCTGTTCCAGGAAAAATTTAAACACCTGTTGCAACACGTTGAGCGTTACGATAATTTAAACATCACTGATATTGAAAGGATATTGGGCTCAAAGGTTGAAAGCTCACCCGCACCCGAGAGTGTAGATAAATCAACCACCGGAGATGTAATTGTTTTTGGACCCAATGGTGTGATGGTGAAGGCGCGTACCGCCAACCAACACAAAATGGTTGAGAGTATAAATAAAAGCGATATACTATTTGCCATTGGCCCCGCCGGTACCGGTAAAACCTACACCGCTGTTGCTTTAGCGGTAAGGGCGCTTAAAAATAAAGAGATAAAACGCATTATATTAACCCGCCCAGCTGTTGAGGCAGGAGAGAATCTAGGCTTTTTGCCGGGCGACTTAAAGGAAAAGATAGATCCGTATCTGCGCCCCTTATATGATGCGCTTGACGACATGATTCCTGCTGAAAAACTAAAAGTTTACTTAGAGAACCGTACCATTGAAATAGCGCCGCTTGCGTTTATGCGCGGCCGTACATTGGATAACTGTTTTGTAATATTGGATGAGGCGCAAAATGCCACCGATATGCAGTTAAAAATGTTTTTAACGCGTATGGGGCCGTCCGCCAAGTTTATTGTTACGGGTGATGTTACCCAAATAGATCTGCCTAAAAAACAGCAGTCGGGTTTACACACAGCGCTACGCATTTTAACCGATATAAAAGGTATTGAGATAGTTTACCTAAGCGGCGAAGACGTGGTAAGGCACAAACTGGTACGTAAAATTTTGGCTGCTTACGGGGATATACAGTAAAGGGGTATCAAGTAGCTAGTATCAAGTAGCAAGTATATTGCTGCGGATAAAAGTTATTTGATTTCAGATCCCTAGAATAAATTGGTAGAAAAGTTCAAGGCGTTCAATCTTGATACTTGATACTAAATACTTGATACTAAAAATGAACGCTATAAAAGAAACACATTTTAATTTTGAGGGCCAGACCGGTTTTTACAAGGGTAAGGTTCGCGATGTATATACAATAGGAGATAAGTATTTGGTAATGGTGGTGAGTGACCGCATATCAGCTTTTGATGTGGTGTTACCCGAGCCGATACCTTACAAAGGACAGGTTTTGAACCAGATTGCCGCTAAATTTTTAAAGGCTACATCAGATATTGTTCCCAATTGGGTAGTTAACGTTCCGGACCCAAGCGTTACCATTGGCCGTATTTGCGAACCGTTTAAGGTTGAAATGGTGATACGCGGTTACCTGGCGGGGCATGCGGCGCGAGAGTATGCAGCCGGCAAGCGCCTGGTTTGTGGTGTTAGTCTGCCCGAAGGTTTAAAGGAAAACGATAAACTGCCCGAACCCATAATAACACCAACAACCAAAGCAGCCGTTGGGCATGATGAGGATATTTCAAGAGAAGAAATATTAAGCAAGGGTATTGTATCCGAAGCGGATTATCTACAATTAGAAAAATATACCCGCCAGTTATTTGCGCGTGGTACCGAGATAGCTGCTGCGCAAGGATTGATATTGGTAGATACCAAGTATGAATTTGGCAAGGTCGGCGATACCATCTACCTTATAGACGAGATTCATACACCTGATTCATCACGGTACTTTTACACGGAAGGATATGAAGAGCGTCAGCAAAACGGCGAACCACAAAAACAGCTGTCAAAAGAATTTGTGCGCAAATGGCTAATTGAAAATGGTTTCCAGGGTAAGGAAGGCCAGACAGTGCCCGAAATGACGCCGGAAAAAGTGCAATCTATATCAGAAAGATATATAGAGCTTTACGAAAAAATAACCGGCGAAAATTTTGTTAAACCCAATGCTGAAAATGTTTTGAGCAGGGTAGAGGGCGCTATTAAAAACGCCTTGGCCTCTTTATAAATTTTCTTTTTAAGAATATTCATATATTAGCAGATTAATAGAAGGAAATAAAATGAAGTTTACAGTTGACAAACACGAGAAGTATATATTGTTGAAGTTGAATGAGTCTAAACTAAACTCATTGATAACCCCGCAATTAAAATCGGAACTGATATTGATCAATACCGAAGGGCAGCGCAATATAATACTTGATCTTTCGCAGGTTAAATTTGCGGATTCTTCAGGCTTAAGCAGCCTTTTAGTGGGCCACCGTTTATGCAAAAACGCTTCGGGTTCTTTTATTCTTACAAGCCTTAATGAAGCTGTATCACGCCTTATTACCATATCTCAACTGGAAAACGTACTCACCATTGTACCAAAAGCAGAGGAAGCCATAGATCTGATCTTTATGGAAGAGATAGAAAAAGAATTGAAAAAAGAAGCAAGATAGACCTTTAATTGTTTACCTGGTATGAGATTCGAAGTAACCATATTAGGGAGCAGTTCGGCAACACCCATTTATAACAGAAATCCTACTTCGCAGGTGCTCAATGTCAATGAGCGCCTGTATCTTATTGATTGCGGCGAAGGCACACAGCAGCAAATGCTGCGGTTTGATATAAAAGCCAGCCGGATAGACCATATATTCATTAGCCACCTGCACGGCGACCATTACCTCGGCCTTGTTGGCTTATTGTCCTCACTGCATTTAAATGGCCGTAAAAAACCACTTCTGCTGTTCGGCCCGGCACCGTTAATAGAAATTATTGATCTGCAATTAAAATACTCGGAAACCGTATTACAATATCCGCTTCAATTTACTGCTACGGATGCTAATAAAATTGAGACTTTAGTTGTGAACGAAGATGTTACTATAGAGACTATCCCGTTAGATCACAGAATACCTTGCACGGGATTTTTGTTCAGAGAGAAAAAACGTCAACGTAAGCTGATAAAGCAGGAAATTGAACGGCTGAACATTCCTGTGCCATTTTATACCGCGATAAAAAAAGGAGCGGATTATACAGCGCCCGATGGCACCGTTTATTTAAATCAATCATTATCTGTAGATTCAGATGCCCCGCGAACTTATTGCTACTGCTCTGATACCTTGCCCGTAGACAGGTATTACCCACAAATAGCCAATGCCGACCTATTGTACCACGAAGCCACTTTTTTGAACGCTATGCTTGACAGGGCAAAAGAGACTCACCATACCACTGCATTGCAGGCCGGTGAGATCGCCTTTAATAACGGTGCAAAAAAGCTGTTGATCGGACATTTTTCGGCACGTTACAAAGTGTTGGATGAATTGCTTGAAGAGGCCCGTTCAGTATTCCCGGATACTGATTTAGCGATTGAAGGAAAGACGTTTGCTATTTAATTAGTACCAAGTAGCTAGTATCAAGTAGCAAGATATAATTTCTGTTTGTTATCAAATAGCTCCGCAATGTAGTGCTATGTACTTGGTACTAGCTACTTAACACTAAAAAAACTACTTATCCTTTCCACCACCAAATAGCGAGAAGTGTACGTAGCGTTTAGGATTTGCTTTCAGATCGATAAATAAAGCATCTAAATTGGTAGAGGCATTTTGCAAATTCCGGTATAGCTGTTCATCGTTTAACAATAAACCTAACGAGCCTTTATTGCTGTTAATTCTTGCCGTAGTAGCCTGCAGGTCAGCCATTGCTTTATTAGCATTATCCAACGTTTGCTTTATGTTGCCATTAGCCATATCAGTGCTAAACCTGTTGAAGTTACCTGTTATCTCGTTTAAATTTGCCGCGCTTATTTTTAATTTGCCGGTAACATCTTCCGCATTGCTTAAAATACCATTTATATGGACGCTTTGCGCGCCAACTAAATTGTCAATTTTCTTTGTGGTACCTTCAAGGGTTTGCAACGAGTTAGCAATGCTGTTAAAACTACGGTCGACATTTCGCTGAAAGTTGGGGTTTAATATTTTGTTGATAGCCGCTAAAGATGAATCAAGCTTGTTCATCAAATTTTCGGCCTTAGTTTGAATAGGTTGAAGACTTTCGGCCAAACTGCCTTGGATATCAGTCTGCAAGGTGTCTTTCGTCTCAGCGAACTGCTTGCTGTCTCCAAGCTCAAAAACAATTGCTTTACTGCCTAACAGATCAGTACTAACCAATCGGGCAATGGTGTTTATAGGTACGTTATACTTAGATTCTATTTTAAGCTCAACCGTTGTATGGCCATTTTGGGCAAGCTCCATTTTTGAGATATGACCGATAGGAAAACCATTTACCAACACAGGTTTTGAAACTGAAAGGCCATCAACACTTTGATAAATAGCGTAAAATTTATTAGAGCTGGAGAATACATCATTTCCTTTCAGAAAACTATACCCTAATATCAGTATTGTGATAGCTATTGCAGTAAGCGCGCCTATTTTGGTTTCGTTTGAAATTTTCAAAGTATGTAGTTTAATTTCTTATTACCGTTTGTTCAACCTGAAGTTTATAGTTTTTAATGGCTCGCACTATCGATGCAACAATCTCTTCCTGTCCTTTTTCGGAGTTAAGATAATCCTCTTCGTCTAAATTAGTTATATAACCTATCTCAACCAGAACCGAGGGCATTGCGGCATGTACCAAAACATTAAGACTCTGTTCTCTAATCCCTTCCAACCTTCTTCCGTCTACGCTAACAAACTCATCTGCAAGAATGTTTGCAAGCAGTATGCTTTTCTGTCTGAAACGTCTTAAATACTCATTCGTTAAAATAATGGTCATCGGGTCATTAGGATCTGCTTCATCGTCCATTTGATTAACCTGATTGCTTTTAATTTCATTTTGTTGCTCGCCTGTTCTTTTTAAACCATACACCAGCATTAAAACACCCTTGCCTGATCTGTCTACGACACTTCTCGTTCTATAAACAGCCTTACCCCTTTTAGTGCCTACACGTTCGCGTACCACCCTATTCGGAAGTGCGTTGCAGTGTATAGAAATAAACAAATCGCCTTTATTTTCATTTGCAATTTCGGGCCTGCGTTGTAATGATACGTCGGTTTCGGTTTTACGGGTCATAACTACATTCACACCCTCTATATCTTTTTCTATGGCCTTTTGCAATTTTTGAGCAACCATAAGCGTTACACCTCTTTCTGTTGAATAGATGCCTGCAGAGCCGACTGAAAATTTACCAGGTCCTGGCGGATTAGGCTTAACACCATGCCCGGCATCAACAACAATAGTTCTAAGTTTATAACCAGTATTTACAACCGTGTCTTTTTTTACGGAAGTTGTTAATACAGAAGAAGCTGAAGTAAGTAAAAGCAATGAAATACCTGCAACTAAAACGGGCAGTACGTAAATCAATCTTTTCAATGCCTTATTTTTCATTATTTTTGAGCGCTGTTAACTATATCTGCAAATATATTATTCGAAATCAATTTTGAAATTTATAAACCTGTTTTTTCTATTTGCAATTATTTTAATGGTTAGTATGATGGCTGCGGCAGGCCGCGTCAATCGTATTATAAACGTTGAAACTGCCGATACTATTATACATCTTGATTCAACTGATAAATATCCGCTGCTAAACAAAAAGCAAGGTATCCCTCCCGGCAGTCAGCAAAAAATAAAGATACTGAAAGATACCATACCATCGACAGATACCGCAAGAACAGTTTCAAGACCATCGGCAGATACCACAAAAACAGATTCAAGCGGGCTTACCGACGAATTAATAGCAACCGCAAAAGACTCAACAGTTACCGTAGGTACTGATACTGTACGTTTATATGGTAGCGCACGTGTAAAGTACGGAGATTTTGAGCTGGATGCCGATTACATTGAAGTTGATAAAATTAACCATATTGTATTTGCCCGTGGCGCTGTTGACCCGGTTACAGGTCGATATTCCGGTCGTCCGATTATTAAGCAGGGGACGGATGCACCCGTGACTTCAGATTCATTAATATCAAATTACGAAACAAAAAAGGTAAAAACGTGGAATGTGCTTACGCAGCAGGAGCAAAACTATATTTCGCACGGCCAGGTAAAAAAGATAAGTGAGGATGAGGTAGCCTACCACAACATTATATTAAGCGCCTGCGATAAGCCCGATCCTGATTACGGAATAGTTATTACACGGGGTATCGGCGAGAAAAGACGGATTATATCGGGGCCGGCTTATCTGGAGATAGCGGGGGTGCCGATGCCGATCGGGCTTCCCTTTGGATTTTTTCCCAAGCCGGATACTAAATCTTCAGGCTTTATTTTACCCACTTTTGGTGAGGATGCCACGCTGGGCTTTTTTCTGCGCGGATTTGGCTATTATTTGGCCCTGAACGAATATATGGACCTTACCACCACCGGAACTTATTATTCCAATGGCTCTTACGAGGTAACCAGCGCCATGAATTATATGAAACGGTATAAGTATACCGGCGGACTGTCGCTTAGTTACAGTTCGCATAATTATGCGTTGCCGGGAGACCCTCCCCGTACCAATTTTCATATTAACTGGAACCACTCGCAAAGTCCTAATGCCAATCCCGGTAGAACTTTTAGCGCGTCGGTAAGTGCAGGTACATCAAGCTATTATCAAGATAACCCGGCCACAACAGGCTATAACCTGCAGGCGTTAACGCAAAACCAGTTACAATCTTCGGTTTCCTACTCGCGTATCTGGCAAGGAACACCATTTGCCCTAAACGTGAGTTTGGCACATAACCAGGATCTGACCGCCAAAACTGTAAATCTTGAGCTGCCGCGTGTTACTTTTAGTATGTCAACAATTAACCCATTTGATAAAAGAGACAGGGTTGGTGAGCAAAAATGGTATCAACGCATTACCGTAGGCTATACTTTAAATGCAACAAACAGATTGAGTAATGTCCCCGAAAAAGAATTGTTTACTAATAGCGTTCTTAAAAAAATGAGTAGTGGTGTTAATCATCAAATTCCGGTTGGATTGAGTTTGAATGTGTTAACGTACTTCCAGTTTAATACGGGCTTTAGCTACAACGAGCGTTGGAATTTTCAAACCATCAGACAACGTTACGCACGCGCCGATTCCTTGGCTACCGATACCATCCCCGGATTTGCCCGTGCCGGCGACTATTCTATTAGCGGGGGCTTCAGCACAAAAGTTTACGGTACCGTCAATTTTAAAAAGGGCTCTTTAAGGGCGATAAGACACGTTATTACACCGAATATCAGCTTTAGTTATCGTCCGGATTACTCTGGCCTGAACCGCCCTTACAATAAAGTTATTGTTACGAATGCTACTGTTCCTTACCCCGTAACGTCAAGGCGCTATTCTATTTTTGACGGGTCAGCATTTGGCGGCCCGGGCGGAGGTACTGCAGCAGGTATAGGCATTGGTATTGATAATAATATTGAAGCGAAAGTACGTGCCAAAAGCACAGACAGCGTACAAACAGACAGAAAAATAATGCTCATTCAAGGCTTAAGCCTAAATACCTTTTATAATTTTGCAGCAGATTCTTTTCGACTTTCAAACATCAGCTTTTCAGCTCACACAGCTATAATTCATGATCGCATTAATATTAACATTAGCGGAACTTTGGACCCTTACAGCTCGCAGATCCTCGATTCAATATCTAACAATCAAATTGTAAGAGTAGCCCGCCGTGTAAACCGGTACAGTTGGCAGGACGGCAGGTTCCCTACACTTTTAAATTTTACATTTACATTAGGCGGCAGCCTCAATGCCACTTCATTAAAGCAACCGGTTAACAGGCAACAGCAGCCCGGTCAAACAATGTTGGGAGCTACGCCGGAACAGGCCGATAAATTAGCATTATTGAATAGTGACCCGGGTGCCTACATTGATTTTAAAGTGCCATGGAACATGAACTTTAATTATAACTTTAGCTATAGCAACGGTATTACCAGTTCGTCTGTAATAAATACTGTAATGGTTAATGGAGATGTTAGCATTACACCAAAATGGAAAGTACAGTTTATGACGAATTATGATATAAGGGCCGCCAAACTAAGCAGCGCAACATCATTTTCAATATACCGGGATCTGCATTGCTGGGATCTGGCTATATCATGGTTGCCATTTGGTTACTATAAATCATACAACGTTACGCTACGGGTGCGGTCAGATATATTGCAGGCGCTTAAGCTAACCAAACGAAGCGATTACACCAATAACGGCTTTTTTAACAGATACTAATGCGCGCAGAAATTATCACCATAGGCGACGAAATATTAATAGGGCAGATAGTTGACACCAACTCGGCCTGGATGGCCCGGCAACTGAATAATATTGGCATCAAAATAAAACAGATTTCATCGGTATCAGATGACCGGGAGCATATTTTAAAAGCATTGGCCGAGGCTGCTTCAAGGGCCGATATTATCTTAATTACCGGCGGTTTAGGGCCCACCAAAGATGATATCACCAAAAATACGCTGGCCGAATATTTTAATGCCGGAATGATTGAAAATTCCGACACTTTAGCCAATGTTACACGCATCTTCGCGAAAAACAACCGGCCGCTGCTGGATATAAACAAGGCGCAGGCTATGGTGCCCCAAAATTGCGAAGTTATTATAAACCATAACGGCACCGCGCCAGGAATGTGGTTTGAAAACAATGGAAAAATTTATGTGTCAATGCCCGGCGTGCCGTTTGAGATGATGTACATGATGGATGAGCAGGTTATCCCGCGGTTAAAAATCGCTTTCAAACTACCTGTAATTATTCATAAAACATTATTAACAGCGGGCGAAGGGGAGTCATTTTTAGCTAAACGTATTGCCGATATAGAAGATAGATTACCTGAACATATTAAACTGGCGTATTTGCCCAAATTAGGGCAGGTTAGATTACGCCTGAGTGGGTATGGCGATAATGATGCCGGCCTTGCACAGGAGGTTGATTCGTTTGCCACTGAAATTGTGGAAAGGGTAAGTGATATTTTGGTTGCAACGGAAGACATTGCCCTTGAAAAAGCGGTACTCAACTTAATGGAAAGTAAGAGACTTACACTCTCTGTTGCTGAAAGCTGCACCGGCGGGTATATTTCGCATTTGCTTACACAGCATGCAGGTTCCTCAAAAGTTTTTGCCGGTGGCGGGGTGGTTTATAGCAACGCTTTAAAACAACAAATTTTGGGCGTGAAAGACGAAACGATAAGTGATTTTGGTGCTGTAAGTGAAGAAACTGTCACTGAAATGTTGAGTGGGGCGTTAAAAAATTTCAATACTAATTTTGCTATCGCTGTAACAGGTATTGCCGGGCCGGATGGTGGTACACCGGATAAGCCGGTTGGAACTGTTTGGATAGCAGTAGGTTCGGTTGAGAAGATCGCAGTGAAAAAATTCATATTTGGTAGCAAAAGAATACAAAATATTGAACGCAGTGCTACTGCTGCACTGGCAATGTTGAATACTTTACTTAAGGATGTTAACAACTAATGCGGTAATTTTATAATTTTGAACTCATAACTATATATTCTGTATGGCCAAATACCAGTTGTTATTGCCAAAGATGGGGGAGAGTGTTGCGGAAGCAACTATAATTAAATGGGTTAAAAATCCGGGTGATTATATCGAAGCGGATGATGCGGTAATTGAAATAGCCACAGACAAAGTAGATTCTGAAGTGCCATCGCCGGTATCAGGCAGATTGGTTGAACGCCTTTGTAAAGAGGATGATATTGTTCAGGTAGGGGATGTTGTTGCCATTATAGAAACAGACGACGATGGCCTACAAGATGAGGAAAATTTATCCGCTGACACAATTCAGGCTTCCCATACCACAGAGCGGCTTTCTACTGCTACGCAGCAAGTAACTGCTACCGTTGAGGAAGGACAAAAGCAAAGCAATATACCCGGTACTGAACTATTGGAAAAAGCCCAGGCTTTTGTGCCGCAGCGTTCTGTAAATGATGCACCGCGTTTTTACTCTCCGCTGGTGAAGCACATCGCTTTGCAGGAAAATATAAGTACTGCCGAGTTAGATAGCATTAAAGGAAGTGGGTCCGAAGGTCGTTTAACAAAGGATGACCTTTTAAATTACCTTAAAGATCGTTCAGGAACTGCAAATGGAATATCGGGGCAATCATACGCACCCACCCAAAATACTGCAACAGACGAGCTTAAACCACACACAGAGGAGATAAAAGCTCAACCCGCGCCTGTTAAGGAAACTCCCGAACCTGCTATATCAGCCCCAACCCAAACTTCGTCTGTATCAGGTGGTGATGAGATAATAGAAATGGACAGGATGCGCAGGCTTATTGCCGACCATATGGTAATGAGCAAGCATACGTCGCCACATGTGACCTCTTTTGTTGAGGCTGATGTTACAAGCCTGGTATTGTGGCGCGAAAAAATAAAGAACAGCTTTGAAAAACGCGAAGGTGAAAAAATAACCTTTATGCCAATTTTTACAGAAGCCGTTGTGAAAGCTATTAAAGACTTTCCGCTTATTAACGCCTCTGTAAACGGCACGCAAATTATACGTAAAGCCGCTATAAATATCAGCATGGCTACGGCTTTACCCAACGGAAACCTGATAGTTCCCGTAATAAAAAAGGCAGACGAGCTTAACTTATTAGGGCTAACCAAAGCCGTTAATAACCTGGCGGCAAAGGCCCGCTTAAATAAGCTGCAGCCCGATGATGTAAAAGAAGGGACCTTCACCATCACCAATGTAGGGTCGTTTGGTAACCTGATGGGAACACCTATAATCAATCAGCCGCAGGTAGCTATTTTGGCTATTGGCGCAATTAAGAAAAAGCCCGCCGTCATAGAAACCCCCGAAGGGGATGTAATAGCCATACGGCATATGATGTTCCTTTCATTATCATACGATCACCGTGTGGTAGATGGCGCATTGGGTGGGTCGTTTGTTAAACGGGTTGCCGATTACCTTGAAAACTGGGACATCAACCGCGAAGTTTAATCCTTTTGCCATAAATTACTTTTACCGCAAACAAGTACTTTGCATTTTTAGTTTAATATGTGTGCGCTTATGCGGCGCAACACTTAAACTAATTTGCCATGGAAAATTATGAAACCTTAGTGGATGCCACTAACGATTTAATGAAAAAGGGATATACCGCTAATCTTAGTATAGAAGGGGATACCGTTGATGATAAGTCACGGGATATACATATGACTGCTGATGATTTTTCAATTGATGAATTTCATCGTTTTGAAGGGGCGAGCAACCCGTCGGATATGTCTATTGTATACGCGGTAAGCTCTCCTAAATTTGATTTGAAAGGCTTGATCGTGGATGCATACGGAACGTATGCAGTTGATAATTCATCCGCAATTGGAGCTAAATTGCATCATTTTATGGTAAGCCATAACCTGCATAGCAGCGACAGGCCAACGGCATCTTAAAATGCTGAAAAAGCCTAAGGGGGCAGATCAGACCCCCCTTAGGCTTTTTTCAGTAAGCGCTCTTTATATTTAACTACTCCATCATAATAGGCTGGTATCTGCCGCTTAAGATTTCAATAATAACCTTTCTTCTAACCTTTTAATAAGTTCGCTCTGGCTTGCATGGCTTCGGCCTGCAATAAACTTTCCTATACTAACGTATGAACCGCAAAAAAGAAGCGTAATATTCGCATGGTAGTCACGTAGTTAAACGCATAATTGAAGCAATTATACACTGTTACTTTGCTTCAGTCAATTAAAATAAGGCTAAGAAAAAGCCTTTTATAGTTTAACAAACACTTAAAACATCCAAACTACCATGAAACATTTTAATCAATTAATTTTCACATTTATTACTGCAGCGGTACTTCTCACTTCTTGTACTAAAGAGGGGCCCGTAGGCCCCACAGGTGCCGCAGGCACAACCGGAGCCACAGGTGCTGTTGGTGCAACAGGTGCCGATGGTACCAAAATTTACTCTGGCACAGTGGCTCCGGCAGCCACGCTGGGAGCTACAGGTGATTTCTACCTTAACGTTTCTACCAGCGATTTTTATGGACCTAAAACAAGTTCGGGATGGGGAGCAGCCACCAGCCTCAAGGGAGCCACGGGTGCAACAGGCGCAACAGGTGCCACGGGCGCTACTGGTGCAACCGGTGCACCCGGAGCCACGGGCGCTACAGGTGCGGCAGGAACTGCTGGATCTAAAATTTATAGCGGCACTATTGCGCCGGGAGGGGGATTAGGGATTGATGGGGACTATTACTTAAACACTACCGATTATTTATTTTATGGTCCCAAAGCAAGTGGCGCATGGCCCTCACCAATTAATTTAAAAGGACCCAAAGGCGACCCGGGAACAGCTAACGTAATATATTCTGACTGGTATACCCCGGCTACCTATGCCAAAACAACTATTTTTGGTACGGTCAACTTTACAGCTGATATCCCCGCCTCTAAAATTACCCAGACTGTTTTAGATAATGGCGTAGTGTTGGTATATGCAAAGCTTAATGGATATAATCCCGTTATATGGCCTACCGACCAGGTAAGCACCCTGCCTATTGCAATAAATTATATGAGTGGCGCTACGCCTAACCTCGATACATGGTCGGCGCTTTCCACAGTTGGGAATTTAAGGATAAACTTAACCAGCAGTACAAATGCCTACAGCAGCATATCAAACGCGCACCAATTCAGGTACATTATAATTCCCGGGGGCGTACACACCCTTAGCGTTGTCAATCTCAAAAACTATGATGAGGTAAAACAGGCATTGCATATAAAAGACTAATCTGTAAGGTCATCTACCTTTGCAATTGTTATATAAAAAGTAAAACGCCGGATATTTTAGTATCCGGCGTTTTTATTTTTTATAATCTTGTTCTTTTATACGGCAAGGCGCTTAGCTTTCCTTATTTAGCTAAAACCTCTTTTACTCTCTCTGCAGCTTCTTTTAATAATATAGCCGAGAAAACTTTCAGGCCTGAATTGTCTATCAGTTCCTTTGCTTCCTTAGCATTTGTGCCTTGTAAACGAACAATGATAGGAACCGGAATGTTACCAATTTCCTGGTAAGCATCAATAACACCTTGTGCTACGCGGTCGCAACGAACAATGCCACCAAATATGTTGATCAAAATAGCTTTAACATTCGGATCGCTCAATATAATGTTGAAACCGGCTTTAACAGTTTGGGCGTTTGCAGTACCGCCAACATCCAAAAAGTTAGCAGGTTCGCCACCGGCTAATTTGATGATATCCATGGTAGCCATAGCCAAACCGGCACCATTAACCATACAACCAACGTTACCGTCTAATTTTACATAGTTAAGGTTTGATTTGCCTGCTTCAACTTCGGTAGGGTCTTCCTCAGCAGTATCGCGCATAGCAGCATAATCAGCGTGGCGATAAAGAGCGTTGTCGTCCAAATTTACTTTAGCGTCAACGGCTAATATTTTATTGTCAGATGTTTTTAATACCGGGTTGATCTCAAACATCGACGAATCGGTAGCTTCGTAAGCTTTATATAAAGAAGCGATAAACTTCGTCATATCTTTAAAAGCATCTCCGGATAAACCTAAGTTGAAAGCTATTTTGCGGGTTTGGAAACCTTGCAAACCAACTTTCGGGTCAACTTCTTCTTTAAATATCAAATGAGGCGTATGTTCAGCAACTTCTTCAATATCCATACCGCCTTCGGTTGAATACATAATGATGTTGCGGCCCGCAGCTCTGTCAAGCAAAACGCTTACATAAAATTCTTTGGTTTCACTTTCGCCCGGATAGTAAACATCCTGTGCAACTAACACTTTACTCACTAGTTTGCCTTCGGGACCGGTTTGAGGGGTAACCAACTGCATGCCTAAAATAGCGCCGGCTTTTTCTGCAACCTCATCAAGGTTTTTAGCCAGCTTTACGCCTCCACCTTTTCCGCGGCCGCCTGCATGTATCTGCGCCTTAACAACAACCCAGCTCGAGTTGTAATCTTCTTTTAATTTTTTAGCTGCTTCTACAGCTTGTTCAACAGTATCGGCAACTATGCCTTCCTGAACTCTTACACCGAAACTTTTTAGTATGGATTTACCCTGGTACTCGTGAATATTCATGTTTTTAAGCGGATTTTGCGGTAAATCTACAATTTTATGGCAAGAAAAATTGCGTTTTTTGCATAATTTGCTTGTTACAATCAACAAATCGCATGTTATTGTGCATTATTTAGCGCTTATCACCAAAAAGGATAATTAATTTATAAGCGTTACCTTTGCAATATGTTAAAAGCAACTGCCATTCACAAGGCATATGGGCAACTCCAGATATTAAAAGGAGTTGATATTGAAGTACAAAAAAGCGAAATAGTTACCATTGTTGGCGCATCAGGTGCGGGTAAGAGTACCCTGCTGAATATTTTGGGTACGTTGGACAAACCCGACTCGGGACAATTGTTTATAAACGGAGTGGAGCTTAATAAGTTAAACAATAAAAAACTAAGCGACTTTAGAAACCGCCAGATCGGATTTATCTTCCAGTTTCATCATCTGCTGGCCGAGTTTGATGCGCTTGAAAATGTTTGCATCCCGGCGTTTATAGCCGGTACACCTAAAGCACAGGCCGAAAAACGCGCAAAAGAGTTACTGGATATGCTAGGGCTTAGTTCCAGGATAAACCACAAACCTAATCAGCTATCAGGCGGTGAGCAGCAACGTGTTGCTGTTGCCCGGGCATTGATCAATAAGCCGGCTTTAATTTTTGCTGATGAACCATCTGGGAATCTTGACTCCAACAACGCGCGCGAATTGCACGAGCTGTTTGTTAAGTTGCGTAAAGAATTTGAGCAAACCTTTATCATTGTTACCCATAATGAGGAACTGGCTGATATATCAGACCGTAAGGTTTTTATGAAAGATGGTTTAATTGAGCAATTGGCTTAATGGCGAATATTTTAATAACAGAAGCCTTGTCGGCAAAGGCACATCGCCTTAAAAGTGAATTAGCGGATCAAACGGTAATAATGGGCGATTTTAATGATGTGCCTGCCGTTATGCTTAAAAACGGGATGATAATGAAATTGCCTCATCCGGAAGCTGTGGCATACCCTCATCAAATACTTACTTTTTGTTTAGACAACAATGTTGACGCTGTTTATGCGTTAAACACACGGGAATATAGCGCCTTACAACCTGCAATGCAATTGTTTGTAGAATACGGCATTGAGATACAATTTGTAGAAAATGACTTATAACGATATAGATAAGCGAAAAACTGCGTTTATATTTGAATTAGATAATGTTATATATCCTGAAAAGGATTACTTGTTCCAGGTTTATTACTTGTTTGCAAGTGCGATAGAATATACAGATCTGGTTGATGCGAAGACAACAACCGATTTAATGGTAGCTACGTATTTAGAGGAAGGTAATGAAGTTGTTTTTGATCGCGTAAAAGAAAAGTTGGGCATTGACGAGAAATACCGGCAGAGTTTTGAGCATTTGCTATTGACCGCTAAACTTCCGCTTAAATTATTGGTCTACAAAAACGTTTTAAACCTGTTACAGGAAATTGTGGTTGACCGTAAAAAGATATTCATTGTTACTAACGGGAATACACAGCAACAACTTAACAAGATAAAGCAAACAGAGTGGAACGGCCTGGAGCCTTATTTGATATGTTATTTTACATATGAAAGCAAGCCAAAACCTGAAACTGATGCTATAGAGCTACTAATAAAAGAACATAATTTAAACAGACGGGATATAATGATGGTAGGAGCAACAAACGTTGATAGCTTATGCGCCGAAGCCATTGGATTTGAATATACAGACGTAAACGCCTTTTTAGCAAATAATTAAAATTAATCCTAACTTACATTTTCATGAAGAAAATATTGACTTTGCTAACGATACTTACAATATTTGCTGCTATATCATGCAAAAAGAATAGTCCTGAACCCGACCCAACACCAACACCAACACCGACTCCGGTGGTACCAGTTGTTGTTAAACCATCTGCTTTTGATCTGATGCGTGATTCGGTTTTTCTATATGCTAAGGAAGCTTATTATTGGTATGATGGTTTGCCTGATTCTGCCGTTTTTAAACCGCGAGGCTTTACCGGCACTAATGATTTGGATGTTTTAACAAAAGAGGTGAATGCCATATCGCAATATAAGATCAATCCAGCGACAGGAAAACCTTATGAATATTATGAACCATCTCCCGGTGAGGCAAAGTACTCTTTTATTGACGGCGGTGAAACATCATCTGAATTGGGTGGAGCACAGAGCGATTTTGGTTTTGCGCCTTTGTATATAGCTACAGAAGATCTACGAATAAAATATGTGTATGCTGGCTCCGCAGCTGCATTAGCGGGTATAAAAAGAGGCTATAAAGTTATCTCAGTAAATGGCAACAGTAACATTTCATATGATAACGGCGGCACGCGTACACAATTTGTTGTAAACGCCTTTTTTTATAGTAGTACTATAACATTAATTTTAGAAAGGCCAGACCTTACCCGTTTTACAACTACTATAACCGCTAGCCCGTATACTACAAACCCCGTAATTGCCTATAAAGTAATTGATACAGGCAATGGGCGTAAGGTAGGTTACTTTGTGTTTAATTCATTTACTTCGCCCACTAACGCCAGCGCTAAACTTGACGAAGCTTTTAACTACTTTTCATCAAACGGTGTAACTGATCTGGTGGTTGACCTGCGTTACAATGGTGGTGGCTATGTATCTACTGCCGAGTATTTAAGTAATTTAATTGTGCCTGCGGCAAAGAACAATACATTGATGTACAGCACTTATTTTAATGATATTTTAACCAGCGGAAAGGCTAAGATATTGGCAAACCAGGTACGCCGCGATCCCGCCACTAATCAAAAGTACAATTATACGCAATTTGACTACACTGTAACAGGCAACGCGGTTTCGTTTTCAAAAAAAGGCTCACTCAATAATATAAACAATGTATTTTTTATAGTAGGTAGTGGTACCGCATCTGCCAGTGAGTTGGTTATCAATAATTTACGCCCCGTAGTAAACGTTATGCTGATAGGTTCAACTACTTATGGCAAACCGGTGGGCTTTTTTGATATCAGAATAAATAAATATGAGATGTATATCCCTGAATTTGAAACAAAAAACTCGTTGGCTCAGGGTGGGTACTACACCGGTATGGAACCTCAATCTGCAACCTATAACGGCAAAAAGGCGTCGGACGATGTTACCCATGATTTCGGAGACCCTGAAGAGAACTTATTGAAACAAGCTTTAAATTATGTTAAATACGGTACATTTTCAACGCCTCAGCAACAGGTGTTAAGCACAAGCAAAATAGTAACTTTCTCTTTAGAACAATCAGCTGATGCCGCACGGGCACTTGATGGAGGCAAATTCAGCGGTATGATCTATGATAAGCCGCTGAAACTAAAATAAGTTCTTAATCGGCATTTGCTTGATATAAACTGGTATAATCATCTTTTTAGCAAAAAAATGAAATTAATCGTGACCTGAATTTATGAAAAAAGTATTGACTTTTACGATGCTAGTTGGTGTTGCAATTATTGTTGTGTCATGCAAAAAAGGCAATAACGACGACCCGTCAAAAAATGGCCCTACACTTGATTTGATGCGGGACTCAGTTTACCTGTATGCGAAGGAAGCCTATTATTGGTACGATGCTATCCCTTCATATTCAGATTTTAAACCACGCACATACACAGGTACGAATGATCTTGAAGCCCTTGAAAAGGAGGTTAACGCGATATCCCAATTCAAGATAAATCCCGCTACCGATAAACCTTATGAGTACAGTGCATCTTCGCCTGGCGAAGCAAAATATTCTTTTATTGATGCCGGCCAAACATCCGCAGAACTTGGAGGCGCTCAAAGTAATTTTGGTTTTGCACCTTTATATAATGATATAAACGACCTGCGTGTAAAATACGTATATGCGGGTTCTGCCGCTGGTTTGGCTGGTGTTAAAAGAGGTCAAAAAATATTATCAATAAATGGAAGAACTAATCTTTCATACGATGCGTCGTCAGGAGGTGCTAACGTTCAGTTTGTCGTTAATGCTTATGCATACAGTAATACTATAACAATGGTGTTGCAAAAAGACGACCTTACTACCTTTACAGTTAACCTAACTGCTGCATCCTATATCACTAATCCGGTAATAACGTATAAAGTTTTAAGCACCGTTAACGGGGGTAAAGTGGGCTATTTTGTTTTCAACACCTTTACTTCACCAGAAAACGCTACGCCAAAGTTAGACGAAGTATTCAGCTATTTCGCTGCCAATCACGTTAACAGCTTGGTGGTTGATCTCAGATACAACGGTGGTGGTTACGTTTCAACCGCGGAATATCTGAGTAATTTGATCGTTCCCGCATCAAGAAATTACGATGTTATGTATGGCACTTATTTTAATGACATTCTAAAAAACGGACGGGCCAGCGTATTAAAAAACCAGGTACGCCGGGATCCTAGTAATAATACGATATATAATTATGCGCAGTTTGATTATACCGTTGCGGGTAACATTGTAAAGTTTTCAAAACGAGGGCCGCTTAGTGCTATAGACAAAGTATTATTTATTGTTGGTGGAGGAACCGCTTCTGCAAGCGAATTGGTTATCAATAATTTAATACCGCAATTAGAAGTTAAGCTGATAGGAACAACAACCTACGGTAAACCAGTAGGTTTTTTTGATATAAAAATAGGTAAATATGAGATGTACATCCCGGAGTTTGAAACAAAAAATTCGCAGGGTAAGGGTGGGTATTATACCGGGATGAAACCCGGAACGGCAGACTACCCCGGAAAGGAAGATTTTGACGACGTAACGCATGATTTTGGCGACCCCAATGAAACCTTATTAAAATATGCTCTCAATTATGTTAACACCAGAACTTTCGATGATACGAAGCTTCAGGTTCAGGGCGTTTCCCAACCACGAAAAACGTTTTCTATAGAGCAGGCTGCAATAGCTGGAAAAACCTTGGATGCCGGCCAATTCAGCGGGATGATATATGACAAGCCATTAAAGCTTAAATAAGCATTTAATCGGCAAGTTGCCTGATATCAACAGGTACAACACGAGAAATTCCCTGTTCAACCATTGTTACGCCGTATATTATATCGGTGCTGGCAATGGTTCTTTTATTATGCGACACGATGATGAACTGCGACTGATCGGAGAATTTGCGGATGATGTTATTGAATTTATCAATATTGGTGTCATCAAGCGGCGCGTCAACCTCGTCAAAAATACAGAACGGAGCAGGTTTTAACAGGTAAAGCGAAAACAGGATGGCGGTAGCAGTAAGTGTTTTCTCGCCGCCTGATAACTGGTTAATAGATAATGGCCTTTTACCTTTTGGTTTGGCGATGATATCAATGTCAGATTCTAACGGGTTTTGCGGATCAGACAGTACCAGGTCGCAGGAGTCTTCTTCATTGAACAATGACCGGAAAACATGAATAAAGTTGTCGCGAACCAAGGTAAATGCATGCATAAATTTTTCGCGTGCGGTATCGTCAATCTCTTTTATGGTTGAAAGGAGGGAGGCTTTGGCTTCGGCCAGGTCTTTTTTCTGGTTCTGAATAAACTTGTAGCGTTCATTCATCTCATTATAAGCTTCAACAGCCATTGGGTTAATGGCCCCAAAATCATCCAGCTGATTTTTTAGCTTCTCGGTACGTGCGCGCAGTTCGGTTTCGTCCTCATCGGCGGCCGTTTCATTCTCGGGCAGGTCCTGAATATCCACATTAAACTCTACCGACAGTCGTTCTTTCAATGCATTTAACTCGATACGCAGGTTGTTACGCTTATCGCGCAGCTCCGCTTCAATAACTTCAGTGTTTTCTTTTTTGCGCCTTAATGTGCCTATTACTTCCTCGGCTTCGGTTATTTTGCCACGCAGTTCGTAGTATTCGCGCTCAGCTTCCTGGGTGGCTTTTTCAAGATCATCCTTTTGGGTGTACATTTCGAGCAATGTGTCGTCTGACAGGTCGGAATGCTGCAAATGTTGTTGTATAGCTTCTTTAACCTTTTCCAGTTCCGCGCTGTTTTGACGTATGCGGCCTTCTAAGCTTTCCTGCTGTGTATCTCTGTATTCAAGATCTTTAATTAAGCCTGCAACCTTATTTTGCTGCTGATGAAAGCGTATGTTTTCCTGATTATAAGCATTGGCATGTACTGTTACCGCCTCGTTCACTTCGTTAAAGGCGGCTTGCTTATCCAACAATAACTCACTTTGCGCTTGTTTCCGTTCTTTAAGCTCAATCAATAGGGGTTGTAGGCCTGCCATTTCTTCTCTTATGCCGGCTATTCTTTTAGCAATATCATCCTTGCGGTTAAGACTGGTTTCAATAAAAGTTTCATATTGCTCGCGGCGGGTTCTAACGGTGATCAATTCTGTGGTTAAACGGTTAAGTTCTTCCTGCTTTTGTTTTACCAGCGCGGCTTTACCTGCGGCTTTTAGATCTGCAGAGCGCGTTTGTAGCTCATTAGCGCGGGTTTTAAGTTCAAACAGATCAATATCAAGGCCTTTTATCTCTTTAGCCAGGTTCTCCAAATTCTTAGCACGACCAATTCGTTTACCCTCAAACAGCCCTACCGAACCGCCCGCCATTGTATATTTGGTTTTGCTGAACTTGCCACTTTGCGCTAACAGCACAACGCCTTCCGGCAGCACACTGTTGTTTAGTTCGGCCTCATCGTTTACCAGGTAAACATTTTTTAGCAAGTGCTTACAAAGCGGCTGATATTTTTTCTCAACCTCAGTTACGTTCAAAGCAGGTATACGTGTGCCGTTAACGCCCTCTTTAAACTGAATTATCTCGGCATCATCAGCATAATTGCTCAATATAAAAAACTGCGCCCTGCCGCGCGAAGCGCTGCTTAGCAGATTAACCGCCTTTATAGCATCATCATAAGTATCAACCACATAATGGTTCATTAGCGGCTCCAGGTAGTTTTCTATAGCTACGCGATATTGTTCGCGGCAAAATAAAACATCGCTGAATAGGGGCACGTTCTTTACCCAATCGCTGTTGTTTTTAAGAAAACGAATGGATTCAGGGAAACCTTCCAGGTTATCCACCAAACTTTTGGTAAGGTTATACTCGTTTTGTTTGGCATCCAGCTTGCGGCTTTCGGTTGTTATCTTTTCCTTGAGGATTGTTAGCTCTTCATCTGTAACAGCTATCTGCTGTTGCAAAGCTGTTTCTCTTTCAACTTCCTGTGCTACTTCTGCTTCCAGTTTTTCGGCACGCAACTCCAGATCGGCAACTACCTCGTTAAAGTGGGAGAGTTCGACCGTTTTGTTACTGGCATCGTCCATGTTACGCTGGCTTTCCTGCTCCAATGCCTGCTCCTGGATCTGCAAGATGTCAATATCTTTTTCGGCCTTATAAACCTGATTTTGCAGGCTGTTGTTGATGTTATTTAACTCATTTAGCTCATTCCGCGCCGCGGTTTGTTCAATGCGGATATCATCAGCAAGCGATTTTAGTTCGGCTACTTTTTCAGTTACGGTTTTAAGATTTTCATCTTCCTGCGCCTTTTCTTCAGATAACCGCTTAATGTTATACAACACATGATCCATCTGTTTTCGGTCGCGGTCAAGTTCTTCGTTTAAGCGGCTCTCTTTATCCTGCTGAAATTTAAGCTGCTCGTTCTTTATCTTTTTCTCACTCTCGTAAGCGCGGATCTTCCCGACAAATTCATTGGTTGCTTTTTGCTGTATGGACAGGTTTTTCTCTTTGGTAACGCTTTCCAGTTTCTGTTTTTGCACATCAGCTTCCAGCGTATCCATCTGCGCTGTTATACCTGTTTTTTCTTCCCGTTGTTTTAACTCCTTTGCCTCAATGCTGCCTAATGATTCAGCAAATGAAGCCAGCCGGAAGGAGGCGAGTTTAATACTTAGCGTTTTGTATTCCTCTTTTAACCTGTAATACCGCTCGGTTTTCTTAGCCTGATTCTCCAACATCTTCAGATTCTTCTGGATCTCAAACAGCAAATCCTCTACACGCTCCAGATCAGCTTCCGTATCTTTTAACTTGTTAAATGTCTGTTTTTTACGGAGCTTATATTTAGAAATGCCTGATGCTTCTTCAAACAAATTACGACGAGACCCTTCTTTGTTGGAAATGATCTCTTCTATCATACGCAGCTCAATTATCGCGTACGAATCTGAGCCGACACCGGTATCCAGAAACAGATCGGTAATGTCTTTTAACCGGCATTGCACATCATTTAAACGGTACTCGCTTTCGCCGCTGCGGTACAGCTTGCGGGTTAAAGTAACCTGCGAATATTCAATAGGGAGGATGTTTTTGGTGTTATCAAAAGTTAAGGATACCTCGGCAAGATTAGCAGCTTTACGACTTTTAGTGCCGTTAAAGATCACGTTGTCCATCTTCTCCGACCGCAACATGCGGGTACTCTGCTCGCCCAACACCCAGCGGATGGCATCAACTACGTTTGATTTCCCGCA
>NZ_CAMLHX010000029.1 GCF_946479965.1 uncultured Mucilaginibacter sp. | reverse complement strand
GTTAATGATTTTTACGTTACAGATATGGCATTGCGGATGATGTTTGAGCCTAGGAGGCTTTGTATGTTGGGTTTTTTTTTAATTAGTACCGTTGACGGAAAGGTGCCTGCCAGAGTGAATTTTAATTTTAACCTGGAGCTGCCCGATGCGGTAATAGCGTTGAATATGGAGTCGAAGGATAGCGCGTATTTGAAACGCATAAGCGAGGAGTTCAAAACAAGCAAGCATAATGTTAAATATCAGTGCGAATTAAAAGAAGACAAAAACAGCAACCTGTATGGTTTGTACGTTGAAGATAGAGACTTAAACAAAAAACGGGAAGCAATTAGAGGAATTAGATAACAGTAGGTTTCGTCCCCCACTCTGGCGCGAGTATCTGCGGCGGAAAAAGAGGTGGAAATACTCGTGTCAAATAACGTAGCAGCGTGCCTTTAGTGCATTGGCGTGGGATCGCCACTTCGCCGCACACAGCCCGGCTCATCGTGATGGCGATGTGAAGAACGAAAGCGGTTGTTGAATTTCTATCTCCCGGCTTTGTTGTTTTACTGCCGAGCGGGTGTTGCAAGAGCCCGCCAAAAAGTGCATAAATTTGCCACTTTGTATCTTATTGATAAACAATGCCATACGTATTTTTTACAGCTAAACTTACTGACTTATAAGTCTGTTGCAAAGTGTTGCATGTTTAAACATATAGTAATTGTAAAAGTTTGTTGGTTAGATGCTTACAAAAAATACTGTTGCAAGTGTTGCAAACTGTTGTATATATTTCTGCAACAGGCCTCGGTAAAAGGCAGCGGGTTTGATCTGAACGTCAAGTTCCCCTTTTAGGGGGCGGAGGGGGCTAAGGGAGCGACATTGAGTTTCCTGGCTACCTCATTCAAATCATCCACAACCGCATCAACCAGCGGTATCCCATTTGCCCGGCGGTCAATTTCCGCTTCAAACTCCGGCTCGCCGGGGATGATAACCTTTTGATCAGGGTCAACTGTTGAAGCAGATTTAAAGCGGCTTATCCAGTTATCCATATGGTCCTTAAAGTCCTGCGCCGGGCGGAAGCCATCTATCCGCATAGCGCCAACAAAATGGCCAATACCAGCACCAACCGGATCAGTTGGTGGCTCCAGAAAAGCCACAAACGGCGGCACCCAGGGCCCATAATTAGCGCCCGAAAGCACACCTGATAGAATATCAACCGCCGCTGCCAAACCAAAACCTTTATGACTGCCATGTTCACGGTCGCTACCCAAAGGCAGCAAACCGCCCCCACTCTTTAGCGCGAAAGGATCTGTAGTGTAGCTGCCGTCTTTAGCCTGGATCCAGCCTTCTGGCACTTGTTTGCCCAAACGCTGGGCTATCTCTAACTTGCCGTTAGCAGCTGCCGAAGTTGCCATATCGATAATAACCGGCGGGTACTTGCCTGCCGGGAAACCGTAGCAAATAGGGTTGGTACCCAACATCCGCTCATTAGAAAAAGTTGGCACCACCAGCGGACTGGCATTGGTTAAGGCATAGCCAATCATATCCTGCTCAACTGCCATCAAAGCATGGTAACCCGCAATACCAAAGTGGTTAGAGTTGCGTATAGCCACCCATCCCGACCCGTATTGCTGCGCCTTCTCTATAGCTAACTGCATAGCAAAGGGAGCTACCACCAAGCCTAGGCCGGCATCGCCGTCTACAGTAGCGGTTGTGGCGGTTTGGTGCACTATTTTTATATCGGGTGTAGCGTTTATCCTTTTTTTCTCCCACAAGCGCACGTAGCCTGTAAGGCGCGCTACGCCATGCGAGTCGATGCCCCGCAGGTCGGCAAGCAGTAGTACATTTGTAGCCAGTTCTGCATGTTCTGCACTGCAGCCCATGGCTAAAAATACGCTGCCTGTAAATTTGCGTAAGGAAGATTCAGTAATGAGCATGTGCAAATATATTGCTTTCCGCTCCATTGCCGCATACCTGCTTTTCAATATAAATATTAATCCTTATCTTGTTTCCCCCGTTATAATAAACACTTAACGGGTAGAGTACAAGAATGATAAATCACGAAATAAAAATATCCTTTCAGGAATACGCATCGGTAAAGGAGTTGGATACCGCAGATCAGGACCTATGTCAGCACGCGGTGAGCGCCATGGAGAACTCACATTCACCTTATTCAAAATTCAGGGTGGGGGCGGCCCTGCGTTTGCAAAGCGGCAAAATTATACTGGGCAGTAACCAGGAGAATGCGGCTTACCCATCAGGCCTATGTGCCGAGCGTGTGGCGCTTTTTCATTGGGGAGCCAATCATCCGGATGACCCGATAGAGGCCATGGCCGTTACCGCCTTTACAGAAGAATTTGCATTACTTAAACCCGTTGCCTCTTGCGGCTCTTGCCTGCAGGTATTGGCCGAGTACGAAAAGAAGCAAGGCAGCCCGGTAAAAACCATATTGTATTGCCTTGAAGGGCCAACCTGGGTAATTAACGGTATTGAAACCTTTTTGCCCTTTTTGTTTTTTGAAGAACGGCTAAATGGGTAAAGCCATACATCATAAAAAAGCCTCTTAAATATTTAAGAGGCTTTTTTATATCAAGTCTGCTTAATGAACGCTTTGCGGATATACCCGCTCAATTTCAACAGCATCCGGCGAGGCCAGCATTAGCGGTACCTTTTCAATGGTTACAAAACTAAGATCAAGGCCAAAACCACGCTCTTCGGATAAACTGAGGTTTTTCAGATAACCGTAAAGTATCATGGTCAGTTTCTCGTAAAGCGAAAGATTTTGAGAGCGCGACAATACTTTCTCTATCACCACAAAACGGAAATCGCCTACTATTTTGTGCTTGTTTAATGATTGATATTTACTGGTAATATCAACCTCTCCATTCTTCACCAAATCCTCAACAACCCGGCGGAACAGCAAATTGATCTGTTGCTCAACCCTGAAACCCAGCTTAAAGTCGATACGGATAAGTTTGTTAGGTACTAAAAAGTCAACCTCATACTCGCGTTTGTAGGGCTCATCAACAACATCAACGTGCACCAGCCAATATACATCGGCCCGTTTGGGTTGCTTTTGCAGGATGGAGTAAATGATTTTAGATTCAACCTCCGAGTTGAAGTTAGCGCTGGTTAAATACACCAATTGCGATGCATATTTAGGTACGGTGTCATCCTCGCTTAACTCTTTTAATATGCTGTAATAATCTTCTATCTCAATAAACTTAACATAGCGGTTGCGAATTTGGCGGGCATGGTGCCAGGTCCACATTACGGTGAAAAGTACCAGGCCAATTGACAAGGTAAACCAGCCACCTTCAGCAAATTTGCCTAAATTACCTACCAAAAAGGTACCTTCAATAAGCAGGTACATTACTAAGAAAAGGCCGACTAAATAATTGGGAACCTTTTTGCGTGTCAAAAATTTAGACACCAAAATAGTGGTCATTAGCATTGCCAGGGTAATACTTAACCCATAAGCCGCCTCCATTTTTGATGACTCCTTAAACAATAATACCACAACTATACAGCCCATGCAAAGTATCCAGTTTATGCTGGGTACATATAGCTGCCCTTTTTGTTCGCTGGGGTATCTTATTTTTACTTTAGGCCACAGGTTTAACCGCACAGCTTCGGCAATAAGGGTAAACGATCCGGATATAAGCGCCTGGCTGGCAATAACGGCCGCTGCCGTTGCAATACCTATCCCAATTATTAAAAAGTCAGGAGGCATTATCTGGTAGAATGGATTAAGCTTGTCGAGTTCAAGGACCTGTCCATTGCGTTGCAATAGCCACACTGCCTGGCCCAGGTAGTTCAATATTAAACAGGTTTTTACATAGATCCAGCTTATTTGTATGTTTTTACGCCCGCAGTGCCCAAGGTCTGAGTACAGTGCTTCTGCTCCTGTTGTACATAAAAATACAGCGCCAAGTATGGCAAATGCTGACGGGTTTGTGCTTAATAATTCAAAAGCGTAATGCGGACTAAGTGCTTTTAAAACATCGGGATGCTGCCAGATAAAATTTATCCCTAACACTCCCATCATAGTAAACCACAAAAACATAATAGGACCAAAGGCTTTACCTACCAATGATGTGCCGAACTGTTGTATAATAAACAGAACAGCTATTATGATAATTACTATTGCCTCGGTATATATATTGGGGTAATAGGTTTGTAAACCTTCAATGGCTGATGATATGGTAATAGGCGGAGTAATAATACCGTCGGCCAATAACGCGCAGCCGCCTATTATAGCAGGTACAATCAGCCATTTGGCTTTACGGCGCACCAACGAGAATAAAGAAAAAATGCCACCCTCGCCCTTGTTATCAGCACGAAGCGTTATTACCACATATTTTAACGTAGTCTGGAGTGTAAGGGTCCAAAAGATGCACGAGACCCCTCCATATACCAATACTTCAGAAATGCGTTGCGAACCAACAATGGCTTTAAATACGTAGAGCGGCGATGTACCTATATCACCGTAAATTATTCCCAAACTGATCAGGAGCCCGGCGGCTGACAGTTTTGACAGATCTTTATGTTGAGACACTATTTTTTGTTATAAAAAGCCCAAAATTAAAAAAAATATAGTTACAACTCATTATAAAAAGCTTAGAACTAATTTTTAGTAAAATCGTATAAATCAACTACTCAATTAAACCTTGATTGTTAAAAAGTGTTAAAATGGGTAACAAAATTATCTGTTTTAAAAGTAATGAGGTGTTTATTTATACTTTTGCATGGGATTTAGTATGAGGAGAATATTTACCTATACATTTATGTGCATAATTACCATCGCAATAGCGGTGCCTATAAACATTGCCCAATCTTTTGCTTCTCCTCAACAACAACGCGACACATCTTATAATCTTCTCCCCAGAAAGAAAACCAAAAAAAACGCGCTTAGTTTTACCCTGCCACCAATAAAGGCCGGTGCTATATCAAATATTAAGTTAAATGTTCCCAGGCCCGACGATAAATTGCTGAGCAGCGTTGAGGTTTACCCTAACCCGATAACCGACCAGATAAACCTGCGTTATTATATCTCAAAAAACACCAACGTAACCATAAAAATGGTTGATGTGTTGGGTAACGATGTACTTACGCTGTTTTCCAGAAGGGTTGATCCTGGCGAACAAAATGGTTCCTTTCCAATAGGGAAAACGATGAATAAAGGTTTCTATTTTATACGCGTAATAGCCGGCACCGAATCTGTTATTAAGCGGATCTCTATATTGTAGTTGTTGAATTATTGAGTTATTGAATTATTGATTTGAATAGTTCATAACTAATAAACTGCGAATTCCTCCCACGTCAATTCAGAAATTCAAACATCAATAATAAATCCTCTTTTAATCAATAATTCAGTAATTCATTAACTCAATAATTATTATTTTGCCCTTTCAATCAATAATTCAATAATTCAGTCCTTCAATAATTAATTCTCCATGAAGATCATCGCTATTGGCCGCAACTATGCCGAACATGCTAAGGAACTTAATAACCCTGTGCCAACATCGCCGGTTATATTCATGAAGCCTGATACGGCGTTGTTAAAAGATAACAAACCCTTTTATCACCCTGATTTTTCCCAGGATGTGCATCATGAGTTAGAAGTTGTTCTGAAAATAAGCAAAGAGGGAAAGCACATCAGCGAGAAGTTTGCAGGTAATTATTTTGAAGAAATTGCGCTGGGCATAGATTTTACCGCCCGCGATATTCAGCAGCGCCAAAAAGAAAAAGGCCTGCCCTGGGAATTAGCCAAAGCATTTGACAACTCGGCACCTGTAAGCAATTTTGTACCAAAGGCGCAGTTTGCTGATCTGTACGCCCTCAATTTTAATTTAGATGTGAACGGCGAAAGCCGGCAAGCGGGTAGCACTAAGGATCTTATATTTTCTTTTGAATTTATCATTGCGTTTGTTTCGCAATATATCACCTTAAAAAAAGGCGACCTGATATATACCGGTACCCCGCAGGGTGTTGCCAAAGTTAATATCGGCGATAGGCTGGAGGGGTATCTTCAAGGCGAAAAGCTACTGGATTTTTACATAAAGTAGTTAAACAAAATACCGAATTTGGGCGTATGTTACTTGTATAACATATTAACTGTTCAATTAAAGGTAGCTTGCTGCTTTGTCTAACTTCTACTAATGAATAAACTACTAACCCTGTTTTTTTTAAGCTGTGTCTTTTTTGCCAACGCCCAAACCATACAGAGCAGGCAGTACCCGCAAGGTTTTTTTAAATACCCGCTTGATCTTTCGCCAAGTACCGCAGGCTCCTTTGGCGAGCTAAGGCCAAATCATTTTCACTCGGGGCTCGATTTTAAAACCAACCAGCGTACAGGATACCCGGTTCACGCTGTAGCTGTAGGTTACATTTCGCGGCTGCGTGTGCAGTTTGGTGGGTTTGGCAACGCGGTTTATATAACGCATCCTAATGGCTTTACCAGTGTTTACGGGCACCTGCAAAGTTTTAGTCCGCAAATTGCCGAAGCTGTGCGTCAGGCCCAATATACCCAGCAAAAATACGATGTCGATTTCCAGGTATCGCCATTACTTATGCCCGTAAACCAAGGGCAGGTTATCGCTATGTCTGGTAATACAGGCGCTTCGGGTGGTCCGCATCTGCATTTTGAGCTGCGCGATGCCGCCACCGAGCAAACCATTAATCCGCAGCTGTTCGGCTTGACCATACCCGACAAGATACCGCCCGCAATTACAGCGGCAGCAGTTTACCAGTTGGGCGATAAGCCCTTTAGCGAAAACACCCCACATAAGCTTTTTGCTGTTACCGGTAGCACGGGTAATTACCGTTTAACCAAACCACAGGTAGTAGAAGTTAGCGGCAATACGGGTTTTGGTATAAGTGCGGGCGATGTTAATAGCACCTCGGCTAACCGCAACGGTATATATTCCCTTGAATTAAAAGTAGATGGCCGCACGGTTTATACATTTGCTGTTGAGCGCTTTGCTTTTGATCAAACACACGCCATTAACGGCTATATTGATTACCCTACTTATTTAACGCAGGGCAGGCAGATACAAAAATGTTTTATTTTGCCCGGAAGCAGTATTTCACTGTATCCTCAATCAGAGAACCGCGGTGTTGTTGCTTTTAATGACATAGCTACGCACGATGTGGAATATGTAGTAAAAGATGTAGCCGGAAACACATCAACGCTTAAATTAAAGGTGCGTTCTGTGATTAAACCTTCGGCTGCCGATGCGTCATTAAAAGGTACGCTCTTTACCTATAATAAAAAGAATGATTTTGCTACCGATAAAGTTAAGGTTAGTATAAAGCCCGGTAACTTGTATGATGATGTTGATTTTATCTATTCGTTATTACCTAAACGTGAAGGCGCTTTCTCGGCCACGCATCGCATTCATAACCGTTTTACACCAATTCATGAAGATTTTGAGCTGTGGATAAAACCCGATGTTGATATGGGTACGCTGGCTGATAAGGCCGTAATTGTAAACACAGCGGGTTATTGCGATAGCAGCAAGGTGGACGGTGTTTTTATAAAAGCGACGCCACATGTTTTTGGCGATTATTATATCAGGGTGGATACTGTGGCACCGGCCATTACTCCTATCAATATAAAAGACGGCAGCAACCTGGCGGCGGCAAAGAAGATATATTTTAAGATGAGCGATAATTTATCGGGCATAAAAAGTTATAACGGCTATATTGATGGTAAATGGGTTTTAATGGAGTGGGATTATAAAACACGCGTGTTAAGTTATACCTTTGATAACGCCGTTGCTGCGGGTAAACATGTATTTGAGTTAACCGTAAGCGATTATAAAAGCAACACTAAACAATTTAAAGCGGAATTTTACAGATAATGTCACAATTAAAAGCAGGCGATAAGGCCCCTGAATTTACCGCCAACGACCAGAACGGAAAACCGGTTTCTTTGTCGGATTTTAAAGGAAAAACGGTTATACTTTATTTCTACCCAAAGGATGATACCCCAACTTGTACGGTTGAGGCCTGCGATTTTAGGGATAACTACCAATCGCTGCTTGGCAAAGGTTACCGGGTTATTGGCGTAAGCGCTGATGATGAAAAATCGCACAAAAAATTTGAGAAGAAATTTAATCTCCCTTTTCCGCTGATTGCTGATACGGATATGAAAATTGTAAATGCTTATGGCGTTTGGGGTGATAAAGTACTTTTTGGGCGGGAGTATCAGGGTATATTGCGTACCACATTCATAATTGATGCTGAAGGTAAGGTAGCGCACATAATTGATAAAGTTACCTCCGCAACGGCATCACAGCAGGTGCTGGATCTGGTGGGTTAGCCCTACGCAAACAAAAAACCTTTAAAACTATTTAATACGTAGTTAAAATAAAAAATATGTCAACACAGGTAGAAGATGCAGAGATATTAAGCAAGTTTCAGGATGAGCGCACCCGTAACGAGGCGTTTAACCTGTTGCTAAAAAAATATCAGCAAAAAATTTACTGGCACATTCGTCGTATGGTATTGGATCACGACGATGCCGACGACCTGGTGCAGGACGTATTTATTAAGGTTTGGAAAAACCTGGGCACTTTTCGTAGCGACTCGCAACTATACACCTGGATGTACCGCATAGCCAGTAACGAGTGTATCACCTTTCTGAACAAAAAGAAACAAAAGAACAACATATCATTAGATGACGTAGACTACTCTTTGGCCGATACACTGGCCGAGGGCAGCTACTTTAACGGCGATAAAGCCCAGAAAAAACTCCAGGAGGCCATAATTACCCTACCCGAAAAACAACGCCTTGTGTTTAATATGAAGTATTACGAGGATATGAAATACGAGGAAATGTCGCAAGTATTGGGGACCAGCGTTGGCGCTTTAAAGGCATCCTACCATTTAGCAGTAAAAAAAATTGAAGCTATTTTATTAGCCGAAGAATAAATTAAATTTGCTGTTAAACCTTTTCATCTAAATTTCATCTATAGGGGTATCATGACAATTGATATAGAAAATAAAGAATGGCCGGAAGACGGTAAACTGCCTGAATTGGTTGGTAAAGCCAGCCCGTTTGCAGTGCCCGAAGGTTATTTTGAGGGATTAGATGAGCGTGTAATGGCTGCCGTGAGAATGGAGGAGCTGAAAAGTAATACTCCGGAATTTACAGTGCCCGATGGGTATTTTGAACAGTTAACCGGTAATATACAAGCCAGGATTGCTGTTGAAGAAGCTATTAATAGGCAGGATGCCGGTTTTACCGTGCCGGCTGCTTATTTTGAAAATTTAAGCGATAATATTCAAAGCCGTATAGCGGTTGAAACCGCGATGGAAGCCGGCGAAGCTTTTGAAGTACCTGCGGGTTACTTTGAGAACCTGAGCAGCCAGATACAAAGCCGTGTGCTTGTTGAGGAAGCGCTTGCCGGTGAAGAGGCCTTTACAGTACCTGAGGGCTATTTTGAACAGCTTAATGCCAAAATTTTAAATAAAACAGTAACACAAGAAGCGGTACAGCGCAAAGGTGGTGTGATCAGATTGATGAGATCAACCGCGTTTAAATATGCTACTGCCGCTTGTTTTGTGTTGGTAGCAGGTGCAAGTTTTATGTTGTGGCCGTCAGCTTCAAGTGTTGATGCGCATAATTCATCTTATCTGCATAAAGAATTATCAAACATCCCCTTGGATGAATTACAGGGATATATTCAGGTAAGTATGGATGGCAGTGATGTTCAGCACACTGTAGGTGTTGAGGAACTGCCGGTTAAGGATGCCGCGTTTAATGCTGAATTACAAGATTATGTGGACGGGCAATAAGTTAATTATAATGAAAGCGTTTACGAGACATATTTTTATTGCTTTATTACTATTGGTAATAGGCTATGGTGCCACGGCGCAGGGTATTCCGCGTAATGGTTTCCGCCCGGCTAATCCAAACGGCAATGGGCAGCGCTTTAACCAAATGCCTAATGCAGGAGGCATACAAAAGGTGCAGGCAATAAAAGAGAAATATCTGGATCAGAACCTGCAGCTTACTACCGATGAAGCGGCACGTTTTTGGCCTTTATACAGGCGGTACCAAGATGAACTGATAGAAGTATACAGGCTGAAAAGGCTGAATAATTCGGATGCACAGGCTAATGGCCGCGAGCAGATCAAGAAAAATATGGAATATGATAGCCGTATAGTTAGGATAAGGGAACGTTATGCCGATGAGTTTTTGAAAGTGCTTCCGGCTGAGAAGCTGAGCAAACTTTATAAAGGCGAGCGCGAATTTAACGACGAATTGATAAGAAAGTTAAACGAGCAATAGAAAAGTATTTTAAACTAAAAGGCCTGCCACATAAGTGGCGGGCCTTTTGTATTTTTGATGCATGCCAACCCTTCGCCAGTTATTCTTAGCTAACAATGCGCAAACTACCAATTTCCCGCTGCTGCTGGAGTTTGAACGTGCGGAGGGGATCTATTTATATAACAGCGAAGGAAAAGCTTATACTGACCTTATATCGGGCATTGGCGTAAGCAGTTTAGGGCATGGTAATCCAAAAGTTATTGAAGCGGTAAAGCAGCAGGTTGACAAATACATGCACCTGATGGTTTATGGCGAGTATGTACAGACACCCCAGGTACGCTTTGCTGAAAAGCTGGTTTCGGTACTTCCTGAAAATCTTTCATCAGTTTATTTTGTAAACTCAGGTGCCGAAGCGGTAGAGGGAGCCATAAAATTGGCTAAACGCTTTACCGTCAGGCAGCAGGTTGTTGCATGCAATGGTTCTTACCATGGCAGCACCCACGGCGCTTTAAGCGTTATGGGGAATGAAGAGTATAAGCAAGCCTATCGCCCGCTTTTACCCGGTGTTAGCTTTATAAACTTTAATAGAGTTGATGATCTTCAACGCATAACTAATGAAACTGCCTGCGTAATTATTGAGACCATACAAGGCGAAGCTGGAATAAGAGTGCCCGATATTGCTTATATGCAGGCCTTACGCAAACGCTGCACAGAAACCGGCACCTTGTTAATATTAGATGAGATACAAGCTGCATTCGGTCGTACCGGGAAGCTATTCGCTTTTGAACATTTTGATATAGTACCTGATGTTTTGCTATTAGCCAAAGCTTTGGGAGGCGGAATGCCTATTGGTGCGTTTATCACATCAAACAAGATTATGGGCGCATTAAAGGAAAATCCCATACTTGGGCATATAACTACTTTTGGCGGGCACCCGGTATGCTGTGCTGCAGGGCTTGCCGCTTTAGAGGTTTTATTAGATGATGACCTGGTATCCGGCGTAGCCGAAAAGGAAGCGCTGATACGCCAATTGCTTGTTCATCCCGCCATAAAACAGATACGTGGCAAGGGCCTGATGTTAGCAGTAGAACTGGAAAACTTTGATCTCAATAAAAAAATTATAGACCGCTGTATTGAGAATGGCGTAATAACCGATTGGTTCTTGCACTGCAGCAACGCCATGCGTATAGCCCCGCCGCTCATTATCACCTCCACTCAAATAAAAGAGGCTTGTAAAGTTATACTTGAAGCCATTAATTTTTATTCCTGACTAGAAAGTCAGTATTCCTAACTTAAGTTAAACGCTTTCAATAAATTAACTGTATTTAAAAAAAATACAGAATATAATCTAAGCGTATTTTTCTTTCAGCCTATTTTATTTGGTATAGTTTATGCAATTATAAGGGAGTAACTGCAAAAGATGCCTTTAAGGGCGTAAAATGCATATTTTTTAGCCGATACTGATTGCTTTTATAGTCAATTGAGTATACACATATAAAATAGTTATGACCCGAGTTACCCATCTATCAACAAATATGAAAATAGCCTATATCTCAACCTATCCGCCCCGCGAATGTGGAATTGCCACATTTAACCAAAATCTTATGCGTGCAATTGGTGCAAATTTCCCTGAACGGAAAACTTTGCTTGGAAACGATTATGTTGTCGCGCTTACTGATTCAGAGAACCTGAATGAATATGAGTACCCGGAAGAAGTAAAATATATTGTAAGGCAAAATCATCAAAAAGATTATATCCGCGCAGCTAACTATATAAACACCAGCACGGCTGATGTTTGCATAATTGAGCACGAGTTTGGCATTTTTGGCGGCGAAAGTGGCATTTATATATTGCCGTTGATAAACCGTTTAGAAAAGCCGCTGATATCTATACTGCATACCGTTTTAAAAGACCCCAGCTATGTTCAACGTATTATTATACGTGAGATGGCTGAGCAGTCGGCCAAAATTATTGTAATGAGCCAGCGCGCTGTGGAGTTTTTAACCAATATTTATGATATACCTGCGGATAAGATCCAGATAATAGAGCACGGCGTGCCTGATCTGGAAGCGCCGAAGGACAACCCTATTAAAAATCTTACCCCCTTTAAAAACCACAGAGCCTTGCTAACTTTTGGTTTGATAAGCCGTAACAAAGGCCTGGAAACCGTTGTACGGGCGTTACCAAAAATAGTCCAAAAGCATCCGGATGTTACTTATGTGGTGCTGGGAAACACCCATCCGGGAGTTTTAAAAAACTCGGGCGAGGAATACCGGGATCATTTAAAAACATTGGCCAGCCAGCTTGGCGTGTCTCAAAATCTGTGCTTCATTAATAAATTTGTTGCCGAAGAAGAGCTTATACAATACCTTTCGGCTGCCGAAATTTATGTTACGCCTTATCTTAATGAAGCGCAAATAACAAGTGGGACACTGTCATACGCCGTAGGAGCCGGTGCCGCAATAGTATCAACGCCTTACTGGCATGCTACCGAATTGCTGGCCCATAACCGCGGAAGATTGTTTGATTTTAAGAACGCCGAAGCGCTGGCCGATATAGTAATTGAGCTGCTTGATCAGGACCGCGTGTTAAATGAACTTAAGAACAATGCCTACGAGTACGGCCTGCATTTACGCTGGCCGGTTGTTGGGGCAGAGTATATTCGAGTGGCCCAGGAAGCGTGCTACACCCACGACTTTAGGGACAAGATACTTAAGAACAGCATTGTGGACCCTGAAGTGATGCCGAAATTCAGCCTGGCGCACGTTATTAGGCTTACTGATGATACAGGTATAGTACAACATGCTAAATACGGGATTCCTAACCTCAAGGAAGGGTACTGTTTGGATGATAACTCCCGGGCTTTGATTATGGCGCTGATGGCCCATAAACGCAACAACAGTAAAGAAGCTTTTGATCTGCTGCCCATCTACTTAAGCTATATCCACTACATGCAAACGGATGATGGTAACTTCCGTAACTTTTTAAGTTTTAACCGCATGTACCTGGACGATATAGGATCTGAAGATTCATTTGGCCGTACCATATGGGCATTGGGTTACCTGATCGGTGGGGCATCAAGCAACTCGTACCGCGAATTTGCTACAGAGATATTCCAGAAATCGTTCGCTCACTTCCGCTCGCTGAGGTATCTGCGAGGTATGGCCAATACTATTATAGGTATCGCGCATTATTTAAAAGTGCATCCTACTGATGATGGTATGATGAACGAAATGATACGCCTTACCCAACCCTTGGTTGAAGCCTATGAAAATACACGCGCCGACGATTGGGAATGGTTTGAAGATGGCATGACCTATGATAATGCCATACTACCGCTTGCCCTCCTGCACTCTTGCGAGCTAACAGGCGATGAGCACGTAAAAGCGATAGCATTAACCACTATGGAGTTTTTGGATAAGCTTACGCTATCTAACGGCTACCTGAGCCCTGTGGGCAATGATGGCTGGTACTATCGTGGTGGTACCTTCCCAACCTACGACCAGCAGGCTATTGAAACCATGGCCATGGTGCTGATGCATTTCCAGGCTTACCAGATCTTCAGGAAACCGGAGCATATCGAGAAAATGTTCCTGAGCTATAAATGGTTTTTGGGCGAGAATACTTTACGCGCGCCACTGTATGACCATGAAACCAAAGGCTGTTGCGACGGCTTGCTGCCAACCGGTATTAACCGTAACCAGGGCGCAGAAAGTACGCTGGCTTACCTGATATCGCATCTTACCGTGTTGCAGGCCTTCGAGCTGGAATACGAGTATAATAAGCTATCTCAAAAAAAACTGGTAAGCGCTAAATGAAGGTAGCCGTTTTGTCGCCCGTTGCCTGGCGCACACCGCCCAGGCACTACGGACCATGGGAGCAAGTAGCATCCAACATAGCCGAAGGAATATTAAAATTAGGTGCAGAAGTTACTTTATTTGCCACCGGCGATTCAATCACCGCGGGTAAACTGGAATCAATTTGCAAGACCGGTTATGAAGAGGATAGAACGCAGGATGCCAAAGTGCTGGAGTGCCTGCACATTAGCAACCTTATGGAAAAGGCTCATGAGTTTGATATCATCCATAACAACTTTGATTTTTTGCCGCTAACCTATTCGCGTTTGGTAAAAGCGCCGTTTATAACAACTATACACGGCTTTTCATCGCCGCGGATAGTCCAGGTATACAAAAAATATAGTGGCAGCAGTCATTATGTTTCTATAAGCAACTCAGACAGGAGCCCCGAACTGAACTACCTGGCTACTGTTTACAACGGGTTGGATGCAGGGAAATTTATTTTTAACGAATATCCGCAGGACTACCTGTTATCATTTAGCAGGATACACCCTGATAAAGGCATTGCCGAAGCGATAGCCATCGCCAAAAAAACTAACTATAAATTGCTTATTGCCGGCATTATACAGGACGAGCGGTATTTTAAGGAAAAGGTAGAACCCCTGTTAAATGAGCAAATACAATACATAGGCAGCGCGGGACCAGAGAAGCGCAATTGTTTGTTAGGCGATGCCATAGCGCTGCTGCACCCCATAAATTTTAATGAACCTTTTGGTTTAAGTGTTGCCGAGGCCATGCTTTGCGGAACGCCGGTTATTGCATTCAACCGCGGATCAATGCCGGAGCTGATAAAGGATGGCGAAACCGGATTTTTGGTACAGAATATTGATGAAGCGGTAGATGCCGTTAAGGATGTTAAGCGTCTTAAACGAGCTTATTGCCGTGAGTGGGCGGAGAGCAAATTCTCCAGTAAAAAAATGGCTGAAGATTATTTTGAGTTGTATAAAAGGATATTGAAATAAATCTTCTTTGTCATTGCGAGGTACGAAGCAATCGCGAATTGTGTATGCGTGCGACTGCTTGGTGCCTTGCTATGACAAATACCTTAATCTACCCCGTCTTCCTTAAATTTAGCCATCAGGTCATCCAGATCAACTTCTGCAAATGAGGTGGAATAATCAGACAAACCGTAAGGAATTATCAGTTTGTTTTTATGGATGATAGATCCGCATGAATAGATCACATTGGGCACATAACCTTCGCGTTCCTCGCTGTTAGGGATCAATAAGGGCTCTTTTAAGCGGCCAATTTCCACCTGTGGGTCATCCAGTTTAAGCAAACTGGCGCCAAGCACATAGCGTCGCATAGGGCCTACCCCGTGGGTTATCACTATCCAGCCGTGTTCTGTTTCAATTGGCGAGCCGCAGTTACCTATCTGTATAAACTCCCAGGCAAACTTCGGCTTTTGCAGCAACATCGGTTTTTCCCAGATGTTGATCTTATCCGAATACATAATGTAATTATTGCAGCCATCAATACGCGATATCATGGCGTATTTGCCGTTTATTTTGCGGGGAAAAAGCGCCAGGTTTTTGTTTTGCGCACCCGCGCCATATAAAGGCATTATCTTAAAGTTATAAAAATCGTTGGTTTGTAGCAGCTTCGGCATTATAAGCGAACCATCGTACGCTGTATATGTAGCATAGTAAACTGAGCTGCCATCATCGTTTTTAAACTGAACAAAGCGGGCATCCTCAATACCCTTACGCTCATATTCTGATATCGGGAAGATTACCCTGTCAGATATATCCGTATCCAGCGAGAAAACAATTTCATAATACGAATCGGCCAGCCACAATATCTTATCATACTCCAGCTTCTTCATGTCGCTTTCCTGCAGCTTTTGCGAGTCGAGGATGATGCGGCGCAGATTGGCATATTCAAAGTGGTGATCAAGTTTGCCTTCCAGCTCGCGTAGCACATCAATATTTATTTGGGTGATGGCAGCTTTATCAAAAAACAGCTTCTTATTATAAACCGCGTTGCGCACAATTTCAGCCTCGTCAATATAATTGCCGGCGGGCAGCACGGTAATGTTATTATCCTTATCAATAAGCGCGCGGCGGAAAGTAATAGATGATATGTGCCCTTCGCCAACAGCGCGGAAACTCATTATCACACGGCGTTCGCCCTCGGTAAGCTCTGATTGGTCCGGATCATCAACTATAGATGGGTTGAAAAACGCTGCCGACTCAATAGAGTACTCATGCGTAAAGTACGAACCGATAAGCAACTTGCGGTAAACAGTAAGGCCGTCAAAATCAATTCCCAACTCATCAAACAACGGCTTCAGCTTGCTGCAATGCCTGTTAAGTACGCGCGTTATATTTCTGTGGCGTTTAGAGTATTCCTGCAATAGGGGGGAAACAATACTAAAAGCGACCTCTTCGCTCACACCAATTACCCGTTCTATTACCTCTTTGGCTCTGTCGTTTCCGTTAAAAAAGAATCTGGCAATAACACGTTTTGAATCGGGATTAACCCTTATGGGTTTACGTTCAATAGCTAACTTCATATATATTATAACAGCGTGAGTTTTATAGTTAACACCAAGTTAAACAAATTGATTTCGATAATTTGAGAAAGCTCGACAAAGAAATATTGTTAGTGGAATGAAATAAGTACAAAATGGGGTTTTGCCGTATATTTAACATCAAACTATTAGCAATTGGAACAACCTATATTTTATTTTAAAGGATTAACAAAGTTGAACGTCCTTAGCATTGTCCTTTATGTAGCCTTATCGGTAGTTTGTTGCTACAAGCCGGAAAGACTGTGGTTCGTTAATACTTCTGAGATATTGCCGATGTATGTATTTCTAACCCCACTTATTCTATACGTATTTGGATACCGTGCATTAAGAAATATGACCTATTTTTTAATTTGGGTGATTATAGCTTCAGTACATCTCCTTTTTTATCTGCACCTTGAAAATGACGCGACCTTACAAATTGACAAAGGCTTTTTTATTAATGGCTATATGGACACTATTCTTTTGCTCATGCTTTTTCAAATACTTCGGTTCGCTAATTTAAAAATTCAACATCAGGAATTAGTTGTGCCAAGTAAGGCAGGTAAAAAAGATATTTATGATGAGCGTAACGTAAATTTTTTAGATGTCCTCTCCTTGCTGATTTATTTTGGCTGCATGGCAGCTTTGCTTTTTTATCAGTTTTAATGTTGTAATAATATTATATATCAAATATTAAAACTTGTATAATATTCTCCATCGTTAATTATTATACTTTTTTAATTAAAAGTACCATTACCTTTAGTTAACCTCTGTTAAAATACATCTACCCTAAAGAAACTATTTGTTTAATAAGTAATCCTGCTGCTTAGCCGGATAAATAACTACATCGTTTGCGGTGTTGAACCAATTATTATTAACCATTTATTATTTATTATGAAAAAGAAAACACTACTCTTTATTGGAATGGCGTGTTTAATGGCCTGGTCATCATGTAAAAAAGACAGCAACGATGACGATGGATACGTAGCATCGGATATTGTTGACCCGGGCAGGTTGGTTGCGAAAGAGGCCAAAGGGAAATTAGATACACTGGCCCGTGATTTTGCCTTCTCAGAAGGTCCTGCTGTTGATAAACAGGGCAATATATTTTTTACAGATCAGCCAAACGATAAGATTTTCCGTTGGGACGTTTCCAACAATACATTAAGCACTTTCCTGATAGGCACAGGCCGCTCAAACGGGATGGCCTTTGATAAGAACGGTTACCTGATAGCCTGTGCCGATATGTATGGCGAACTATGGAAAATTGCACCTAACGGAAATAAAACTGTACTGGTTAAAAGTTATAACGGCAAGTTGCTGAACGGCCCTAATGATGTTTGGATAAACCCGGTAACCGGTGGCCTATATATAACAGATCCTATTTTTCCGCGTGGATACTGGGCACCCGGCGACCCGCGGCAGCAGCCCTGGGAACCAACGCACTCTGAACAAGCTGCTACCGGTAAGGGCGGGCATGTTTATTACCTGGCTCCTGGTGCAACGGCGCTGGTAAGGGTAACATCCGAAGCGGCAGGATGGGACGCCAACTCGTGGCCAAATGGTGTGGTGGGCACGCCCGATGGCAAAAAGCTGTATGTAAACAAATGGGCAGGCAATAACATGGGCGGTACATGGGTGTTTGATATTAATGCCGATGGTACCTTGACCAATATGAAAAAGTTTAATGATATGGGTGGCGATGGCATGTCAATGGACGAAAAAGGAAACGTTTACATAAGCAATGGTCTGGGCATAACCGCTTTTGACCCAACCGGGGCCCAGGTGTTAAGGATCCCGATTAAAGGTGGTGCCACCAATAACGTTTTTGGCGGAAAGGATAATAATACATTATTTATAACCGGCCCGTCGGATAAATTAACGGCTGTAAAAATGAATGTTAAGGGCGTAGAAAAGTTTTAAAGAAGCTCATATATATGTTTATGTTAAGCCTTCCCGATCCGTCGGGGGGCTTTTCTTTTTTCTTTGCCTATTTCTTATCCAGTAAATAATCGTTCGGTAAAAATTTGGCTATGCTCGGGTCGGCCCAGGCACCGTCAAAAAACAAGGCTCCTTTGCTTATCTGCAGCCCCTCGCTAGTGAATTTAAGAGGATCATTAATGTCTTTATTTTTTATGATCGCCACCTGGTAATCGCGCGCTTCGCGTGTACGCAGAAAGGTTTCGCCATTATAGTTTACCCTTCTGTTTCGGCAAATAACATATATGTAATCATCAAAAACCAGGTCTGTAAGGCCCTGCTCTTTTGATGGTTTTGTTAGGTCGCTTGTGGTTAACACGCTGCCTACAACGCGTTCTATCTTTTTCGGTAAATTAAATTTCGCTGACAGGTCGGCAAACGAATCGCGCACGGCCTTGTCAAGCTTAAAAGTTCTGAAGTGCGCGTTTTTTGCAGCTAGTGTACTGTCAGATGGTCGGTCGGGGTTATCATATTTAATATATCTCCTTACAATAAAACCTTCCTCCGTTAATCTGTTATGTGCCAGCGCGTTTAAAAAGCCCTTAAACGATGATTCAAAAACTTCATTTCTCACTTTGGCCCAATTCTTTTTATTCCTTTCCGTCCCTTTAAGGTCTTCAAAAAGCGCTGTGCCGTTGTAATGAAAAGTTGCTGCCTTCAAATCAACCGTATAATCATTTATCAGAAATTTTATTTTGTAGCCTAAAGCCGCATTTTCTATCACCAGAAAATCTTTCGTGCTTGCCTTTAATACCTGGTCTTCAAACCTCAATCTTAAAGCATCCTCGTTAATAATTTTGCATAGCCCGGAATATTCTGAGTAACCTATAAAATGGCGTTTAAACATGGCCAGCAATCGCGGGCGATCAGTAGTAGATTTAATATTTACCTCCGGCAGTTCTATTATTTGTGGTTTAAGAGAAATATCAACCGTTTGGTCTTTTGTTAGCGTAACCGGCACCTGCGCGGGAATACGGCCCAAGTAGGATGTAACTATTGTATACGATCCGGCATTAAGATTAGGGAAAACGTAATGGCCGTTATCATCAGCTATAGTGGATAGTGATGTGTTGCCGATATAGACATTAACCTTTGGCACAGGTTTACCTGTTTCGTCTGTAATGCTGCCTGATATTTTTAAGGATTGCGCCAATGAAGCTTGTATAAAAACTAAGTTTAACAACAGCACAGTCAAGAAGAAAAGTTTTTTACGTGCTTCCATAGTATCACGTTAAGTTTTAGGTTTTAATGCGGCGTTGCATATTTAACCATAAAGCTAGGTAATAACTAAATACGCTATTGTAACAATATAAGCTAAGCAATGGGGCAGCTGGCAGAGTTGCCGGGCAAAAAAAAAACAGCGATGAGTTTCAAACCCATCGCTGTTTTGACTGTGCTAAACCTCCCGCCTTAACCTTGCTACCGGGATATTCATTTGTTCACGGTATTTGGCAACGGTACGGCGGGCTATGTTGTAGCCTGCGTCTTTTAAAATATCTGTCAGTTTTTCGTCGGCAAGCGGGTGGCGCTTATCTTCTTTGCCTATGTGTTCTTCCAATATTTTCTTAACTTCTTTGTTTGATACCTCTTCGCCGCTTTCGGTTTGGATGGCTTCAGAGAAGAAAGATTTTAGCAAAAATGTGCCATGCTCGGTTTGTACGTATTTAGAGTTGGCTACGCGCGATACCGTTGATATATCCATTCCAATACGGTCGGCTATATCCTTTAATATCATTGGTTTTAAATTCTTATCGTCGCCGGTAAGGAAAAACTCGTATTGGTATTGCATTATGGCATTCATGGTTTTAAGCAGCGTTTGCTGGCGCTGTTTAATGGCATCAATAAACCATTTTGCCGAATCCAGCTTTTGCTTTACAAACTGAACAGCCTCTTTTAGTTTTTTATCCTTTTGCGATGCCTTATCATAATGCTGAAACATCTCCTGGTAAGAGCGGCTTACGCGCAGCTCGGGCGCGTTTTTGGCATTTAGCGTAAGTATCAGTGTGCCATCGCTGTTTCTTATATGAAAGTCCGGAATAACCTGCATTTGCTTGTTACTCACCTCGTTCGAGTCGCCCGGTTTTGGGTTAAGTTTCAATATTTCATTGATCACGGCACGCAACTCCTGAGAGTTCATGTTCAGCGAGCGTTCCAACTTATCGTAATGCTTGCGGGTAAACTCATCCAGGTAGTCTTCCACAACCATAATGGCCTTTTTTATGATAAGATCATTCGGGTCCTTTTTGCGTAGCTGTATCAGCAGGCATTCCTGTAAACTGCGTGCGCCAACGCCGGCCGGGTCAAAACCCTGTATCACCTTTAGCATATCTTCCACCTCCTCATCCTCGGCCATTACGTTTTGCGAAAAGGCAAGGTCGTCCGTAAGCGAAGTTATGGGGCGACGCAGGTAGCCGTCATCATCTAAACTTCCTATTATTTGTTTGCCTATGACAAAGTCTTTGTCTGATAGCGGAAGCATATCCAGCTGTGCCTGTAAACTTTCAAAAAACGAATTTTGAACAGCCAAAGGCATTTCCTTGCGTTCTTCTTCGTCGTCGCCATTTTGGTCATAGCGCGATCCGTATTCGTTTACGTTGTCTTCCTGCAGGTAATCATCAATATTAAACTCGTCCATTTCCCCGTGCTCTTCCTCGCTATTGAAGGTATCTTCGTCAGGATCGCGGTCAGGATATTGTTCTTCGGGCTCGTTTAAATTGGTAAGGCTCAGATCCTCCAACGCGGGGTTTTCTTCCAGTTCCTCTTTTATACGCGTATCTAACGATACGGTAGGCACCTGCAGCAATTTTATAAATTGTATTTGCTGAGGCGAAAGTTTCTGTAATAGTTTCTGTTGAAGGTTCTGTTTAAGCATAAAATAGATTAGGGCAAATCTACATCAATTACCATTAAATTTGAAAACTTAGTTACTATGGTTACATTTATCCTAATAAATACTAAATCGGTTGATTTGTTTTTGGTATCGCTAATAATTTGCAAACACTTTTTTATAAACCTCAATTTTATATGCTATGGCTATTGTAAAAGAATTTAAAGAGTTTGCCGTGCGCGGCAATGTAGTTGATTTGGCTATTGCCGTTGTAATTGGCGGCGCTTTTGGCAAAATTGTTAGTTCGCTGGTTGATGATATTATAACCCCTGCTATACTAACCCCCGCCCTTGAAGCAGCCCATTTAACCGACCTGGCCCAGCTGGTTATACCCGGTACGGCAATTAAATATGGCAATTTCTTGTCGCAGGTAATTTCATTCATTATTGTGGCTATTGCTTTATTTCTAATTGTTAAAGGCATTAACTCCATGAAAAAGAAAGAGGAGGCTGCTCCGTCTGCACCTCCGGTACCTACAAAAGAGGAAGTATTGCTTACAGAGATAAGGGATATTTTGGCTAAGAAAAGCGTTTAGGTTCATAGATCATGGATCATAGTTCATGGGTGATAGTGCTAGATTTTTTGGCCTCTACCATCTTTACCATGAACTATGAACCATAAACCATGAACTATTTTGACAAAGTCAAAATATGTATTTGAAAAGTTTAAAAATAAACCTACATTTGCGCTCTTGTTTTTAAAAACAAAAAGAATAAAAAGTCATGAAAAGAACGTTCCAGCCTTCTCAAAGGAAAAGAAGAAATAAACACGGTTTCCGTGAGCGCATGTCAACTGCTAACGGTAGAAGAATATTGGCAGCCAGAAGAGCAAAAGGCAGAAAAAGATTAAGTGTATCTGACGAGCGTCGTCATAAAGCATAAACCCTCCGGTTGCTTCTTATCAGCATATAGAGGCCTGAACCGGTTATTTTAAACAATTTCGGTTCAGTACAACAAAATGCAAACCTTTAAAAAGGAAGAACGGTTATGTAATAAAAGGCTTATTGATGAGCTTTTTCATAACGGTTCTTCCTTTTTATGTTATCCCTTTAAAGCTTCGTGGTTAGTGGTTGACGGGCCCCAACAGGTACCCGTGCAGGTGTTATTTGCCGTTGCAAAAAAACGCTATAAACGCGCTGTGGACCGTAATGTGCTTAAACGCCGCATGCGCGAAGCCTACCGCCTGCACAAGCAGGAGTTACTGTACAATTTTTTAACTCAAGCGGATAAAAGCATTCTACTTTCCATAAGTTATATTGGTAAAGAGATCAATGAGTATAAGCTTATCGAAAAGAAAATGCAAAAGCTGTTTAGCCAGCTTTGCGAGGGTATTGCCAAATGAATGTTTTAGCCAACATATTAAAAGCGGGCATAGGCGCAATTTTTGTTTTGCTGATACGGTTTTACCAGTACTTTATATCGCCTTTAACGGGGGCATCATGCCGGTATACGCCGACATGCTCACAATATGGCTTAGAGGCCGTTAAAACATACGGCCCGTTTAAAGGCGGATGGTTAACTTTGAAACGTATTGCCAGTTGCAACCCCTGGGGTGGCCACGGGCATGATCCGGTGCCGTAACCTCAACTCAAAGATGATTTTACAAATAGAAACAGCCACAACCGTATGTTCGGTAGCGTTAGCTAACCGCGGGGGAGTTATTGCCTTTAAGGAAATAGACCAGCGCAACATACACGCCGAAGTAATAACTGTTTTTATTGATGAGATACTTAAGGGTGCCGGGGTAAAGTATAGTGATCTGGATGCTGTTGCAGTAAGCTCAGGCCCGGGATCATACACTGGTTTGCGTATTGGCGTATCAACTGCTAAAGGGCTATGTTATGCATTGGATAAACCCCTGATAGCCGTAGAAACGCTAGAAGCCATGGCTGGCGGCATGATAGCACGCGGTGTTAACAGCGATGTATTACTATGCCCGATGATTGATGCCCGCCGTATGGAGGTTTATACTGCCTTATTTGATACTGCAGGCAACCGCATACTCCCCACCGCTGCCGAAATTATTGATGAGAACAGCTTCGCGGTGCAATTGGCACAAAGCAAAATTCTATTTTTTGGAGATGGCGCGCCCAAATGCCGCGAAACCTTAAGCGGTAATGCCAACGCCCTGTTTATTGACGACTTCACCAATTCAGCGGTGCATTTAACCGTCAGGGCCTATCAGAAATTTTTGGCAGGGCAATTTGAGGATGTGGCCTATTATGAGCCGTATTACCTTAAAGACTTCCTGGTAACAAAAAAGGCTTAATAGTTTTTGTCTTTCCCTTTAAATATCTTATTCCACATCCTGCCAAAGAAACCCCTGTCTTCACCATTGGGGATAAAGCTGGCATTCATTGGGTGCTCTATTACGTTGCCGAATTTAAACGATACGCCCAAAAATACATCGGCACCACTGTATTGGTGATCACTACGAACTATCTGTTCCTGGGTTCCGTTATCCCGAAAAGCAGTTAGTATACTGCGCCCGGTTTGATACAAACGTTCTGTACCTATGTAAAACTCGGCGTTGGGTGTTTTGTACATAAATTGTCCGCCAAAATTAAACAAGCCTACGGTGTTATAGGATGTTGTAAAGGTGGCAGTGTAGTTATTGTAACTGAACGGAACAACCGCGGCACCGGTAAAGCCATCATAAAACAGCTCTTTTGACGCAATAAGAGTGGGCGATAGCTTAAACTTTTTATCATAATCAAACCAATAGCTCTTGTTCACACTAAACTCGGCAATGGCGTTTGTTTTTGTGTAAAAGCCCCGCCCAACTTTGTTGGCCGAAGTAATATCAGTTAGCGCGTTTGTTATTTTGGTCTCGCGCTGAGCAGAAGAAATGCCTGTTATTAAGGCATCATCCCCAAATTCAGAACTGTAGGCGTCGCCGGCCCAGCGGATCACCCCAAGGTCCTTTAAATTATATTGAAACCGGTAACCGTCCCGGTTGGTGTAGCCGGTGCCTATGGTTATTGCAAGCCCCGGATTTTTGTAACTGAAGCGTTTAAATTTGTCGCTTGTTTGTGAAACACCACGCAAAGAAAGTGTAGCGGCATCGTTAGCGGGGTCAAACACTATGCCCGACTGTAGAATGCTAACCTTGCTATACGCCAAACCCATTAAAGCGCTAAGTTTTACACCCATGGCAAAACGCGGAGTTATCTGCTCACGATAGGAAAAAGAAAACTGGTGATAAGCCTGGTAAAAATAGCTGTCATTAAAGATGTTGGTGTAGGCAAGCTGGTTAAAATTTGTCCCGCCGTTAAATAACGCTATTGATTCATCGGTTATATGCCCCCTTGCCTCTGACCGGCTGCTGATAGAAAACCCAATTTCGCGGTTACCATTAAGGCTGGTAAATATTTTTAGCATAGCCCAATAAATGTTTGCATCGCTGCGGATGTTGCTATACTTGCCTTTGCCCACCTGTACTGCCGCTGTATTATAATATCCTGAAAAAAACCTGTCAAGTATGGCATCCTGCGCGTTCCCGGTAACAGAAAAGTTTGCGCCAAAATTGGGAATGAAAAAATTGGAGGCTATTGATCTGCTGGAGTCTGGTATAAATGATCGTTGCGAAGGGTTTTCAAAAGAATCATATAAAGTGCCTGTATTGTATTGCGAAAACTGCTGGCCGAATAGTTTTACAGTTGATAACAGCAAACAACTTATTAGTATCGTTTTCTTCATCCGGCGTGTTTGTGGGTCTTTCACTTTATTAAATACAAAAGAAAGTTATTTGTTTGCAGAAGACGTATCGGGCTGGTTAAAATTCATACAAAAAACGGTATAAAAATTTTTATCGGCTGCCGATAACTGGTAGGATGCCCCATAAAAACTCTTCCATCCGGGCTCATTGTTGTTAAACGCTGTATAAAAATTATCATTCAGATCGCGCTTAAAAATAGCCTGACTGTTTTTGAAATTGATGCTCCAGCTTACATTGCTGCGCTCGGTAAGCAGCTTGTTAAAATCAATATAGGCCTGTTGCTTGCTTTGAAATTTGCTGTTAAAATAACTATCGCGATAGCTTACCAATTCGTTTTTACTGTTGGCCAGCACCAGGTAATTATCTACAATGGTAAACCAGGGATGATTAAACATGCTAAAAGCATCGCCCAATAAAAAGAACGGTATTTTATTATAGTTGAACTTGCCAATATCTTCACCATCCATACTGCTTATGTTGTTCATAACCGGCCTTAGCGCTGATCCATCGGTAAGGGTTATAATGGCCAGCTTCTCCATAAAACGCGTACTTACAACTGCAAATTCCTTTCCTAATACCTTATTAAACTCGGGTATCAGTTCAATACCTGTTTCGGTTTTTATTTTATTGAAGAGCGAGTCTTTTTCGTGCTGCAGACCGGCTTTTGCCTGCCATTGGGAAAGATCGGTTTTAAATTTTTTTGGATCAGACACCGCGAAACTGGCACTGTAGGCTGTGGTTGACGGAAAAATATCCTTCAACTCATTAACAATAGGCTGCTGCCCTAAAAACAGGCTTATGTAACTTGATGCCTTGGCGGGGTCGGTCTCGGTAAAACCGCTGAACATTAGCGCATCGCTTTTAAAATTGAGACCAAGCACGCCCAAGGCCGGTAACATACGCTGACTTTTAAAAATATCGCTGTATTTATTTTTCAGCAGTTTATCAAACAGCGGGTTTAACTGCGCGTAGTTGATGTACAGGTTAGCCAGCGAATTAGTCCTTTGCTGCTGCGGCAGTAAAATAAAGTTCTTCTCGTCCTTTTTGGGAGTATAATCTACAAAATCCTCTATCGCCTGTTTTGAAAAGCTGCCCGCATAAATACCCTTCTCTTTGCTTATCATATAAAAATGTTTCTTCAGAATTTCCGAATAAACATCATACCCCTTATTAGCGCCGTAGTTTACCACACTGATCGTTAACTTATCATGCGGCTGCTGCGTTATTTTATCAAACGCTTCCGGGTCAAACTTTTTATCTGCAGCTGTAGTGAGCAGCATGCCAATACCACTATCTTTTTGCGGATGGAAGGATATAAAAACATCCTGGCCATTAAAAAACTGACCTAGCAAATTATTGGGTAATAGTTGTTTACGCAGCGTATCCAGATCGCCCAATTGCTCCTTGCCTATAACCGCGGTAAACAATTTGTTATCGTTAAATATCTCGTAAAAACTATCCTCGTTATTAAACTCAAAAACAAGGGCGGCGTTATTGGGTATGGACTGTAATACGGCAGCGGTGCGCGAGCCCGGCGTACTTAAATTCCGGAAGTAAAGCACAGCTAAAAACACAATAGCTATAAACAGTATTACCGATAGTATTATGTGTCGCTTCATGTTTGGTTAGTATGTGCAAGTTAGGATTTTTACCCGATAGCATTCAAGTAATAGTTTTCAATTGGTTAATTTAGCTTTTTATTAAAAGCATGGATAAGCAGATCATTATTACAGCATCAATTTTCGGGATGCTTGCAGTTATAGCCGGAGCATTCGGGGCGCATGCCTTAAAAGCAGTTTTGGCGGCAGAGCAGTTACAAACGTGGCAAACCGCCGTACAGTACCAGTTTTACCACATTTTTGCCTTGTTGTTTCTGGCGGTATTCGCGCAGCAAAACGGCAGTTATACCAACGCGGCATTTTACCTGTTTACTTTCGGTATTATATTCTTTTCAGGGTCGTTATACCTGCTATCGTGCCGTTATGCACTTGGCTGGGACTGGTTAAAGTTTATGGGACCAATTACTCCTATTGGCGGCTTATTGTTTATAGGCGGCTGGCTTATGTTGCTCTTGGCTGCGTTAAAGCAAAAGTAAGATGCTTGAATTTGCCGAAGCTACTTTCCACTCGCGTAAAACCTTTTTTGTTGAGGTGATACTCCCTTTGGCCATCGCCAAAAATTATACCTACCGCGTGCCGTTTGAAATGAACAACGCCGTGCAGATAGGTAAACGGGTGGTGGTGCAGTTTGGCAAAAGCAAAATGTATACAGCCGTTATTGATAAAATAACTGAGCAGCCTCCCGAGAAATACGAGGCGAAGTACATACTGGAGGTATTGGACGACCGCCCGGTTGTTACCGAAAGGCAATTGAGCTTTTGGAAATGGATGGCCGAGTATTATATGTGCAATGATGGCGAGGTGATGAACGCCGCCCTGCCATCAGCATTAAAACTGGCCAGCGAAACCAAGATAACCCTTAACCGTGAGTTTTTAGTTGATAAGGCGGAGCTAAACGATCGCGAGTTTATGATTGTTGAGGCGCTTGATCTGCAGCCCGAATTGACCGTAAGCGACATTGCCAAACTATTAGGACAAAAAACAGTGATGCCGATATTAAAGCTGCTGTTTGAAAAAAACGTCATCAACATATCCGAAGAAGTGAGCGAGCGGTACAAGCCCCGTATGCGTACTTTTTTGACGCTTAACCCGGTTTATCAGAACCAGGACCAACTGCGGGAGCTGTTTGCTATTCTTGAAAAGCGTGCCCCAAAACAGGCTGACGCTGTGCTGGCCTATATCAAATTATCGCGACAGCAAAAAGCTATCTCAAAAAACGAACTGATAGAGGAGAGCGGGGCCGGAGCATCAAGCATTAACGGGCTGATAGAGAAAGAAATTTTTATAGCGCAAGAGAAGAATGTGAGTCGCCTGCATATGGAGGATGAGGGTATTTTTGACACTTTTGAACTAAGCGCGCAACAACAGGAAGCCTTAACAAGTGTGCAACAGCAGTTTGAGCAAAAAGACGTAGTGTTGCTGCATGGCATCACCTCATCCGGCAAAACGCAGATCTATATCCGTTTAATAGAAGAAGCTATAGCAGCGGGCAGGCAGGTGCTGTATCTACTACCTGAGATTGCCCTTACCACACATATTATTGAGCGCCTGCGGCAATATTTCGGCACCAACATAGGCGTTTATCATTCAAAGTTTAATGATAACGAACGCGTAGAGGTTTGGCAAAAAGTACTGAATAACGAATACAAAGTAGTGCTTGGCGCACGCTCGGCGGTATTTTTACCTTTTCAGGATCTGGGGCTGATAATTGTTGATGAGGAGCACGAAGTATCTTACAAGCAATACGACCCGGCCCCCCGCTATAACGCCCGAGACGCGGCCGTTTTTTTGGCCAATATGCACACAGGAAAAGTGTTGCTTGGTTCGGCTACACCGTCGTTCGAGAGCTATTTCAACGCCCGCACCCACAAGTACGGCATTGCCGAACTGACTGAGCGCTTTGGCGGCACAGAGTTGCCGCTTATTGAGGTAGTAAGTATTGTAGAAGAAACAAAGAAAAAAACTATCCAGTCGCATTTTACCAGCGTGCTGATGGCGGATATACAACAGGCGCTGACTAACAAAGAGCAGGTAATATTGTTCCAAAACCGCAGAGGTTATGCGCCGGTATTATTGTGCAAAGTTTGCGCCTATACGCCCAAGTGTATTAACTGCGATGTAAGCCTTACTTACCATAAACACAGCGGCAAGCTACATTGCCATTATTGCGGTTATAAAGAAGATACGCCCTCGGTTTGTCCGGCATGCGGATCAACGCATTTGGAGTATAAGGGCTTCGGTACCGAAAAAATTGAGGATGAACTGGCTATGCTGCTGCCGGATGCAAGAATAGCCCGGATGGATTTGGATACTACCCGATCGCGCAACTCGTTGCAGAGCATTTTGAATGATCTGGAAGAAAAGAAGATAGACATATTGGTGGGTACCCAGATGGTAGCCAAAGGGCTTGATTTTGCCGATGTTACCGTTATCGGAATTATCAATGCTGATAGCATGCTTAAGTTCCCTGATTACCGCGCTAACGAGCGCAGCTACCAGATGCTGGCACAGGTAAGCGGCAGGGCAGGGCGCAGGGGCAAGCAGGGTAAGGTGGTGATACAAACCTACGATGTGAACCACCGTGTTATTAAACAGGTTATTGAGAACGATTACCGCGACCTCTACTTTACCGAAATGGAAGAGCGTAAAAGCTTTAACTACCCGCCATTTTACCGCGTTATCAATCTCGATATAAAACACAAGGACCCGGAGATATTGTACAATCAGGCGGCTTACCTGGCTACAGAGCTACGCAAAAGTTTTGGCGACAGGGTGATCGGTCCCGAAACACCCTTGGTTAGCCGGATACGCAACTATTACATCAAATCCATCATGTTAAAGTTTGAAAAGGATGGGGTTTCTGTTAATAAGGTTAAGACGACCATTCGGGACATAGTTACGCAGTTTCAAACCACTAAGCTAAGCAAGGGTAGTATTGTGCAGCCGGATGTGGATCCGTATTAGTAATTGTTAACCCAATAGCGATGGGTTTTAAACCCATCGCTATTGGGTTAAGCGGTGCATCTACCGCTTCTTTATCTCCACCAATTTTATCTCCGGTATCTTCTGTCCCCAGCCGCATTCAAACTTTGTGGTTAAAGCTTCATAGCGGATGCTCACTTTAAGCTCAGTCTCCTTAAACTGATCCGTAAGATTGGTGGGGCTGTAATAGGTTTCGCCAATTCTTATTAACCATCCGCAGCCATCGGCAGCAACAACGCCGCCGTTTATAACCGTGGCATCAGTAAATACAGGCCGTTCGTTTTTTCTGCAAGCCGAGATACTTAGCACGAAGATCATCGCTGTTAGCAGCAATAACTTAAAGTTTAAGGTGTTTTTCATAGGTAGCTTTTATTGATGAAACGTACATCAACTCAAATTCGCTACAAAAGCATCAAGTATTAATTTACCTGCTGAACGCTTAAAATGTTTATTTGTGCATAGCCCGGAAGATCGGCCGAGGCAGCCCCGCATTTAATTGCAGGCATGTCCGGAATGGTATACGTAATTTTTATGCGCATGCTATCAGTCTCATATTGTGGGTCCAGGTTAATCGGTTTTAGGCTATTAAGCGGATTTGCTGAATTGCCGTCATCATTAACCCGCAATATCCACCCACAGGTATTTATACCGGGATCAGACCCATTTAAAATTAAAACGGTGCTGGTATGTACTTTTTCGTCTTTTTTGCAACCGGTAATACCAATTATAAAAAAAGCGACAGTTAATAGTAGTAAAAGGTAGTTCTTCTTCATAAGCAGATGGTAATCGTAAAAACATCTTCATAGTTATAATGTTTTTGTTGTAGGAAAATACTTCCTGGTTTTATATTGTATTCCCCGTATTTTTTAATTACAACTTAAATGCTAACTGCAGTGAGGTATTGCCAACATCATTTTTGCGTGTGACATGCCGGTTGCAATTAAGTTGGATCTTAATCGTTTTTAAGTGATGCATCGCTTTATTCATATACTCCTGGTTTTAATAAGCTGTCAAATGGCAGCTTTTGCCCAACAAAAGCCGCCCCTGCTTGCTTTTGCCAGCGATACGCAGGAACCAATGTGGGTGGAAAAAATTTTCCTGAAAGCCGACCATAACCTGGAGGCTACGCAAATGATTTTTAAGGAGGTTGGAGCCCGGCGACCTAAAGCTTTTTTTATTTTGGGCGATGTAGTTTCATCAGGAAAGAAAGCAAAGGCATGGAAAAATATAGACCTGTATATGGGGCAGGCTTCAAAAGATTCAATCCCTGTTTATGCCACTTTAGGTAACCATGATGTAATGTTCAATGCCCAAAAAGGCATGAAGAATTTTAAGAGCAGGTTCCCAACTTATGAGCCTACCGGCTTTACCACGGTGGTTGATTCGGTGGCCGTTGTTTTGCTTAATTCTAATTTCGGGGCCTTGAGCAAAGACGACATCAGTAAACAGAACAGCTGGTACAAGCAAAAACTAACGGACCTTGATGCTGATCCGGCTATAAAACTCATTATAGTAGGATGCCATCACTCGCCTTATACCAACAGTAAAATTGTTAAACCATCGGTGCAGGTACAGCAAAGCTTTGTGCCGCCTTTTATCGCGTCGAAAAAGTGCGCGTTGTTTCTCTCCGGCCATTCGCATAATTACGAACAGTTTAAAGTGCAGGGTAAAGATTTTGTGGTGATTGGCGGCGGCGGTGGTCTGCATCAAAATTTAAGGCCAAACAACGAGCTAATGCACGATGTTGCCGAAGATTATAAACCCGCTTTTCATTATCTGGAAGTAAGGCGGCAAGGTAGTAAGCTGGATGTGCTGTCGCGCAAGCTGATACCGGACTTTAGTGCTTTTGCGGATGGGCGGGCATTTCAGGTGAAGTAATTTGACAACAAGTGTTGCAGATGTCGTCCTAAAATGGTGAAATCTCATATGTTTTCAAGTCTTTAATAATCAGTCGATTGTGACGATTTTAGCTGTATATTTCCTGACGAATAAGTATGTTGCAAAGTGTTGCAACTCGTTTTATTAAAATGTTGAATTTCAATAGGATAATGAAAAAATCCGTTGCAAGTGTTGCAATTGTTGCTATATTTTTCTGCAACACCCACGTTGTTTAAATTGAATAAAACAGATAATCAGTCACATAATTAATTCTATGTTAGGGCAAGGTTTAAATGCGCTAAATCGTGTTAACTTTGCTATACAATGGCATATAAATACGTTGATAATTACCGGGAACAAGGCGCGCGCAAAAAGCTGGTTGATGAGCTGAAGAAAAAGGGCATTGAGGACCGCCAGGTATTAGAAGCCATAGGTAAAGTGCCCCGCCATTATTTTTTTGATGAAACCTTCTGGGCGCAAGCCTACAAAGATATTGCCTTCCCGATAGGCGAAGGACAGACCATATCACAACCCTACACAGTAGCCTACCAAACAGAGTTGCTCCACATAAAAAAAGGCGATAAAGTACTGGAAATTGGCACAGGATCCGGCTACCAAACCTGCGTACTGATAGAAGTAGGCGCTAAAGTCTACACCATTGAACGGCAAGAGAAACTGTACGAACGCACCAAGCAGGTGCTACCCCACATAGGCTACCGCGCCCGCTTCTTCTGCGGCGATGGCTCAAAAGGCATTGCCCTGCATGCGCCGTATGATAAGATCATAGTAACTGCAGGCGCACCAACGGTTCCGGATGTATTATTGGGTCAATTAAAAATCGGCGGTATACTGGTTATCCCCGTAGGCGATGCCGAATCGCAAAAAATGGTAACCATCCTAAAAACGGGCGAAAACGATTACGAAAAACATGTGCTGGATACTTTTAGATTTGTGCCGCTGGTAGGGGAAAGAGCTTGGTAAGATTTCGGATTTCGGATGTTCGATTTCGGATTTAGAAAGTCTCAAGTTTGATTAGAAAGCGAGATAGAAAAGAAACAAATCCGAAATCGAACATCCGAAATCCGACATTAAACTACCGTTTCATCGCTCTATCCATCTCCACTTTGGTATCACGCTCTTTAAGGCTCTCGCGTTTATCAAACGTCTTTTTACCTTGGGCAAGGGCAATCTCCAGCTTGGCAAAGCCGCGCTCGCTGATGAATAGGGCGAGGGGTACAATCGTTAATCCTTTTTCTTCACCGCGGGTTAATAGCTTCTTTAGTTCTTTTTTGTTGAGGAGCAGCACACGGTCGCGTTTGGCTTCGTGGTTATAGAACGAGCCGAAAGAGTATTCAGAAATATGCAGGTTACGCACGTATAACTGCCCGCCCATAAAAGTGCAGAAGGCGTCGTTAATGTTGGCCTTACCGTCGCGGATAGATTTGATCTCGGTACCCAGCAATTGGATCCCGGCTACATACTTATCCAGTATGCTGTACTCAAAATAGGCTTTCTTATTCTTTATGTAGACTTTATCCTGGCTCATCGCTGCAAACTTAAGGTTTTTAGAGAATAGTGAGTAGTGAATGGTGAATAGTTAATTAACGCAACCACCCACCACTCACTAATCACCATTCAACTACTTCAAAGGCTTCACCACCAGTACAGGCACGTCAATCATGTGACGCACCTTATTAACAGTAGTGCCGAATATAAGGTCCTTAAAAGCTTTGTGTCCGTGCGATCCCATTATCAGAAAGTCTATCTTTTCCTCATTCACAATTTTAGCAATGGACTTTGCCGCCATGCCGAAACCCACTTTGGCCCTGGCATTATAGCCTATTTTCTGCATGGTTACTACGTATTGATTGATATTATCTACGTCGCTTTGCGTTTCGTGGTCCATTACCTCAACACCGTTGTACTGTGCGCCTGCCGTTTCCACTACGTGGATCAAGGTGTATAACGCGTCTTCTCCGCCTTGCATAATACCGTGCCGTATGGTGTTGCTATCGTTCTTTGAGAAGTCGATTGCTATACCTATATGGTGGTACTGTATCGCATCCAGGTCGCTAATTGCTGTAGCAATGCCATGTGGAATAAAAATGGGGTTATCCTTATGTTTAAACAGTAAGGGCCTTAAAAATACGTACAAAAGCAAACTAACGGTTCCTAATACCGCAGGGATAACTAAGGCGTAGATCCACACCAGTGTACTGCCGGATGATTCAGTAATCCAGCCGTAGATCTGCTCGTAAACTAACTTGCCGTTAAGCCCTACAATTACAATAGCACTAGCCCAGGCACCTAATTTGGCCCATTTGCCAATAGCGAACCTGCCCATTTTCTTCTTGTCGCTGGTAAAGTGGATGAGCGGGATAACCGCAAAACCCAACTGCAAACTCAACACCACCTGACTCAAAATTATAAGCTTACCCAAGCCTTCTTCGCCATAATATAATATGGTAAAAACGGCCGGCATAATTGCTAAAACCCTTGTTAGTAAACGGCGCAGCCACGGCTCGACCCGCAGGTTAATGTGGCCCTCCATAATTATCTGGCCCGCCAGCGTGCCGGTTATAGTAGAGCTCTGCCCCGCGGCTATTAGGGCGATGGCAAATAGCACCGGTGCTGTTTTGCCGAAGATATGTTCTAATAATTTGTATGCATCCTGTATCTCGGCAATTTCAAAGTAACCGTTCTTAAAGAAGGCGCTGGCTGCCAAGATGAGAATAGCGGCGTTCACCAAAAACGCAAGGTTAAGGGCAACCACCGTATCAAAAAAGTTGAATTTTATGGCTGTTTTAATACCGTCGTCGGTACGCACAATCTGCCGGGTTTGCACCAGTGATGAGTGCAGATAAAGGTTATGCGGCATCACCGTTGCGCCAATAATACCAATGGCTATGTAAAGGGCGTTGCCCGATAAATTGCCCGGCATAAAGCCCTTAGCCACCTCCACCACATCGGGCTGTACAATGAACATCTCAACTAAGAATGACATACCCACTATAAATATCATAGATACAATGAACACTTCCAGTTTGCGCATGCCCCTGTTCATCAAAAACAACATCAGCAGGGTATCGGTAATGGTAAGCGATACGCCCCAGATCAGAGGCAGGTCAAACAATAGTTGTAAACCTATGGCCATGCCTATTATCTCGGCAAGGTCGCAGGCTATGATGGCCAGTTGCGCCAGTATGTAAAGAAAAAAGTTGACAACACGTGGATAGGTGTTTTTTGATGCCTGTGCCAGATCCAACCCGCGCACTATACCTAACCTTGCGCTTAATGATTGCAGAAGTAAGGCTATCAGATTAGAGGCCAGCAAAACCCATATCAAGCTGTAGCCAAAGGCGCTGCCGCCGGCAATATCAGTTGCCCAGTTGCCCGGGTCCATATAGCCAACGCTTACCAGGTAGGCCGGACCAATAAAAGCCAATATCTTGCGCCAGCCGGTTTTGTTGGCGGTTTGCACCGAGCTGTGCACTTCACCTAATGATTCTTTGCGTGTGCTCATAATGCTATTAATAAATTGCTTGCCACTTCGCGGCTTATGTTAATATTAGTGCCTTCCATCTCCAAAACAACCGACCTATCGTAATCAATAACCTCTAAAACAGCGATTTTTTTGCCGATGATCAGCTGCAGTTTTTCAAGATATTGTAAAAACGCAGGCGTGTGCTCGCCAACTCCTGAAATTGTTCCGCAATCATTTACTTTAAGCTCGGCCACACTCACCAACTGGTTCTTTTTAATGTTTCCGTTACGGTCGGGTATCGGGTCGCCATGCGGATCGTTCCTGGGGTATCCCATAAACTTATCCAGCCGGTCTATCAGTTCTAATGACGATATATGCTCCATCTCTTCGGCCATGTCATGCACCTCGTCCCACTTGAAATTTAATTTCTCCACCAAAAAATATTCCCAAAGGCGGTGCTTACGGATGATATTGACCGCAATTTTTTCTCCCGCAGGGGTAAGACTAACGCCTTGATATTTAGCGTAGTTGATAAGCAGTTTATCCGCAAGTTTCTTCAACATATCGGTAACAGATGCCGCTTTTGTGTTCAGCGATGCAGCAATTTGATTGGTGCTCACGCTTACGTTGTTTAACGACAAGTGGTAAATAGCTTTTAAATAATTTTCTTCGGCTAAAGTATTCATTTAAACAAATCTAATTAAAAATTTAGACTTGTCTAAAAATTTGAAGAGAATTTTATTCTTTTATTCGACATTTAAAAAAATTTAATTTTGTAGATTGTACAAAATTTGTGATATGGCCGCCGAATTAGATAAAATTGATCTACAGATACTTAAAATTTTACAGGAGAACGGAAGGATAACCAACCTGCAGTTATCCAACGAAATTGGCCTTTCGCCCGCGCCCACCTTAGAGCGTGTGCGTAAACTGGAAAACGCCGGTTACATTAAAAGCTATCACGCTTTGGTTGATGAGGAAAAGCTTGGATTAGGTATTAAAACCTTCATCCAGATCTCGCTCGACTTCCACCAGAAGAACACCATACAAACTTTTATCGACGAGATTAAGAATATAAAAGAAATTACAGAGTGCCACCACGTAACCGGGCAGTGCGATTTTGTGCTGAAAGTTTATGTGCGCGACATCAAATCATACGAGCAACTCATCATGGAAAAGATAAGCCGCATAAGCGTAGTTAAAACCTTCCAAACCATGATGATTATGAGCACGAGCAAGAAGGAACCTATTGTGCCGCTGGAGTATTAGCCCCCTAAATGGGGAACTATAAGCATAAAGCCTGTCTATTTGTTTAGGCAGGCTTTATGCTTATAAAATAGATTTAAGCGTTTCAAAAATTCCCTCTTTAGGGGGCTGGGGCTGCGTTTCAAAATTCCCCCTTTAGGGGTCTAGGGGGGCTACCACTTGATCGGCTCTTTCCCCATCTTTTCCAAATAAGCATTGGTTTTTGAGAAAGGCTTTGATCCATAAAAATTGCCTTTTATTACCGCCATTGGCGATGGGTGGCTTGATTTGAGTACCAGGTGTTTGCTCTCATCTGTCAACACGCTTTTTGATTGAGCGTAGGCGCCCCAGAGGATGAATACAATGCCTGTTTTTTTATCGGATACGGTTTTTATGACATGATCCGTAAACTGCTCCCAACCCTTTTTTTGGTGAGAACCGGCTTCGCCGGCACGCACGGTGAGTGTAGCGTTTAATAGTAAAACGCCTTGCTCTGCCCAATGGGTCAGATCTCCGCTGCGCGGGATTTTAAAGCCGGGAATATCCGTCGCCAGTTCCTTATATATATTTTGTAATGATGGAGGAGTAGCTATGCCTTTTTGCACCGAAAACGATAAACCATGCGCCTGGCTAGCACCATGATAGGGATCTTGTCCAATGATAACCACCTTAACCTCATCGAAAGGTGTTTTCCAAAAAGCGTTAAAAATGTCGGGGCTTTTGGGGTAAATGGTTTTGCCTGCTTGTTTCTCCTCCTTTAAAAACTGTTTCAGTTTTAGCATGTAATCTTTTTCAAATTCATCACCTAAAACCTCTAACCACGAGGGCTCTAATTCTATCGCCATAAATATTAATGCAGCTGTTGATTTACAGTACAAATAAACGGATATTTGCACTCTGATTTTTAACGGGATTAAAAGAAAATTATGTCAAATATTATACGGCTTATTATAGCCTGCGCGGTTTTAGGAGGATCAATAGCACTTTGTGTTTTTGGTTTTTGGGGATGGGGAATACCGGTGTTTTTTATCGGCCTGATTATACTGCTTACTTTCTTCTTTAACGAGAATATGTTAATAGCGCAATACTTTCTGCGTAAAGAGAATACAGAGAAATCTGAAGAGTGGCTGTTAAAAATAACCGACTACGAAAAGCAACTGCATAAAAACCAGCATGGCTATTATAATTTGCTTATTGGGTTAATCGAGTCGCGCAAGGCGCCTTTAAAATCTGAAAAGTACTTTAAAAAGGCTTTGGCGCTGGGCATGACCATGTCGCACAACACCGCATTGGCCAAAATTAGCCTTGCAGGTATTTCAATGGCAAAACGCAACAAGCGCGAAGCACAGATGTACCTTGCGGAAGCGACTAAGGATGATAAAAATAAACTGCTGGCGGATCAGATAAAGATGATGAAAGGCCAGTTGGCCCAAATGGATAAGCAAGTTGTAAAAGGTTTTCGCCCGCAGTATTAAGAGTAAATTGCAAAAAGATAAAAAAAAATAGGCTTTAAGGTTAACAACCTTAAAGCCTATTTTTCTTCAATTGAACCGAAATAGTTTGGTTCAGATCTGTTGAAGTCGGCTCTTGAAGAGTATCTCTCCGTTACTTCAGCCTCTGCAGCCGGATCTGCAACCTCAACAATTTTTAACAAACTTCTGATAAACGACAGGTTAAAATTTTGTCTGTTTAGTTTGATCAGGTATTCGTTTTCTGTAATTTCTAAAATAGAATTCGTCATAACTTTTCAATAAATGTGTGTATGTAAAAATACGTAACACATTCAATGCCAAAGTTCCCGTAGTTTTATGTTTATATTAAAGAATTGTTAATAACTAATGTTAATTAACAATTAAGTTGCCATATTATAATTATTTTATGCGTTGGTAGAATATTTCTCCGTCGTATTGTTCTATTTTTAGCCCCTTTACGTTTCCCGCATTGTCCAATTGGAAGTTTGCTCTTAAAAATATCCCATCGTGGTAAAAACTATTTTCGTTTTCAGCCTGAAAAACAAAATCGTTTGATTTAGATTGCGCAACCAGGTTGCCGTCCTTTACAACAATACGGGCAGTATCATTTTTTACCACGTAAAGCCCCGTATATTTTTTTAGAATAGCCGGATCGAGTTTTACTGAAGGACGTTTGAAAGCCCATTGCAATCCCCTTGAAAAGCCCTCGGGCTTGGTACCGGAATGGCCCGTATTGGCAAATGTTAAAGCCTGCACTTCCAGGTTCTTTACTTTCTTTAAACGGTCGGTTAATGCGTTAAATTCGGTCTCCAGGTCCTCGAATGCTCCCCTGGCTATAAAAAGCCTCGAAGCCATGGGTGATCCTGTAGATTCGTACTTGGTTTCCCACGAACGCAACACGGAATTATCGAATGTTAATGAAGGGCTGGTGAGTATGTAACGATCAAACAAGGATGGGTCGTTAAAAAGTGTGTATAATGTAAATAACCCTCCGTAAGAGCTTCCCACTAAAGTGCGGTCATCTGTTACCCGGTATTTAGATTTTATAAGGGGAATGAGTTCTGTTTTTATGAAAGCTAAAAACTTTGGCCCGCCACCGGATGGGGTTTGTGCGATTTTTGTGGGTGTAAAATCGCGTGCTCTTAACTGGCTAACATTAGGGTTGTTACCACCCCAGGTAATACCAACGGTAATTATGCCGGGTATAAAACCATCATAATACTGACTGCCGTAGATACCGGTAAACGTTGGGAAATCATACTGTGCATCCAGCAGGTAAACAACCGGGTAGCTTTTTGTGGAGTCGCGGGTGTAGTTTCCCGGCAGGTTGATATAAAGCCGGTATTCCTGCCCGTCAACAGTTTTTGATGTATAAGTTAATACTTGCGTACCCTGCAGCTCAACCTTTGGGGGTGTTTGTGCTTTGGCGGTTTGTAAACAGGCTAAGGCAAATAAAAAGCTGATCAGTAATTTAGGGAGATTCTTCTTCATAAGCGTAAATATATATTCGTTATGAATGAGACGACGCCAGGCGTAAATAAGTTACAAGATGCTGAATTTATATAAGTGGTTATGCTAATAAATAGCCGTAACCACTTATATTCCTATTAGCTTACTCAAACCAGGCCATCACCACTTCCTTAGCAGGCATGGTAATATCCAGTTTTAACTTTTTTCGCATCCCGCCTAAATCATTAAAGACCTTGTTCGGGTTACCGGCTTTCAGTTCTTCAACGGTGTTAAAACCCATTTTATTCAGTACGGGCACCCATTCTGCAGGTACACCAATGTTGATAAAGTCGTCAGCTGTAGCCACCTTCGCTTTCTTTTCCGGGCGCATCTGCGGGAAGAACAATACTTCCTGTATGGTGCTTTGGTTAGTCAGCAACATAACCAAACGGTCAATACCAATTCCTAAGCCTGACGTTGGCGGCATACCATATTCTAAAGCGCGTAAAAAGTCGTCATCCATCGCCATTGCCTCGTCGTCACCTCTGCCGGCCAATATCAATTGCTCCTCTAAACGCTCGCGCTGATCTATCGGGTCATTCAATTCAGAATAAGCGTTGGCTATCTCTTTACCATTTACAAACAGCTCAAAACGTTCTACCAAACCCTCTTTACTGCGGTGCTTTTTAGCCAGCGGGGTCATTTCAATGGGGTAGTCGGTTATAAAGGTTGGCTGTATCAGGCTGGCCTCAACTTTAGCGCTGAAGATCTCGTCAATCAGTTTACCCTTGCCCATGGTGGCATCTACTTCAATGCCTAGTTCGGCACAAGTTTCGCGTAGACCTGCCTCATCCATAGCAGATACATCAATGCCGGTATATTTCAGGATAGAATCATACATGGATAAGCGCGTGTAAGGTCCCGCAAAGTTGATCTCGTTACCACCCACTTGTACAGCGGCAATACCATGTACGGCGCGGGTAACCTGCTCCAGGCAGGTTTCAACCATGTTCATCATCCACACATAATCTTTGTACGCCACATAGATCTCCATAGCAGTAAACTCCGGGTTATGGGTACGGTCCATGCCCTCGTTGCGGAACATCTTGCCAAACTCATAAACACCGTCAAAACCTGCTACTATCAAGCGTTTCAGGTAAAGCTCGTTGGCTATGCGCAGATACAACGGCATATCCAAAGTATTATGGTGGGTATTGAACGGACGAGCCGCTGCGCCACCATGTATGGCTTGCAGTATAGGCGTTTCCACTTCCATCCAGCCTTGCTTGTTAAAGAAATCGCGCATAGCGCTGATAACTTTTGAACGTTTGATGAAGATCTGTTTAAAATCGGGGTTAACAGTTAAGTCTACATAACGCTGGCGGTAACGCATTTCAGGGTCGGTAAAACCATCGTGTATGTTGCCATCCTCGTCTCGTTTTACAACGGGTAGCGGTTTTAATGATTTAGCCAGTATGGTTAATTCCTCGGCATGTACAGAGATCTCGCCTGTTTGGGTGGTAAATACATAACCTTTAACGCCTACATAATCGCCAATATCCAGCAGTTTTTTAAATACGGTGTTGTATAAGGTTTTGTCCTCATCGGGGCAAATGTCATCGCGTTTTATGTATACCTGCATACGGCCGGTGCTATCCTGTATCTCAAAGAAAGATGCGCTGCCCATAATGCGGCGCGTCATGATGCGGCCCGCAACGGTAACCTGTTTATACTTATCCGGAGCAGAATTAAAATTATCGGCAATGTCCTGTGCGAAGGCGGTAACCTTATACTCTTCGGCAGGATAGGGGTTAATACCTAAAGCGCGAAGCTGTTGTAACGATTCGCGGCGAATAATTTCCTGTTCGGATAATGCAATACTCATGTTTTGTAACGCTATTTTATTAAGGTTGCAAAAATAGGATTTTTTCCGGTTGCACGCAGGATTAGCTTAACTTTGAGTTATGTACATACATGATATTGAAACCGTAATTGCTAAATACGCGCTTGAGCCTGATTTATTAACCGGCAATAAAATGTTTAGCATTAAAAAAGCCGATTGCTCTGTGAGTTACAATCGGGCAGATTTTTTACTTCCGCATAGAAAAAACTACTATTTCTGGGCCTTTGTAAAACAGGGATCTAACAAACATTGGATAGATATGAAGCCCTATACACTACAGCCTAATTCCTTTTGTTTCACGGTTCCTCATCAGGTGCATTTAAAAGAAGAAATACGGCCCTTTACCGGTTTTATAGTTGGCTTTACTGATGAGTTTTTGGCTTTAGAAGAAAATAGCCTGTTGCGACAGCTGCCTATTATACAAAACCCGGACAATGGACACCAGTTGTTTTTGAAACCTGAGGACGTTTTGTTTATAGAAGATACGCTCGACAAGATCTATGAGGAAAATCAAACCCATAACGGTTGGCAGCATAGTATGTTAATGGCTTATATGCGGGTGTTAACCATATATTTAAGTAGGTTGTACGCATTGCAGTTTAGCAATACAGAAACGATACCCGAAAAAGTTCTGTTGAAGAAGTACTTAAATAAAATTGAAGAAAATTATATTGAGCAGCACGAAGTATCAGCTTATGCTGATATGCTAAACATTACGGCCGGACATTTAAGCGAGGTAGTAAAGGAGCAAAGCGGAAAGCCTGCTATTACTCACATTCACGAACGGTTGATAGTGGAAGCTAAACGCCTGCTTTTTCATACAAATTACGCTATTAAGGAAATAGCTTTTACGCTGGGTTTTGAAGATGCATCTTACTTTAATCGTTTTTTTAAACGGATAACCGGAGACACTCCGGCAGTGTTTCGCACAAGTACCCGTAAAATGTACCATTGATACCCGCAGAAGTGCAATTGAGATAGTTTTTACGACGGTACATTTGCTAAACTAAAAACTATATATGAAAAAAGCACTTATAACCGGTGCCAACAAAAGCATCGGTTTTGAAACAGCAAGACATTTACTTCAGCAAGGATATTTGGTTTACTTAGGCAGCCGCGATGCTGTACGCGGCGCGCAAGCGGTGGCACAGTTAAAAAGCGAAGGACTTGACAACGTTGAATTATTACAGATAGATGTGAGCGACCCCGCATCTGTTGAAGCAGCGGGAAAAAAGGTAACGGAGTTGGATGTATTAATAAATAACGCCGGCATTTTGGGTGGCATGGACCAAAGTGCGCTTACTGTCGACTTAAGTATTGCGCGTGAAGTGTATGATACCAATTTCTTTGGTGTGATAAATGTAACGCAAACTTTTATAGAGGCCTTGAAAAAGTCAGCAGAACCAAGGATAGTGAATGTAACATCGGGTTTAGGTTCTTTAACGCTGCACAGTGATCCGAACTGGCAATACTACGCGGTAAAAACGGCAGCTTATGGTACGTCAAAAACAGCATTGAACGCTTATACGGTTGTTTTGGCTTATGAGCTGAGAGATACCGCCTTCAAGGTGAATGCAGTTGATCCGGGATATACCCAAACAGATTTTAACCACCATAATGGTCCGGGTACTATTGAAAGCGCCGCAAACATCATTGTTAAATATGCTACTATAGGTGCCGATGGCCCTACAGGTAAATACTTTAGTAATGATATTGACACGGCAGATCAAGAAAGCCCGTGGTAAGCTAAAACAGTAATTAGTGATTGGTTTTTGCTTTGTAAATAAAAACCAATCACTAATCTCTATTTTTACGCCATGAATATCAAAGTTATTGCTTTTGATGCCGACGATACCTTATGGGTTAATGAGCCATATTTCCGTGCATCCGAAGAAAAGTTTTGCGCCCTTATGGGTGAATACATGAGCGAACGCGATCTGGAGCGCGAGTTGCTGAAAATTGAAATAGCCAATCTTGGCTTGTATGGTTACGGAATAAAGGGTTTTATTTTGTCGATGATGGAAGCCGCTTTAACCATAAGCGGCGGTACCATTAACGCGCAAGGTATTGCGCAGATATTGGATCTGGGCAGGCAAATGCTAAACCAGCCTATTGAACTATTAGATGGGGTTGAGGAAGTACTTACTGCCGTTAAAGACAAATACCGCCTGGTAGTAGCCACCAAAGGCGATCTGCTGGACCAGGAACGCAAACTCAAAAAATCAGGTTTGATAGACTACTTTCACCATGTAGAGATCATGTCAGAAAAAGACGAGGCTAACTACCTAAAGCTGCTAAAACACCTGGATATACAACCGGATGAGTTTTTAATGATCGGAAATTCGCTTAAAAGTGATGTGCTGCCTGTGCTGAATATTGGTGGCCATGCCATACATGTGCCTTTCCATATTACATGGGCGCATGAGCAGATAGAGGGTATTATAGATAATGCGCGCTTTAAAAACGTGGAGGGGATAAGGGAGGTGTTGGGCGTTTTATAATAAAATCATGCTCAATTTATGCTAAAGTTAGCTGATCAGCAGCGTCTAAATCTTGCCCCGCTACCGGAACAAAAACCGGCAATTCCATAAGTGTCCTGTTTATCAGCTGTTTAACCCAAAACTACAGCTAAATTTCCTGACGAATAAGTTGTTTCACTTTGTTCCACCTAAAAAATTCAAGCTACTATGTATCAGTTGTTTAACTAATATCTTGTTCCGGTTTGTTCCATTTGTTTCACCCTCACACCGGAACAAACTACCTCAAAGCTTCCCCCCTCAGGGGGAACGGAAGAGGGCTTAGTCCGCTTCTACTTCCTGCGTATACAATTCCTCTATCGCATCAGCATACTTTTTCTCGATCACCTTCCGTTTGGCTTTCATGGTAGGGGTAATCTCACCATCCTCCATGCTGAAAGGCTTGCGTTTAACCTTAAAGTTCTTAATGCGTTCAAACTTGGCCAGTTCGTTAGAGAAGACTTTAATATCCTTGGCTATCCAGTCTTTTATCTCTTTATCCTCAATAAATACGTCAGGTTGCTCAAAAAAGGCTTCGGTAAGGTTGAAGGTTTCCTGCAAGGTTTCCCTTGCGGGGATGATGATGGCGGTAATATGTTCCCGCTTATCGCCGATGAGAAACACACCCTCAATCTTGGGACTCTTCAGGTAGGTGTTCTCAACCGGGGTAGGGTAAATGTTCTTGCCATAAGCGTTAACCAGCATATTTTTAAGACGGTCGGTTATCTGCAGGTTGCCCTTAAAGAACCGGCCAATATCGCCGGTATGCAGCCATCCGTGATCGTCAATAGCGGCAGCGGTTTCCTGCGGTTTGTTCAAGTAACCTTTCATCACGCAATGCCCGCGAACGATGATCTCGCCTTCTTCGGATTGGAAATCCTCTTTAAAAGTATCGTGCGTTTGCACGGTGTAAATGTGCTTTGTATCCACATTCTGTATACCTACCTCAATGCCCGGTATAATGCGGCCCACCGTACCATATACCTGGCGATGATACTCTGTAACCGCCATAACCGGAGAGGTTTCGGTAAGGCCAAAGCCTTCTAATATTTTGATGCCCAGGTCTCCGAAGAACTCACCAATGTTTTTAGGCAATGCCCCGCCGCCGGAGATCATGAACTTTAAGCGCCCACCGGTTTTCTCTTTTATCTTGCTGAAGACTAACTTCTCCGCCAGCGCGTATTCCGCACTCAATATTATACCCGGCGATTTACCTGCTTCTTTAGCCAAACGGTACTGCCTGCCGATCTTCAACGCCCATAAGAATATCTTAGCCTTCATGCCGCCGGCATCGGTGCCGCTTTTAATGGCTTTATCGTGTATGCGTTCCAACAGGCGTGGCACACAGTTCATTATGGTTGGTTTCACCTCGCCCATGTTGCGGGCCAGCAGCTCCAGGCTTTGCGCGAAGGCTATTTTGCAGCCGGCATATAAACTTATATGGTAAGTTGCCGTCCGCTCAAATACATGCGATAGCGGCAGGAACGAAAGAAAAAGATCGGTCTTTTCAACCACAGGGATCTGTATCAAGCTTGTACGCACATTCTCTACCAGGTTATAGTGCGTAAGCATTACGCCCTTTGGCGTACCGGTTGTGCCGGAGGTATAGATCAAACAGGAAAGGTCGGACGGTAAAATCGCTTCGCGAGCTGCATTAATGGCCTGGCGATATTCACCTATTACTTTACGACCTTCTTCGATTATTGCATTAAAGCCTGTTAAACCTGCTTTTAATGTCGATTTGTTTTTAAATCGTTCCGCCCCGTCGCATGCTATAATGCGGATCAGTTCGGGACAGTTATCCGCAACCTTTGTCACCTTACGGAACAGGAATGTACTACCCACTAAAATAGTTTTAGCGCCGGAGTCGTTTAAGATGTATTCTACTTCAGCTTCAGACAGGGTAGGATAAATGGAAGTATTAACCCCGCCAATTTGCTGCAATGCCTGATCATAAAGAATATAATCCGGACTGTTATCCATAATGATAGCCAGGCGGTCACCCTTTTTAATACCGATGCTTAAAAACCAAGCGGATATAGCATCTATTTTTTCTAAAGCCTCGGCGTATGTTATATCAACCCAGGCATCAGCAACCTTATGCGATAAAAAAGGATGCGTTTCGGGATGGATGTTTTTTACCAGGTACCTGATAAGACTGGGTATGGTAGGGCGCTCGTTCTGAGTACTCATCTTTAGTTAAAATTGGTTGGTAATAGCAAAGCTAAATAATTTAACGTTTGTTATGTGGCAAAATTTGCGTTACTAACAACTTTGCTTACCTTCACTTCATAATTACTATCATCACATACTAAGCAGGGATCATCATAATCCAATCCTATAACGGGGCAATTGCGGGCACTAAGCCGCATGTAAACGCTATTGCCCAAACTCAACCAATTTTTTTAATGTTCAGGCAGGTTTTTACTTGCCTTTAAACGATATAATGTAATGGAACTAACATCCAAAAAAGCAATAATAACCGGTTTTTACCGCCACGTAGTACGCGAGCGCAAAAGCGAGTTAATACCTAACTACGTTCACAAAAATTATATACAGCATAGCGCCATGGGTAAAGATGGGAGAGAAGCGCTTTTTGAAATGGTGGAATTTTTAAAAACGCTGCCGCCATCCGCGGATACAGACAAATCGCCAATAGTACGCCTGATTGAAGAAGGTGATATGGTTGTGGCACACCTCGATCTCCATTTTATGGGAAAAGATATAAGAGTGATAGAATTGTTCAGGGTGCAGGATGGTAAAGCTGCTGAGCACTGGGATGTAACCGAAGAACGGAACAGCGAAACCACTGATTTTATAAAGGTTCAGGACAACGTTATCGTCGATGACAGACAGCGTTTCTTAACTGAGCTTTACGCTAAGGCTGATATCACCATTCATCGAATAATAAATGAAGGAGACTTAACCGCGGTACACGCAGAAGCAAAAAATAGCGATGGCTCAATAGCGTTATTTGATATTTTCCAATTTGACGATGGAAAGTTAACAGCGCATTGGGGTGCCAAACAACAGGTACCCTACAAGTTGATGCACGGCAATGGCATGTTTTAATTGTATCTGATAAAGATGTCCCGGTGTCCCGGGGCATCTCTATTTTTGTTGAGACAGGAAGGTAACCAACGATGCCAGTTCCTGGTACGACAGGGAATTGGCCAGACCCGAAGGCATCATAGACGCTTCCATTTCTTTACGCAACAGGATGTCGGCGGTGTTAATGGTAAATACTTCGCCGGCAATGTTGCGCAGTACTATACGGTCGGCGGTTTGTTCGGTTACAAAGCCCATATAGGTTTTATCGCCCTTGGCGGTGATCATCACCGAAGCAAAGCCTTGCGATATAGACGCGTTTGGTTTTAATATTGATTCAGCTATTTGTTGCCTTGTCATAATAGAGCCTATCTGCCCCATAAATGGCCCTTTAGGTTTCTCAGTTTTTGACAGCGTGTGACAGGCAATACAACCTTGCCGCGTAAATAAAGCCTTGCCCGCAACCGCATCGCCCGGTATTTTGCCAATTGCCAGAATGATATCCTCGATAGAAGCTTTGCCGACCTGGCCGCTTTCGTTTTTTATTTTCTCCAGATCAATTTTTGCTTCGTTGCCGGCAACGGCTTTTTCCTCTGTTCCAAATTCGGGTATGGCCATCATATGCCGCTCATTCAAATCAGTAATGAACTGTTTATCTTTGATATCAGCTTTAGCAAATTCGGCTTTCAGAAATGTTTTAATAGTTGGCGAACCCGCCCAAGTGACAGCTTTGTAATACGGGCCATGCGTGTCGGGCCGGGTGCCCCACCACCATGACGCATCATAGGGAGCTTCCTGTTTATACAGGCGGGATAGAGTGGTAAGTATATCAGTTTTTAATTTCTTATCATAAGTTTGCTTATATGCACTTACTAAGCCGTTAACGGCTTTTACATCGTGCATATAACGCAGGGCCCACAGCGCAATAGTTGAATTTTCTTTGCCGATCTGTGCAACACAAGCATCAACAGCATTTAAGTTAACCAATGCCCTAACTGCCAAGTGTGGTAAAATAATGGGCGAATTAGGAGTGGCGTGCGGTCCCTCGGCAACAGCTTTGGTTGGAGCTACAAATGATGAAGGTACTTTAGTTCGCATCAAAGCGGGAATGGCAGCAGCCTTGCCTAAGCGATTTAAACCCACTATAGCCGCCGCGCGTACGCGAAGGGAAGGATCATTAAGCGCTGTTAAAAATGGTTGCATGGGCACGTTTTGCAACTGCGTTTTGCGGTCGGCCAATGCGCGTAGTGCGAACTCGCGCAATGCATCCTCTTGTGCAAATTTTAGCAGCTCGGCTGTGCTGCCTGCACCTGCTGCCTGCGTGTAGGTAAACAATGCAGCGACACGGCTCTCTAAAGATGCATTTTTATCCAGGGCTACATTTAATACGGTTGATACTACAATATTACCGGCACGCCGGCGCAGAAACTCTTGCGATGCTGTCAGACGCGTGACCGCGCTGGGCGAATGTAATAGTTCCGCCAATGTTTTCAAATTCAGCTTGCTAACGTCAGGGAAGGCTTCGTACTTCCAGTTGTCAGGCGTAACGCGTACTACATAGCCTTTGGCAGGGCTACCCTCGTACCCTGCGCCGTCCCATGCCGATAGGTATAAACGACCCGAACCATCAACATCCAGATCAGTTATTTGGGGTAGTTTAATAAACTCTTCATCCTGTTGGGTAAAGGTTGGTCCATCAGGCGTAACCCGATGTATGTACAGCATGCTGCGGCCCCAATCGGCCATCATGGGTACTTTGTTGTATTTGGCGGGCCAATTGGGCTCGTCCATATATAAAGAGCCGGTACCCGAGCCGCCGCCTACATCAACCAAAGCGGGAATTATCTCATCAGTAAAATGTTGAAATAATTGCGGGTAACCGTATTCACCCGTTTGCAGAAAGTGCGAGAAACGTATATTCCAGCCGCCGCCGTCATTGGTGTTTTCGCGACTAAAAATGTTCATGAACGGGTCTATGGCAACATCATACACGTTACGGGTGCCGTGGCTAAATACCTCCATTTCGGTACCATCGGGCCTTACACGCAGTATACCACCGCCCAACATGGTTAGTTTAGTGCCCGAGCGGTCAATAGCGTTATGAAAGCCGAAATCGCCCACGGAAATATA
>NZ_CAMLHX010000028.1 GCF_946479965.1 uncultured Mucilaginibacter sp. | reverse complement strand
TATTATCTGTAAGCGCGGTTTTAGGCACTTTCCTTTTTATATGGAGGGAAATGAGCACAGATCACCCAATAGTGAATTTCAGCATATTGCGACATCGAAGTTTTACGGTGGGCATGTTTACCTCGTTCATTTTGGGCTTCGGCTTGTATGGCTCGGTGTTCGTGTTCCCGGTATTTTGTCAAACCTTGTTAGGATTTAATGCCCAACAAACCGGCGAATTACTGTTTCCGGGTGGATTGTGTACCATATTGATGATGCCTTTTATTGGTAAAATGCTTAACAAGGGCGTTCCGGCGCAGTTAATGGCTGCAGCAGGCATGTTTTTATTCTTTGTGTTTACCAACATGCTAAGCCGCTCAACCCTGCAAACAGGCCAACATGATGTGCTGATACCTTTACTGATACGCGGTGTGGGTATGGCGCTGTTGTTTGTGCCCTTAACCACTCTGGCAATGTCAGATTTGAAAGGACCAGAGTTGGGGCAAGGCTCCGGTCTAAATAATATGATGCGTCAGTTAGGAGGATCATTCGGCATTGCGGTATTAACTACACTGATACACACCCGCCAGGCCTATCACCGAAGCAATTTGCTGGAGAACATAAACATTTACAATCCGGCATTTACCGAACGGTTTAACGCGTACCTGCATAATTTTATGGGTAAAGGCAAATCACTGATGGATGCTACAACAATGGCTTACAAAGCAATGGAGGGTGTTATTACCCGTCAAACGCTGTTACTTACCTATGATGACGCTTATTGGTTGTCGGGAATGATTATGCTGTTTTCTATCCCTCTATTGTTTTTGCAGCCTTTTAAAAAGAAGCTTAAAGCGGTTACAGACGCCCATTAAGAACAAAAGCCGTTCTCTTTTGCAAGGGAACGGCTTTCTCCAAAAAAATTAACAATTAAATTTAGTAGTCTCCGGATAACCGCTTTCCTCTCACAAAAAGTATCCGCCGGAGGTATTTGTTTAAATCTTAGCGATAAAATTATAAGTTTTTTGATAAAACAAGGCATATTTTTTATTCTTTTAATGAAATATTTTTGCCCTGTATACAAATCTGAAGGTTTTTTCTTAAACCAAAGTAAAAACAGCTATATCTTAGCTTTTTAATGTATTGATTTTGAGTTAACCTATGATATTAGCGCAAGCGTTTCAAATTTGGTGGCAGCAACAAACCTGGCAGGAGCTAACGGGTTTTATAACCGGCCTGTTATGCGTATATCTCGCTGCCAAAAACGTGATATGGAACTGGCCGCTCGCTATTATCAGTGTTGTTACCTATGCCTTCATCTTTTATGAGAAACATTTGTTGGCAGATACCGGACTACAGGTCTATTTTCTGGCGATGAATATTTATGGCTGGTATCATTGGAGCAAAAGATCGCCCACAGAAAACCTTGCGCCGGTTGTGCGGATAACAAGCCATCAAATAGTGTTAAGTGCAATTGGCGTTGCAGTTGTTACCGTATTTTTAGGATCGGTTTTAAAATATACTACTGCATCTTACCCGTATTTGGATAGCTTTTGTGCCGCCTGCAGCGTAGTTGCACAGGTGCTTTTAGCGCGCAAGGTTTTAGAAAACTGGCTGATATGGGTGTTTGTAAACATTATTTACGTTGGCATCTATCTATTTAAAGACCTGCACCTAACCGCCATAATGTATGCTATATATGTGCCCATAGCTGTATTGGGTTATTTGGATTGGAAAAAAGAGTTGAAATGATGTCGGATTTCGGATGTGTGATTTCGGATTTAATTACTTTTATGCGCTGGGTTTCATCAATTAAAAAATAATGCACAAATCCGAAATCGAAAATCCGAAATCCGAAATAAAAAAGATCGCTATAGTTGGCCCGGAATCAACAGGTAAATCTACAATGTCAGCATGGCTGGCTGATCACTATAATACCATTTGGGTGCCCGAATACGCCCGTGGCTATTGCGAAAAACTAACCGTCCCACCTACCTGGCAGGATGAGATCAATATGTTTAACGGACAAGTTGCGCTTGAGCAGGAAATGATAGAACAGGCTCGTAACGGCATCTTAATATGCGATACCACTTTTATCACTGTTAAGATCTGGAGCGACCATATTTTTGGTAGCGCTCCCGAAGAAGTAACCGAGGCACTCACTCAGCACCATTACGACCTTTACCTGCTGCTTGATATTGATATGCCCTGGCAGGATGACCCACTACGCGACTTCCCTACCCTGCGCGAGCATTTTATGGAAGTTTGGCACAGCGAGTTAAAAGCTATCAACGCCAATTATCTTGTAATAGCAGGCACCGGGCAGCAACGGTATAACAGTGCTGTTAAGGCCATAGATGACTATCTGGCCGCTAACTAAAACACTCACTATCAGATTATTTTCTTTTTCGTGCAACATTCAAACAAAGCCTGCGTCATATAACACTGAAAGCTAAACAGTTTGAGCGCCGTATTTACTGATAAGCATTACCACCTTGTTGTTGAGTGCAAACAGGGTAGTAAGAAAGCCTGCTATGATCTTTACCGATTGTATTCGAAAGCGATGTTGAACGTTGCCTTTCGGATAGTGGGAGATATTGGCGATGCTGAAGATATTTTGCAGGAATCTTTTGTTGACGCATTCAGCAAACTGAAGGATTTTAGGCAGGAAACTACGTTTGGCCTATGGCTTAAGCAAATTGTAATAAACCGCTCGGTTAATTTATTAAGAAAACGCAGGGTTGAGTGGGTGAGTTTAAACGACGAACACATTGAAACCCTGAGCGATGATGAGGTGGATGACGGCGAAGATGTTCAATACAAAGTACTCCTTATTAAAGAAGCAATGAAAGAACTGCCCGACGGTTACCGTGCGGTACTGTCATTGTATTTATTGGAGGGGTACGATCATGAGGAAATTGGACAGATATTGGGTATAACAGAAAATACCTCACGAACTCAGTTTTTACGGGCTAAAAGAAAACTGAGTGAGATATTATATAAGAAAGGACAAAAAAAATGAGCTCACGATTAGAAGATTTTATAAAAAATAACCGCGAACAGTTTGACGACTTAGAGCCGGCAGACGAATTGTGGCAGCGTATAGAGAGGGGGTTGCCCCGGCAAACCTATAATGAAAGGTTTAAGAAAAAAACATTTTCGTTCGGCTTTGTATTGCGCGTGGCAGCGGCCGTTATATTAGTTATGGCCATTTGTTTTACCGGTTATGTAAAACTAGTTGGATCACACGTTGACCTGGCCACCATAAATCCTGAATATGCGCAACAACAGGTGCATTACGCGTCGTTGGTTGAAAGTAAACGCTCAGAACTAAAGGCTGTAACCAAAGCTGATCCGCAATTGTATGAAGAATTCAATACCGAGTTTACCCGCATGGACTCAGTTTACAAACGGCTAAAGAGCGAGCTGCCCGCTAGTTTAGACCGCGAAAAAGTTTTACGTGCCATGATCCAAAATTTGCAGATGCAAACACAGGTGCTAAATCAGCAACTGAACATGGTTGAAAAATACAATAAAATGAAATTAGCCCAAAATGAGATCGAAGGTATTTAACACCCTATTAGTTCTGCTTATTGCCGTAACCGGGGTTGCAAAGGCAGATAAAATATATAAAACACATTACCTGGCTATTGATACCGGTAATAACAACATTTATATTTTAGATACACGCCAGGCTGATGAGTTAGGCGAAATTGACCCGGAAATACCCGTTGTTGTTTTATTCGATAATGACGCTTCTGTTGACGACGCTACAATTGAACTCATAAAAAATTACACCAAGAGTTACACGGTTAGCGCTAATGACAAATTGGTAATTGACAATTTATACGGAAAAATTAGCGTGAACACCTGGAACAGGAACGAAATAAAGGTTGAGGTTCAGGTTAAGGTAGCCGCAAAGGACGAAGCGGATGCGAAGCAACTGCTCAATAAAGTTAGCATCAACAACAACAAAACAGGTTCAAAGGTGTCGTTTAAAACTAATATAGCCAAAGAGGGTGTTTGGAATCTTTTAACCGGCAGCAACAAAAACATTTACAGGCGCATAGAGATCAACTACAATATATACATGCCTACCCGTAACGCGCTTAATATCAGCAACCAATGGGGAATTATTGAGCTGCCTGATTTTGAGGGGAAAGTAGTGATCAATTGCTCCTACACCAACCTGATCGCTCAGTCTCTTTCTAATACCGCAGAGATCCACATTAATAACGGCGATGCTAAAATTGCGAAATTGAAAATGAGCGACCTGAATATTTCTTACGGTAACCTAAGCCTCGGATCGGCGGATAAGCTTACGGCCGTAGTAAATTTTAGTTCTGCAAAAATCGGGAAGATCAACACCTCGGGCGTAATCAATATGCAATACGGCACCGGCCTGCAAATAGATGACCTGGATAAAAACATCAAAAATCTTTCGGTAAACTCATCATTCTCTAATGTAAAACTGGGTTTAAGCGATACAAAAAATGCCAACTTCAATGTAACTGTACGTAACGGCAGCTTTAGCTACGACAATCCTGCAATAAACATGGCAACAAAAAACCAAAGCGACTCTACAGCGAACAGCGGGCAATGGCAGCCATCGCAAAATTACCGCGGACAGGTTGGTAAAGGCAGCACTACCAAAATTATTAAGATCAACTCAAGCTACGGGAGTGTGAAGTTTAATTAGCCCCCTCCGCCCTCTAAGGGGGGAACTATTATTTGTTGCTTAAAATAGTCTCCCCTTTAGGGGAGATTATTGACGAGTATTTGTTTTTGGTGTCAATGAGAGCTTTGCCGTTTAGAGGGGCTAAAAAACCCTGCACAACAAGCCTTTAAGGTATTCTCCCTCCGGGAATGACGCTCTAACAGGATGATCTTCGGGCTGACAAAACTGGTAAATAAATTGCACCTGCTTGCCTGCGTCTAATGCTGCCCAGGCTAAAACCTGCTTAAAATTTTCCATATCCATAGCGCCCGAGCAGGAAAAAGTAGCCAGCAAACCACCGCTATTCAGCAATAGCATACCTATACGGTTTAGGTCTTTATAAGCACGTGCAGCGCGGTCAAGCGCCGAGCGGGATGGCGCGTATTTAGGCGGATCAAGTACTATGATGTCAAACTTCTCACCGGCATCCTTAAAAGCACGCAATTGCTTGTTAACGTCAGATTGTATAGCAGAGAATTTGCTTACGTCCAGCTTGTTCAGGATGATGTTTTGTTTGAGTGTTTCAATGGCCAATGCAGAGCTATCTACACTGATAACTGATGCTGCACCGCTTTTTAGCGCGTTCAGGGTAAATCCGCCGGTGTAACTAAAGCAATCCAACACTTTTTTTCCGGCGGCATGAGCAGCCACTATACCGCGGTTATCGCGCTGGTCGCAGTAAAAGCCTGATTTTTGTCCCTCGGCGATGTTGATGCTGTAAACAATTCCATTTTCTTTTACTTCAACCGATGCAGGTGGTTCATCGCCCCACAAAACAATATTGTCGGTTTCCATCCCTTCATGCTGTCGCGATGAGGCATCACTCTTATCAAAAATGCTTAGCGGGTTAAGCAGTTGCCTTAACTCGTCAATTATCACAGGCATCAATTTTTCAATGCCCGAGGTAAGTATCTGTACCGCTAAATGATCGGCGTATTTATCTACGATTAATCCCGGCAGGTAATCCGCTTCGCTAAATATTAAGCGACAGGTATCCGTATCAGCATTTAAAATGTTGCTGCGGGCATTTACTGCAGTAGCCACTTTCCGCCTTAACCAATTTTCATCAACCTGTGTATTCTCGTCCCACTCCAGCAAGCGCAGTGCAACCCTCGACTGATCGTTATAAAAACCATAAGCCATAAAATCGCCTTTGATGTTAAGCAAACGCACAATATCGCCATTGACAGGCTTACCTTTAACACGGTCTATCGCACCCGAAAACACCCAGGGATGCCTTTGATTTACTGCTTTCTCTTTATCCTTCTTTAATACGACATCAATCATGACTGCAAAAGTATTATAATTTCAGTGTAAATCCCGCTATAACTCCCCTCTTGAGGGGGGGCGCGTACGGTTGTGCGGCTGCAGGGGTGTGTTTAGCCTACTATATAACACACCCCTACACCCCTCTCAAGGGGGAATCGCACAGGCCGCCGCTCCTCTACATCTTAGGTAACACAAAAGCCCCTTCATCTCATCGACAAAAGGGCTTTATTAATATTACAGATAAAATCCTATGTATCTATACGTGCATACTTTGCATTTTTCTCAATAAATGCACGGCGTGGTGCTACCTCGTCGCCCATTAGCATAGAGAAGGTATGATCGCACTCTGCGGCATTTTCTATGGTCGCTTTCTTTAAGGTACGGCGTGCCGGATCCATTGTGGTTTCCCACAATTGCTCCGCGTTCATCTCACCCAAACCTTTGTAACGCTGCACGTGTACGCTGTCTTCTTTACCGGCACCTTTAAGGCGCTGTATAGCAGCATCGCGTTGCTCGTCGTTCCATGCATAAACAGATTCTTTACCTTTTTTAACCTGGTAAAGCGGCGGCGATGCTATATAAACATATCCCGCCTCAATCAGTTCCTTCATATAACGGAAGAAGAAAGTTAATATCAATGTTGTAATGTGCGATCCGTCAACGTCGGCATCCGTCATGATCACAATTTTATGATAGCGAAGTTTTGCCAGGTTTAACGCTTTATCGTCTTCCGGCGTACCACGGGTTACACCCAGGCCGGTAAACATGTTCTTTATCTCCTCGTTTTCGTAGATCTTGTACTCCATGGCTTTCTCCACGTTCAGTATCTTACCCCTTAAAGGTAAAATTGCCTGATACTCGCGGTTACGGCCTTGCTTGGCAGTGCCACCCGCCGAGTCACCTTCGACAAGGTAGATCTCGCATAAAGCAGGATCACTATTGGCGCAATCTGCCAGTTTACCCGGCAAGCCCGATCCGCTCATAACGTTTTTACGTTGAACCAATTCGCGTGCTTTACGTGCAGCAGCACGGGCAGTAGCGGCTAATACCACCTTTTGAACGATCATTTTAGCTTCGCGTGGATGTTCTTCCAGGTAGTTGCCTAAAATCTCACCTACAGCCTGGTCAACCGCTCCCATTACCTCGTTGTTACCCAACTTGCCTTTGGTCTGGCCTTCAAACTGTGGCTCCTGTACTTTTACAGATATAACGGCGGTTAACCCCTCGCGGAAGTCATCGCCAGATATCTCCACTTTAAGGTTCTTTAACAAACCTTCTTTATCGGCATAGTTTTTTAAAGTACGGGTAAGCCCGCGACGGAAACCTGCAACGTGCGTACCGCCTTCAATAGTATTAATATTGTTTACGTAAGAGTGTACGTTTTCTGAGTAGGTATCATTGTACTGCAAAGCCAGCTCAACCGGGATACCTTGTTTAATACCATCAACATAAATTGGCTCGGGTATAATAGAGGTACGGGTACCATCCAAAAATTTAACAAACTCGCTTAAGCCACCTGTTGAAAAGAATTCTTCCATTGGGAAGCTTCCGTCTTCGTTGGCTTCGCGCTCATCAGTTAAGGTTAAGCGGATACCCTTATTTAAGAAAGCCAGCTCGCGTAAGCGGGCAGCCAAGGTATCAAACTTATATTCGGTTGTTAATTGAAATATTGACGGGTCGGGCTGAAAGGTTTGCGTTGTACCTGTGCGATCTGATACGCCGATCTCTTTTACCTCAAACAAAGGCTTTCCCTCTGAGTATTCCTGCGTAAATATTTTTCCCTCGCGTTCAACAACCGTTTTCATGTGGGTTGACAACGCGTTAACGCAACTTACACCTACACCGTGCAAACCGCCCGAAACCTTGTACGTGTCTTTATCAAATTTACCACCGGCATGCAACACCGTCATTACAATTTGTAATGCTGATACTTGTTCTTTTGTAGTAATACCTGTTGGGATACCGCGGCCGTTATCAACTACCGTGATGGAGTTGCCTTTGTGGATGGTAACATTTATCGTATCGCAATAGCCGGCAAGTGCCTCATCTATTGAATTATCTACAACTTCGTACACCAGGTGGTGCAGGCCTTTAACGCCTGTATCGCCAATGTACATGGACGGGCGCTTACGCACCGCCTCTAAACCCTCTAAAACCTGTATATTATCTGCTGAGTAATTCGATTTGTCCTGATTTTCTTCGCTCATAATTTGGTTAAAACAATAACCTTCAAAGTTACAAATTTTGCCCTAATATTTGCCATTGTTGATAAAAATGACATGCCCTAAACCTCTATATAATTTATTAGGATACTTGTACCGAAAGATTATATTTGTGAAAATTTTTTTCAAAAAAAGGTATCAGCTTCACAGGCAATTTAATACCGTACACATTATCAATACAATAACATTAAATGAAAACCACAGGTTCTATTTTCACAAAGATCTCTTTAGGCATATTAGTTGCGGTTAGCGTAGCAGCCTGCAGCAATGAAAAAAAAGGCGACGCTCCGGCGGCGGCTTCTAAAAGCGTTTCGGCCACCGAAACCATTGTATTTGTAAACCAGGATACACTTTTAACTAAGTACGAATATGCTAAGGATATGCGTACAAGATTAGAGGGCAAAAGCAAATCTGCAGAAAGTGATCTGGGTGCACGCGGACAAGCCTTTCAGCGCGAAGTGGCAGAGTATCAAAGAAATGCCAATACTTTAAGCGCAGACCAACGCGCGGCTACCGAGCAACGTTTACAACGCAAGCAACAAGAGCTACAGCAATACCAGCAAAATGCTACAGCTGAGTTTCAAAACACCCAAGGTACCGAAGCTAACAAGCTGTATGATAAAATAGCTGACTTTACTAAGATCTACGCGAAAGAGAAAGGTTATAAAATGGTGCTTACTTATTCAAAAGCCAACCCAACTGTTTTATACGGCGATACTACGCTTGACGTAACTGCTGATGTTGCCAAAAGATTAAACGAAGCTTACGCGAAAGAGAAGAAATAATTGATGTGCAGATATGCGGATGTGTATATGTGCAGATGAAGAATAAAAACAAAACCCCGGCAATAGTCGGGGTTTTGTTTTTATGGGTTGCGATGTACTAATCTTCTTCGTTTGTTTTGTCTAACAGATCATCTTTCAAATCGTCTATCTCGCGGCGATCGCGTTTGGTGGGGCGGCCGGTGCCCCTGTCGCGTTTCAGCATAGGCGCGTGGAACATTGATTTGAAAGCGTGCGTTTCTTCAACCGGCGTTATATCTTCATAAAAACCTACGGCAGTTTTGGCATCAACACGGTTTTCCAGCAAGCCAACAACACGTATAATTTTACGATCCGGTCCTTTTGATACCTGGTAAACTTCGCCCAGGCGTACTTCGTGCGATGGTTTTATGTTGTTGCCATCCAGCTTTACACGCCCTGCTTTACAAGCATCAGATGCCAGGGTACGCGTTTTAAACTGGCGTATGGCCCATAAGTATTTATCTATTCGGAGTTTTTCTTTTTCGGGCATGGTGTTTAAATAACTATTTGTCTTCCCACAATTCTGCTACTTTTTGAAAACTGTTCGAAGCAATTATTGCCTTCGAGCATTTCAAATTTCGTATTATTTAAAGCTTGGTCAAAGCTCGATTCAACTTCTTCCTCTAATATGTAAATATGTATATTTCCATACTTGCATACATGACCAATTAGACCCATCTTTTGATCACAGAAATAAAAATCAGGCAAAGATGCATTGCAGCGGGTAAGCCAAAATAAATGCTTTATAAACTCGGGTAAATCTTTCAATTCAAGCAACAGCGCGCCGTTAAAGCCTTGGGGTAGATTGAAATTATTCAGATATTCTATAGCGTCGGAAGCTGGTTTATAACTGTTTTTTTGATGCAACCAGGGTGTTGATGAATCTCCGGCAAAGAATAATTTTTCAATACCCATCAAGCTCACCAATAGAGATAGCTCTTTGCCTAGTCGGTTGCCAAACCCAATGATCGAGTTTGATGATAGGTGCAAATTGTAAGCAGCATATACATCCGGAAAGAAAAACGTGTCGCTACGCCTGTTAACTTTTGGAAAGCTTGAAAATTGCTGAAAAAAGACCGGACGCTTTATTTTTTTTATCATTCCTGGGAAATGTTACTCATCTGCTATAGTTTCTTATCTACCGAAAACGCGCCCCCGCCTCTTATCAGCAAAAAGATACTACAAAGCAGCATCGCCCAATCGGTACGGCTTTCGTGCAGCATCTTCCAAATGCCGCCATCGGCTAACATGGGTAATTTGGTAGTGTAAATGGCCACCAACATTACAATAATAAGCGGTATTGCAGCCAAGCGGGTAAGTAAACCTATTAAAATACAAAAGCCGCAAATTATCTCCGTAGTACCAACAAAAGGGCCTAAAAAATCATAATAGGACAAACCTATCTTTTTAAAGCGGCCTGCTCCCTGCGCTTCAGCAAACAGAAACTTTTGAATACCTTCCGAAAAGAAAACCGCTCCTACTACCAATCTGATTAGTACAGTTGTAGGTGCTTTATCTGTGGATGTCCACTTACGTAAACTCATTTTATACTGGGGTGATGCGGTAAATTGCTAAATTAAAAATATTATAACACAATGTGCGGGTTGGCGATAGTTGCCACCAGGTCAACCCGGCGGCCTGTTCCAAATTCGGTGTTCCAACTGTTCCAAACTGTTCCAAAAAAGAGGAAAAACCTCCTTTTTCTACAATATGCTTATAGTCAATAATTTAACTTCAATCTACAGCTAAATTTACTGACTTATAAGTAGTTTCAAAGTGTTCCAAACTGTTTCGCTTAAGAAACTAAACAACCTGAAAAACAAACAGTTAATACCGTCAGTGGATATTTCAATATCACAAGGCTTTATATTTTTTGGAACAGCAGCGCTGCCGTTTTCACCCGAACTTTTTTGGGATATCGAAATCATTGATCAACCCATACCAAACAAATCTGCTCAAAAATCCTTTAATTTGCGGCAAACTTTTAACATATCCGATGCAAGAGCTAAAGAAACTAATTGAACAAGCTTGGGAAGACCGTACCCTACTTGGCTATAACGAATACATTAATGCCGTTGAAACCGTTATTGAGCGCCTTGATAAGGGCGAGATCCGTGTTGCCGAACTGATAGGTACCCGCTGGCATACTAACGACTGGATAAAAAAAGCAGTTATATTATACTTCCCTATCCGCACCATGGAAGAAATTGAGGTGGGTCCGTTTGTGTTTCATGACAAAATGAAACTAAAAACGGATTACAAAGCAACCGGTGTTCGTGTTGTACCGCATGCTATTGCCCGCTACGGCGCGCATTTGGCTAAAGGTGTTATAATGATGCCGAGCTATGTAAACATTGGCGCTTATGTTGACGAAGGCACCATGGTTGATACCTGGGCAACTGTCGGCTCATGCGCGCAAATTGGCAAAAATGTTCATTTAAGTGGTGGCGTTGGTATTGGCGGCGTATTAGAACCGGTACAAGCTGCTCCCGTTATTATTGAGGACAATTGCTTCATAGGTTCTCGTGCTATTGTGGTGGAAGGTGTGCATGTTGAGCGTGAAGCTGTTTTAGGTGCTAACGTAGTGCTTACCGCATCAACCAAAATTATTGATGTTACCGGTAGCAGTCCGGTTGAGTATAAAGGTCGTGTTCCTGCCCGTTCGGTGGTAATTCCGGGTTCATACACCAAAAAGTTCCCTGCCGGCGATTTCCAGGTGCCTTGCGCCCTGATCATAGGCACCCGTAAAGAATCAACCGATAAAAAAACCTCATTGAACGATGCTTTGAGGGAGAATAATGTGGCTGTTTAGTGAGTGGTTGACTGGGTTGATTAGGTGAGTAGTTTTAATAAAAACATTAACCATTTACTTAATAAACCCAATCAACTTAATAAACCCAAAAATGAAAATACTAATAAGGCTGCCTAACTGGCTGGGTGACGTGGTGATGAGCACCGCGTTCATTTCTTCGGTGAAGCAGCTTTATCCTAACGCCCGGATTGACGTTATCATTAAAAAGGAGCTGAATTCTATCGCTTCGCTGATCCCGGGTATTGATACCATTCATTCATTTTCAAAACAAGATAACCCCGGGCTGGGCGGCGTTTACCGTTTTGGCAAGTCCTTACGAGCTGAAAATTACGATATTTTCTTTACCCTGCCCGATTCGCTCTCCGCAGTGGTAATGGGCAAGGCTACAGGTGCAAAGAAACGGATTGGTTTTAGCAAAGAAGGTGGCTTTTTCCTGCTCACCAAAGTTTGCCGCCGTCCAAAAAATGTTCATCGGGTCGAGGAATATCTTTCCATACTGCGCCAGTTTTCGGGCCAACCTATCAGCTCAAAAGAAGTAAGGTTACAACCGCAACCGCAGAAAGCATCCGGACTAACTTTACTAAATTTTAACTCGGAGGCAGAATCACGTCGCATGCCTTTAGATAAGGGGCGGGAATTATTACAATTGCTAACCCAAACTTTTGCGGATATGCAATTCGGCTTGATAGGCGGACCGAAAGATGCTGTTTATGTGGAGGAGCTGCTGCAAGGGGGAATCAATCTTGACCGTATAAGCAATTACTGCGGTAAAACTACCCTTGCAACGCTGGCCAATTTAATGGCAGGCGCGAAGGTGTTGCTTAGCACAGATTCAGGTCCGGCGCATTTGGCTAATAGCGTGGGGTTGCCTGTTGTGGCCCTGTTTGGCGCCGGCGATGAGCGTAATACTGCCCCATACAACGCTGATAAACTCACCATAATACGCGCCGGACAATTACCCTGCGAGCCCTGTGTACGCAACGTTTGCAAACTATACGGCATACCCAAATGCATGCAATTGCTTGATGATGCACGGATTATTAACGCCCTCAGCGTATATTTGAACCATGCTTAGAGACGAAGTTGCCAAAGCTTTTAAAGTTGTTCAGGAAGGTGGAATCATTCTTTACCCTACTGATACCATTTGGGGTATAGGCTGCGATGCCGCCAATACAGATGCTGTTAAACGCATCTTCGCCCTTAAGCAGCGCGACGAGGCCAAGAGCATGATCATACTGCTTGATACAGACAATAAACTACAAAGCTACATTCAGGAAGTACCTGAACTGGCCTATAACCTGATTGAATACGCCGAAAATCCGCTTACGCTGGTACTGCCGGGTGCTAAAAACATCTCGCCGGCGCTTATTGCTGCTGATGGTAGTGTGGGTGTAAGGGTAACAACGCACCAGTTTTGCCAGCAGGTTATACAGCGGCTACGCAGGCCTTTAGTTTCTACATCAGCTAACGTAAGCGGAGAGCCTTCTCCGCAATATTTTGGGCAGGTAAGTGATGACATTATTAACGGGGTTGATTACGTGGTAGACCTGGAGCAGCATAGCACCGAGATCAAAAAACCTTCTACCATTATGCGGCTGGACCCAAGCGGTAAGTTCGAGTTTTTAAGGCGCTGATAAGAAAGCGTGGAGCGTGCTCCGCTCCGGTGTAAGCGGAACAAACGGAACAGAGTGGAACAACCTTTTTTTAAGTATCTGGCAGATAGCAGTTTGCGATTTCGACCAGAACAAAGTGAAACAACTTATTCGTCAGGAAAATTAGCTACAAAACTTGGTTAAGTTGGTTATTATCAGTTAATTATAAAATTATCGGTTTTTGCGCCGCTACCCAAATTCCTCCGTGTTCATTTTATCACTGTTTTTACGTATTACGTCATCTAACTCACGGGCGCATCTCTCCAGCATTTCTAAACACTGGTTGCGTTCGTCCTCGCTGGTGGTTTGCTTTAACAAATCAACCAGACTAAATATAGAACATACCGGCTTGCGTATCTCGTGCGAGTTGGACCAGGCCAGGTCCCGCAGGGTATCATTAGAATCTTTTATCTTCCTGTAAGCCTGCCGGAGCGACTCCTCTGCCCTTTTACGAGCAGTAATGTTATGCCCTATACCAAGTAAATGGGTAATGGCGCCATTGCTATCGTGTACCGGCACCTTTGATGTTAGCAGCCAGTGTTTTTTGCCATACTCATCATAAAAAAACTCCTCTACATCCAGCAGTGGCTTTCCTGTCCGCAAAACTTCCATATCGTCATGAAAGCCACGCTCGCCAATCTCGCCCTCATACAATTCAATATCGGTTTTGCCCAAAACTTCGCTTTCTGATGATGCTCCCAGCGAGCGTACATCGGCCCTGTTGGCAATTATTTTACGGCCATCCGAGTCCTTAACATAAATTGTGTCGGGCAGGTTATCGATCAGGGTGCGCAGCATTGCGCCCTGTGCGGTTTGAATAGACTCGGTTTCTGGTGTGTTCATGTCAATACTTTGCTTAACAGAGCGGGGCTTTGTTAACAAATTACAGATAAAATAGTTTTAAAATGGCGCGGCGAAAGATCGCTGCTGCTTTATAATTGTTTGATAAATATACAAATTAGCATTTCAGTTTACGACCGGCGAGATGCGTTTTTGCTGTAAAATTGACACTATTTATCTTTCATCACAAAAATGTGACAGATACTCCAATTATGCGTTAAAAAAACAGGGTGTTTACAAAATGTATCATAAAAAAATGTGTACATGCGTTGTCGCCCGTGGTCGGATAATGGACAGCGTTAAACAACCTATGCTATCTATTCATGCTTGATAGTGCAAGCGTCTCATCAATCAGATGTGTGATCTTAAGGAAATGTAGTGAAAGCTTGCGGGCTGTTTCTTTTAAATCGTCCTGACTCACGTCTACATGTCCCTGCATCAATGTAAGCGGACCGAAATTAGTGCTAACCTGTGGCCATTCTTTTTCAAAAGGCTTGAAGGCCATTCTAAAAACTTCGGCAAATTTTCGGCTTTCTATCTTATACCCCTTTAGCTGCCGCAGTTTAAGGGCATGGATGTTATAATAAAGCCGCGAGCCGTTATCCAGATCGATCCAAACAGAGAAAAAAATTCGCGACGGTGAAGTAACAATATCAGCCGACGGGTTGGCCCACGCCTTTTTAAACAATTTTAAAAACACGCAGTTTTGATATTCGCCTACGGCTGTTTCCAGTTGCTCGCTGTTCAAGGCATCAGCCGGAATTGTGGCTGCAGCTTCCTCAAAGCATTTTAGATAAAATTGCTTCGTGTTCATAACTTGCAGATTATTGTAAATATATGTCCTAATATAACTATATCGTGCGTTGCTGATGCAAAAGCCTTGATAAATAAGTACTCAAATCCAGCTTCGCTACTTCAATTCATTGCTAATCCCTCTCCTACCTTCCGCACTAAGCTAAAATATTTCCTTAATTTTGCCTTTCGCTTCACCGCGACGCATACATGAAGAAACATCTCCAACATCCCGTTTTTAAAATATTAAGCAAAATTGCCGGCGAACAAAATTTGCAGGTATATGCCATTGGCGGTTTTGTGCGCGATATTTTTATAAACCGGCCCTCAAAGGATATTGATGTTGTAATTATAGGCAATGGCATTGACTATGCCGAAATGGTCGCCAAAGCACTAAAGGTTAGGCTGTCTGTTTACAAAAACTTCGGCACGGCATCCTTGCGTTATCACGATCTGGAACTGGAGTTTGTGGGCGCGCGTAAAGAGAGCTACCGCAGCAGTTCGCGTAAGCCAATTGTTGAGAACGGCACTTTAGAAGACGATCAGCTGCGCCGCGATTTTACCATTAACGCACTGGCTATTTCATTGCATCCTGATACTTATGGGGAATTGGTTGATCCGTTTAACGGAATGGTTGATCTTGAAAACAAACTCATCCGCACACCGCTTAACCCGGTTGAAACTTTTAGTGATGATCCGCTCCGCATGATGCGCGCCATCCGCTTTGCTACGCAGCTTAATTTTAAAATTGATGAGCTGGCAGTTGAGGCTATTAAAAACAATGTGGACCGCATCAGCATCCTTTCGCAGGAACGTGTTACCGATGAACTGAATAAGATCATTCTTTCGCCAAAACCTTCTATCGGCTTTAATTATTTGTTTGATACCGGCTTATTGCATAAAGTTTTCCCGCAAATGGTAGTCCTGTACGGCGTTGAGTATATAAACGGCAAGGGACACAAAGATAATTTTTATCATACCCTGCAGGTGCTGGACAACATTTGCGAAACCACCGATGACCTTTGGCTGCGCTGGGCCGCCATATTGCATGATATTGCCAAGCCTGCTACCAAACGCTTTGAAGTCGGTCATGGCTGGACCTTCCACGGGCATGAGGATAAAGGCGCGCGCATGGTGCCCAAAATTTTTGCGCAGCTAAAATTGCCGCTTAACGAGAAGATGAAACAGGTACAAAAACTGGTACAGCTGCACCTTCGCCCCATTGTGTTGTCGCAATCTATTGTTACCGACTCGGCTGTTAGGCGTTTGCTTTTTGAGGCAGGCGATGACATTGAGGGATTAATGTTGTTGTGTAAAGCAGACGTAACTACCAAAAACGAATACAAGGTTAAAAAGTACCGCAACAATTTTGAACTGGTTCAGCAAAAATTAAAAGATGTTGAAGAGCGCGATAGCATACGCAACTGGCAGCCACCTGTTACGGGCACAGATATTATGCAACTGTTTGGTATTAAAGAGGGCCGCGAAGTGGGAATTATTAAGAACCAGATACGCGAAGCGATACTGGAAGGCGAGATACCGAACAGTCGCGACGAAGCAATTGCATTTACAATAGCACGCGGACAAGAAATTGGCTTAAAAGTTGTGGAAGGCACAAACACGAACTAAAAACATTATTTTTGCAAAAAAACTCTACTATCTTATACAATGGCACTATACAGGTTCAGCGTAACTTTTGAGGATTATGACGACGTGTCGCGGGTGATCGATGTTAAATCAAACCAAACATTTGAAGATCTTCACCGGGCAATACACCAGTCGACAAAATATAATCCCGAGTTCCCCTCATCTTTTTATATAAGTAACGACCAATGGATAAAGGGCGAGGAAATAACCTATTTGCCTAATCAGCGCCGCATAGACCGCGGTATAGCGCTGATGGAAAAGGTAAAGCTGAGCAGCCGGATTGATGATCCGCACCAAAAATTTTACTACACTTTTAACTTCGACCGCCCTTTTGATTTTCATATTGAACTGATGAAGATCATCCTGGACGAAGACCCTAAGGTTACCTATCCTGCGGTTATAAAATCAACAGGTGAAGCGCCACGACAGTTTGTTACCGGTCCTGATGCTGCTATGGCAGCCGCAGCCGCCACAGATGCAGACGAGTTTGACTTTTTTAACGAAGTGGGCATGAACCCTGAAGACGCTGAAGATTTTACCGAAGTTGATGAAACCGGAGAAGAAGTAACGGCTGAACACGGAGATGAAGAGGAAGAAGACGAATTTGGCAGCGAGTTTGCTGACGACGAAGGCTTTGAAGACGACAGCAAATCGTCTCGCGATGATTATTAATTTTAGTTGATAGACCATAATCCATGGACCATAGACAAATCAGTAAAAAAACTATGGACTATTGACCATGGACCATGGACTATTAAAAACCCTGCTCGTTGTTGCCGGGCCTACGGCTTCAGGTAAGACGGCTGCGGCTATACGGTTGGCGGGGCATTTTAATTCGGCTATACTCTCTGCAGATTCAAGGCAATTTTATCGCGAAATGTCCATAGGCACGGCTAAGCCTGATGCTAAGGAACTGGCTGCGGCTAAGCATTACTTTATTGATTCGCACAGCGTTGAGCAGCTTTTTTCTGTAGGCGATTTTGAAAAGCAGGGCCTGGCCTTGTTGGATGAATTGTTTAAACAGCACGACATTGTAATATTAGTGGGTGGTTCCGGCCTGTACATTAAAGCTTTGTGTGAGGGCTTTGATGAAATTCCGCAAGCGGATGAAGGCGTGCGTGAGCAGTTAAATAATGAACTTGCCGAAAAAGGCTTACAGCCGCTACAGGAGGAACTTGAAAAGGTTGACCCTGCTTATTATACCGAAGTAGATATCAATAACCCACAACGCGTTATTCGCGCCTTAGAGGTCTATCGCAGTACGGGTCAACCTTTCTCCTCGTACCGGAAAGCAGTCAGCAATAAACGGCCTTTTAACTGCATTAAGATAGCACTTGATCTGCCCCGCGAAGTGTTGTATAACCGCATAAATACCCGTGTTGACATGATGGTAAAACAAGGTTTGATTGATGAAGTACGATCTTTACTACCCCACCGCCATTTAAATGCCTTAAACACCGTTGGCTACAGCGAGTTGTTTGATCATTTTGATGGGAAAACCGACCTAAATACCGCGATAGAATTAATAAAACAGAATACCCGCCGATTTGCAAAACGGCAGTTAACCTGGTTCAGAAAGGATAAGGATATATACTGGCTACCACCCGACGATATTACGGGCAAAAAAATAGAGGCGTTGATAACAACTCCTCTAAATGGCACAGCGGACTAAAATTTCTTTTAACCTGATAATTTCACCGGAGTCTTTGGATGCATTTTATCAAACTATCTCTCCAATACGGAATTTCTATACCAAATATTTCCTTTGCCTTGCTCTTATCCATAACGGAATAGTTCGGTCGTGTGGCGCGCGTGGGGTATTGGTCGGTACGAATAGGTATTGCTTTTACCTGTGTGTCTGATACATCAAATACCGCTCTGGCAAAATCAAACCATGATGTTACGCCTTCGTTGCTGTAATGATAAAGGCCATAACCTGTACTTTTCTGCTCAATAATATGAAGAATAAACCCAGCCAGATCAATAGCATAGGTCGGCGTACCCACCTGGTCGGCAATTATGCGTAATTCATCACGGTCTGCACCCAGCTTCAGCATGGTTTTTACAAAGTTATTGCCATACTCAGAATACAACCAGCCGGTGCGAATAATAAAATGCTTTTCTATTTGAGCGGCAGCTTTTTCACCGTCCAATTTAGTTTGGCCGTACACGCTTATAGGATGTGTCGGATCCGCTTCTGTAAGCGGCCGCGCCACATCACCTTTAAAAACAAAATCGGTGGAGACATGAATAAGAACAGTATTGTGTTTTGCGCACAGATCGGCAAGGTTTTTAACGCCTGCTACGTTTACTCGTTCTGCCAATTCGCTGTCATCTTCGGCTTTATCAACCGCTGTATAGGCGGCGCAATTAATGGCGTATGCAGGTTTTTGCGTTGCGAAAACTTTTTCAAGCGCTTCAACATCTAATATATTTGCTTCTGCTTCCTCCGGGAAATAAAACGCTTCTGAAGCTACACCTGCTATGCTTTTTATACAGCTACCCAATTGCCCCGAAGCACCAAATATTATCGTTTTACTCATCTTTTTTGAAGATCTTCTTGATAGTCTTATATATTACAGGGGGCGTAAGCTCGCGTATAACATCCTTTGCAGTAATAGGCTCGTGCTCCACATCGGCTTCTTTGCCGGCCCTACCCATAAACAATGTAGCGTGTGGATTTTCGCTTATTTCGCTTTTGGGCCTGCCATTAGTGTAATAATATAACGCAATTGATTTACGGCTTCTGTCCGGAGGACATGTAAGCGGATCGGGATGGCCGTGGTAAGAGAAATCGGTAGTTGAAAATATCGCTATCCTGTTAAATAGGGGTAATATTTTTTTGTGGGCGCGTGTCATTTTTTTATCCCAAAGTTCAAAATGTCCGCCATAGCTTTCTTCCCAATCTTTGTTTAAGTACACCAATAAATTTATGCGGCGATCAAGCTTCATAAAATCATGCTTATTAAAATCAGCGTGAACCTTTAATAGCCCGCCCGGTTTAATTTCGTGATAGCCACCACCGCTAAAATACGGATCGGGAATCAAGGTTTCCTTTATGCCCGTAAGTTCCTGTAAAAACTCAAGCACAGGCTGCGAGTTCAAATAGTGGACAAAGCCCTTGGTTACATCGCTAAAGTATTTTTCGCCTTTGGCCTCCAGCTTCTTCTCGTTAATGTTGTTGTAAACTTTAACGTCCTGTTTTTTTGAAAGATCAGGAAAATCAGCTAAAACCTGGCTCAGTATCTCTTCGTTAAAAAAATTGTCAATTACAATATTCGGAAAGGGCTCGGCATTCAGGTATTCGTTTTGCTTATCAATACCAAGCTGTTTAAGGTCCTTAATATCCGGGTTTAAATAGTTCATAGATTTATGCGTTTTTGACTCTGCAAGATAACTAAATAATCATATTTATGTTTGCATTGCCATGCTGTTTAGTATGTGATTGCTGCCAATTTGATTACGTATAAATTAAACTAAATTTGCTTCTTATAAAACCTGCATTATTTGAGATCAACCATAAATAATTACTACAGTAAGCTACGGGCAACTAACATACTGTCAAATTTTTTTAATTTGAGCAGTATACAGGTTTCCAATATATTACTGTTAGTTATTACCATCAGAATAGTAACCGGTCGTTATGGTTCCGACGGTATTGGCCTGGTTCTGTTCGCCTATCGTTTTGCTATGCTTGCGGGTACTGTGGTAAGTTACGGCACTACACAGTCGGGTGTTAGAGATACTGCTTACTACATTAACGAGCCAGCTACACTAAGCGTTATTATTTACAACGCGTTGGGCGTACGCGCCGTAATGTTTATGCTTTTTTGCCTTGCTTTATCTGCCTACTACTGGTTTGATCCTGACCATTACAACTACCTGTGGTTTGCTGTGCCTGTTGCGTTAGCCGAAGTTTTTAACCCGCTTTGCTTTTTTATTGGTATTGAAAAGGTTAAAATTTTTAATCGTTGTAATCTTATCGCAAATATTTTCGCTGTTATACTTATCTTCTTCTTTGTAAAAGGCACCAATAATGCCGTTTGGATTAATTTTGTTTTGGGCATGGCTAACGTGGCCACCTATTTGAGCCTGTTAATATACTTCCATCGCAGTTTTGGCTTGCATTTATATCTGCCTTCAACAAAAGAATTGGTGACTATTGGTAAAGCCAATTTCTCGCTTACACTTAATAATATATCGGCTAATCTTCAACAGTCGGTAATTATTTTCGCCCTTGAGCATTATCATTCAAACCTTTTAGGGGCCTATGCTATTAGTGACAGGGTAATAGGCCAATGCCGCAATGCTTTTAATATCGTGTCAAATGCTGTTTATCCTAAAGCCGTCGCGCTATATAAATTAAACGAAGAGCAATGGGCAGCATTCAGAAAGAAAATGAAGAAGATTTTTTCTATAGTGGCATTTGGCGGAGCGGTTGTTATTTTTGCAATGGCTGATTTTGTTATTTACCCAATACTGTGCGAAGAACCCAATGCTGATGCAGTGCTGATACTAAGAATAATGGCTTTGGTACCCATAATAACGGCGTTCAATGTTTTTAGTATGCTTGATCTGATGTTAAAGCAAAAACGGCGTGCCATTTTTAATATTGCCATAGTGCTTGTGGTAATTGCTGTAACAATTGCTTACCTATCAGCCTATAGCGAAAATTTATACCTGATAGGCGCTTTCACAATCTTTATGGAGGGATCGGCCTGGTTGATGTATGAGTATGTAATTAAAAAAACAACAAAGATTCAAAATGCCTAAACCGGTTGCAGTTATTTTGTTGAACTGGAACACGCCTGTATACACCGCGGCGTGCATTAACTCGTTAATGACATATTGCGACGGGCGTGTTTTTGATATAATTGTTGCAGATAATGGGTCGACAGACAATTCCCTTGCAACGTTACAGGCGCAATTTCCGGATGTTATTTTTATTGATAACAAAAGTAACCTGGGTTTTGCGGAAGGAAACAACCGGGCGCTGATCTATAGCATTGAAAACGGCTATACCTATTCACTAATTATTAATACCGATACGCTTGTTGATGAAGATATTATAACTGCGTTGAGCCGGCATCTGGATGTTTATCCCGGAGCAGCTGCAGTACAGCCTGCAATTTATTGGATGCACGACAGAAGTAAAATATGGAACGGCAAGGGTGATTTTAACACCATAACGGGTGTGGTAAGCTCTGCCACCAACCTGCCTACAGCTAATGATCTTGCATCTTTTAAACGAGCAAAGTGGGTTACCGGCTGCTGCACTTTACTCCGCAATAGCGCGCTGCAAAAAAGCGGCTTGTTTAACAAATTGTTCTTTTTGTATTTTGAGGATGCGGAACTCTCCTACCGTCTGCGCGACAATGGATTTGAACTGCATTATCTGCCATCGGTTAAAATGTACCATGAGGCGGGGGTATCAGCAAAATTATCCCCCCAAAAAAAAGAGGGAATGTTAAGTCCGGTAATACATTATTATGTTAGCCGCAACCATATATGGTTTTTGCGCAAATATGGCAACACTGCTTTTTTGCCCATATACGGTTTGCGTAATGCATTGTATTACGGTTCATTGTTTGTTTACTTTAAACTCCGCGGCCGCAATAAGAAGGCATCAAATTTAATAAAAGGATTAAAGGAAGGGCTTTTCACGCCAAAACACTTAATTTGGCCTACTGACTTCAATAACACCAATCTTAACTAGGCATGTTTGTTTTTACGGTCATTTTTGTCGCTTCGTTTATAGTAGCTTTCAGAGAGGTGTTGAAAGGGCGGCGCGACGGGGTGTTAACTTTTATTATCCTGGGTCTTTCTATGTATACCACAGCTATGTCTGTAGCGCATATGATCGGACTTAAACTGCTGGTGCCTGTTTTTCAATACTTTAAAGAGGTACTCATTCTTTGCACGCTCACCTTAAACGTCGTTAATTTAAAATACCGGCCCCGCTTTCATTTGATCGACTATGCAATTTTTTCGTTTTTGGCACTCACGCTTATATACGCTCTGCTACCCATTGGCGAACAAAGTTTTATCCAAAGGCTGCTGGCTCTTAAAAGTACATCGTTTTATATTGTAGTGTATTTTACCGGCAGGCTAATGGATCCTCAAAACGTATTCATCAGCAAGTATTTTAATTATCTGGTAATGCTTACCATAGCTGCCGGAGTTGTTTTATTGGGCGAAATAATAATGAATCAGCATTTGCAAACTATGACCGGCTATGCTGATTACGTATTTTACTTTTTCAATTTTGAGCCGAGCGGCTCTTTTGGGTTAAGTACAACTTTTGAATCAGAGGGTGGATATCGGCGCTTTGCCAGTTTTTTTGCCAATCCTTTGGAACACGCTGGTGCCACCTTACTTGCATTATCAGTAATACTTGCTTTATATACCACCAACGAAAACAAATTTAAAATAAACAAACTCGGAATGGCAGCACTTGGAGCCAGTTTGCTTTCAATTATTTTTGCACTGTCGCGTGCGCCTTTGTTGTCTTATTTTTTAATAATATACGTTTATGCTTTAGTTACCCGGCATAAAGTTATAACACGCATGTTTCATGCCGGGGCCATTTGCGGGGTATTATATATTGCTTATTTGTTTAGCGATAAAACCACCCGCAACAGCGGATTAGTTGAAGTTTTAATGAACACCATTGATTTTAGTAATCCATCAAGCGTGGGCCACATAGTAGAATGGATAACCGGTATAAATGCGATGATCGGAAACCCGCTGGGTTTAGGCTTAGGTGCCTCAGGCCGCGTGGCCGGCAGTTTAGGCGAAAATATTGGCGGCGAAAACCAGTTTATTATTATTGGCGTTCAAGCCGGTGTGCTGGCATTATTACTGTATCTATGTATATATATAATGTTTGTGCGCACCAGTCTGAAAGGACTTCATTACCTCGAGGGGAAGGAACGCCAGCTTTGCCTTGCAGTTTTATTAATAAAGGTTGGTTTTTTTATACCGTTGCTTACATCAGAAGTTGAATCATCTTCTTATATTTCCTACATGAACTGGTTTCTCTCGGGTTTGCTTATTAGCGTAATTATGCGGCCACGCACAGAAACAACAGCGGCATTAAGTAATGATTGAAACAATAATTAGAAAGCTAAAGAACGACCCCAATTATAAATGGGAAAGCGCCTATACCGCGCGCGACGTATTTATAGTTTCATATACGCGTAGTTGGCAGGCGTTGCGCGGGCTGTTTCTTAAGCCTTTCCTAAAAAGCTCATCGGGCCTTGTTTTTTTAGGCTGCCGTGTAAAGGTAAAACATGCTTATCAGCTAACCGCCGGCAAAAATTTAATATTGGATGATAATGTCAGCATTAACGCTTTATCGGTTAATGGCATACAATTGGGCGACCATGTATCAATAGCACGCGATTCTATTTTGTTTTGCACCGGCGTAATAGCGCAAAAAGGAACAGGTATAGTTATTGGCCATCGCACAGGCATAGGCGCCCGTTCATTCATAGCCGGGCAGGGCGGCGTTGTTATAGGAAACGATGTAATAACCGGTCCTAACATTCAAATATTCTCAGAGAATCACAATTTTAACGACACCAAACTAACCATAAAAGAGCAGGGTGTTAGTAGACAGGCCACCACTATTGGCGATAATTGCTGGTTGGGCGGAGATGTTACTATCCTGGCGGGGATTACTATTGGCGATGGTTGTGTTATTGCAGCGGGCAGTGTGGTAACCAGATCGGTACCGCCCAATAGCGTAGTGGCTGGCGTGCCTGCAAAAGTCATTAAAAACAGAGGCGACTACGATGGAGTTAAACGGAGCTAAATTATGATGAAAACTGCATTTATATCCGGCATTACCGGACAAGATGGCGCCTACCTGGCTAAGTTATTGATCGAAGAAAATTATAAGGTTATTGGTTTAACCCGGAGTTATAATAATTTCAATAGTTCAAACTTTAAATATTTAAATATCGATGGCGATATCCGGATCGAAGAATGCGACCTGCTGGATTTTTCGAGTATTATAAAACTGCTGCTAAAATATAAGCCTGTCGAGTTTTATAATTTAGCGGCCCAAAGCTCGGTAAGCGTATCATTTGAGCAGCCCATTGGTACAATTAACTACAACTCTCAGTCGGTTTTAAATATTTTAGAAAGTGTAAGGCTTTTAAAGCTTGATACAAAAATTTACCAGGCATCAAGCAGCGAAATGTACGGGCTGGTAAAATCACTGCCGGTTACTTCAAGTACGCCTATGCACCCTTTAAGCCCTTACGCAATATCCAAAGCCACGGGATATTGGATGGGCATAAATTATCGTGAATCATACGGTGTAAATTGTGTAAATGGAGTGCTTTTTAATCACGAATCGCATTTACGCAGCCCTAATTTCTTTGTTAAAAAAGTAGTCAAAACATCATTGGACATAAAACATAAGGTAGCGAACGAATTAAGGGTAGGTAATATAGACGTAAAAAGGGATTTTGGATATGCTCCGGACTATGTGAGGGCAATGTGGTTATCGTTACAGCGAGACAAGGCGGCCGATTATTTAATATGCTCGGGCAAATCAGTTTATTTGCGCGAAATTATCAATTATGTTTTTGATCGTTTAAATTTAAGCACCAGCAAATTGGTAGAAGACCCCTTATTATTCAGGCCCACAGATATTGAAGATATATACGGCGATAATAGCAAAGCTAAAACACAGCTTAAATGGGAGTATGATAAATCTTTTTTTGATGTGCTTGATGTATTGATTGATGAGGAGAATAAAAATTACAACAAATAACTCAAACAAATACGATAAGGTTAGCATTTAAGATGTCGAATAGAAATGAGTAACAAAATATGAAAAAACCGTTAACGATAGGTGTAGATATTCGGGATTTAAAAAAGGCTAAAACGGGCATTAAAACCTATCTTGAAGAGTTATGCAGAGAATTTAAAACAATGAATTCTGACGAATTGCATTTTTATTTTTTAGACACTAATTTACCTATTTATACAGGCCCCAATAAACTATTAAAATGGACAGAACATTTCCGGTATCAGTTATGGAAACAGCTGGTACTGCCAATAAAAGCCTGGTCAAAAAAATGCGATATCGTTTTCTGTGTTGATAACTGCGTGCCCTACATTCACTTAAATTATATAACCATTCATGCTATACATGATGCTTTTTGCTATGAATCGCCGGAGCATTACGGAAAACTATGGCTATGGCTTTATAAAACTACTGCCGCGCCCGGGGCCAGAAGATCGCCGCGGGTAATAACGGCTACATCATACGGTAAAAAACAGGTAGCCCATTTTATGAAGCTAGATCCTGATAAGTTAATAGTAGTGCATGATGGGCCCAAGCGAATGAACTATAATACGAAAGTTGAAAAAGCAGTTGATAACATTACCGATCTGTTTCCGGTAAGCCCCAAAAACTACATTTTACACGTTGGGGCAATGTACAAACGCAAAAACCTTGTTGCTTTGGTTAATGCTTTTGCGCGGATTAAAAAAGATAGATACCCGGATTTGAAATTGGTATTAGCGGGATCATTATCAACCAACAAGTTTGATAACGACTACGACTTAATTTTAGAAAGAATTGAAAAACACGGGTTAAAAGACGATGTTATTATAACAGGTTACTTGACAGACCCGCAAGTTGGCCAATTGTATGAAAATGCATTGTTATATGTGTTTCCATCTTTAAACGAAGGTTTTGGCTTGCCTGTACTGGAAGCGTTTGAGCATGATGTACCTACTCTTGTATCAAACAATACATGCCTGCCTGAGGTTGGAGGCGATGCTGTAATAGCATTTGATCCGTACAATGAAAAGGATATGGCCGATAAAATACAAATGGTATTGTCATCTGCCGAATTGAGAAGTGATATGATAAAAAAGGGCAGGGAACGCTTAAAAAAATTTTCGTGGCAGGCCACAGCACAACAAATAGTTGATGTTTTTAAAGTGGCCTCACTTAAACATTAATTTTCTGTAAAGATCAATACATGTTCATCAGCAACCTTTTCCCAGTTAAACTCGCCTAAGGCGCGTTCCTGTGCCTTTTTTGCCAATTTCTGCATCTCAGGGTAATGCTGTTCGCAGTAATTAATTTCTTCTGTTAATGACATTATATCGCCCTTTTTAAAGGTCCTGGCGGTATCTTTTACTGCGTATTGGTTCTCTTCAATATCACTCACAATCAGCGGAACATTCAAACCCATAACGGTTAATACAACAGGCGATAATCCCTCAACATCTGATGGTTGAATGTAACAGTATGCATTAACCATCAGCGCATTCACATCGTCGCCATAAACAAAACCGGGAAAAATTATCCGCTCATTACCCATGGTCAGTATCCGGCTCTCATAATCAGACGGGTTAGGTGAACCGCCTATTAAAATGAGTTTTTTATTTGATATGGAATTTTTAAATGCCGGGATAAGATAGTGCAATCCCTTATCAGGAATAAAACGGCCTACAAACAAATAATAATCTCCCTTTTGCAAACCAAATTTGTCTAACACTTTTTCGCTGTTTAGCGGATATTCAACCTCACTGCCAAAGGGAATAAATTTGTATTCCTTTTTAAACCTATCCTCAAAAAGTTTTTTTGCGATGACGTTATCAAAAATTACCTGGTTAGGAAAATGGGCGGTGATAAATGAAGAAAATTTAAGATAAAGTTTGCCGTACCAAGGCCACTTATCGCGTTTCCAATCAACTCCATCCTGGCTTATGAACACCTTTTTTCCGAAAAGCCGTAACGGCAATGCCCATACGCTGTTGCCACCATTTTGTATATGCACTACATCAGCCGTATTATTAAAAATAATATCAAGGGTACATTTACAGGAATGCAAGAGCGTGTCGAAGCCGCCCCTTTTTGTCGTTTTGAAAGTTTTGATTTTTACACCTTTATACTCGGTAACAGCAACAAAAGTGTCAGAATACCGGCGATTGTAAGCCACCACACTATGGCCACGCGCTACCAATCTGGGAAATAATTCAAGTGCGAATTTATCCGCCCCTGCGGCACCTTTTTCCGGTGGCAAAGAGCGAAAGCCAAAGGCTGCTATTCTCATTAATAAAGTTAATATTTATAAAGTAACCGTACTGTCTTTTACTATATAAATATTTTTCTCGTTCAAGTAGTCTAAATAATAGTCATTTATATACTCGTTTAATGCCACTTTCCAATCGCGCATAATATTGATATTTCGCAGTTCCAGCTTTTTGTTAACCAGTCTTTCAGACGTCGGCCGCGGAGCGAAATAAGTATCTTTAAAATAACTAGACGGCACGTTATGGAACGTTACTTCATTTTCCAACCCTAGTATTTTAACCAATTCGCGGGCCACTTCAAGCCTGCTGGTTTCGCCCCCGCATACCATATTGTAAAGGCCCCAGTATTCGCGCTCAAGCAATAGTTTAACATTCTTGGCAAAATCAACTGTAAAAGTGGGCGTTCCATCTTTATCATTAACAATATGCAGGTCGCGCTTACCGTTAGCAAGTTGTTTAATAACCTTATTTATAAATTTCTTGTCCTTTTCAGGCCCACCTCCCATCATCCAGCCGGCACGGCAGATAACATATCTCTTGGCGTTTTCGCGAACGTAGCGTTCGCCCATGTACTTTGAACGTGCGTAATGACCCAGTGGATTAGGTTCATCCCAGTCATCATAAAAATCTTTTCCTCCGTCAAATATGCCGGCGGTGCTTATATACAAAAGAGGGATGCCTAATTTATTAGCAATAAATACAGCGTTCTCAACACAGGTAGTATTTGTAAGGTAAGCATCATCCTGATTTAGTTCACAATATTCCAGATCGGTATGGGCACCTAAGTGAAATAAGTAATCGGGATTAAATGCCTCGACGTCTTTTTTATAAACTTCGAAGTTCCGAAAATCTAAAAAGCTAAGCCAGTTTTCATTTACGTCCTTATCAGTGCACTTAACGTCGTAATTGTCTTTAAAAATGCGATAAAACGCTTCTCCAAGCATTCCACCCGCACCAGCAATGTAAATTTTTTTTTTCATATTAAATGTTTAACCATAATGGCTACATCTGGCAGATGCTTTAAAGTGCGATAAGGCGTTTACACTTCATCCTTCAAATTTACTCTTTTTTTTTTATCCGCGCCAGAGTATGCTTTAAAAAAATATATTATAATCTAAGCAAACCTGTTTGATATTTGAAAAAAACCAAACAACTTGGCACTTTATGCATAAAAATAATCAAAAATATGCTGTTTGGCTATAGTTTTAACAATTACAGATTCGTGCAGCTTTTATATTTTTAATACTATTTAAACAATAAAGCTCCTTTGCTATACAGTTGTCAATATTACAATGTTTAAATTATAGTGTAAATACAAGCTACTTTGGATATTGTTTTAAAAGCTTATTAAATATTACCAGCAATATTAAGATTAGTTTTGCAACCTTACATTTTCAGGGTGTTTAATTTATTTTCAAAAACAAATTTCGTTGTATTTACTTATCTATTTCTTTGTTGACGTATAGCGCAGTTTCCGTTTCCATCTTGGGTATAGCGAATACACCATAAGCAAAGCGTTTTTGAATTAAATAATTAAATTTGGGCCATCGGCCATAATATAGCGCGGATATTATAATATAAAAATGAAAGTAGCATTTGTTACGCGATTGAATTTATACACTATCGCCGGCGGTGATACCGTACAAATTGAGCAAACAGCGCGACAGTTAAGGAATTTAGGCGTTGAAGTTGACATCGTCCGCTCAATTGACCCAATACCCTATAAAAAATATGATGTACTGCATTTTTTCGGCATCCCACGGCCGGGTGATATGCTGTATCATAGCAGATTAGCCAAAAAACCATTTGTAATTTCAACCATACATTGTACATATGGCGAGTACTATAAGTACAATCGTGCGGGAGTTGGCGCTTTTTTTTCCTTTATGTCGTCAGACACTATGGAATATTTTAAAACTATAGCCCGTTGGGTGGTAGGTAAAGACCGTCGTCCATCTGTTAATTATCTGCTAAAAGGGCAGCGTAAAACTATTTCAGAAGTTTTAAGAACGGCAAATTTCATTCTTCCGAATTCTGATTCAGAATCATATCGCTTACAACAATTGTACACAAATAATGTTAGGTCAATAACAGTTACTAATGGGATTAATCCTGAAAAGTTTCCCTACGATCCAAACACACCCAAAGACGATAACCTGATAATTTGTGTTGGCCGAATTGAAAATAGAAAAAACCAACTTAACCTTATCAAGGCGTTAAATAATACCATTTATAAGCTTGTATTAATTGGCGAGCCTTCGGCAAATCAACTTGCCTATTATGATCGCTGCCAGGCTGCAGCGGCACCAAATGTGACGTTTTTAAACAGGATACCTCATGATGACCTGGTGATGTATTATCAAACGGCAAAAGTACATGTCTTAGCCAGTTGGTTTGAAACAACTGGCCTTAGCTCCTTAGAAGCAGCTGCTATGCGATGTAATATTGTTATCACTGATAAGGGAGATACAAGAGAATATTTCGGCGAAGACGCTTTTTATTGTTCTCCGGAGGATCCGGACAGTATAAGGAATGCTGTTGAGCAAGCTAGCAAGGCGCCGCTCAGTGATTCGTTAGCGCAAAGAATTATTGCCAATCATACCTGGAGAAAAGCCGCAGAACAAACACTGGAAGCTTATCGTTTGGCAATGGCATAATTAATAATAACGCGATGCCGTTAATGCCATAAGGCTTACATTTTTGGTACGCGAGTTATGATCGGCGTATCAACAAGATAATATTTTATATTTGTAACAAGTCAATAAACATTTACATGCAAAATAAATACCCGTTTTACATATTTCTTTTTGTTTTAGTTTTTTTATTTAACAATGCTTTCGCGCAAATATCGGATGACAAGATCCGGGGCGCTAAAGCGAGCCAGATAACTGACGAACAACTAACAGCAGCTTGGGAGCAGGCAACCGAACGCGGCATGTCTGAGAAAGAGATATACGAAATGCTTATTAGTAAGGGTATGGCACCCGCCGAAGTTGAAGAAATAAAAAACAGAGCAACGCTTCTTGGTTTAAATAGTAAAAAGACCGGCGAAAAGGACGCGATACTCAAAGCGGCGAAAAGTAAAATAGATTATACCCGGACAAAGAATGATACTGTTTTAATGCCGAATCTGTATAAAAACAAAAAGAGCCAGGACCCGAATAAACTTGAGATATATGGCATGAACATGTTTCAACAGGTTAACCTTACTTTTGAGACCAATTTTTCTGCTGCCACTCCTAAAAGTTATGTTTTAGGGCCGGGTGACGAGGTAATAGTATTACTAACGGGATTAAACGAAAAGGTTGTACAATCAGTTGTAACGCCTGAAGGTAATTTATATATAGACCATATAGAGCCCGTACATGTAAATGGTTTTACCATAGAACAAGCTACCTCTATGATAAAAGGTAAAATGCTTAGGGTTTACCCCGCACTAAGCAATGGCCGAACCAAATTGGCTGTTAATTTAGGCAACACACGCCGTATTAAGGTAATGGTTACGGGCGAGGTTAACACACCGGGGGGATTTACAATATCTTCGTTGGCTACCGTGTTCAATGTCCTGTATCATTCAGGAGGGCCTAACGAGAATGGATCACTTAGAAACATTCGCCTTATGCGAAACAACAAGCTCGTTAAAACTTTAGATTTTTACGAGTTTTTGCAAAATGGCTTAATGGGTGAGAATATAAGACTTGAAGACCAGGATGTATTAAACATACCTGTTTACAAAAAACGAGTGGGGATAAAGGGTGCGGTGAAGCATCCTGCATTTTTTGAATTGAAAGACAACGAAACTTTAGCGGATCTGATTAGATATGCCGGCGGTTTTACTCCTAATGCTTATCAAGGGATGGCAAAAGTTGACCAAATTATCGAATTACAGCATCAGGTAAAAGATGTACCCGCTAATATGTTTGCCAACTATATTCCACGTAATGGCGATATGGTTGATGTTGACGTGGTAACTAACCGGTATACCAACAGAATAGTTTTAGAAGGTTCTGTTTACCAGCCTGGCCCGTATGAGCTTACTGCAGGGCTAACCTTATCGCAATTGCTAAAAAATGCACAAGGCTTAAAACCCGAAGCGTATATGCAACGTGGTTATATAAAACGAACAATGCCCGACCTGCAAAAAACCGCTATTTCTTTTGATCCGCGTGAGGTAATTGCCGGCAGGCAAGATTTCCCGCTAATGCGAGAGGACTCGGTAATGATACTTAATCAGGATGCATTTATATCCAACCAAAAGATATCAGTTAATGGCTACGTAAGAAAGCCAACTACAATAAATTATAGAAAAGGATTAAAACTGGTTGACGCGATAGCTATAGCGGGCGGATTTGATGACGAAGCGGCGGCTCATCATGTTGAAATATCACGTGTAATTAAGAATGAGTCGGATAGTGTTTCGGCGCAGGTAGTAAATACATATTTGGTGAATATGAATGATCCCGCCGACCCAAACCGCGAAATAGAATTAGAGCCCAGAGATGTAATAAACGTGAGAGCACTGCCTAATTATCGCGAACTGGGTAACGTAAAAATACGCGGAGAAGTGGTATTTCCCGGAGATTATCCGGTTAAAAAAAGAGATGAGAGTGCACAAGAATTTTTAACCAGAGCCGGCGGTATTACACCTTTTGGCTCTATGGAGAATGTGCAAATATTTAGGAGCGGTGTACGCGTTAATGTTGACTTGGTTAATTCTAAAACAGGGAATATTTTATTGCCCGGCGACAGTTTATTTGTACCACGCGTAATATCATACGTTGAAGTAGCAGGCGCGGTTAACAACCCGCAGTTTATAATGTACAAAAGCCGCAGTTTTAAATATTACATAGACGCCGCCGCTGGTATCACCGAAAAAGCCCGGCTAAAAGGCGCTTATATAAAATATCCCAACGGACTGAATAAGCCGGTAAGACATATTCTCTTCTTCAAATCATATCCTTCTGTTAAACCGGGCAGTAAAATAATTGTGCCAGAAAAAAATCCGGAATCAAGGTTTAAGATCGGAGTTGGCGAAATAGGCGGCATAGCCGCTATATTATCGGCCCTTGTAAGCATGGTTGCAATTTTATCTAAATAAGCATGAAACAGGAAAATAACTCACATCCTTTTGAACAAGAGTTTTCTTTTAACCAAATGCTTAACGATCGTTTCAGCGATATAAAATATCTTTTACAATTTAAGGGCCTTATAATCGCGTGCGTTATCGCCGGGGGCGTTTTAGGTGCTTTAGCAGCTTATTTAAAGCGCCCTACTTATACTGCGAGGCTTACTTTTGTTGTTGATGACGCAAAATCATCTGGGTCAATGGGAGGGCTTTCCGCATTAGCAGGGCAATTTGGGTTTAATCTGGATGGGCTTGGTGGAGCGAGCGGTGTGCTGGCCGGCGATAATATTGAAGAATTGGTAAAAAGCCACAAATTGATAAAAAACACGCTGGTCTCTGCCTATGATGACACGCAAACACTTGCCGACAAATATGCCGTTACTTATAAATTGAGTAAAGAATGGCTTGAATATAGCCCGGATGGCAAGATTATAAGGTTTCCGCTGGATGGCAAAAACAATACACGCTTACAGGATAGTTTGTTGCATGAAATGACTGAACTTATTTTAGAAAAAGGGCAATTCGGAATATCAAAACCTGATAAAAAACTTGGCTTTTTTGAGATAAGTGTTACCATGAAAGACGAAAAACTGGCAATGCTTTTTTGCCAGCGCATTATAAAACAGTCTACCGATTTTTTTATTACGACAAAAACAAAAAGGTTAAAAAACAACGTCGACAGGCTTAAATTACGCGCCGACAGCATAGAAAAAATATTGAATTACAAAACCTTTTCTGTATCAACAAGTACGCGTAGCATACTTGATTTAAACCCTGCGTTTACCGAAGAAGATGCCAGGGTTGATATTAAGCAACGTGATAAGATTGTACTAAGCACCATTTTCTCTGAAACAGTAAAAAATCTTGAGGCAAGTAAAACTATGCTCGCTCAAGAAACCCCTACAGTACAGGTAGTGGACGAGCCCGAAATGCCGCTAAAAAAAAACAAACTCAAATACCCAATAGCTATTACATCGGGCATAATTATACTGTTGGTGTTGTTCGCTTTTTATAAACTTCTAACCAGAAGGGAATCAAAACCTGTAAGTAACGCCTAATTGTCCGTAAAAATTAGTCGCAGTATTTTGCGGCGTATAATAAACACCCGGAACTAAATTTTTTGTTATCCACTGGTAGTTTAACGACGTTATATGTTGCAATTTTGCGCTAAGCAATAAATTGCGATAATCCCATTCGCCCTGTACACCAACAACAAGATCAACCCACTTGCGTGAATGCCCGTTAATATCCGGTAGGTAAGCGTTAGAAAAATCAACGCCATGCTCATAACGGTCAAATGTGACACCTAATTTTTTTAATCCGGAAACCCAATTAACATCTACATGCTGCAAATTTCCTCCGGGACCAGTGCCGGCGCCCATAACCTGTCCTTGGTTTGTGTGCCCCTGCCTTACCTGGCTATGCAAATAATATGATCCTGCCTCTCTAACTAACCTGTCAACACTTTGCGAAAGTTGGGTAACCTCCGCACTAAACAAAATTTGTTGATCATCGCTTCTATTAAGAGGGAGCAACTTTCTGAAGCCAAAAACATATGCCCTGGAATGGTCGGGCGAGCCTATAAAATCGCGATAATTATGTGAATTGTCATTTAGGCCATATTCAAAATACAACTCGGCCCTGGCTCTTTTGAATAACCACCGCGCGTAAAAAGAAGTGTATTGATCTCGTGACACAGGGTCGCCGTCGTTGGTATTTACTTTTTGATATGGAAAGAAAAATGGAACATAATCGCTAAACTTTTTTATGTCGGGACCATAGGCGTTAAAAGTACGCGTAAGTCCTAATGTTAACCCGGCTACCCACTTAGGATGATAGTTGAAATTAAAGCCTGTAAAGTAGCGCCAGTCATTACGTTTAGGCCATACTAAGCCTTCTCCGTTCGGTAAAAACGTTGCGGCTGTAGGCGGGTAGTTAGTTCCTTCCAATCGTCCGCCAACGGCTTGAAATTCAAAATAACCAACGTACGTTTTAAATGGCCGTGTAGAGTTCAGCGTAATATGTCTAAATCCGGGTGCGTTATTACTCAATATCAATGAGTTACTTATTCCGGGGCCCCACCATATATTTTCATTAGAAACCCCTATTGATATGGGATCAAAAGTCAAACGTATACTGCTTTGTCCTAAAAAAAACTTTTTATAAGCATTAGCCCCAAATCGCTCTGGCAGGTCTATATTGTTGTAAACAATATAGAAATTCTTAATTTCATCATCGGCCCTGGAGCCGCCGGAAAATCCAACAAAAGGTTTATTAGCAGCATAGACATATTCAGGTCTTAACTGAACGCTTAACGGGCCTAATTTAAAATAAAAACCGCCGCTTACCATTGTCTCATAACCTCTGGATGGTATCATCGCTCCGTCATTCCATCCATACGGATAATTAGAATTGTATTGCTGCTGCCAGGTTATCGGCAATAACTGAAAAACACCCTGTCCTTTTGCAAATATAAAAGGCAAAAGGGGCGACCATTTCGTTGGTTTTTGCACACTATCTGGCGTATACGAGAAAGCTTGCTTAGACGTACTCCCATTAAATAAGGGCCTAACAGTGAAAGATACGTTTGAGTCAACGTCACCTTTTAGCTGCATTCTTCTATAGTAATCTTCTAAAACAGGTGTACCCACCGGTAGCGTTTGTGCTTCCAGATCAACAGAAAAAATCAGAAGGCAAATAAAAAATATGTTAAAACTCTTCCTCATTAAGTATCTCCAAACACAGGAGTATTTTATTTTCATTAATAATAAACAATATCAGTACCTGACTTTGTTTTACTTTGCAAAATATAAACTAAAATGTTGCTATTTTCTGCAAGTCGACGTCTTCGTTATACGCAACACTATTACCGTAGCTGAGTGCTCTGTTTAAGAATGTTAAATTATGATAAAATGAATTGACAATGCGACTTATGTATTCTGGGAAGACCGGACATACTGTGTAAGATACAGAAGAATTAGTATTTGCGGTTGACTGTGCACGCCTGCAAAAATCATCAAGACCAGGTGTACCAATCGGGAGTGATTGTGTAAAAGCGTTAAAAGTATTAACAACCATCAAAATAGCCATAAAAATGGCAAGTTGAAGGGTTTTCATAAATTAATTGCTTTTACCTTAATTTTATCTACAGACCAACTCTCATCACATTTTGGACTAGGATCATTGGTTTGGGTAAGTTTATCAAAACATTTTATTGAAAGCGTACCACCTTTATGCGCAAAAGTTTTTGTTATTACGTATAAAGAGGTGCCATTAGGATAAGTCGCCTTGCATGCTGCAGGTAGATCAACTGTAGTTGCGTTTGTTTTTGGATTATTAAAATTGTTGGGATAACTATTGGGATAAGATTGCGGCCTGCATATATCTGTTAATGAACAAGGAAAATTGGAAAAAGTTGTTGATATATAAGGATTGCTATCAACAAACATCTCCCAAATGTCCGGTCCGTCCGGCGACGCAGAGTTGCCGTCCCAACTATCATGAATATATAAATCAAATGATACAGAAATCAGATCATGGGCAGGTAAACTATTAAGCGATAATGTAAAGCCCCCATTATTATAACGACCTAATACCTTAGAACCATTATATGTTTCAATAACACCACCGTTTATATCATTGAGATCATTTGTCTCAAAATCATTGCTGTACACGTCGACACTGCTTGATACCTTGTCTTTGCATGAAAAAACTGACAACAACAAGAAAAAAACAATAAAGAATGATCTCTTATTCATTTATACAGCTTTAGAAATAAGATCTAACTCTTCAAAAATAGAGTTTTCGCTCTTAAATTCATAAACAATCTTCTTCATTGCGCGTACAACTTCCAGATCGTCACTTGCAAGCGCATGAGATATTAGGGTGCCTATCTGTTCTTCAATCTCATAGTATAGATATTCTCTCACCTGCCCTATCATTATCTTTTCATGATGTGTTGGCAAGGTATTCTCATTATCATTTAACAATTCCTCAAAAAGCTTTTCGCCAGGGCGCAAGCCGGTGAATTCTATTTTTATATCTTGATCTGGTACCAAACCGGCCAGTTTTATCATTCGTTTGGCCAATTCAACAATTTTTACCGATTTACCCATATCAAAAATATAGATCTCGCCACCCTTACCCATGCATCCGGCTTCAAGTACCAGGCGGCACGCTTCAGGTATTGTCATAAAATAACGCGTTACTTCTGGATGCGTTACTGTAACAGGCCCGCCCTTTTCTATCTGTTGTTTAAACCGCGGAATTACTGATCCGTTTGAACCCAAGACATTACCAAAACGTGTTGTTATAAACCTTGCTTTATCCCTTTTATTTAAGTTATTAATAAGCTTTACATCTTTACTGTTTATAGCGCGATTTAAAGATTGTACATACATTTCTGCTATACGCTTCGAGGCGCCCATTACGTTTGTTGGATTAACCGCCTTATCAGTAGAAATCATTACAAACTTCTTCACTCCGTGCTTTACTGAAAGATCTGCTATAGTTTTTGTCCCTAATACATTGGTTTTTACCGCTTCTGAGGGATTATCTTCCATTAGCGGCACATGTTTGTATGCAGCAGCATGATACACGTATTGGGGCTTATAAGTGTCGAAAAGATGCTCCATACGTCGCTCATCTTTTACGTCGCCAATGAAAGGCATAAAGTTTGCCCCTGGAGACTCTTCAGATAATTCCAAATATAAATGGTGTAACGCTGTTTCAGCCTGATCGCACATTATAATTAACGCTGCATCAAATCTTAATAATTGCCTTACAATTTCGCTTCCAATTGAGCCGGCTGCACCAGTAATCAAAATACGCTTGTCGTGCAGTTCGCTCTTAATACCAGCAGTATCAATCTTAATTTGATCGCGGTTTAACAGATCCTCTATATTTACATTTTGAATTTGATTTGGATGCAGTTCGCCGTTTGCCCACTGATTGTGGGGTGGTATGTTAAGCACTTTTACATTGTTCTCCAGGCAAATGTCAACTATTTTATTTTTCTCGTCCGCCGGAATACTATAAGTGGCAAAAACAAGTTCATCCACATTATGCTCGGCTATAATTTTTAATAGGAATTTTGAGTCGTATATTTTAATCCCACCAATCGTTTTTCCAACTTTACGTTGATCGTCATCAAAAAAAGCTGTTATTTTTTTATTTACTTTATATGCATTATCAAAAGTTCGCTTAGCAACCACACCTGCTTCACCGGCACCGTAAATAACAACATTTTTTTCGTCAAGCTTTAGGTTTCGGATATAGATAAAAACGTATTTAACAGTAATACGATAAGCCACCATTAAAAGGAAACAGCTTAACGCCATTATTACCAAAATGCTGTTAGGCACCAGTGTAGGGCGGGCCAAAGCACCCAACACTAAATTAAATAAGAAAAAAATACTAAAATTAATCAATACAGCCATCAATATTCTGAAGGTATCTTGCATACTGGTGTATCTGATGATACCACTGTATATCCTTAATGAAAAGAAAACAGCAACACTTACGCCTGCAACAAGTAGCACATTTTGGCTGTATTCAACCTGATCAAGGTTCGAGAAATTAAAATTGTATTTAATTAAATAGGCCCCTGTTAAAGATAAGATGCTTATAGACAAGTCAAGTGCAAATATTATCCAACGAGGAACAATATTAAGGTGCTTTAAAAATAAAGACGAATTCATAGGTTTTTATTAAGTAGCGTAACATGCCTATAGTTATAGCCAAAGAGTATCACTAAATATTAAAATTAATAAGGTTAAAGTTTTAGTTAATCTGTGCTCCTCTTTAAAAGTTTTTCCCTTCCCTCAAGTATTAACCTAAAAAAAACCACTGCTAATGTTATCGCAAATATACACAGTATTAGATTTAATATTTTAAATGTACCATTATTTAATAAAAAAATATTAATTAATTCTTGAGCTATCATGTACAACAAAGCAACCAACATGTGCGACATTTGTTTTTCGTTTGCAAGAAATTGATAAAAATGACTTCTGTGCGCTTCAAATATATTTTCTCTTCTTATAAGCCGGAACAGAATAGTTGTAACAGTGTCCAAACCGTATATAAGTAAAATAAGTATATAGCTTACATTTTGCGTTTTAATGATCAATTGAAGCAAAAAGAATAAAATTATGAATGATAGACTTATACTACCCACATCGCCGGCAAAGCATCTGGCCCGTTTTCTGAAATTGAAAAAACAAAAAACCAACACAGATATTATCGCTGCAATCAAATAAATATCATCAGTAAATGCGGTGCTTCTATTTATATACCATAAAGTACTTAATGCTACCAACCCATATCCGCCGGTTATGCCATTAATACCATCCATAAAATTAACGGCATTAATAGTACCTATAACAAAAATAAATGCAAATAATATCCAATAAAATGGCAAAATTAAAATATTTAATTGGTAAAATAATAATGTTACCGCCGCCAGGTGCGTGGCTATACGCAAAGTGTTACTTAGTGGTTTAACATCATCAATGAAACTGATAAAAGTTATCAGCATTAACCCGATAATGAAGTAGGGATACTTAAAGTTGAGTGCAGCAACCAGTATAATTGCAACACTAAAAATTATACCTCCGCCCCGTATTGTTATTTGTGTATGCGAACTGCGGTGGTTAGGCCGATCGATAATATTATATTTGTCGGCTATTTTAAAGTAGAGCAGTTCAACCAAAAAAAGGGTAATTACAAACCCACTTATAAAATAAAAACTCATCTTTTTATATCTTAAAAGATTTGGCCGTTAGTAACAGGCCTTGGGCGGTAGTTAATGGCAAAGCTTTTCCTAAAGCTTTTTTTATTTTGTTGTTATCCACCACGTAATCTTCTGTCATTTTTTTTAATCGCTCGGTATTTAACGGCAAATGTAACCAATCGCCCGCTTTAGCTATAAGTTTAATTAGCGACGGTGATATGGCCCAAAGTTTAGGTTTTCGTTGTACTGATTCAGATAATATTTGTATCACTTTATTAGTAGACATGGGTTCATCGTCTGCCACATTATAAATGCCAACCGGCGTGTCAGCACTTTTAATTAATTCATTTATGATAAAGCACAAGTTTTGTACTGTTAAAAATGACCGTTGATTATTAAAACCAGCTAAGGGATAAGGTATGCCTTTTTTAACGAAGTGATACAATTGATTAAGATTGCCTTTATTACCGGGGCCGTGTATCATACAAGGTCTGAGTATGTAATAGGCTTTCCCCTCTGGCAATGGTTGACTTTGTATATACTTTTCGGCCATTAGTTTAGATTTGCCATAATGTGTTGCCGGATTTGGAACTACATCTTCGTCCAGCTTATTGTCAAGGCTGTCGGCAGCCGCTTTTACCGAACTAATGTATATGAATTTTTTTGCGTTCGATTGCAAAAATGCATCGTAAAGCTTCTGTGTGAGTTGAAAATTCACTTTGTAATATTCGTCAGGTTCGGAAGTATTTTTCAGGTCGTGCGCCTTACCCGCCAAATGTACAATTACCTCACAACCTTCGTCAAAAGAAATAATATCACTCTGCAGCTGGCTACGCAATAAAGCTTGTAATTGCAGTTGCTCGTTGCGCAAATAGCTCATTAAATTTTGGCCGACAAATCCCCAAGCGCCTGTAATAGCTATCGTTTTCATCAGCTTTGGATAATTTCATTTACCAAGTCAACGTATTTTCTCACCACCGTTTTTTTTGAATAGTTTTTTCCAATTTCGGCGAAGCCGTTTGTGCCCATCTGTTTTAATCTTTCGGGCGAATTCAATACCCCAATTATAAAATCAACAAGTTCTTTGCATCGATCTTCAAAATCGCGAGTATGCACTATGTAGGCACATTCTAATGGTTCCAGAAAATTAGTAATTGGGGTATTTTTGCCTGATACTATCAGCAAAGGTTTTTCACAGGCCATTATTGTATAAACCTTTGATGGAAAACCTTGCCCGTCCATACCTTCCGTCATAAAAATAAAGTTGAGGTGTGAATACGCCAATATTTGTGGCATCAAATCGCGGGGTTGGTAACCTAAAATATACACTTTCTGTAAAGTTCTTTTCTTCACTTGCTCTTCTACATACGGCTTCATAACACCCTCACCTATTATAAAAAACTCAACCGGATGATCCCTTAATCGTTCAGCAATACAAAGCAAGGTTTCCCATTCTTGCGCGTGGCCTATATTGCCGGCATACAACAATCTTAAAACACCGGGATTAACTGGGAAAGATGCAGGATCTAAATTTATCTGTTCTAATGATAAAGGTTTGTATATAGTTGTATCAACAAAATTTGGTATAACAAGCAGTTTTTCGGATTTTTTAAACCTTGGTAGTATGGTATTATAAAAAACGCTGTCAATTGTAGTAACAGCGTCAGATCTGTTATAAACAAACTTTTCAAGTGTTTTTAAAATCTTTATAACAAATATGCTCTTTAAATTTCGTTGATTGATGAGGAAATCTGGATATATCTCCTGCACATTGTAAATAACCTTTGCTCCTTTTAATTTTGCTATAATTATATTTATAAAGCCAATGGTTAACGGAGGTGACGGTGACAATATTACAGATATCTTTTTCTGCATCAATCCCAATGCTAAAGATACAACGTGCCAGTAAAAAAAACCGCAGATCCGAAGCAATGGGCTACTGAATTTTTTTTGCGGTACGTGCAGCACTTTTATGCCCTTATAATTACTTTGATAATATAGGCCGCCCCATTTGCGCACCAAGGGCTGTTCCTTTAATTTTTCGGGTAAAATATTATAATGTGGGGTAGTTGTTAATACTACAACATCATAACCGCTTTCAGCAAATTTTACGGCAATATCATTGTATAGGTAAGCTGTAGAAACGGCGTCCGGACTAAATACAATAGTATGTATAAGTATTTTTCTTTTATTCACTCCAAACAACCCTTTTTATATAATCAACATAACTGATTATTATGCGCACCATCTTATCAGACACATTAGGCATTGAATAGTCATTAACTCGCCTAAAGTTTCTTTCATCGCCGGTTTTTTGATATTGTAATTGTGTAAGCCCCTGCAATATGCGTTCAGTGTTCATACCAACCATCATAACTGATGCTTCCTCCATTGCTTCAGGACGCTCATGCGCATCGCGGATATTTAACGCCGGAAAGTTAAGTATCGAAGACTCTTCGGATATAGTACCACTATCAGACAGCACTGCATAGGCATTCATTTGCAGGGCGTTATAATCATTGAAACCCATGGGCTTTAAAAATTGCACCTCGGGCCTAACCTTAATGGCTTTACTCTCTATCATATTTCGGGTACGCGGATGTGTGCTTACTATTATAGGGAACCTGTATTTTTCGGCAATTAAATTAAGGCTGTCAATCAGTCCCGTAAAGTTTTTTTCGCTGTTGATGTTTTCTTCACGATGTGACGATACTACAAAATATTTCTGCGGTTCTAAACCTAATCTGCGCACCTCATTATAGTTTTTAATCTCTTGCAGGTAGTAATTCAACACCTCAAACATCGGCGACCCTGTTTTAATGATCCGATCGGCTGGCAAGCCCTCGCGTAATAAATATTCCCGGGCAATATCACTATAGGTTAAGTTGATATCCGATATATGATCTACAATTTTCCTGTTTGTTTCTTCGGGCACGCGCTGGTCAAAACATCTGTTTCCTGCTTCCATATGAAAAATAGGAATGTGACGCTTTTTTGCAGGAATTGCACATAAACATGAATTCGTATCACCCAATACCAAAAAAGCATCGGGCTTTTGTTGTTCAAGTAAAGGGTCTATTTTTATCAAAATTTGTCCCACCGTTTCTGTAGCGGTTTTACCGGCGGCGTCCAGAAAAAAATCGGGCTTTCTGATCTTCATGTCATCAAAAAATATTTGATTCAATTCATAATCATAATTTTGACCTGTATGGACAATGATATGCTCAATAGCTTCCGAGTTATCTAAGGCCGCCATTACCCGCGCCAATCTTATGATCTCCGGGCGGGTGCCCACTACTGTCATTACTTTTAATTTTGGTTTCATGTTTGATAATAATGCAATGGTTGCTTACACCGTTTCCATATAGGTATCGGCATCATTGGGGTCAAAAAATTCGTTGATCCAGAATATGGTATACAGCTCTTCAGTGTCAATGTTTTTAATATTATGTGTATACCATACCGGCATGTCTACATATGATGGTTCATTCCCGTTAAGTTCAAAGTTAAGTACTTCATCAGTACCAATTCGCCTTAATTGTATTAGAGCTTTACCTTTAATTACTGAGAAACGCTCAATTTTACGTGTATGGAAATGGTTGCCACGTGTTACACCGGGTGCGGTAGTTGAAAAAGAAACCTGGCCGCCTGTATTCAAGCGGATAATTTCAACAAATGCACCTCGCTGATCAATATGTTGTTTAAATTTTACCGGCGAGTATTCTTTCTGATCAATATACGATCTAAAGGTATTGAACAAATTTACTTCAAAACTGGATCTCAGAAGCGGGATTGTACCGGATACAAAATATTGGTCACGATAATTTTCCAGTAGGCTTAAAATTTCAGTTACCTTATATTCATCAGTATGTGGTATAGTTAAGGCGTAATTACTTTTGCCGGCTTTTATTTCGCCTATTATTGCTCCTACCAGATCACTCACGTAAATGAGTTTAACATTGCCGTCCGTTTCAACTTTGGGTTGCTGATTATGGGTTAGCTGATGTGAAAATGTGGCAATAAAAGAATTGTAATAAGGGTGACCAAAGGGTCCGAAAACATTTGGAATGATCAAACCAGTAAACCTACCTCCCGAAAGTTTGGCCCACGAAATTAACAACTCGCGACCATCACGTTTGCTTCTACCATATAGATTATCACGTTCTTCCTGCGACGATGATGAAAAAAGAATGTGGGCCGTACTGGAGTTGCTTTCAAGCGCTTTTATCAACTTATTTACCAGTGCTATGTTAATATCATAAATAACTGCCGGGTCATTGTGGCGGTTTAAGGCTGCCAAATGCACAATTACATCACATTGCGATACAAATTGCTGTAACGCAAACTCGTTGTCAAAATAACTTCTTTCGTAGTTAACACGCTCAAATATTTCCGGGAAAAGGCCAAGCGTATTGTATAAATGCTGCCCTACAAACCCCTCCTGACCCGTTATTCCAACCCTGATCTTCATGAGCATAATTTCTTTATGGTTGAACAAAATAATCTAGCGGGAAAACGTAATCATCATTTGCAGCATTATCAATTGTATTATCTGCAAATACAAGCATATCAGAGTTTGGTTCTAAAGCCTGCATACTGGTCGCATAGCCTCCCGGCACACTTAGAACAGCACTATCAGCTTCAATTATATAAGTTTCGGACCTTAGATTTTTATCGGGAGTTTCCCAATCATCAGGTTTTATAACGTTTATTTTAAATGCGCCATTATTAACATAAAACCATCGCCGTTCAACCTTATGGCCGCGCCAGCCCCGTATAATTGACGTATCCGGATGTCGTATGCGGTAAAAACGCCTTACCGGCAACATATCAAAATCATTAACAAAGCTTACACGTCCGCGATGATCAGTATGTTGTTTACATTTAATAAGTTGCGGAATACTTTGCATTATTAAGCGTATTGAACTGCTGTAACATCACCAAACACTTCCCGCTTAATTAAAGGCAAGTTCAATAATAAACTTTTCATACCTTCTACGCCTTGCTGTTGGGTATTATGTGAGTGGTAATCTTCAATACTGGCCATGCTTGTTTCGCCTTCAGAAAAATATTGCGCGTAATTCAAATCGCGGTTGTCTGCCGGTATACGATAGAAATCGCCCATATCCTCTGCCTTCATCATTTCTTCACGGGTGCAAAGTGTCTCGTACAGCTTCTCACCATGGCGGGTTCCGATTATTTTAATTTCATTACTTGCGTTACATATTTCTTTAAGTGCCTGTGCCAGATCACCTATTGTGCCTGCAGGAGCTTTGTTAACAAACAAATCTCCCGGATTGCCATGTTCAAATGCAAATAATACCAGGTCGACAGCATCTTCCAGGGACATCAGGAAGCGTGTCATATTCGGATCAGTAATTGTTAAAGGTGCTCCTTCTTTTATCTGCTTTAAAAACAATGGTATCACAGAACCGCGCGATGCCATTACATTACCATAACGCGTTAAGCACACCGTTGTGTCTTTTGCATTTCTTGATGCAGCAATCGCAACTTTTTCCATCAGGGCTTTAGATATGCCCATTGCATTTATAGGATAAGCCGCTTTATCTGTACTCAAGCAAATTACTTTATTAACTTTATTAGCTACGGCTGCTTCAATAACGTTTTGAGTGCCAAAAACATTTGTACGCGTTGCTTCGATAGGAAAAAACTCGCATGAAGGTACCTGTTTAAGTGCCGCGGCATGAAAAACATAGTCAACCCCTTGCATAGCCGACCTAATGCTTTGCGGGTCGCGTACGTCACCAATATAATATTTAACCTTAGCGTTTTTAAGCGTGTTACGCATATCATCCTGTTTTTTTTCGTCACGCGAAAAAATACGGATCTCTCTGAAGTGTTCCGTATGTAAAAAGCGGTTTAGTACTGCCGAACCAAATGATCCGGTACCACCGGTTATTAGTAATACTTTATTTTTAAACATATTTTTTTGATAGAAGTAATAAATTGTAGTTAAATGGCTATCATCCCTAATTGATTAGCAATATATAGTCATTCTAATTTTTGTAAAGTTTAAAATGCAATTTGTTAAAGAAAGCGTTATCATTACTTACGCTACTTATAGCTTTAATTAATATCACCGCAAAGCTCCCATTTTGTAAAATCCATTTTATCAATGTCCATTTCTATAATCTGTGCGTGTTTAACGGTAGATTCCTTATCTGGGAATCTGTCCCTCAATTTTTTTGATGGCACACCACCATTTACAGTGTAAGGCTCTACATCCTTTGTAACTACTGAACCCGCTCCAATTATAGCACCATTACCAATTTTTACGCCGGTAATAATAATTGCGTGAGCACCAATCCATGTGTCCCTCCCTATTATAGTTTCCCTTATAATTCTCCTTCCCGAAAATATGGTAGGTATTCCAACTTTATTAAACTCATGATCAGCACCAACAATTGAAACATTATTGGCCAGTAAAGAATATGCACCTATCTTAACTTTTGGATATATCAAACAATTCTTTCCAATAAACACATAAGGTTCTGTAACCAGGTCCTTACTTATGCTGGACGGCCCACCAAACAGTATTGGCCGTTTTACATTATATAAAGAATACCTGACAATATAAATGAATGATTTTAAAAATCTATATACTTTCCTCATAGGGTTACATAAATTATTTCATTACAAAGGTTAGCTTTTTCAAAGGAAAAAACAGGAAAAAATATATTAGTATGTCCAATGGTCCGTGAAATGATGTGGAGTCAACCGCCGATCTGAATATTAAAGCAATCAACATAATCATAAAAATATAATTCCCATTAACCAAGTATTTAAACAGGGAAGTAATAAGAGTACTTATTACAATAATAAAACCGAACAAACCGTAAAATATGTGTAACCTGATAAATGAGTTATGTGGGTTGTAATCAACATAAAACATTGACTTAATAGTTGTTAACGGTGTACCTATCAATACATTTAGCGGTGATTGTATGGTAGTAAAAAAATAATCTTTGTTAACTGTCTCGCGAATATCTTCAAAGCCCATGGTCTGGAATCTGGATATTGCTGTTACAAATAAACTTTCATATAAATATATATACAGCGCAACGCATGTCAAAACTATAAAAGTTATAAACATAACTTTATAGTGAAATTTAAGATTTGAGATAAAAGGATAACATATCAAAAGAAACAAATAGGTTGATATTCCGCTTCGGCCTATTGACCATATTGCAACAATTAATGACAGCAACAGCAGTATAAGGCTTGGTCTTTTATTATTTTGATAGGATGATATTATCTGATAGCCTGTACAAATAAGTAAAACAACTGAAATAAAGTTTCGGCTAACTGAAAATATTTCATCAGGAGGCACCCCCCTAATAATGTAGTATAAAAAAAACAGGAGTATAATATAATTAATTGTTTTATACAGTTTGTGGTTGAGTTTGTAAAAAACCGGAACTAAGGCTATACCCCAGTATTGAAAGCAAAGAACCCCATCCTCTACTCGATAATTAGGACTAATTATTGAAAGTATCTGCGAAAAAACCAATAGTAAAATAATAATAACTGAAATTACCGATGCTGGTTTAAGCTTCAGACTCATAAACGCCAGGGCAAAAACCCCTACATTAACAAAACAAAGCGTCATTAAAGTTGATATAGCCGGGCTTTTAACACCTAACCAAAACTTCAGAAACACAAACAGCAAGAATGCCGGTATTATGGCTTGAACAAATAACTCGCTTTTGGGTTTAGTATACATTAGTTGTTATTGCAATACATCATTTACTTTTTTACGTGGATATGCGTCGAGTAAACTACCTTCAGTTATATTAATAACTTTTATTGAATTTAACCTAGCAAGTTTAGCAATCAGATAATGAAACTCTGTAGTTAAATGATAAAATTTCAACATAAAACCAAGCCGGTTTTCCATTTCAAGCCCTTCTTCGTCACTATCATCGTAACAGTGAGTAGTGGTACTTGTAGCAAAAACGTTGTAATCACATCCTAACAGGTATATTTCTTTAAAACCCATATACATGGCTGCTAAAATGGTTATACTAACAACATTCATAGTGATGCTCATATTTTTTGTCATATCACAATTCATGCTGTTTAAAGGGTATTTTTTGCTGTATAAGAAAATCTGTTGGGCGCTTAAGTCAAGCTTATCAACCATGTGTTTCGCTTTATAGCTCGTGAGGAATGTTGCTTTGCCGTTATATTGGTCTACAATCTCTTTAAAAGCCAGCTTATATTGACTGTTTTCGTCCCAGTAGTAATTATCAAACAACGAGTAATAGGCAGGATGTATCGACTTTAATTTATCAGACTTATAAAACGAATTTACGGCAAAAACAATTTCATTTTTAAGCGCATGTACTGTGTCATCACTAAGATCATTAATTGACGGCCCTGTTCCTATTACAAAACATCTTTGGCCCGCATGCTTGTTTTTGTAGATAACGTTTTTACCAATCAGTTTTTTAATTTTAAAATTAAAAAAATAAACCGCATCTGATACTAAGTTAAAAGCAAGATAAAGGAAACGATCTACCCGATCTTTAACATCAAATTTACTCATCAATTAGTTTGTTTTGGTGAAAAGAGAGAAAGTTTTATTACTATAATATATTATAAAAATACAGATCAGAAAATTTGAGAACAAGTTAAGATATGCGGTGTAAATCACGGAGTATCTTGTCAACAAAAACGACAAACCGAAATGTAAAATGGAAATACTGAATGTTATATACATCAATGTTTTAGTCTTATTGAAAAAAAAGAGATAATTAACAAACAAATAATATATGCATTGAAAAAATGCCGCCCCGCATAATGGTATAATATATACTATGGCACTTTGATACTTAGGGATATACAACCTGATAAGCAGATGTACAACAATAATACTGATGAATGTTATTCCTCCAAATATAAATGTCATTATTTTAGTTTGCTTTAGTAATTCCCTCCTTATTTCGTTATTACCTGCGTCTTTCAATCTTTTAAAAATAAATACCGAGTTAGTTGAGTTAAATGCAGTTCCCACCATCATTATCAGGCCCGAAAAATTATATATAAAACTATATGAGCCCAGTAATACCGGGCCCTGAAAATAGTTAATAATGTATCTATCAAAACCCTGCCGTATCCAAACCGTGCTATTGTGCGGTATAAGCGGCAAACCAAAGCTTAGTGTTTTTCGATAGTGTGCATTATCAGGTTTATTAAACTGCAGGTATCCGTTTTTGCGCAGATATATCAGATTGATAATAAAAAATGCTACCGATAAGATAAACTGTGCATCCGCTCTACCATACCATCCTTTATTCAGCGAAATACAAAAGTATAGCGTTAATAAAAAATTACTTGCTAACCAAGCCATCGTCATTAAACCGTACTTTATCGGCTTTTCTTCAAGTCTATATACTTCCAGATTTATTGTATAAAACAATTGAAAGAAACATATCAGTAAACCAAATATCTGGTAGGTTGTTGAAAAACCCAATAAATTAGTAAGGGCATCTTTAAATAACAGCGCAATTAATATAGTGGCGGATAGCACTATGGCTGAGATAATTAAAATAGCGTTAAGAATCTTATTTAAATATTTTCTGTTTTTTTTAAAATAAATTACGCTAAAAAACGACTGTGTGCCTAATGAAATTGTGATAGTTAATATTAAAATAAAAGTCAGGAAAAGGTTTAAAGTTCCGAAGTCTTGTTTAGTCAAATAAAGAGACAAGATCAAGCTGAGCAAAAAACTAAGCCCGTTGTTTAATGTTGCAAATAAGGTGAAGATAATTCCGTTTTTCAAAGAAACATTCCCCTTAATCAAATCCATTATGCGTTCAATCATATCACATCAGATAACTTGTCTTTTAAAGACGATGCAGGTTGCTAAACATCACGTATGGATAATTTATCTCTTGCCTAACATTAAAAAAGCTGAATATTAATTTCTATATTTTACAATAAGTGGTTACAAACCCGTATTACTTAAATAGCTCCATAGCAATTTCTAAGCGATAAATGACGATGAATACTAAATCCATCTTTATTTACCCCATCAATATCGCGGTACTTACCAACATATATTCTGTCGCCATTATGGTCTTTATCGCTACACCAAACAAAATCAAATTCCCAAAGAATTTTACCAGAGTGGAACCAGCTAGCAAGAAATGCATAGGTACACAAAATTGCGCTCGGAAAAGAGTGGGATTTTAAGATCAGGTCGGGGTTAACAGCACGGGTTTCCTCAATTACGTTTTTGCGCACCAGATACCATTGCTGAACAAGTGGAACGTTTATAAACTCCTCATTAAGGTACCAGTCCTGATTGTAAAAACATGGACTATTTAAACCGTCATTAGTGCCAAAGATATTCCTGAGCGCATTAATAGTTAAAGGGCGTCCATCACGCAATTGCGATACGCCCAATATCAAAAGATAGTCGCTATTAAGACCCTCCAATGTTTTAACATCAAAAGGAAGTTGCGGAACAATTTCAGGGATTTTTACTGCTAAAGCCTCGCTAATTTTATTAAGTTCATCTGCGCCAATAAAGTTGCTTCCCAATATTTGCTTAGCTTCGTCTAAACTTGCTCTTCTTTCCATTGCTGATAAGCTATTGCTTCCTCAAATGTTGCCAGGTGACCTAGCTCTGAATATTTTTCAATTCTGTCAAACTCTTGTTCAAGCCTGTCAATACGCCTACCCCAACCGGTTTCTGAAAACCACATCAGGTTTCTTACCGGCGAGTTATATAAAACAATATCCAGTTTTGAATCAATTACGGCGCGTAAAAAAGTTAAATAAGCGCGGTATTGATGTTCATGTGTTGCTACCAATATTAATTTTCGGGCCCAGGAATTATTTTTTGCAAAATTTACTACCTCAACAGCTTGCTCCCTTGTATTTTTTGAAACACTTTCATGAATAATGTCTTCATGGGGAATCCCCTCTTCAATTATGCTTGGCAATATATCACTTAAGGGATAACTACCGTATTCATAATTAGTTATACCGCCGCTAAAAATTATCTTTCCCGCCAACTTGTTTTTATATAAGTCAACAGCCTTTCTGTAACGATTTAAACCGTCGCCCTCCAGCAATACAATAGCATCTGACTTTTTTAAACAATCATTATCAACCAGTGCGATGAACTTCTCTCTGGAGGTCATACTTATAAGTTATCCCAAAAAATTGGCTGTCCTTTTTCAATATCAGTATTTGCTACTCTACCTGCCACAACCGGCTTATACTTAGGCAAGATGCCAAGGGCGGGGCGTAGTTCAACAATATCATTTAATGCTATTGTTGCTCCTTTTTTAATATCGTTAGCTGCATATAATCCCCTTCTTTGCACTGTAACTGTTTCGGCTTCTTCTTCAACAACAAATTTACGGGTACTGCCCATTGCCATTTCCAGCATGCGCACTCTATCAACCATTGTTTTAAAATCAACAACATCCATTGAGTGGGGATGATCTGGCCCTTTATCTTTCTTATTAAGTGTAAAATGCTTTTCAATTAAACATCCGCCTAAAGCAATTGAACCCAATACCACTACATCACCGGGCGAGTGGTCTGAATAGCCGGTTAACACGTCAAAAGCTGATTGATACGTTTTTAATACGTTGATATTAGCACTTTCAATCATAGACGGATAGTTGGTAATACATTGCAGTAAAATCAAATTTTTGTTACCTGTTGATTCAATTGTTTGTATAGCATCATCTATTTCAGCCATCGTTGCATCGCCGGTTGCTAAAACAATTGGTTTTTGCGTAGACGCAATTCTATGTATCATTTCAAGCCAGGTAATTTCGCCCGACCCTATTTTGATAAATGGTACATCTAATTCCATACAGAGATCAACCGCCTCAAAATCATATGGCGAAGTAGAGAAATCAATACCTATTTTTTTACAATATTCGTTTACCTCTGCATGCCATTCGCGCGGAAATTCAGCATCCTTAAAAACCTCATTTACCGGTCTGCCCCATGTTCCGTGCACGCCTTTTAACTGCATACGTGCAAAACCGCCGGCTGATACTATTTTTTCAGATATAAAACTCTGGAATTTGGCACAAT
>NZ_CAMLHX010000027.1 GCF_946479965.1 uncultured Mucilaginibacter sp. | reverse complement strand
ACCACCGAGATCTACACTCTTTCCCTACACGACGCTCTTCCGATCTCTGTAGGTGGCATAGGCTACAATACCAATAGCCATTGGCTGCATGTAGCGTAATACGCCCGCCACCTTTTCATGATTGGAGAACATGCTGTAACTAACTGCAGCCACGCACATAATGGCAGCCGAAGGGAATACCCATATTAAAAAGGTAATAATGGCCATGCGTAAACCACCCACCTTCCAGGCTATCCCTATCAATGTTTGGGTTGATGAAGGGCCCGGTAAAAGCTGCGCCAGGGCATTCAGCTCAACCAACTCTTCTTCTGTAATATACCTGCGCTTTTGCACAAACTCCCGCAGTAAAATAGCAATATGCGCCTGTGGACCGCCAAAGGCAGTCAGCGTATAAAAAATGATATCGCGTATAAAAAGAAGTTTGCGTTTATTCATAATTGGGTTCTACCAATCTTCGTCATCATCATCTCCAACTGCTTCCCGGTAAACTGCCTGCAGTTCAGAAAATGCGTGGTTATCCCGTTTCTCTTTGGTTACTTTCATGCCCGCCTGGTACGTATTAATGGCATCTTCCTTGCGGCCCAAAGCTTCGTAAAGCTTACCTAAATGATAATATGTACCAATATATCCGGGATGGTTAGCTATCAGTTCCTCATAGTAAAACAGAGCCTTATCTACCTCATTTAAACGCAGATACTCGGTGGCAAGCGCGTATTTTAAAAATTCATCATTGGGTTCGCTTTTAAAAAACTCCAGTAGCTTGTCTAATCTGCTTATCTCCATTTTTAAAACTATGCCTTTTTTATCTAAATTTGTAAAAACCTGTTTGTCTATGAAAGTACTGGTATGCATAAGTAATGTTCCTGATACCACCACAAAAATAACTTTTACCAACAACAACACGCAATTTAATACAAGTGGTGTGCAGTTCATACTTAATCCGTATGATGAGATTGCCCTTGCGCGCGCTGTTGAACTCACCGAAGGTAACGGCGGATCGGTGACTGTTATAAACGTTGGAGAAGCAGCAACCGAGCCTACAATACGTAAGGCTTTAGCTGTTGGTGCTACTGATGCTGTGCGGATTAACGCATTGCCACAGGATGCATGGTTTGTTGCCAGCCAGATTGCTAATTATGTTAAAAACAATCCTTTCGACCTGATATTAACGGGACGCGAGTCAATCGACTACAATGGTTCAAAAGTAGCAGGCATGTTAGGCGAATTGTTAGATATGCCGTCTGTCTCTATAATTAAAAAAATTGATATTGAAGGTAATAGTGCCATTGTTGAGCGCGAAATTGAAGGTGGTAAAGAGATATTGACTGTACCCCTGCCATTGGTTGCTGGATGTGCAGAAGGCGTTACTGAACCCAAAATACCCAACATGCGTGGTATTATGTCGGCACGTACAAAGCCTTTAACTGTTGTTGAAGCTATAGCTGTAGAAACAAATTCTGTGATTATAGGTTATGAAACACCGGCACCGCGCGGGCAGGTTAAATTAGTAGTGGCAGATAACGTCGATCAACTGGTGGAGTTACTGCATGATGAGGCGCGTGTTATTTAAATATCCAAAAAGTTAATTATGTCTATTTTAGTATATGCGGAAAACGCCGGAGGCAGCTTCAAAAAATCAGCTTTTGAAGTTGTAAGTTACGCCCGCGCCATTGCTGACCAAAATAATACCACATTAACAGCGCTTTCTGTTGGCGATGTTGATGCTGCCCAGCTTAAAACATTGGCGAAATATGGCGCGGATAAAATCGTCACCGTATCTAACGATCGCCTTAAAAATTTTGTAAACCAGGCTTATGCATCGGTAATTGCCGAAGTGGCTAAAAGTGAAGGTGTCACTATTGTTGTTCTTTCCAATTCCTTTTCGGGCCGGGGTTTAGCGCCGCGCATTGGGGTTAAACTGAATGCCGGTGTGGCAGATGGTGTAGTGGCCTTACCAAGTGAGGACAGCTGCAAATTCGTCGTTAAAAAGACAGCTTTTTCAGGCAAGGCATTCGCTATAGTCGAGTTAACATCAACAAATAAAGTAATATCGCTTACGCCTAACACTTATAAAATTGCAGAGAACATTAAGCCTGAACATATAGAAGAGTTTAGTGCTACTGCGAACGAGTCTGATTTTAAAGCCATGCTGAAAGAAATCGTACAGGCTACAGATAAAGTTTCGCTGCCGGAAGCAGAGATCATTGTTTCGGGCGGACGCGGTCTTAAAGGGCCCGAACACTGGGGCATGTTAGAAGAATTGGCCGAGGTATTAGGCGCGGCATTGGCATGCTCAAAACCGGTGTCAGACGCGGGCTGGCGGCCACACAGCGAACATGTTGGACAAACTGGCATAGCTGTTAGTCCAAATTTGTATATTGCGGTTGGAATTTCAGGGGCCATACAACACCTTGCAGGGGTTAGCTCATCCAAAACAATTGTGGTTATTAATAAAGACCCTGATGCACCTTTTTTTAAAGTTGCTGATTATGGCATTGTTGGCGATGCGTTTGAAGTGGTACCAAAATTGATAGCAGCTATTAAAAACTATAAAAAAGCAGCATAAACAAGGAATAGGTTGTGATGGGTAATAATATGAAAAAAATAGAGCTCGATATTGTCGGGCTATCTTACAGCCAAACACAATCAGGTGCTTATGCGCTTGTTTTGGGCGAAATTAATGGCAGAAGAAGATTGCCCATAATAATAGGCAGCTTTGAGGCGCAAGCCATAGCCATTGAAATTGAAAAAATGACTCCCAGCCGTCCGCTTACCCACGACCTTTTTAAAAGTTTTGCCGAAGCTTATCACATTTCCATTCAGGAAGTGATCATCTATAACCTGGTTGATGGTATATTTTATTCAAAGCTGATATGTACCGATGGTAAAAAAAGTTTGGAGATAGACGCCCGGACATCTGATGCTATTGCCCTGGCGGTAAGGTTTGACTGTCCTATTTATACTTACGAGTTCATCCTTTCGAGCGCGGGTATTGTAATTGAAGGTAATGAGTTCGTTTACCTTGAAAACATCTCTGAAACTCCCGAAGAAGCTACCCCGGTAAACCCCACCGCCGGCTTTTCATCCTTAAGTACAGAGGAGTTAAAAACTAAACTGCAGGAGGCCCTTGCCGAGGAATCATACGAGAAGGCTGCAAAAATACGCGACGAACTGAATCGTCGAAAAGCTTCGTGATATCGGATTTCGGATGTTCGATTTCGGATTTGCCTGAGAATTTATATAATTCCGAAATCACAAATCCGAAATCCGAAATAATTACTTATTTTCCCCTCATAATTAACTGTTTTATTATCCTCATATCCTCACAGCCATATGAATATTAAGTTCCGCTTAATACTAATGAACTTCATGCAATTTTTCATATGGGGAGCGTGGTTGCTTACCGTAGGTGCCTATTGGTTTCAAAATAAAGGCTGGTCGGGAGCGCAGTTCGGCGCCATCTTTTCTACCATGGGCATCTCCTCTATTTTTATGCCCACCATTATCGGATACATTGCCGACAGGTATGTAAACGCCGAAAAACTTTATGGCATTTTGCATTTGTGCGGCGCAGCAGTACTTTTTACAATTCCGCTGGTTAATGATCCAAACGTTTTCTTTTGGGTGATTTTGTTGAACATGTTGTTTTACATGCCTACGCTGTCCTTGTCTATAACAGTTTGTTATTCGGCGCTTAAAAACCTAAATATGGATGTGGTTAAGGTATTTCCACCTATCCGTACATGGGGCACTGTTGGATTTATTGCCGCGCTATGGACAGTAAGCTTAACTAACAATGAAAAAACCGCCAATCAATTCTATATAGCTTCGGGCGTGTCTTTACTGTTAGGTTTATACTCATTTACACTACCTAAATGCCGGCCGTTATTTAACAAAGCCACCGGTGTGCTGGCATCCGGCGATCTGGGTTTAAATGCTTTCAAATTATTAAAGGATTCGCGCTTCGCAGTTTTCTTTCTCTTCTCTCTCCTCTTAGGCGCTGCTTTGCAGTTAACTAATGCTTACGGCGATACATACATTCATGATTTTGATTTAAATCCGGCTTATAAAGACACAATAGCAGTTAAATACCCTGCTATCATTATGTCAATATCGCAGATATCTGAAACACTCTTCATCCTGGCCATACCTTTCTTCCTGCGTAAATTCGGTATTAAGTATGTAATGCTGTTTAGCATGCTGGCCTGGGTGTTACGTTTTGGGCTTTTCGCCTTTGGCGATCCGGCCAATGGTCTTTGGATGATAGTTTTGTCGTGTATTGTGTATGGCATGGCCTTCGATTTCTTTAATATATCAGGATCATTATTTGTTGAAACCCAAACAACACCCGAGATAAGGGGAAGTGCGCAGGGATTATTTATGATGATGGTTAACGGCTTTGGAGCCTTATTTGGCAGTTTGATAAGCGGATGGTTAATAGATAGTTACTTTACACTGGCAGACGGCAACAAAGATTGGCGCAGCATATGGCTGGCTTTTGCCGGTTACGCCCTGGTTATTGCAGTTGTGTTTCCTTTTGTGTTTAAATACAAACATAATGCTGCCCTTAAACATGCTATAAAACACGCATAAAACGAATTAGATTTTTTGAGTTAATACCTGACAATATCACTAAGCTGATGAAAAAACATTACCGGCACGAGAATGATTGTTTAAACTGTGGCGCGGAGTTACAGGGGAAATATTGCCATGTATGCGGACAGGAGAACCTGCAGATAAAAGAAAGCTTTGGCCACATGATAACTCATGCGGTGTCTGATTACTTCCATTTTGACCACCAATTTTTTCACACATTAAAACCTCTTTTTTTTAAACCCGGAAAGCTAACCAACGAATATATGGCGGGAAAACGTGTGCAGTATCTGCATCCGGTTAAGATGTATATATTTATTAGTTTGGTATATTTTGTTTTGTTGTTCAGTCATTCCGATAAGGAGATGGATAATACCGGTAGTAGTAAAAAAAACGCTGCTACAGAAATTGCCGACGCTGCAAATCATGTTAAAAATAACACCGCGCTTACCAAGGAACAAAAACGAGTTATCCAGGCTGCCCTAAACAGGATAAGTGCCCAAAACGGCGGCAAAACCGACACAACGCAGTTTGTTGAAACTTTAAAAATTAAAACTACCCAAGCAGGTAAACAAGATACAACGTACGTATTTGACAAATTTACGGTAACAAAAGGAAAGACCGGAGATCTGGATACCACCTACAATTACAATGGACTATCTGACTTTGTAATTGCCAATACAGATGGCGGCACCTACGATAAGTATCTAAATGATCAACAAAAATTACCGGCCGATAAACGCGATAATTTTTTGGAGCGATATTTCCATAAAAAGAAATATGCGTGGAAAGAAAAGGGTGGCGAGAACACTCAGAAAATGATTTCAGAAGGGGTTAAACACAACGCCCCTAAAATGATGTTTCTTTTATTACCGTTGTTTGCACTGATACTAAAGATAACTTTTTACAAAAACAAAAAATTCTACGTAGAGCATCTTATCTTCTCCTTTCATTTTCACTGCTTTTTGTTTTTGTTTCTTGTCATAATGATGCTGATTAAAATGGCGGTACCGGATGACTGGCTACAGGTCGACAAATTTTTCAACTATGCCGGTATTGCCGGTGTGCTGTGGTATCTGTACAGATCGTTGCGTGTGGTGTATCACAGAAGTGTTTTCCGCACTATAACGAAAATGACAGGAATAACAATGACCTACATGATGTCGCTCTCTATCTCGTTGATACTGCTGGTGCTTATAACAGCTATTTTTGAGGTTTAGAATAACCGATAACCCAAGGACAGGTTAAACAAGTTAATTTTCGTTGAGCCTGTGCCATATTCCTGTTTGGTGAGACCTTTTTCGTAGCGCAGATCTATTGATATTTTTTGTATATCCACTCCTGCTCCCAATGTCCACGCGAAATTTTGATCTTTATAATTAAGCTTTGCGGCATTTGCAGCAGCGGTACCAAAACTCTGGTCTTTATTAATGGCAAATGATAAAACCGGACCTGTATAGAATCTTGTACCAAAGCCAAGCGCGCCTACTTTACCACCAATCAGCACCGGCACATCAAGGCTGGTGAATTTGGCGTTACTGCCATCTACAGTGACATTTTTACTTGTTACATAGGCTTCGGGCTGAACATTGAAACCCAGCGCCCCAAAACGCATCCAAATACCTCCTAAATAACCCGCCTGATTATCACTATTGAATGTGCCCGATTTGGACAGACTGGTTAAGTTTACCCCGCCTTTAACACCAAATTGAAATTTGGGTAATAACTGTGCAGATGCTGAAAAGCTTATTACAGCGCCAAATAGTAATGTAAATATGATCTTTTTCATGATATCGGTTGTTTAAAACTATAAGTAAAAAGCATTTGCTTTTGTTTTAAGCAAAAACATTCAGGTATGAAGAAACTAGAACTTACTTTTTAGACGGACAAGAATCACGTACCACCAACTCGGTGGGTAAAACTATAGTTTCAAACTTCGTTACCAAATGTTCGTCCTTTATTAAGTGAATAAGCATTCTGGTAGCTTCTTTTCCCATCTCAAAACCTGGTTGCGTTATGCTTGTAAGCGGAGGATTTAAAATATCGGCCAGTATGGTGTTAGTGAAACCAAGTAAAGCTACATCTTCGGGCACTGATTTCTTCATTTCGTGAAGCAGCGATAGCGTAACTGTGGTTATTTTGTCAAAAGCTGAAAAGATAACATCGGGTGGTTGCTTTAACGCAAATAACTCGTCTAAAGCTTCTTTTAACTTGACCCTGTCACGTCCGGTAGCGAAGCAGTGCTTTATCAGATCCTGATCTACTTTAACACCATTGTCAGCTAATGCCTTTTCATACCCGGCTAAGCGTTCCCGCATAACAGATGTATCATCAGAAGATGTTATATGCGCTATTCTTTTATAACCCAAACTAATCAGATATGCGGTAGAGTCGTAGGCGCTTTTAAAGTTTTCAACTGTAACCTTGTGGGTATCCATATCATCGGTTACACGGTCAAAAAATATAATAGGCAAGCCCTGTTGCTGCAGTTTTTTAAGGTGTTCTATATTTTGCGTTTCTGTTGAGATAGCAACAAGCATTCCATCAACCGATCTGTGTGCCAGGTGATTAACGTTTTGTACCTCCAACTCATGCGACTCATGCGTCTGGGTGATAATAATGTTGTAACCCTCGGCATATGCAACTGATTCTATGCCGTTTATTATCTGTGAAAAGAAAGGATTATCAACAGAAGCTACCACTACTCCAATAGAGTTGCTATGGCCTTGTTTAAGACTTTGGGCAATTAAATTGGGGCGATAATTATTTTGCTTAGCGTAGTCGTTAACCAGTTGCTTGGTTTTCTCACTGATTTCGTAGCTATCGCTAAGCGCTTTGGAAACCGTTGACGCAGAAAGATTTAATGCTTTCGCAATATCATTCATTGTTAAGGCTTTGTAACTACTCATAAATCTGTGTTGTTAAAACTATATACAAATATATAATACTAATATTTAATCCAAGTCAACCTGTTTCATCTTCGGTACCAGGAAATGCATAATACACCAAGCTAATAAATAAGCCGCTCCGCATACAAAAAACATGATGTAATATGCGGTTTCTATTTGATCAATTGCACGATAATGCATAAACATTTTTTTCTGCACCAGCCATGACAGCAATACACTACCCGCAGAGCCAAACATCCCGCCGATACCGGTAATTGAACCAACTACTTTTTTAGGAAACATGTCTGACACCGTTGTAAATATATTTGCGCTCCAGGCCTGGTGGGCAGATGTTGCCAAACCAATTATTAAAACAGCCAGCCACATATTTATGCTGCCCAACAATTGAGCAAAAACAATAGGTATAACAGCTATGGCATATATAAGCATAGATGTTTTACGCGCCTTAAATGCGGGCCAATTATTCTCAATAAGTTTTTTTGGAAGATAACCACCAAACACGCTGCCAAAGGTTGAAATAGTGTAAACCAATGCAACGGGCAAAGCTATTTGAGTTCCCTTTAAACCGTACTGACTTTCTAAAAAATCGGGTAACCAGAAAAGATAGAACCACCATACAGGATCAGTTAAAAACTTACCTACAGAGAAAGCCCAGGTTTGCTTATACTTAAGCAACTGAAACCATGAAACTTTGGTATGTTCTTTTAACTTATCGGCTTTATCTTTCTCGTCCATATCACTGTTGATATAGTCTAATTCAGCCTGTGTTACCCTTTTTTGCCTGGTTGGTATCTCATAAAATATCAACCATAGTATCAGCCATACAATACCCACAGAACCGGTGATAATAAAGGCCCATTTCCATCCCCAGGCTACGGCAATGAACGGAACGGTTAGAGGCGCTACAATAGCACCGATGTTAGCGCCCGAATTAAATATACCAGTTGCAAATGCCCGTTCCTTTTTTGGAAACCACTCGGCAGTTGTCTTTACCGCCGCCGGAAAATTCCCCGATTCGCTTAACCCCAGTGCTGAACGCACCACAGCAAAGCCCAGGGTGCTGTTGGCAAATGCATGGCAAACTGCTGAAACGCTCCATAAAAAGGTGGCCCAAAAGTAGCCCATCTTTGTTCCTAACTTATCTATCAGTCTTCCCGAAAGTAACAAACCAAGTGCATAAGACACCTTAAACGCGATCTCGATATTGGCATAATCGCCGTCGTCCCAGCTAAACTCTTTGGTGAGGTCTGATTTCAACAAGCTAATTACCGCCCTGTCAAGATAATTAACAGTAGTAGCAAAAAAGAGAAGCGCGCAAATCGTCCAGCGATAGTTACCTGTTTTTGTTTGGTTCATTTTGGTTAAATAACAACGCCTTATGGGGCGCAATATATAATTTAAATACTATTGGCAATTAAACGCCTCCAAATATGGAGAATCCCCCGTCAACGCAAACCATTGAGCCGGTTACAAATTTCGACGCATCGCTTAACAGCCAAACCAATGCCCCTATCAATTCATCCGGATGGCCAAAGCGGTTAAATGGTGTTTGCCTGATCGCTTTTTCGCCTCTTTCTGTGTATCCACCTTCGGGTTTTGTAAGCAAGTTCCGGTTTTGCTCCGTTAGGAAAAAACCGGGGGCAATGGCATTCATCCTGATGGCATCGCCATATCTGTTGGCTAACTCTACTGCATACCATTGGTTATAACAATCAACTGCTGCCTTACCCATGTTATAACCTAAAACACGGGTAGTAGCACGCTTTGAGTTCATTGATGATATATTAACAATGCTGCCCTTACCAGCCGTATCATGTATAGCTTTACCGAATACCTGTGTTGGCAGTATAGTACCCCACAGGTTCAGATCCATTGCCTTTTTCATACCTGCTATATTCATCCCAAACAGGTCCTGATCGGGCATTAAAACCCCTTCGGGTATATTACCGCCTGCACCGTTTACCAAACCATCAACTTTGCCGAAAGCCGCAATTACTTTGTCTTTAGCAGCTATTAAAGCGGCTTCATCCAATGCGTCGGCAACCAGTGCAATAGCTTTGCCTCCGTTTTTGTTTATGGCATCCGCCCGCTCTTCAGCGACAGCGGCATTTCTGCCTAAAATGCCCACAGCGCCGCCTGCCTCTACTATACCATTTACAAAGGAGTTGCCTAATATTCCGGTTCCACCTGTTACTATAATTACTTTCCCTGCTAATGAGAATTTGTCTTCCATTAATATTTTGTGTTTATAAATTTAGCAATACAATCCACTTAAACACCATCGGCTAAGTAAAAAATAAACAGACTGCATTGGTTTACAATTGGCAATTTTACAATTACTTACCATAATTAAAAAGCATACAGGGGCTTAATTTTTACGAAATCGAAATAGGCAAAAAGGTTTGATCTGTGTTAGTATAGCATAAATTTTACCCTGGCGCTTCCCTATTTTAAACTAATACTCGTATTATTGGTCTATCAATCCAATTATTTCACTCTAAAGTGAACCTTACAATAGAATTTTAAACATGAGAAGAACGATCATCTACAAACTGGTTTGCCTTATAATTTTAGGTATAGCCGCGAACACAGCATTTTCGCAAACTAAATGGACAGAAAAAACCGCGAAAGCCTGGGCCGATAAAGGGGAATGGCGTAATGGTTTTAAACCAAAACTTTCACCAAGTGTGGATCTTGTTCAGTTTGCCGCTCAATATCATGCCAACAAACCATTGTGGGACAGCGTTTTTACTTATTTAGCTACTACCAATCTGCAAGAGCTGCCCAATGGTACCAAACCGGTAAGCGGAACCAATGCTTATGGTATTACAACTAATGGCCCTTTAAAAACTTTTGAAGTGAGCAGATGGGAAGTACACGAAAAATATATCGACCTGCAATTGGTTATAAGCGGGAAAGAGAAAATGGGCATAATGAAACCGCCCGCAGATGCGAAGTGGGCAACACCGTTTAACGCGGGAACTGATATTGGTTTTTATGAAAGCTCATTGCCTGGTGAGTACTTTGAAGGCGATCCGGACACCCTATTAATATTTTTCCCTAAAACATCACATCGCCCGGCTATTAAAACCGACGACGGACCTGATAGAGATAAAAAGATAGTGGTAAAAGTAAAAGCCGCTCAATTATAACAGCAAAGCATTACGAAAAATAACAAAGGGCGTCCCAATGGATGCCCTTTATTATTTTATACCGGCTGCATTCGGCAAGCTCTTCTACAATTGCTATATTGCCATTGATAAATTTGCATTTTATTTATGCTTGAGCAATACGATCTGAGTAATTTAATGGTGCTTGATATTGAGACTGTTCCGCAATATAGTACCTACGCCGATGTACCTGATAATTTAAAAATTCTTTGGGATAAGAAAACGCTGTACAACAGAAAAGAGGAAACCGCCGAGAACTTTTATAAAAGCGCGGGCATTTGGGCCGAGTTTGGTAAAATAATATGCATTTCTGTAGGCATTTTTACCGGTGGCAAAAACACGGGCTTACGCATAAAATCGTTTGCCGGTGATGACGAACGCGAAGTGCTTATCAGCTTCACAAAAATGCTTAAAGGGCAGCCCAATACGCTTGTGTTGTGTGCTCATAACGGCAAAGAGTTCGATTTTCCGTACCTGTGCCGCCGTATGTTGATACATGGACTTATGCTGCCATCGCAGTTGGAGATAGCGGGCAAAAAGCCCTGGGAGATAAATCACCTGGATACTATGGAGCTTTGGAAGTTTGGCGACTATAAAAGCTATACTTCGCTTAACCTGCTTACCACTATTTTTAATATCCCTACCCCAAAAGATGATATTGACGGCAGTATGGTGGGCGATGTTTATTGGAAAGATAACCAACTGGAACGCATTTGTACTTATTGCCAAAAGGACGTGGTCGCAACCGCCCAATTGTTGAGGCGTTACCGTGGCGAAGAACTAATTGAAGACGAGAATATAACTATTGTTGGCTGATGCTGAACGTAAGCAATTTAACAGTTGAATTTAACGCCCAAAACGGTGTTTTTAAAGCTGTTAATGATATCTGCTTTACGCTCAATAAAGGCGAAACTTTAGGTATTGTAGGCGAATCAGGCTCCGGTAAATCAGTAACGTCGCTTGCCTTAATGAGGCTGTTGGGTACAACAAGTGCAACCATATCAGGCAGGGCCAACTTAGAAAACATCAACTTATTTGAGTTAAGCGAGGAGCGGATGCGCGCTATTCGGGGTAATAGAATCGCGATGATCTTTCAGGAGCCTATGACCTCGCTTAACCCGGTATTAACTTGTGGTTACCAATTAGTTGAAGCCCTTCAATTACACATCGGGTTAAACAAGTCAGACTCAAAAACTAAAGCTATACAATTGTTCAACGAGGTGCAGTTGCCCCGCCCTGAAGCCATATTTGATAGCTATCCGCACCAATTGTCCGGCGGACAAAAACAGCGGGTAATGATTGCCATGGCACTGGCTTGCGACCCGGAAATATTAATTGCCGATGAGCCTACTACCGCGCTGGACGTAACGGTACAAAAAACAATATTAAGCTTGCTGCATAAATTGAAGGAGCAGCGCGGTATGAGTTTGATATTCATCTCTCATGATCTGGGGGTTGTTAGTGAAATAGCCGACCGATTACTGGTGATGTATAAGGGAGAAATTGTTGAACAAGGCGATGTTGATACGCTATTTAACAATCCGCAACATCCCTACACAAAAGGCCTGTTAGCTTGCAGGCCTTCGGTAAATATTCGATTGAAAAAACTCCCAGTTATTGCCGACTTTTTAGCTGACGCATCTGCTACTGTTGATACAATACGCGAATTGAACAGCTATAAACCCGGAGAGATAGCTGAAAGGCAAAAAAAGCTCTACTCGGCAGAACCAATTTTAAAAGTAAAGAATTTAAGCACCTGGTTTGGCCAAAGCGGGGGTCTTTTCAGTCGCGATAAAACGGTCATCAAAGCTGTCAACGACGTAAGTTTTGAAGTATATCCCGGAGAAACGCTGGGTTTAGTTGGCGAATCGGGTTGTGGTAAAACAACTTTAGGGCGAAGTATATTGCGTTTGATAGAGCCTACATCGGGAAGCATTATTTTTGATGGCACCGACGTAAGAGGTTTAAAGGGCGAAGCGCTTAGGGAAATGAGGCGAGATATGCAGATCATTTTTCAGGATCCTTACTCCTCACTAAATCCGCAGCAAACCATTGGGCAATCTATAATGGAACCTTTGACGGTACATGGTCTCTATAGCAGCAATGCTCAACGCAGACAGAAAGTAATGGACCTGTTGGAGCGCGTTAACCTCTCTCCCGATCATTTTAACCGTTATCCGCACGAGTTTTCTGGTGGGCAACGTCAACGAATAGTTATAGCGCGCGCACTTGCGCTACAGCCTAAATTTATCATTTGTGATGAATCCGTATCTGCACTGGATGTTTCTGTACAGGCGCAGGTTTTAAACCTTATACGTGAGCTACAGCTGGAGCTGGGCCTATCTTACATTTTCATTTCACATGATCTGGCGGTTATACGGCATATATCCGACCGAATGATGGTGATGAATAAGGGGGAGATCATTGAATCGGGCTATCCGGATGATATTTATTCGTCTCCGAAAAACGAGTACACGCAGAAATTGATTGACGCGATACCAGGAGAACGCGCTTAATTCTTACATAAATAAATGTTTATCTTTGACTACTATCGAAAAAACATTGCCTTACTGTGTTAAAATATCGACACAACTAAAATCGTTAAAACATACCGGCAATTGATGTTTTAATATATAAGAATCTTGTTCCCGAATAAGGTTAATTGCTATTAATAATTTATCTACCTATGTCTAAGAAAAAGAATACCAACTCATCTATACACAAAGTGCTTACCCAGCTTGTGCTGGATGTTTTTGAGCAAAACGGAAATACACCATTAAATTATAAACAAGTATCGGCCAAATTGAATATCCGCGATCCTGAATCGCGGGATGTGATAGGCGATATACTGAAAGACGAAGCTTTTAAGCAGGTTCTAAAGGAAGTGTCGCCCGGCAAATTCCAGCTGCTTGAGCTTAAAACTTTTGTCGAAGGTAAAGTTGATCTTACTAATGACGGATCAGCTTTTATAGTTACCGATGAAGAGGGCGAAAGCGACATTTTTGTTGCTCCAAGAAAACTACGCAATGCGCTTAACGGCGACCGTGTAAAAGTTTATGTATACGCCAAAAGCAAGGGCCGCCGCCAGGAAGGTGAAGTAATAGAAATATTGCAGCGCGCCAAAATGGAGTTTACGGGCGTTGTAAAAATGTCTGAACGGTACGCTTTCCTGATACCCGACGACCGCAAAATGATGCATGATATTTTTATACCGATGAGCGAACTCAATTCGGCAAAAAACGGCATTAAAGCGGTTGCAGAAATTACCGACTGGCCCGCGGGTGCCCGCAACCCGGTTGGGCGCATTAAGCATGTATTAGGCGAGCAGGGCGAGAACGATACGGAAATGAACGCCATCCTTGCGGAATATGGCTTCCCGCTGTCGTTCCCGGCTGAGGTTGAGCATGATGCGGAACAAATCTCTGCAGAGATCACCCCTGCCGAAGTGGCCAAGCGACGTGATTTTAGAGATACTATCACCTTCACCATTGACCCCTTTGATGCGAAGGATTTTGATGATGCCTTGTCACTTAAAAAACTCGAAAACGGCAATTATGAAGTAGGCGTGCACATTGCCGATGTAGCACATTATATAATACCTGATTCGGCGTTGGATAAGGAAGCATTTGAGCGGGGTACGTCTGTTTACCTGGTTGATAGGGTGATACCGATGTTGCCTGAGCGCTTATCTAATGGACTGTGTTCATTACGTCCTAATGAGGACAAACTGTGTTTTGCGGCCGTATTTGAACTGGATGAACAAGCCAACATTAAAAGCGAGTGGTTCGGCAAAACGGTAATTCACTCCAACCGTCGTTTTACTTACGAGGAAGTGCAGGAAGTTATTGAAGCACAAGAAGGCGACTTTAAGGATGAGATATTAAAGCTGAATGAACTTGCTTATATCCTGCGCGACCGCAAATTTAAAAATGGCGCCATCAGCTTTGAAACTACTGAAGTTAAGTTTAAGCTGGACGAGAAAGGAAAGCCGACAGGTGTTTACATAAAAGAACGTAAAGACGCGCATAAGCTTATAGAAGATTTTATGCTGTTAGCTAACCGCAAGGTTGCTGAGTTTGTCGCCAAAAAAGGCAAAGGCAAGCAAAAATATACCTTTGTTTATCGCGCTCATGATTCTCCTAAGCCTGAAGCTTTAGCCAGTTTCGCGCAGTTTGCTTCGCGGTTTGGATATAAGATCAATACAAAATCTGATAAAGATATAGCGCGCTCGCTAAACCACTTGATGGAAGATGTGGAAGGTAAAAAAGAACAGAACGTGCTTACCCATTTAGCCATACGCTCAATGGCGAAGGCTATTTATACCACCAAAACCAGCAGCCATTATGGCCTTGCGTTTGATTATTACACGCACTTCACCTCGCCTATCCGTCGATATCCTGATGTTATGGTGCACCGCTTATTGTTGCATTATCTCAACGGCGGCCAGTCGGTGAACGAGGATATGTATGAAAAAATGTGTCAGCACAGCTCGCAGATGGAAAAAAGAGCGGCTGATGCTGAACGCGCATCTGTTAAATACAAACAGGCAGAATATCTTCAGGATCAGGTTGGAAACGTTTTTGAAGGCGTTATTTCTGGTGTTACGGAATGGGGTATGTATGTGGAGATAATTGAAAATAAATGCGAGGGCATGATCCGTTTGCGCGATATCTCTGATGATTTTTATACTTTAGACGAGAAAAATTACGCCATCATCGGTCAGCGGAAAAAGAAAACTTACCGTTTGGGCGATGAGGTAAAGATCCGCGTTAAAAATGTTGACCTTACTAAAAAGCAGATAGATTTTTCTTTAGTTCAGGATTAATAACAGCCTGACGGTAACACATGAGAGATATACAAGAATTACAGGTACTGATACAAAAGGCTGTTGAAAAAATAGACTTCCCCCCCTATCCTGCTAAACTATACGAACCGATAAGCTATATACTTGACCTTGGTGGCAAGCGTATGCGCCCGGCATTACTGCTTATGGCCTGCGACCTGTTTGAGGGCGATGTAGAGAAAGCCATGGCACCTGCACTGGCCATTGAGGTGTTCCATAACTTCACGCTGATGCATGATGATATTATGGATAAAGCACCATTGCGCAGGGGAAAAACGACCGTACACGAGCGCTGGAACGCCAATACGGCCATCCTATCAGGCGATGTGATGCTGATTGAGGGCTACAAGCTCATTATGCAGGTGGAGGATCATTTACTCCGTACCATCTTAACCATATTTAACGAAACGGCGGTAGGCGTGTGCGAAGGGCAGCAGCTGGATATGGAGTTTGAGGTGCGCGATGACGTAAACATCAGCGAATACATGGAGATGATCCGCCTTAAAACAGCTGTGGTGTTGGGCGGCGCGTTAAAAATAGGTGCCTTGGTAGGCGGTGCCGATATAAAAAACGCCGATCTGCTTTTAGAATTTGGCGAGAACCTTGGCCTGGCTTTCCAGTTGCAGGATGACATACTCGATGTTTATGGCGACCCGGAAAAGTTTGGCAAACAGGTAGGCGGCGATATTTTATCCAACAAAAAAACCTACCTGCTGATAAAAACTCTTGAGCTGGCAAATAAGGAAAACAAGGCAGAACTAAACAATTGGCTGGCATCAACAACATATGATACAACTGAGAAAGTAAGCGCCGTAACCGCTATTTACAACTCCGTAAATGTAAGGCAGCATGCCGAAACGGAAATGCATGATTATGCCGACAAAGCTTTTAAAGCACTGGATGAATTAGCGCTTCCGGCAGAGAAAAAGGAATATTTGAGAAATTTTGCCGATAGCTTGATGATTAGAGAATATTAGTAACTTTACTAATATTAACCAATTAGCGTTTTAAACGCCCTGTCTTTTTAATTCTTATCAAGCATGAAAAAGATAACTCTTACTTTAATTGCTATTGTTTTTGCGCTGGGCGCATGGTCGCAGCAAACTCCATCCAATACCAGTGTTACCCTTGCATTGAATGATGCCGATGTTATGCCACAGTTTGAGGGCGGTATGGATAAATTCTATAAACGCTTAAAACGCATCCCCTATACTTATTGGGATAGAATGAACCTGCGCAAAGGGAAGGTATATCTGCTAATGGCTATTGAAAGCGATGGCCGCTTAAGTGACCTGAAGGTAGTGCGCGGCTTATCCGTAATTCAGGATAAAGAGATTTTACGTGTAGCTAAAAAACTCGATCGCTGGAAACCGGCTACAAAAAATGGAATTCCTGTGCGGATGGTATGTTCAGTGCCCATCAACTTTGAGCTGCTGGAGTACGTTGACCCGGATAATAACTTTAACATCCTTTAAACAAAAAAGGCCCTTATCATTTTGATAAGGGCCTTTAATATTTTATCGCCGTTGTAGTAATTACTCAGCAGCGGCTTCTTCTGCCGGAGCAGCAGTTTCTGCTTCTTCAGCTTTCTTTTTTGCAGGTGCTTTCTTTGCTTTTGGAGCCTCTTCAGCTACAGGTGCTTCTACTTCAACTGCTTTTGTTTCAATTTTCGCAGCTGCTTTAGGAGCAGCATCTTCTAAAACAGGTGCAGTTTCAAAAGGGATAACAGAAACGTATGAACGGTTGTCTGCTTTCTTTTTGAAAATTACCTCACCATGCACTAAAGCAAATAAGGTATGGTCTTTACCGATACCTACGTTAAGGCCCGGATTGTGTTTGGTACCACGCTGACGAACGATGATGTTACCGGCAATTGCAGGCTGACCACCAAATATCTTGATACCTAAGCGTTTGCTATGCGACTCACGGCCGTTTCTTGAACTACCGGCTCCTTTTTTGTGTGCCATTTCTAAATATCTTTATGACCTGATAAACAGATCTGTGTTAAACTTAAATTATAATGTGATACCAGTGATCTCTATCTTGGTAAATTGCTGACGGTGACCGTTTTTCTTTTTGTAACCTTTTCTTCTTTTCTTTTTGAAGATAATTACTTTATCACCTTTTAAATGAGACAAGATCTTAGCTGATACTTTAGCGCCACTCAAATCAGAACCTAATTTGAATTTACCTTCGTTTTCTGCTAACAACACACTGTCAAATTCAATACTAGCGCCCTCGTCTCCTTGTAATCTGTGTACAAAGATCTGCTGGTCTTTAGCAACTTTAAATTGCTGTCCGGCTATACTTACTATTGCGTACATGGTTTGTTAATTATTGTTTTAAAATTCGAGGTGCAAATATAGAAATAAGTATTTCAATAAACAACCCTAATTTACTTTTTCTGCCTTGCCTCTGCCTGGGCCATTACCAGCTCAACTTCCTTTATCATTTTCTCGTTGGCGTCAATTAGTTTCGGGTCGCCTTCGTAGTTCTTATCAAAAGTTACGCGTTTGCTTTTGCGTTTGTATTTAAACTCTATGGTATAGCGTAACGGCTGCCTGCCGGTTTTGACGCTATCGCCTGTTTCTTTAACGGGGAAATCCCAAAATCCCAGCATGGCTGCTTTGCGGTGCAGATAAAGCAGGTCATCTTTGCTTAATCTAAGCTGTGTTTTAACAACTGAGTCACGGTCGTTTACATATTGATATTCGCCGGTTTTTGAATTGTAGCTATTCAGCATACTGTTCCTTGGGCCAAACTGATAAGAGAAGGAATCAAATTCGGTAAACTTATATGGCGCATTCTTTATCATCATACTATAGTAATACACACAGTATATTACAAACGGCAGGATAATGCATAGTGCGAGGAATATTCTTTTTGTTTTAGATAATTGAATCATGCGGTGGCAATTATTGAATTACTGAGTTATTGAATTATTGATTGTTTTTTAATTATTGATTTTTCAATCCTTCATTTTCCAGAAACTGTTTTTCTGGATGCGGCTGCAATTTTAAGTATTTGATTTGCTTCATCTGTCAAATGAATCAAATTTTCTTTTTGTAATCACGCTGCTTCAACAAAACTTCCATCCACCTCTAATATAGTTTTAAGGAAGAAACCAAAATCGCCAGCCATTCCAGTAGGCGGCATATTGAGGATAAAAAGTTTTGAATTCATTTACTCGAGGTAAATTATGAGTTGAAGCATAGGTTTCGTATTCCTCCATACTATCGTACTTGTTCCATTTAGCTGATTCTAGTTGATAGTCGTAGTAATTCTTATTTGATTCAAAGCATAAATGGTCATTGCGAACCAAAAAACTATCAATATTAATTTGATTATTAGATTCCAGGTAAAAATAGGGATAGCCATCACCACTGTTCATTGTACTCCCATGACCCAAAGGAAGGTTAGCTTCATCGCCAAGCCCGTGATTCCCATAATAAGTAAATGAAAATACAAACATTAAGCCCGCAATTGGCAAATACAAAGTTTTGAATTTAATCCCCCTAAGTCGATTATTTCCGATTATTCTATTAAAAATAAATATTAGAAATAATATGATTGAAGAATAAAAAGTCGCCTGAATTGCTATTTTAAAAATTTCAAATCCAAAGTGAAATGCTGCAGCCATTTGATGATTTAGGTTTCTAAGATAAGATTAAATCGCTCACGGGGCTACATCAAATTTAGCTAATCAATCACTCATTACTGACATCGCTTCCCTCAAGTTCCCCTTCCCACTTACTCACCACCGCAGTCGCCATTGCATTACCTAGCACGTTAGTAGCCGAGCGGCCCATATCCAATAGCGGATCTATACCGATAAGTAGCGCCAGTCCTGCTTCGGGGATGTTGAACATGGCAATAGTACCCGCTATTACCACTAACGACGCCCGTGGAACGCCTGCAATACCCTTACTGGTTAACATTAGCACTAACAGCATAGATAGTTGCTGAGCGAAGGAAAGGTGGATATTATAAGCCTGTGCCAGGAATATGGACGCAAACGTCATGTACATCATAGAGCCGTCCAGGTTAAACGAGTATCCCAGCGGCAAAACAAAACTAGCTATCCTGTTACTACAACCAAAGCGTTCTAATTCTATCAGTAATTTGGGGTAGGCTGCCTCGCTGGTTGATGTGCCGAAAGCTATCAGCATGGCATCTTTTATTTTACCTACCAGCGTAAACACGCGCGTTTTTAGTACCACAAATCCGGCTAAAATTATCACCAGCCATAATATCAGCAACGAAAAATAAAACTCGCCTATAAATACCGCATAGGTTGAAATAATGCCCAGGCCCTGTTTGGCCACAATAGCCGTTATCGCGCCAAATACGGCAAGCGGGGCAAGACCCATTACAGATGTGGTTATCTTCATTATAACATGCGCTATGGCATCCATCGCCTTTATAACAATCTCGCCTTTCTCGCCTATTGATGCGGTGGCAACACCAAAAAACAAAGCGAATACTACGATCTGCAATATCTCGTTAGTCACCATTGCTTCAAAAAAGCTTTTGGGGACCACATGGGTCACAAAGTCTTTTAATGAAAGCGCTGTTTTTTGTATGCCTGTGCTCAGGTTACTATCCGGCAGCATAATGTGCATGTTGCCTCCGGGATTAAAAAAGTTAATTAAAACCATCCCAAGTAATAATGATACCAGCGTAGCGCTTATAAACCATAGCAAGGTTTTGCCGCCAATGCGCCCTACAGCCTTAATATCGCCCACTTTAGCAACCCCTACAACCAATGTAGTAAACACCAACGGCGCCACTATCATTTTTATCAGGCGCAGAAAAATATCGCTTAAAATGGTAAAATACTCTACCTTGCTTTCGCGTAATTGGTTGTTTTCTATACGGATCTTGCTTTGTTCAACACGTTCGGCTTTTAGCTGGCTATACGCCGCGGTAGTTGTATCGGTAGATGCCGCAAGTTGAGTGTTAACAGTTTTGATAGCCGTTTCGGCGGCACTAATTTTGTTGTTGTAGGTACTTAATACCTGTGTATTATAAATATAGCCAACCGCAATACCGGCTATCAGCGCTATAAAAATATATAGGGTGAGTTTATTTTTTTTCATAATTTAAATACATCAGTTAATGGGGCGTAGTACCTGCGCTAAAATTAAATAAATTAATCACATAAATGAGTACAAGTACTTACGGCTTACAGGATATAAAAAAAGAATTGCAGCATTTATCGGCCTTGCAATTAACCGACCTGTGCCTGCGGCTTGCCCGACATAAGAAAGAGAATAAAGAGCTGATGGCCTATATGCTTTTCGAGGCCAATAACCAGCCTGCTTTTATTGAAAAAGTAAAGGCCGAAGTTGGTTTTATGTTTAGTCAGCTGCCCGTGCAAAGCTACAATGCCGCCAAATATATGCGGAAGATATTGCGATTAATAGGCAAATACGTAAAGTTTATGGCCGAAAAAGAAGCTGAAATAGACCTGCTGATCAATTTTTGCGAAAACTACTTACAGTACGCCGAACGCAAAAGCAGCTATAAACCATTGCGGTTAATATTAACACGACAGATAGAAAAGATAAAGGCCACCATAAGCAAACTGCACGAAGATGTGCAGGCCGATTATATTAGTGAATATGAATTGTTATTAGAGAATGCAGAAAAAAAACACCCCTGGTTTAACAAGAATGTTTACGTGTTGTAACATACTGCTTATATTCGCGTCTGAATAATAAAATCAATTAACTGAACGTGTCAGACAAAGAAGCTGTCTTTAAGCAGATTTTTCAAGCCAATTCAAAAAAGATATACCATTTATGTTATGGTTATACCGGCGATGACGACGCGGCGAATGACTTGCTACAGGAAACTTTTTTAAAAGTGTGGCAAAACCTGGATAAGTTTAGAAACCAGGCCATGATATCTACATGGATCTATCGCATAGCGGTAAACACGTGCCTAACCTACCTACGATCAGAAAAAAGACAAGCCAAGGATGAATTAACACCCGAGATTGCCGACAGCAAACCAGAGGATTATTCGCCTAAAAACGAGCAAGTGGCACTACTTTATAAATGTATATCAAAATTAGAAGAGTCGGAAAGGATCATCATCACCATGGTGTTGGATGAGCTGCCTTACCCGGAGATTGCAGAGATATCCGGTATATCCGAAGGCAATCTAAGGGTGAAGATATTTCGTATAAAACAAAAGTTAACAGAATTATATAATCAATATGAAAGACTTTGATCATTTAATGTCGGTTTGGCAAGAGCAGCCAAAGCGGGATCAGCTTTCAGTAGATGATGTGCTGAAGCAGGTGAAGAAAGGGATAAGTGGGATGAGCAGTAAGCTGTTTTGGAATATAACAGGTATGGGCGTATGCCTGGCAGGGCTGTTTGCGGCCATGCTTTTCTTTGTATTTACATCAATTATAACATACATAGGTATGGTTATTATATTGATAACTATGGCCTTGTATATTATGATGATGGTGAGAGATTACCGCATCATCAGCAAGCAGGATGTTACCATTAACCCTGCGGAGTACCTGCAAAGTCTTAAAGAATATCAAAAAAATCGCACCGAAGTTTACGGCTGGTTGTATTATTTATATGTTATTTTGATGAGCACCGGCCTGCTGCTTTATTTCTTCGAGGTACTGCAAAGCACATCGGCAGCTTTTAAAACTTTGGCCTATGGCGGGTATGTCGCTTTTATATTGTTCTGCAGCTTTTACATCCGTTCGCATTTTGTTAAAACGGAGCAGGAAAAATTGAATTTATTGATTGATAGACTGGTTAGGCTGCAGGAGCAGTTTGATTAAATAAAATCAGCTTAGCGTACGGCTTTCTCTATAGCGATGGGTTTGAAACCCATCGCTATGAATTAATACTACTTCCGATAAAAACTTGCCTCGTTGCGCTGTCCGAATGTCTCCAACTTCGGATGACTATGTTTGTAGTCTGCGACTACAGTGACGAAACTCATCGCTGGGAGATAACTAAAAATATTGCCCCTATTGCATACTAACCAAGTTTTTAGTTAGCTTTACCTACCTGATTAAATGCAAAACAAACCTTATAACATCGCACTCAAGATAGTTTACGCTATCGGGATTCTGCTTTATTTTTTATCGCTCACACAACAAGGTTTTTGCACCATGAGCAGATGCGGCGATAATTGGAACGGTTTAACCATAGTAGCGTTAGGAGCCATCGGAGGCATTTTAAGCATGGCGGGTATGACCTGGTATGCTAACCCGATGCTTTGGGCAGCCTGGTGGTTTTTGGAGAAGGACGTCAAAAAAGCTTTTTACTGTAGCATTGCCGCCGCCCTCATTTCCTCATCATTTATGCTGTTTAAGGAAATAGCCGATCAGAAACCGGGTAACGTGAGCTACATAACCGAATACAAGCCCGGCTACTGGCTGTGGCTCGCCAGCATAATTTGCACCATGCTTGGTAGTTTGATATTATTTTTATGGCGACGTAAATTGGGACCGGAAGAGGAAAGGTATTATCCGTATTAGCATTTATAAACTATGATCGAAGATATTAGCGATTACACAATTTCTTATCTAAAGAGTAAGGGAATAAAACATGAAATACATGAGTTTCCTTCTGGCTGCATAATGATCGACATTTGGTTTGACGACGAGTTTTATGTTGTTCAGATAGAGAAGTCTTTCGCAGGGTTTTCTCACGTAACAACTGAAGCTGATGGCTTTAGTATAATTCCCGATTTCAGATTTACGGACTTAGGTACATTCAATCTCACTTCGAAATAGTTTTAGGACGATGATCCAAGCTGTTGCAAAAGTGTTGCTAAACTGTTGCTATTGTGTTGCTAAGGTGATCCAAAAGTGATCCAAACTGATCCAAAAAATGGCAAAAAATCGCCATTTTTAGCCTTTCACAATATGCTTATAATCAATAATTTACAACCAACCCACAGCTAATTTTTCTGACGAATAAGTAGTTTCACATTAAAGAGATAACCGATTAATATTCAACAAATTACGTATTTGATTTTTTGGTAACGCATTTATTTTGGATCACCCCGTTTTTCTTCAGATGGTATGGAGGTATTCTATTTGAAGCCCGCGGAGTTTCTCGAGTTTTCCTAAAACTTCATTAACCCTCGTTTTGCGTATGGCCACCTGCAAGCTGCATAGATTATCGAACTCCTGGCCCAAAATGGCCAGGTTATTTTCCTTGATCAAACGCATTACATCGTTCATCATTTCATGGCTAAACTGTAGCCTATATACGTCCTGAACGCTCTTTTCAATAACAGTAGCGTTGTCTAATGCATCAATAGTGGCCAGTTTATAAGCGTTGATCAGTCCCGGAACGCCCAGCAGCGTACCGCCAAAATAGCGTACCACAACCACCAGCACATTGGTAACTTCGCGGGAGAGCAGCACGTTCAGTATGGGTCTGCCGGCGGTGCCGGATGGTTCCCCGTCATCATTAATGCGGAATACCGATCTATCCGTACCTAGCCGCATGGCCCAGCAATGGTGGCGTGCTTTGGGGTGTTCGGCCTTTAAATGAGTTACGAGGTCTTTGATCTCAGCTTCAGAAGTGATTGGGTAAGTATAAGCCAGGAACTTGCTGCCACGATCACGGAATACGCCTTCAGAAGGGACTAGTATAGTTAAATAGGTGTCGTCAAACAGCATACAGCAAGGCTATTCGTTATACCAAATCTCCAACAGGTCATCACCCGACTGGATCTCATCACCTTTTGTACCGCTGATCTGTGGCGCGGGTATGCCCCTTTTTAAAACAGCATTGCCTGTGAATATGCGTGCTTCGTCCCACAGCCCTGCCTCAATAAATGAGCGTAAGGTAGCGGCCCCGCCCTCCACTATAACAGACTGGACATCCTGCAAATACAGTTGGTACATCATATACTGGGGCACGTAGCGGTCAAAATCCTCTAAGGCTATAAACTTGTTTTTACCCTTCACCTCGGTCTTCATCTCATTAAACACAATGGTCTCAACAGATTGATCAAACAGGCGTAAAGCGGGGTCGAGTTCAAGCCTGCGGTCAATAACAACCCGCTTGGGGTCACGACCCTCCGCATAACGCACATTCAATTGCGGATTATCAATAGCGGCAGTATTCTTGCCTACCAATACCGCGTCCTCCTCCGTCCGCCATTGGTGCACCAACTTCTGTGACTCAGGGCCGGTTATCCAGAACTGGTTCTTATCATCCGGTGCGAAGAAACCGTCAGCAGTTTGCGCCCACTTCAAAATAATATAGGGGCGGTGCTTCTGTACGCGGGTAAAGAACCGGCGGTTGAGATCGCGGCATTCCTGTTCCAATACGCCTATAACAACCTCTATTCCTACTGCTTGCAGCTTCTCTATGCCCTTACCATCCACCTGGTCAAACGGATCGCGGCAGCCAATTACTACTTTTGGGATGCGGTGTTTGATAATCAGATCTGCACATGGTGGCGTTTTACCATAGTGGGCGCAGGGTTCTAAGGAAACGTAGATAGTGGCATCATGAAAAAGCTCTTCGGCATTCTCAAAGTGCTTGAGCACGTTGTTTACAGCATTAACCTCTGCATGCGGCCCGCCGTATTTTTTATGGTACCCCGCACCTATTATTTTGCAATTATGAACTATAACCGCGCCAACCATAGGGTTAGGACTAACCATACCCCTACCCAAAGCGGCAAGGTCAAGGCAGCGGCGCATATACAATTCGTCGGTCGGCATGGTACAAAAGTAGCTTTTTATGTTACTTTGCGCTATGGAAACGGTTAAAGATGTATTTGCTGGGTATCGTGTGCAATTAAAGTCATTGTATGATGCCCGGGAAGCCGATGCCATAGCCCTAACGGTGCTGAAAGAACTAACTACACAGTCTGGTGCTTATTTAAAGGCGTTCCCGGAATTGGTGCTCAATGCAGATCAACAAAAAAAAGCAAAGCAGTTTTTAGAAGAATTGACAACCGGCAAACCTCTGCAGTATGTAATTGGGCACACTGAATTTTACGGATTACCCTTTAAAGTAAATCCCTCAGTATTGATCCCACGGCCGGAAACCGAAGAACTAGTAGAATGGGTGTTAAACAGCGATCTGCCGGGATCAGCTATTAATATCTTAGACGTAGGCACCGGCAGCGGCTGCATTGCAATCAGCTTAAGGAAGAATTTGCCGGACGCCAATGTATGGGCTATGGATATATCAGCTGGGGCATTAATAACAGCTAAACAAAACGCAGAGTTGAATGATATGGAAGTTGATTTCATTGAAGGGGATATCCTCAACTTACACAACTCGCAACTTAAAACACACACCTATAACATCATCATATCCAATCCACCCTACGTTACTCCTGCAGACAAAGACCTAATGCATACCAACGTTACGGATTTTGAGCCGCACACGGCATTATTTGTTTCGCAGGATGATCCGTTATTGTTTTACAAAGCAATAGCAGACTTAGCGGTCGAAAAACTGGTTGAGGGCGGCTTATTATTTTTTGAGATAAACGAAAGCTATGGAAATGAGACCGTGGAAATGTTAAAAGACAAACAATTTAAGCAGGTTGAGTTACGAAAAGATATGAGTGGTCGCGACCGGATGATAAAGGCAGTCTTATAATATTTTTGTAGATTTATGATTCTAAATTACCTGCCATGGAAAAACAAAAATTTCACTATGCCACCGTATCCGAAGCCATAGAGCAACTACGCAAACAAGGCTTTACCTGCGACTTTAATCTTAAACAAAACCAATTACTGGTGGGTGAACAAGCCTACACCGCCGACGAGTTTGAGATCGTAGACGTCTACCGTTACGAAGGACAAACCGATCCCGGAGACGAAGCGACTGTCTATGCTCTGGCGTCACCATCGGGCGTAAAAGGTATATTGGTGGCGGGTTACGGGGCCTCAAGTGATGAAGCTTCCGAGGAAACTTTAAAGCGTCTGCATTATAAGTATCAACAATCTTAGCGCTTAGTTATTTTAGCAAGGCATCTTTCTCTTTGGCAAACACGTTGTAAACCAGTTTATCAAGTAAAGCAGGAAATATCTTACTGAGTAATACGGTTAACTTACCCTGGCCGGTCATAATTAATGTGCGCGATCTGTTCTCAACTCCATCGGCAATAATAATCGCAACTTGTTCGGTGGTCATCATTTTTTCTTCATGAAGTGTGCTTTCCCCTTGCTGAACGCCGTCTTTGTTAAGCGCTGTATTGCGGATATTTGAAGCTGTAAAACCAGGACAAGCAGTAAGCACATGCACACCTGTTTTCAAATTTTCCACCCTTAATGCATCTAAAAACCCATTCATTGCAAACTTTGACGCGGAATAACCTATACGTCCGGGTAAACCCTTGTATCCCGCAATGGAAGATACGCCCACTACGGTCCCTTTACTTTTCAGTAGCTCAGGCATCGCATACTTAGTACAGTACACCATCCCCCAAAAATTAACATCCATCAGCGATTTAAGCACCTGCACATCAGTATCTTTAAACAGCGCACGCATTGATATACCGGCATTGTTTACCAATACATCAATTTTACCAAATGTTAAAACGGCTTGTTTAATTAAGTGCTCACAATCAGTTTCTGAAACTACATCACACTGCACTGCTACAGCCTTTACGTTATATTGCTGTTCAAGCGATTGCGCTATTTCGCAAAGTGTTACATATTGACGCGCACCTAAAACAAGGTTAGCACCCCGTTTGGCAAATTCAGTAGCTAATGCTTTTCCGATGCCTGAAGAGGCACCGGTTATAATAACTGTTTTATCGTTCAACTTCATATTGTGCCGGGTACATCTGTATGCCCGGTACTTTTATTTCAGGCAATTTAAACAGGTACTTGGAGGCGAAGATAAACATAGCACCATAAAAATGCTTTATGAAAGCCCAGCTAAATTTAGGAATGTACTGACTTTTAAAGTTGATGATATACGTTTTTGGATAATAGTAGTTTTTAAAGCCAGCCAAACGCATACGGTAGGATAGATCAATATCATAACCATATAATTGAAAACGTTCATCAAAGCCGCCTATCTCATTAAACACATTTCTGCGAACCAACATAAACGCACCGTTCAGAATATCAATCTCAGAAGTTTGGAACTCCTGAACCCATTCTTTGTTGTTGCGGTTAGTTAGGCGCGATTTGGGGAAATGTTTTGCAAGTCCGGTAAGTTTAAAGAAGCTTATCCATGGTTTGGTAAGGCCGCGATTTGATTCCGGAAGAAATGCGCCCTGCGGCCCTAACATACGCACGCCCAAGCCGCTAACGTCCTCATGCTCATTCATATAGGCAGTGACCTTTTCTAAGGTCTCTTTTCCTAAAATAACATCAGCATTGACCAATAAAATATACTCACCCCTTGAGGCTTGTATACCCCGGTTAGCTGCTTTGGCTATCCCCTCATTAACTTTGTTAGTTATAACCCTAAACTGCGGGTAATCGGCAGTAAGTATATCAACAGTATTATCTGTAGATGCATTATCTACAACAATTACTTCATTATCAACGCCGTTGGCGGATTTTATTAAAGAATTAAGTGTAAGTTTTAACAGATCACATCTGTTATGATTTACTACAACTACAGATAATTTCATACTACTTGGTTAATGAGTTTTCATACGGGACACGCGTTACGATAGACCTCCCTAAAGTGATCTCATCAACGTACTCTAACTCACCCCCAAATGCTATGCCACGGGCAATAGTTGAAATGTTTATATTGAAATGCTTTAATTTTTTATGCAGATAGAAGATAGTGGTATCTCCCTCCATGGTAGCGCTAAGGGCAAAGATCACTTCTTTAACCTCGCCATCGTTCAATCGTTCTATAAGAGAATCAACCTGCAGATCCCCCGGACCGACACCATCCATAGGCGATATCAATCCACCCAACACATGATATAAACCGTTAAACTGACTGGTATTCTCAATAGCCATTACATCGCGCGTATCCTCAACAACACATATAACGCCGGCATCGCGTTTAGGCGATGAACATATCTCACATATTGCCTGATCTGATATATTATGGCAACGGGCGCAAAATTGAATTTCGTTACGTAGTTTGGTGATGGCATGACTGAATTGCTCTACCTCCTGCTTGTTTTGATTAAGCAGGTGCAAAACCAAACGCAGCGCGGTTTTTTGCCCTACTCCCGGTAGCTTAGCAAATTCGGCAACAGCGTTTTCCAAAAGCTTGGATGAGAAATTCATATTGCGAAGATAGGGAATAGTCCGGAAGTCGGGAAGTCCGAAAGTCCGGAAGATGTTTAATTTGGAATGTACTTCTGATATCTATAACTTGTCCTAAATCTCATCAAAATGGCATTTAAATTTGAAAAACTATTGGTTTGGCAAAAGGCTGTCGACCTAAGTTATGATATTCATGAATTAACGCGTTCCTTTCCAAAGGAAGAGCTATTTATACTTACATCACAAATAAAACGTGCCGCTGATTCGATTTGGCTAAATATTGCTGAAGGTTCTACAGGTCAATCAAATGCCGAGTTTAATAAATTTTTAGGTTATGCCTTGCGTTCAGATATTGAAGTTGTGGGTTGTTTGTATCTTGCAAAAAAACGTAATTTGATAAATGATGAGAAGTTCGTGAGTGTATATGCTCATTGCGAAGAAATTTTAGTAATGCTAAACGGGCTCAGAAACTCTTTAAAAATTAATCTTCCGGACTTTCGGACTTTCCGACTTCCGGACTAAAAAACAATCATGTCGTCTGGTATATTATTATCTTTCATTATTGGTTACTTCCTTGTACTGCTCGTAATTTCGTGGCTCACGTCACGCAAATCGGCCGATAATGATACCTTCTTTGTAGCCAACCGCAACTCAAAATGGTATTTAGTAGCCTTTGGTATGATAGGTACCGCGCTTAGCGGTGTAACCTTTATTTCGGTACCCGGCAAGGTTGGCGCACCAAGCGGCGATCAATTTGCATACTTTCAGTTCATTTTGGGCAATGCAGCGGGATTTATAATTGTCGCTACAGTGTTGCTACCGTTGTACTACCGCATGAAGCTCACTTCGATCTATAGTTATATTGAGCATGCTTTAGGCACGTGGAGCTATAAAACTGCTGCCGGCATATTTTTGCTAAGCCGAACCATTGGGTCAGCCTTTAGGTTATACCTGGTAGTTATTGTTTTACAGCTGTTTATATTTGATCATTACCACATACCCTTTGTGGGTACCGTTATAATCTGCTTGCTGCTAATATGGGCCTACACTTTTAAAGGCGGCCTCAAAACCATTATAATAACAGATAGCTTGCAAACGCTTTTCCTGGTATCATCTGTTTTCCTTTCTATTTACTTTATCTGTCGAAGCCTGGATATGAGTGTTTTTGAGGCGGTTGAAGCGGTTAAGAATAGCAGTTACTCAAAAATATTTTTCTTTGATGATTTCATGACCAGCCATTTTCATATTGGTAAACAGTTTATAGGCGGCATGTTCATCACCATTGGTATGGTCGGTTTGGATCAGGATCTGATGCAAAAAAATCTCAGTTTAAAAAATATCGGCGAAGCGCAAAAAAACATGTTCAGCTTTACCGGCGTGTTTGTTGTGATCAATATCTTCTTTTTGTGCGTTGGTGCTATGTTGTACATGTATGCTGCAAAATATGGCGTTACTGTTGAAAAAACGGATTACCTCTACCCTACCATCGCGCTGCAATATTTGGGTCTTATTCCGGCTATTGTTTTTATGCTTGGCCTTACAGCCGCTACCTTTGCCACAACAGATTCGGCACTTACAGCCCTTACCACTTCCTTTTGTGTTGACTTTTTAAACTTCAACAAAGGCAAAGATGCTAACAGCAAACAGAATGTTGCCACACGGCATTATGTTCACATCGGTTTCTCGGTTTTGCTGCTGTTGACAATAGTTGTTTTTAACGCTATTAACGATGCGGCGGTAGTAAACGCTATTTTCAAAGTAGCATCCTACACCTACGGGCCGTTGCTGGGTCTGTACTCGTTTGGCTTATTTATGGGTGCCAGACAGGTAAGGGATAAGTTGGTGCCATTTATTTGTGTGATATCGCCCGCAATATGTTATTACCTTAGCTCGCACTCAACGGCGCTTTTTGGTTATACCTTTGATAACGAACTTATACTTGTAAACGGCCTGATAACTTTTATAGGCTTGTTTATTACATCAACAGCAAAAAAGGCAACACTGAAAGCTTGATCTCAGTTATAGATAAAGAATTTTTGAAACACATACACATTATAAAGGTTTAAGATAGATATGACCGGAGACGAAAAATTACGAAGAGCGTTTGACAACAAAAATTGGCAGGAGATAAAGGTTAGCGACTCGTGGCAGATATTTAAAATAATGGCCGAATTTGTTGACGGCTTTGAGAAACTGGCTAAAATAGGCCCCTGCGTTTCTATATTCGGCTCTGCACGTACTAAAACAGATCATTTATACTATAAAATGACCGAAGAAATTGCCCGCCTGCTTACAGAAAGAGGCTATGGGGTTATATCAGGCGGCGGCCCGGGTATTATGGAAGCGGCTAATAAAGGCGCTTATGAGGCCGGCGGTAAATCTGTGGGGTTAAACATTGAACTACCCTTTGAGCAATTCAACAACAAGTACATTGACCGGGATAAGCTTTTGGAGTTCGATTACTTTTTTGTGCGCAAAGTTATGTTCATGAAATACTCTCAAGGTTTTATTGTACTGCCCGGCGGCTTTGGCACAATGGATGAGGCTTTTGAGGCAATGACGCTGATACAGACCGGCAAAATTGCACGTTTCCCTATTGTATTTGTAGGCACCGACTATTGGGGTGGCTTGTTTGAGTGGGTGGCCAAAAACATGTTAGAGAAAGAGCATAACATACATCCCGATGACCTGAACCTATATCGTTTAGTTGATACAGCCGAAGAAGCAACTGAACATATTTTCCGTTTCTACGACAAATATGTATTGAAACCTAACTTTTAATCAATTACTTATCTCATTTAATGGAACTACCCGAAAAGCAGAAGAAAGCAAGCCTGGGTTTTATTTTTGCCACCCTACTTATTGATGTTATGGGTTTGGGCATTATCATACCTGTTATACCCAAGCTAATAGCCCATCTTATCCACGGCAGTGTTAGCGATGCTTCGGCTTACGCGGGCTGGCTCACCGCAGCGTATGCAATAATGCAGTTTGCCTGCGCTCCTTTAATTGGGAACCTAAGTGATAAATTCGGCCGCAGGCCGGTTTTGTTATTTTCATTATTGGGTTTTGGCGTTGATTATTTATTTTCTGCGTTTGCACCAACCATCGCCTGGCTATTTGTGGGGCGAATTGTAGCGGGAATTACCGGTGCAAGTTTCACCACCGCTACCGCCTATATAGCCGACGTAAGCGCACCTGAAAAACGTGCCCAAAATTTCGGCATGATCGGTGTAGCTTTTGGGCTAGGCTTTATTATAGGGCCGGTAATTGGCGGCGTTTTAGGTAAACACGATATGCACTATCCGTTTATTGCCGCAGCTTTATTAGCTTTTGCAAATGCAACTTACGGATATTTTATGCTACCCGAATCATTACCTATTGAACATAGGCGGCCACTCGACTTTAAAAAGATCAATCCGTTTACATCTGTTTTTCAATTGAAGAAATATGATAAAGTAGTTGGCCTGGCAATAGTGTTATTCCTTGTTTATTTTGCCGCACAAGCTGTACAAAGCGTGTGGACCTTTTATACCATGTATAAATTTAACTGGAACGAGGACTGGGTTGGTTACTCTTTGGGATTTGTAGGCTTGATGATAGCAACGGTACAGGGTGGTTTAATAAGAATAATATTGCCCAAACTCGGCGAAGAGCGCAGTATATGGGTAGGCTTACTACTGTATGCTACCGGCTTAATTTTCTTTGCATTTGCTACAAAAGGCTGGATGATGTTCGCCATGCTTGTCCCCTATTGCCTTGGTGGTATAGCCGGGCCGGCCATACAAGGATACATGAGCAACAAAGTACCGGCAAACGAACAGGGTAATCTGCAGGGTGGTTTAACCGGATTAATGAGCCTCAGTTCTATATTCGGTCCGCTGGTAATGACCGAGTCGTTTTATTACTTTACCCGGCCTAATAATAAAATACATTTTCCGGGCGCACCATTTGCCATAGGATCTTTATTAATGCTTGTGGGTGCGCTTTTAGCTATAAGGAGTTTTAAAAGAAACACAAAGTTAACTTAATGGTTATTAATATGGTTTACCTTCGCCGCTTTAAAATCCATGTCTGAAGAGCTAACACCTGCACCAAGTAAAACTCCTGTAAAAAAAACCGGTAAAACCCGGTCTGCAGCCCTTGGCTTTATTTTCATTACCATTTTTATTGATGTATTAGGGCTTGGTATAATAATACCGGTGTTGCCTAAACTTTTGGAAACTTTGGGGCATGTTGATGTTAGCACAGCTTCTAAATATAGTGGCTGGCTCACATTTGTATACGCCAGCATGCAACTGCTTTTCGCATCTGTTGTTGGTGGATTGAGCGACAAATATGGGCGAAGACCCGTACTGTTATTTTCATTATTGGGCTTTAGCATCGATTATTTGTTTATGGCATTTGCTCCTACCATAGCGTGGTTATTTGTGGGGCGATTTATAGCAGGGGTTACAGGAGCAAGCAACTCAACAGCAACTGCTTATATTTCAGACATTAGTACCGGACATAAACGCGCTGCAAATTTCGGCCTCGTGGGTGCTGCATCCGGTTTTGGCTTTATCATAGGGATAGGTTTGGGTGCTTATCTGGGAGACATCAATATAAAGTTTCCATTTTTGGCGGCGGCCGGATTTGCATTCTTCAATGCTTTATACGGATTCTTCGTTTTACCGGAGTCATTAAAACCCCAGCACAGACGCAATTTTGAATGGCGACGGGCGAATCCGGTTGGAGCACTTGTTGATATTTTCAAAAGGCATCCTGAACTTGCCGGCCTCATCAGCGTATTTACTTTGGTTTATATCGCACAAAAATCCGTTGAATATCTCTTATCCTTCTTTTTGTTTGAGAAGTTCGACTGGACATTGAGCAGCGTAGGTACTTTGGGTATTTTTATAGGTGTGCTCTTAGTAGCCATACAAGGCGGATTGATCCGTTACACTATACCCAAATTCGGCCAGCAAAAAAATATAATTGCCGGTTTGTTGTTTTACGCAGTCGGCCTTATTCTGATAGCCTTTGCCAATCGCGGTTGGATGATGTATGTGTTTATGATTCCTTATTGCCTTGGCGGTATAGGTGGCCCTGCCCTGCAGGCCCTTGCAACAAGCAAGGTTGCAAAAAATGAGCAAGGCGAACTGCAAGGCGCTATAACCATCGTTAACAGCCTTAGCGTAATTATAGGGCCATTGCTGTTTGGATATACGTTTTATGCGTCAACAAACAAAGACGCTTCCTGGTATTTTCCTGGCTTCTCCTATTTAATAGGCGCGTTGATGATGCTAATAGCAGTGTTTGTAGTAATATGGAATTTCAGAAGATCTGACGCTAAAAAGCACAAGGGAGTTCCTAATCCAGCCCGCTAACCCCGCCTGAAATAACAAATTTCATCATATCTGCGGCGTTCTTATCTAGAGGTTTTACTTTATCGGCAGAAATAATAACAACCTGGCCAGCAAAAGAATAAGAATAGGGAAAATAAACTGCTACCTCGCCGGGTAAACCAAGCTTAGTGAGGTCCTTTTGTACCAAAAAACCAATCTTTTTTAAACCAAATTCGTTCACTTCAACAATTACTGCCTCGTTAAATTTCTTTTCGTCGCCTACAAAGGCAACTGTTAGATCTTTTATTGAAGAGTAGAGAAATTTAAACAGCGGGAGCCTGTTTATCCACCGGTTGAACCATTTCTTTATAGGATCTGTAACCACATTGGTTACCAACACGCCGGCAATCATTATTAAAACAAAAACATTCAATATACCTAAACCAGGTATATAACGCGGCTTGCCGGTTACGCTATCAGCCCAAAAAATGTCGCTTATGTTTAGGGCGTTGTCAATGGTTGAGACCGCCCAGTAGATCAGAAAAAAAGCGGCCCCAATAGGTATAACCACTATAACACCTTTCAGAAAATAATTTAACAACGCACCAATTACCTTCTTCATATCTTCTAAATATTTCTATTCGTAAAAGTACACCCTTTTTACGCGCTGTGAAATATTAGTTAAAATTTCATAGGGAATAGTGCCGATTTGAGTGGCAAGTTCTTCTATTCTATACTCATTGTTGAAAACGATCACGTCATCGCCCTCTTCTACATTCAAAGCAGTAACATCTATCATGGTCATATCCATGGATATGTTGCCTATAGTGGGCACAAGGGTTCCATTCACCAACATTTTGCCTACTCCGTTACCGAAAGCCCTTAGATAGCCGTCAGCATAGCCAATACGCACCGTCGCAATTTTCCCGTTATCCGCCATTATCCCCTTACGCGAGTAGCCAATTGTATCCCCGGCTGCAACTTTGCGCACCTGCGAAACACTTGTTTTTAAAGTAGCAATCGGCTGTAAGGCACTGTCTGTTGGTGGTACTGCCGCGTCGACGCCGTAAAGGCCAATACCGAGCCTTACCATATCGTATTGCGCGCCGGGCCACCGTGTAATGCCCGATGTATTCGACAGATGTTTAATCACTTTATAGCCCAATGCTTCTTCTATCTTTTTATATGCCTTTTCAAAACGTTTTATCTGCGTCTTGGTGAAGCCGTCGTGCTCAGCAGCATCGCTCGCCACCAAATGAGAAAAAACAGATTTAACACGTATATACTTGTTTATTTCCAGCATATCACATAATGCATCTATTTCAAACTCCTCAAAGCCCAGTCTATGCATGCCTGTATCAATTTTAATATGCACCGGATAAGCCGATATCTCGTTCAATTGGGCATATTTTACAAACTCGTCCAGCAGTCCGAAGCTATATATAACAGGTTCGAGTTTATACTCCGTCAGCTTATCAAAAGCAGAATACTCGGTATTCATTACCGCTATGGGCAAAGTGATGCCTGATTGGCGTAATGAAACGCCTTCGTCCGCATAAGCTACCGCCAGATAATCAACCTTGTTATATTGCAGCATATTGGCCAATTCAAACGTGCCGCTGCCATATGAGAATGCTTTTACCATAGCCATTACCTTAACACCCGGCGTTAACTTGGCTTTATAGTAATTCAGGTTGTTAAGCAGGGCATTCAGGTTGATCTCCATCACCGTTTCGTGGTTTTTCTGCGACAGCAATCTGCTTATCCGCTCAAATTCAAAACTTCGCGAACCTTTTATCAGAATGGTCTCGTCTCTAAACCTCAAACCGTTAAGGTGACTGAGCAAAGCATTTGTATCAGCGAAAAAATGTTTCTCGGGCACATCAATTGAATCCTGCCTGTTCATCAGGGCCGCTCCTACGCCGATAAACTTATCTACATTTTTATTATGTACCAATTCGGCGACCTGTTTATACAATACATCTTCCGGCAAACCAGACTGGAAGATATCAGAAAGTATCAGCGTCTTTTTTTTATGCTGATTTTGTTGATTTAAAAAGTTAAGCGCTATCTCTAACGATTGTATATCAGAATTATAAGTGTCATCGATAACTGAACAATCGTTAGTGCCGGTTTTAAGTTCCAGGCGCATACTCACCGGACTAAGCCGCTCAATACGCTTGTCAGCCTCAACAGGCGAATAATCCAGGGCCAACATAGTTGCCCAGCAGGTAATAGCATTTTCAACAGAAGCCTCGTCTGTAAAAGGAACAAGGCACTCGATTTCCTGCTCCTTATACTTTGCCCTTAAGTAGTAGTTTTTAGAAATTACTGTCTCGCTAAAAACATACAAATCAGCCTGCCGGAACGTACGGCTCCAGGTAAAGCAGGTCTCTGCTTTTATCTGGTCTTTATAATCGGTTACCTGGTCGTAATTATATATCACCAAACGGCAGTTGGCAAATAACTTTAGTTTCTCCGATACTTTCTCCTTAAAATCTTCAAAACCTTCGTTGTGTGCGGGGCCGAGGTGAGTAAGCACGCCGATAGATGGTTTTATAATACTTTCCAGCCGCACCATCTCGCCGGGGATAGATATGCCCGCTTCAAATATAGCCAGCTCGTTCTTTTCGCTCATTTGCCATACTGAAAGCGGCACTCCAATTTGCGAGTTATAGCTCTTGGGGTTGCGCACTACATTCTTATCAACCGTAAATAACTGATAAAGCCACTCTTTTACAATGGTTTTGCCGTTGCTGCCGGTAATACCTATCACATCAATGTTAAAACGATCGCGGTGATGGGTAGCAAGCGTTTGAAGTGCCGTTAGTACATCAGGTACTATCAAAAAATTCGCGTCAGGCAGTTTAATTTCCGGTCCTTGCTTCACTACAAAGTTACGCACGCCGGCTGCATAAGCCTCAGCAATAAAGGCATGCCCATTGCGCCGGCCGCTTAAAGCGAAGAACAAACCATCAGCAGCATTGGTGACTCTGCGGCTGTCTGTTAGCAGTACATTTATTACATCATCTGTAATAATATCGCCTTCGGCTTTAATAATATCCTTAACCTGTTGAATAGCGTATTGGTTGCTGAGCATAATTGATGCTAATTTGCTTATATTTCTCGGCAATAGAAGAAATTTTTGACACATTTGGTTTTAATGGATAGCCCTAAGAAGCAAAAAATAATTGACGAGAAGCTTGCTCTTGAAAAAGCCGGGCATTATTGCGCCTACCAGGAGCGATCGCAGCAGGAAGTTAGGGATAAATTATATGAGTGGGGATTGTGGCCGGCAGCTGTGGAAAACATAATTGTTAAACTTATTGAAGGCGGTTTCTTAAACGAAGAACGCTTTGCTAAGGCATACGCCACCGGCAAATTCAGGCAGAAAGCATGGGGGAAGATCAAAATAAAACAAGGCCTCAAATTAAAAAAAGTGCCAGATGTACTTATTAAAAAGGCCCTCGGCAGCATTAATTACGATGACTATATTGAGACGCTACAGGCAATAATTGAGAAGAAAGCAGCTTTATTAAAAGAAGGCAACGCCTATAAACGCCGTTACAAGCTGCAACAATACGCATTGGGCCGCGGCTTTGAGAGCGACTTGATAACAGAAGTTTTGAAAGACAGCGAGTTATAGAAACATTCAAAAAAAATATAGTTTTCCCTTGCAGAATATGCTTTTCTGTCTATATTTGCACTCCGCAAACGCGAATGTGTTGAACGGAATATAAAATGCGAAAGTAGCTCAGTTGGTAGAGCACGACCTTGCCAAGGTCGGGGTCGCGAGTTCGAATCTCGTCTTTCGCTCCAATAACTCCCTTCTGAACTAAACAGAGGGGTTTTATTTTTAAAAGGTTAACGCCTGCTCAGATGGTGGAACTGGTAGACACGCAGGACTTAAAATCCTGTTCCCGTAAACGGAGTGCGGGTTCGATTCCCGCTCTGAGTACTGAAGCTGATGTCAAACGCTTCAAAAAGCCCTTAAATCAATGATTTAGGGGCTTTTTTATTAAATCCTCCTATCAACAATTACCGAAAAACGCATAATTCTATTGAGTGATTCGTTGAGTCTTTTAAAATAAAAAAAAGACTCAATGAAATCTTCATAATGAATTGTAAATCAACATGTTCAATCACTAAACATCTTGATTTCTAAGTACTCAAAATCGACCTTTGTTTCACCTTTTATTGAGTATTTATGTTTGAAAAAAGCTTCGGGTTATTATTCTTTATGAGAAAGCCCAAAAATTACGAGAGCGGTCCCCTCCCTATTTACCTTAAAATAACCGTGGATGGCACTGCAAAAGAACTGTCTACCAAAAGAAAATGCGAGCCAACGCTGTGGAGTCCGAAAGCGGGAAGGGCATTGGGAGCCAAGGAATCTACAAAAGAGCTAAATCGTTTCCTTGATGCATTAGAGCAGAGTGTTTATCGTGCGAAAAAAAAACTAATCGATAATGACCAAGACTTAACAGTTGAGACATTAAAGGACGCATTGACAGGGGCAGATGAAAAGAAAATACTGATACTGGATGTATTCAGGCAACATAACGCACAAATGAAAGCGCTCGAAGGTATCGATTTTGCTGCCAATACAATTACACGTTATAATACCGCTATTAATCATGTTGCTGGTTTTTTGAAATGGAAATTTGGTGCTGAGGATATTGAAATAAAAAAATTGAATCATGAATTCATTACCGATTTTTGCTTTTGGTTTAAAAGTGTCCAAAAGTGCAATCATAATTCTACCATGAAATATTTGGCGCATTTTAAAAAGATCGTTTTAATATGCGTTAAAAACAAATGGCTACAATCTGACCCCTTTGCAAATTTCAAGTTGACTAATAAAGTTGTTGAGCGTACCGCTTTGACGGAAAACGACCTATTAAACCTTACGGCAAAGGATTTTAAAAACGAGCGACTAAGCACGGTCCGCGATATTTTTTTGTTTAGTTGTTACACTGGCCTCTCCTATGCAGATGTCCAAAAGTTAAAAGCCAAGGATCTCAGTGTTGGGATAGATGGCACTATGTGGATCTATACCAATCGGCAAAAAACCGGCACCTCGTCGAGAATTCCCTTGTTGAATGAAGCAATCGAAATTATTGATAAATATAAAGGTCATCCAAAATGTTTGAATCATGGCCTGCTGCTGCCGATCTTAAGCAATCAGAAGATGAATTCATACCTGAAAGAAATAGCGGATGCCTGTAATATTGATAAGGTATTAACTTTCCATATCGCCAGGTATACTTTCGCTACCACCGTCACCTTAAATTATGGTGTACCTATCGAAACCGTTTCGAAAATGTTAGGCCATACTAACCTTAAACAGACTCAACTATATGCCAAACTAAATGATAAAAGAGTAAGTGACGATATGATAGCACTCAAATCAAAACGAATGACAAAGGCAAATAACCTTACAATCTAACAAAACCAACAATATTTATTAACGAAGTAATTATATTTGTATGAGAACACTGAATTTAAATATGCCCATCAAAGCCAACCCGGATTCGCTTTATATTTCATCATTGGGAATGTCAGCGGCGGAACTTAGAGAACATCTGCGCCCTGCGAGTGAAAAGGCTAAGCAGGACGCCTGGGCTAAAAACACTTACATCACCTACTATGATGAAACGCTTTGCCCGGACACTAGTTATGCTATTCATGAATACAGTGACCGGAAAGAATTAGTCAAGCTGGAGAATGGCAATGCAAACCTGATTAAAATTTTGTAGGCATGACACCAGAAACTCCGCAATTACGGATTGTCGGAGGGCCAAACGGTGCAGGTAAATCCACCTTTAGCGGAAAATTATCTCCTAAAGGAGCAATTGTCTTTGATGCAGACATTATTGCAGCTCGCATGAAAGCCCATTTGCCCGCCGACGTTCCTATTGAAAGCATCTATTTTGCTGTTCAAACCGTATTTCATGACTTTGTAGATGATGCGATTAAAGAAAAGCAGCATTTTACCATAGAAACTAATTTCAGGGATAATCAGTTGATGGATACCATAGCCCGTTTTAAACAGAATGGCTATGAAACCAGCATGATTTACTTAACCCTTAATAACGTAGAACAATCTATTGACCGCGTGAAACAACGTGTAAACATCGGAGGTCATTTTGTTGACGATAGTAGCATTCGCTACAATTTTGATGAAGGGCTAAAAAATCTGGATTTTTTCTCTGATCGGTTTGATCATTTAGAGATTTTTGACGCTTCTGGAAATTATGGTGAATTAAATCCGCTTTTGAGTATCAACCAACAACAGCTTATTTACTTATGCGAGCGTTTGCCTGATGCTCTTAAACAGACGGTTAACAACATTGCCGATCGTTATGGGAATAACTTTAGAGCTGAAGATAACGATGAAGACCAAGGCTATGATAATGGTTTAAGCCGATAATAGCCCGTCAGGAAAAGCCGTTTACTCATTCATCTATGCTGAATTCGTAAACCGCTTTTTCTTACTCACGAAAGGACGTTGCTCGCCCACTCACAACAACCTTTCTTTGCCCAACTTGAAATTGAATTCCTAATTCACCGGACCCGCAAAGGTAGGCCAAACCAGGACAAATCGTCAAGGCTGAAACGAGCGCCGATGATAGGATCGGCGGCCTTGACAATTTGCCCGGTTTAACACAATTGGTTGCTTAACTGTTGAATAAGGATTGTGCGGTCATCTGCCTAATATCTGGCGGTGACTGCATTGCTTTTAAACATTGATACGGTCCAGCTACTTATCTATTTTTGCTATCAGTTGATCAGCATCCATTGCCGGATGATGAATACGGACGTAGTCTTTAAAAGCATTTTTTGTTTCAGGCAGGCTCCATTCCATCCTGGTCAGGCAGAGCATTGGCCAATGCTTGGTTTCTTTCATGAAGCCATAGACCGGTAAGTAAGGTGGTGCATAATGGAAAGAGTTTTGCATCAGCTTCTCCCATATTGGTTGAGTTAAAACCTTTTTCAGGTCCCGTGCCATTTCATAAGCTATAGTACGCTGCCCTGCTGTTTTTAAAAGCTCTGCAAATGCAGGCAAGCCTTCGTCATAAAAGAAGGTGTACAGATAGTCAGTGAATCCGCTTTCGAGTTCGTCACACAAGTCTTTGCTGTAATAAGCGTATTCCTTTTTAAATAGCTCCAATGAAAAATCTTCGGGGTGCTTGTTCACAATGAACTTGATCACTTCTGTTTCCAAACCGATCACCTGCAACAAGCCCGGTCCCTCTGCGATACTGGTTCCGGGTATTTTTAGAAAATACCGCCCCTTAGCAAATAGCTCAAAATAGTAGCTTTTGAAAAAAAGCGTTTTTCGCTCAAAAGTGATTTGAATATATAACGGATGGGTTAGCGTTCCGTGGAAATTGACCTGTTTTAGGCGGTCATTCAAGTAGGTCTTATAACTTATTTTCAAATTTTTCAATTTATTTTTTTGAGGCCTTTTAATTCGTTTTGGACAACATTGCTGATGTTCTTATTGAACTGCCTGACTTAATTTGTATCAAACTCCAACAAATTGTTTAATTCATTAATCGATACAAATATATGGTTTGTTTTGATATATTTTATATTGTCAAAACATATCTTAATTTTGTTGTCTATGACAACATTAGATCTGATAACCAAAGAGGACCTGAAAGCTTTCAAAGTGGAGCTTTTGTCCGAAATTAAACAAATCATACAGCCACAAACTGGTGCAGCTAAACAATGGCTGAAAAGCGCAGAGGTGCGAAAAATACTTTCCATTTCACCGGGGACATTACAAAACCTGCGTATCAATGGCACGCTTCGTTTCACGAAGATCGGCGGTATGATGTATTACAAGCTGGAGGACATCCATAAAATATTGGAAGGGAACGCTAAATAGTGCCGGGAACTACAAAACTCGCTTTGGAGGATTACAGCAGGCTGATCCGGCGCATGGCTAAAGACCAACGCCTGCTCAGTTCACATGTGAGTTTATGCTCTGCCCTATTTGCATCATGGCAAAAGGCAGGCTATACTAATCCTTTTGGTATTAACCGTAAACAACTCATGGTCTATTCAAAGATCGCCTCTATCGCCACCTACCATAAGTGTATGAAAGACCTGCATGATCTTGGCTATATCAGATACCAGCCAAGTTTCAGCCCAAGGGCAGAAAGTCTGGTCTATTGGCCCGGACACAAAGTAGAACAAGTTTGAGATTAAAACAGAAGCGAACGAGTTCGCAAATATCTTGTTCCCACGGATCTTCACCACCCATACGAAATGAACGCACAACCACACCCAAAATTGAAATGATAATTGTTATGCTATCCTTTAAAAAAGTCCAAACCATAAAATGGTTTGGAGCAAGCGGAAGTTGGGCAGAGCCCTACTTTGCTTGCCCTACGCTGCGCTACGGGGGTTTTGCGTATCCTCCGGGGATACTTAGTGCATTTTTTAAGTGCGAAATAAAAGAAAACAGGATACTTGGCAGTATCCGAAGTAGCTGGATCATTGTGCAGCTCGATAGCTACGTAGCTTGATAGCAGTATAGCTTTTGATGGCAGCCATAAAAATTGAATTCTATGACAGAAGATATCAATGTAAGATCGGTAAGATACCCGCTCATAACTGATCAGAAGTTTGAAAAGATCGCCCTTAAACTGGGCCGGACGAAGCGACAGGTTTTTATACAAATGGTGGATTATTTTTACAAAAGCAAAAAGGACCCAATGGATCTGAATGATGATATGCTAAAAAATACGCTGATGAAAAATCATCAGCAGTATATCGGCTTCATCAAAACGCAAGAAAATATGCTGCTTGTGCCTATGAAAGCATTGCTGGACAGGATTGGCGAATCTCAGCGGCAGGTCATTGATCGTTTTAATACAGAAGTGCTGGAACATAATGTAGAAGTATTAAGCAACCAGCATGAGCAGGCAGAAGTGTTTTTGCAAATACGGGAATTGATGGAAGCCATTATGAAAATGCAAAAAAGTGGTGAAGCCCTGAAAGCACAGTTTATGGCCATACTGGAAGGTTACATCAGTTCGAGGGAGACTTTTACCCTGATGACCTCAGGTAGGGAAAAGGAAGAACTAATTAACGCTGTCAAGGCACAGGTCCGGTCATTATAAATAAAAAATATGTTTATCAATATCAGCGACAGCAGGGAAGCATCCAACAAAGGCAGCAGCGGCACTCTGGTGCATTATCTGGAGAAAGAGAACAGGTTCCCTAAGAACAGCGAGCCGGAATACTGGTTTAACAGCCGGGAAATAAAGATAGATCCTTATGTTGTTATGAAATCAATTGATAACAATATCGCTAAATTAGGAAAAGCCGATGCCAAGTTCTTTTTGGTTAATATCAGCCCGAGCCAAAAAGAGATCGCTTTTTTAAGGGAGCAATATGGAGATGACGGCGTAAAAGATCAGCTTAAAGGCTTTGCTGTTCGGGTGATGGATGCGTATGCACAAAACTTTAAACGCGAAGAGATAAACAGCAATGAAGATCTGGTTTGGTTTGCCAAGTTAGAAAACTACCGGTATTATACTTATAAAGATCCGGAGGTAAAACAAGGCGTTAAAAAACGGGGAGAGCGAAAGCTAGGCGAACAAATGCATATTCAGGTAATTGTTAGCAGAAAAGATGCGACTAATACGATAAAGCTCAGTCCTCAAAATAACTCGCGGGGAAAAAATGCTGAACATTCCGCAAAGATGGGACAGTTTGATCGCGTGGCATTCAAACTAAGCGGGGAGAGTCTTTTTGATAGTTTATTCGAATTTGACAGGCAGCTCAAGGATAGTATGGCTTACGCCAATACTCTAAAAAACGGCGACCTGGCTGAAAAAATAAATATTGAAAGGCTCGAACTACAAGCGGCTGAAATAATTGATGCAAATGAACTCATGCCAACGCCGGGCCTTCAGCAAGAACCTTCAATTACACTATCACCCGGATATTCTGATTTGATTAATGTTAATATCATTGACGATGTGGATGATGAAGCTTCACATGGAAGGAGAAGGCAACGAGGTAGAGGTCATTAATCATAAATAATGTACGAGAGGTCATTCGGTTTAATTGGATTTTCCCTACAGACATTTAAGTTGTGACGAATCTGTTTTGTACTCGTTATTATAAGGTGATCCCTATTGGACTTTTTCGAACCAACTCATAGAAAATTTGAAGGGAATAGCCAATTAGTTAGTGGTTCTAGCCCAGTCCGGGGAACGACGTAATAACCGGCTATTTCTATTGCAGTTCCCCAGACTGGAGAGAATTCGAACCACATGGTGCAGCAATTGAAGGTTTTGAATGATCTAAAGTTGCTTAAACGAGGTTCGATTCCCTTGAGGCTACTAAAAAATTACCTTACTGAAAATCAGCAAGGTAATTTAATTTTAAACCCTCGTGGAATTGAACTTTTAGATTTATTAAGTCATTATTAGCAGTTTTTTGAAAGGTCAACCGAATCCTTATCCCGCTTCTAATTTATGCCAGTACTTAAATCACATTTATTTAATCAGTACTATAGTGCCGGCAATAATTAATAAAGCCCCAATGCTATTTTTTAAAGTAAGCGGCTCTCCCAGAAAAATTACTGCCAACACAATAGTAAGCGCAACACTCAATTTATCGACAGGCGCTACTTGCGAAACTTGACCCATTTGCAAGGCCTTAAAGTAGAATATCCAGGACAATCCGGTAGTAACGCCTGATAACGCAAGAAACAGCCAGTTAGCCCGACTTAGTTGGCCTATATTTGAAACACCACCCCGGGCAAACACTATAATCCAGGCCAGCACAAGAATTATTACGGTTCGGATAGCAGTTGCCAAATCTGTATCTACTCCCTTAATGCCTATTTTTGCAAATATTGCTGTAAGGGATGCGAACAATGCTGAGAATAAAGCGTATAGCCACCACATATCGCTAATTTAAAGTTATTTAATCAACTTTCACAAAGTTGCCCTGCGCATCAAACAATACTTCTTTATGTTTAATTTCAGCTTCATAGCTTACATTTCCATTGGCACCGGTTACTTTTCCTGCTTCATCTACCTTAATACCTTTATAGTGGGTTTGCAGATATTTGGTTGCGTTTAACGGAAGTGCAGATGGCATTATGAGTTCAACCTGTTCTACAAAAACACCTGCTGGTGTAAAGGTAACAGACATATCTTCGCCGCTTTTGCCTCCCCAGTTAGCTTCATAATTACCATCTTCCCTTTCCCAAGACACTTTAATAGCGGCGGGATATTTTTTGATTAACGCCTTGGAAACGGCAGCAGGTACTTTGCTGCTTTTAATGTCTTGAGCAATAATAGCGCTAACGGTTAACACGCTGATAGCGGCTGTAAAAAATAACTTTTTCATATTTCAATTGTTTTTAACCAATGTACAGGCAGATTCTGTAGAGATGCTGCCGACAATTTGTAGACAATTGGGATATTTATTTATTGTGATATTTCTTATCCAATAATTTTTGAAGTTTCCAGGTAAGAAAAGCGGAACCTGCTCCAATTAAAGCGCCCCCAACCACATCACTTGGATAATGTACGCCAAGGTACATACGAGAATAACCTACTGCTGACGCATAGGCAAAAGAAGGTGCTATAACATACCATTTAGGAAAGGCGAGGCTAAGCGATGTGGCTGTGGCAAAAGCCGTAGAAGTATGTCCTGAGGGAAATGAGGAACCAGTTGATGAAGATTTGCCTGTTATAAGGTCAGGGTATTCCAAATAGGGCCGCTGTCTTGTTATGGTGCCTTTCAAAACGGCGGTAAATCCTTCCGCAATTAAAATGGCACCAGCTGTTTTTAAGCCATTTGTAGTCAACTCTTTATTATTGCTCGCCAGACCAACCACCAACATTGATGCAGGAGCAGCTACATCAACCAGATAAGCCGTTTTCGATAGTGTGCGCCATGTTGCATCGGCAGGCGAAGCAGGTCCGTTAATACGCTCCAGAATTCTAAGATCAAGGCCTTGGGCTTCTGCCCCGAAAGTAAATGCTGATAACAGCAAACAAACCACATATCGCTTCATACTTGGCAATTAAAAAATACTTTCTGTAGAAAATATGGAGAAGCGAGATAAGCAGCTTATCTTCATAACAGATTTTCTACAAATTCCGCCATTACTTTTATCGTTAAAAAAGTGAAACTATTAGTCGTTGAAGACGAGACCGGTTTAAGAGAGAGTATCCGTGATTATTTTACTGATGCCGGTAACATTTGCGAAGCAGTTGTTGATTATTCATCTGCCCTCCAAAAGATCAATGTTTACCGTTATGATTGCATTATACTGGATATTACACTACCCGAGGGCAGCGGGCTTGACATATTGCAATCGCTTAAACAAAACCGGCATCCTGATGGGGTGCTCATCATTTCTGCCAAAAACTCGCTTGACGACCGGTTGCAGGGTCTTGATCGGGGTGCCGACGATTATTTAACCAAGCCATTTCATTTGTCCGAATTACGAGCACGGGTAATGGCTATAGTGCGACGTAAATCCTTTGACGGCAATCAAACCATCGCTTTTAATGAACTTACATTAGATCTGTTGGCAAAGTCGGTATTGGTTAATAACATCCTTGTTAAGCTCACCAAACGCGAGTACGGCCTGCTGCTTTATTTCATAGCTAATAAAGGAAAGGTGATCTCTAAAAATGCATTGGCCGAACATCTATGGGGCGATGGTATTGATATGGCGGACAACTTTGATTTCATTTACTCGCATATAAAAAATCTCCGCAAAAAAATGGTTGATGCGGGTAGCAAGGATTATATCCAGTCTGCTTATGGTATGGGTTATAAATTTACGGAGTAGATGAAATTACTGGATAAGTACAACCGCATTAGTTTGATCGTAACCATATTGGTCATAGTTATTACCGGGATCGTTTATTATTTCACTATCAGCTACATATTAACAGACCAGGTAGACAAAGATCTTGTAGTAGAGGAGAATGAAATATTTGAATATGTAACGTTAAACAATCGTCTCCCGCAGGTATTCAAATCTGATGATCTGAAAATACAATTTCAGCCAATAACAAAAGATACGGTTCAAAGAACTTTTGCCGATGTTAAATATTGGGATGATAAAGTCCACGAGCGCGAATCTGGTCGAAGCCTTATCAGTTCGGTAAAGCTTAACGGAACTTATTATCGCATCACCATCATTGAATCAAAGGTGGAAACCGAGGACCTGATACAATTAATATTTCTGATAACCCTGGGTATCATATTTGTGCTGATCGTGATTCTGGTTGTTATCAACCGCGTGGTGATCCGTAATTTATGGCTGCCTTTTTATGATATGCTGGCTCAGATAAAACTGTTTAATCTCACCGATAGAAACAGCATTACAGAGCTTCAAACAAATATTGAAGAGTTTAGGGACATGAACCAGGAAATATCCGCCATGTCCGCAAGGGTGCGACAGGATTACCAGGAACTAAAAAAGTTTACAGAGAACGCGGCGCATGAGCTGATGACGCCCATAGCTGTAATGAATTCAAAATTAGATACACTTATACAAACCAGTAATTTAAGTGAGAGGCAGGGCGAGTTGATTACCGATGTATACGCCACTGTGGCAAAATTAACCCGGTTAAATAAAGCCATGCTGTTGCTCACCAAGATTGAGAACAAGCTGGTAGACGAGCAGGAGCAGGTAAATATCAAAACTGCTGTCGAAACTATATTGAGCGAATTCCACGAGTTTTTTTCAAGCAAGAACTTACACGTACATACTCAATTGGCTGACAATGGAATCCGCATGAGTAAAGTTTTGGTGGAAATATTGCTCAACAATCTGCTAACCAACGCAATTCGCCATAATATTAGCAATGGCGAAATACACTTGTCGCTTGACAAGTACGCGCTTACCATTCAAAATACTGGCAAATCACAGACGCTTGACCCGAAAATGATTTTTCAACGGTTCTACAAATCGCCAGAATCTGAGGGCAGTGGCTTAGGCCTCACACTGGCAAGGCAGATTTGCGAAAATTACGGCTTCACGCTGTCCTACAGCTACCATCAAGACCGGCACACGTTTATGGTAAGCTTCTAATAAGACTGTTTTTTACAGGTTTTTTACAGAATTGCCCCTTAGTTTGGCATTCATAATATGCGATACTTATATACTTTCATCCTGTTAATGATGGCCTGCATTTGCGCACAGGCACAGCAACGCACGCTTGATGATTATTTGCAAACAGCATTGCGTAATAGTCCGCTGGCAAAGGATCTTAATAACCAGATATTATCTGCCCAGATAGATAGCATACGCCTTAAAGCAGGATATAAACCTATAGTAAGCGGCAACGTTGGCGGCTTATATGCACCTGTAATAAAAGGCTACGGTTATTCAGAAGCCATAAGCAATGGACAGATGCTAAACGCACTGTTAGGTGTAAACAAAACCTTTATCGGTAAAAATTACCTTAACGCGCAGAACGCCAGTATTGGTTTTCAACGCGACTCTCTACGCAATACCATCAAACTATCAGAGCAGGACCTGCGCCGGGCTATTACCGCTCAATATATTGCCGCTTACGGCAGTTTAGAGCAACAAAAGTTTAATCAGGAGGTGGTTGATCTGTTAGCTCAGGAAGAGGACCTGCTTAAAAAACTAACGCGAACCAATGTTTATCGCCAAAGCGATTACCTTACTTTTTTAGTGACATTAAAACAGGCGCAATTGCAGTTGGCTCAATCAAAATTGCAATATAAAACGGACTATGCCACATTGAATTACCTGGCCGGCGTTGCTGATACAGCAGTTTTAACCATCGGCAAGCCAGATCTATCACGCAGTTATTTGTTCGACAGGCAGAACAGTATTTTTTTCAGGCAATTTAAGATTGATAGTATGCGGCTTAGTAACCAGCATCAATTAATAGATTTTAGTTACAAACCTAAGTTTAACGTTTTTGCCGATGCTGGGTATAACTCTGATCTTTTAGCGTCTTATTATAAAAACTTTGGCGTTAGCGCCGGTTTTGGGCTGATTATTCCCATTTATGATGGCGGACAGCGAAAGCTGGCGCATAAACAGATCCTGTTGCAGGAGAATACCCGCCGCAATTATTTAGATTTTTACGACCGCCAATATACACAGCAAGTTAATCAGTTGCAGCAACAGATAAACAGTTACGACTCTCTGTTAAACGATATTCAGGATCAGTTTAAATACTCAGAATCATTAATAAAAGTAGATACAAAACTTATGCAAACCGGCGACCTGCGCATCGCTGATCTGATATTAGCAGTAAACAACTACTTCGCGGTAAAAAACCTGCTTACTCAAAATACAATCAGCCAATTACAATTGATCAATCAACTTAACTATTGGAACAAATAACATGAAGCTTATTTTTAAATATAACTATACACTTATAGCGGCCATGTTACTGCTATGTTCATGCAGCGGCGATGTTTCAACAAATGACGAGGAAACTACCACCGCCTCGCACACTCCGGTAACCATAACTACCATAAACAACGGCCCCATGGCCGACTCTATTCTACTGAGTGCTACATCACAATTCCTGCAAAAAAACTATGTAAAGGCCAACGCCATTGGCTATATACAGCAGGTAAATATTAAGCCGGGACAATATGTAAGCAAAGGTCAGTTGCTTTTCACTATTAAAACCAAGGAGGCACAAAGCATTGGTAACGATATAAATATTCTGGATACTACGTTCAAGTTTTCTGGTGTTAACCGCATTAAGGCGTCAAGCAGTGGCTATGTAACCCAGTTAAACCATCAAATTGGCGATTATGTGCAGGACGGCGAGCCGTTAGCCACAATAAGTGACGGGGCAAGCTTTGCCTTTTTGTTGCAGTTACCTTACGAGTTGCGCGGGGTGTTGGCGCATAACAAGCAATTACTACTAATAATGCCGGATGGACAGCGTTTAAACGGTATAGTTAGCGCAACAATGCCCGCGGTTGACTCAGTATCGCAAACTCAGGGAATAGTTATTAAAGTAAACAGCCCCCAGCCACTGCCCGAAAATTTGGTAGCTAAGGCGCGCCTTATCCGCTCGGCTAAAAGCATTGCTGCCACACTGCCTAAATCCGCTGTGCTGGCTAATGAAACCCAAACAGAGTTTTGGGTTATGAAATTACAGAATGATACAATAGCCATAAAAACCCCTGTTAAAAAAGGATTGGAGGCCGGCGACCGAGTAGAAATACTATCGCCGGCATTTGGCCCGGAAGATCGCATTGTGGTGACAGGGAACTATGGTTTGGCCGATACTGCAAAAGTTAAGATCATCAGCCATGAATAACTTTAACAATTTTTTTATTACGCATAAAAAGCCCATCAGTTTGATGTTGCTTATTATACTGCTGGGGGGAGCTTTTTCTTACTCGCGGCTGCAAACATCACTGTTTCCTGAGATCACTTTTCCTAAAATCAAGATCATTGCCGATGCGGGCCTGCAGCCCGTTAATAAAATGATGGTTACGGTTACCAAACCACTGGAGAATGCTGTAAAACAAATACCCAACCTGCAATATGTGCGTAGCACTACCAGTCGCGGCAGTTGTGAGATATCGGCTTTTATGAACTGGGATGCTGATATTGACCTGAGCCAACAACGTATTGAGTCAAGCATTACCGAAATACAAAACTCTTTACCTCCGGATGTAAATATCACGGTAGAAAAAATGAATCCATCTATTTTGCCGGTTAGCGGTTATACGTTAGAGAGCCACAACAAATCGCCCATTGAACTCAAGCAAATCGCCACCTATACCGTAAAGCCTTTCCTATCCCAAGTGGAAGGCATTTCAGAGATAAGAGTAATTGGAGGCAAGAACAAAGAGTTTTGGCTGGTGCTGGATATGCAGAAAATGAGTTCATTGGGCATTACGCCGGATATGATAAGCAACCAGCTTGCGCAAACCAACTTCATTAAGTCGGAAGGTTATATGTCCGACTATAAAATGCTATACCTAACCGTAATGGATGCCAGCATCAACGCTGGCGATCAATTGGCCAATATGGTTATCAGCAACAACCGCAAACGGGTGGTGCAGTTGAAGGATATAGCCGATGTACAGATCAATCCGGGTATTGAATATACCAAGATCAACGCCAACGGTCATGACGGTGTCTTGATAGCCGTTATTAAACAGCCCAATGCCAATTTGATAACTTTGTCTGATGCAATGGCATTAAAACTGGCAGCGCTGCAAAAGGTGCTGCCCGCAGGTGTTACCATAAGGCCTTACTATATCCAGGCAGATTTTGTAAAAGATTCCATCCGTAGCGTTAGCGATAGTTTGTGGATCGGTTTGGCATTGGCCATTATAGTGGCTATCATATTCCTACGCTCATTTAAAGCCAGCGCTACCATTTTGCTTACTATACCCGTAACACTCGGGCTTACATTGATTCTCCTTTACGCGCTCGATTATACCTTTAACATCATGACCTTAGGCGCTATTGCAGCTGCAATAGGGTTAATTATTGATGATGCTATAGTAGTTGTTGAGCAGATCCACCGCACACATGAAGAGCATCCCGAAGAACCAACGCTGACACTATTACAAAAAGCAATCAATTACTTGTTTCCTGCAATGGTTGGTTCGTCAATAAGCACTATAGTGATTTTCGTGCCATTTATTTTGATGACCGGGGTTGCAGGAGCCTATTTTAAGGTGATGACAAGCACCATGATCATAACACTTGTTTGTTCATTCTTTGTTACATGGATTTGCCTGCCCGTAATATACCTGATACTAACCCGGAAACAAACCCGCGAAACAGCAAAAAAAGAAGAAGAACATCATGTGAAAAAACAGGCCTGGGTATCTTTCTTTATCCGCAAGCCAGTTATCAGTATTGTAGTGATGGCGTTGCTGGCAGGTGTTATTGTTTTTATACCCGGCAATTTGGAAACAGGTTTCCTACCGGACATGGATGAGGGTAGCATTGTACTTGATTATACTTCGCCGCCGGGTACGTCATTAGAAGAAACCGACCGTATGCTGCGCGAGATAGAGAAGATCATTATTAAGGACCCAGATGTGGCTACCTATTCACGTCGCACGGGCACGCAAATGGGCTTTTTTATTACTGAACCCAATACAGGGGATTATCTGATCCAACTGAAAAAGACTCGGGATAGAACCACCGAGGAAGTAACGAGTGATCTGCGTGCGCAAATTGAGTCTACCCAACCAGCTTTGCGAGTTGATTTTGGGCAAGTAATTGGTGATATGCTGGGCGATCTGATGACATCAACCCAGCCAATAGAGATAAAGGTTTTTGGAAACGACCAGGCTAAGCTTCAGGAGCTTTCAAGACAAATAGCGGATATAGTAACCAATGTTAAGGGCACCGCCGATGTGTTTGACGGGATAGTTATAGCCGGTCCTGCTGTAAATATTACGCCCGATTACACCAAATTGGCGCAATACAATATCACCCCCGTTATGTTGCAAACACAGGTTCAAACTGCACTGGATGGCAGCATGGCAGGCAGCGTTTTTGAAAAACTGCAACTTTCGCCTATCCGCATGGTGTACCCCGGTAACCGCACGCTTAATGTTGACAGATTAGCTAAGATGACCATATTTTTACCAGATGGGCGCTTGTTGCCCATTAACCAACTGGCAAACGTGCAATTACAGGAAGGCGATGCTGAAGTACAGCGCGAAAACCTGCAATCAATGGGTGTAATTGAAGCTCGTTTAGAAAACAGCGATCTGGGTACGGTAATTCCCGCCATACAAAAAGGCATTGCGCAAAACGTTAATCTGCCATCAGGCTATCATATCGCATACGGCGGTGCTTATGCTGAGCAGCAGCAATCATTTAAAGAGCTGCTCATCATACTGGTAACATCAAGCCTGTTGGTTTTCTGCGTAATATTATTCCTTTTCAGACAGTTCCGCATTGCCTTGCTTATTTTGACCATAGCCGTGCTGGGCATCTCGGGCAGTTTCCTCGCATTATACCTTACACACACGCCACTCAATGTTGGTAGCTATACCGGCTTAATCATGATAGTAGGCATTATAGGAGAAAACGCCATATTTACCTTTTGGCAATTCCGCGAAAGCGCACGGGAAGGTACGGTTGATGAAGCTGTCATCTATTCCATCTCTACTCGCTTGCGGCCTAAGTTGATGACCGCACTCGGCGCTATTATAGCTTTAATGCCGTTGGCATTGGGTATTGGAGCCGGCGCGCAACTGCACCAGCCATTAGCTATTGCGGTAATAGGGGGTTTTATAGCGGCGCTGCCTTTACTGCTTATTGTATTACCAAGTATGATAAGATTGTTTTATCGCAACCACTCATTTCGATAAAACAATAAAGCCACCAGACGTAATGTCTTAGCGGCTTTAATATAAATCGGGGTATTAAATTGAGCTGTTACATTCCTACTTCAATAACATGGAAACTTCCTGGTATTTGCCTTGGCCTGCCACCGGAAGTGTTAGGCTCCGTTTTGGCTGCAGGTAAAAACAAATGGTGAGTTGTATAATCTATTCCTATTGTACGCGCGCTGGGTTCTGATTGTATAGTTTCGATGAACTCAAATTTATCCGCTGATAGTTCTTTTATTGCGCTTATAGTGCCCTCGGTATTAGAAGTGTAGATCATTTTTGTTTCAGGGTCAAATACCAGTCCATCCGAATCGCCAATGTTTATTTTAGCCACAGTTTTACCATTGAGCGCGTTCATAACCGCCATGGTTTTTGATCCGGCACAAGCAATAAACAAACGGTTGGTACTCCGGTCAATGGCCAGGCCCGTAGGTTCTTCACCGCCGTCAATTTTATACCGCGCTACTTCTTTATATGTTGTGGCATCAAACACAATAATGTTGCTGGTGGTCTCTCCGTTAACAAAAATCCTACCCTTGCCGTCAGATACAGCTGTCTCTGGTTTGTCACCCAATGGCACGGTACCCACTACCTTGTTACTTCCCGGGTCAAATATTGTAGCGTCTTTGCTGCCGCCATTGCAGGTGATGATCTTTTTTGAGAAGTCATCATAAAAAATAGCGTCGGGGTTTTGCCCTACCGGTACTTCGGCAAGCACTTTATAAGTTTGAAGATCAAAAACAGAGATGGTATTAGCCCTTCCGTTGCTGGTATAGCCTTTGCCTAAAGCTTTTATAATGGCAATGCCGTGCACGCCCGCGACATTTGGAATTACGCCAACGGAATCTCCCCGTGTATTCAGAATGTTCACCTGGTTGCCATGAGATACGAACATCGTCTTTGCGGCGCCGTCAACCGTTATGTAATCCCAGCCGCCGTTTCCGGCTATTGGGATATCTTTAATAATATGAAAGCCGGTTTTAGTTTGTGCCTGCGCCGCGGTACCCAGCGCAACAATAGCAGCGATAGAAAAATATCGTAAACTTTTCATGATGGTTTTTTACCACCAATTTGGCTAAACAATCTGTAGAAATGTTGTATGTTAATATCTCTTGCCGGGCTAAATCGGCGCTCTACCCTACTGGCCAAATCAGTTTTTTACAATCAAAAAGCTCCCTTTGATATAAAATTAGCGCATCCCCTTTAAAGATTTCCCTGATAAAATAATTGCCGAACTGTCTGCTATGCTTAAATTGCTGTTATCTGCATAGCCGTGCCCTATATCCAATAAGGTATAGTCTTTTAATGTGGCCGAAACAGTTTTAAAATGAATATTTTTTGAACCTGTTAGCTCCGGAGACATGTTGAATAACACCTGACTAGAATCTGACTGGTTTATGTTTATTGAATTAATGTTCCGGTTAATACTCTCTATGGCTATCCTTGATTTGCCGCCGACGTTGATATTGATCACGGGTTGATCTAGCCGCTGCAACAAAAGCTTGGTATTGGTGCCGTTAACTGATAATAATTGCGGAGCAAAGATGCGTACCAATATCAGGCGGCTCATCCAGTTAAGCTCTCCAGGGCTTTTGTCGTCTTTAGGAAAATTTATGTAAAGCGTATCGTTGTTTACGCGTGCAGTAAAGGTTACATCCTTTTTGTATTCGCGCCAATCGCTTAAAACCCGAACTGATG